>NZ_BJYR01000020.1 GCF_007991615.1 Novosphingobium sediminis | reverse complement strand
TCGAGCGCAAGACGCGGCTCAAGCTGAGAAAGGAGCCCTGATGCTGTACGGGTTTTGTACGAGCGGAGGTCGATTCCGGCCCTTTTCGGGTGCGAAACGGGGTCAAAATCTGCGAGGGAGAAAAATGGCCATCCATAAATTCCCTATATTTCAAAGGGATTTATGGTGGGCGCGGCAGGGATTGAACCTGCGACCCCACCCGTGTGAAGGGTGTGCTCTACCACTGAGCTACGCGCCCGTGTGGTCTCCAAGGCAGACAACCTTGGGCCAGACAGGGGCGCGCCTCTGCCATGACGGGGCTTGATTGACAAGTGGGGGGATCAAGATATTTGGCTCCCCCCATGACCGAAGAAGCTTCAGCGCCCGAATCTGCCGCTCCCGCCACCACGGCCGGGCCGGACGTTCCCCCCGATCGCCTCGCGATCAATCCGCGCAGCCCGTATTTCGATGCGGAGAAGCTGCGCCGGGGTATCGGCATCCGCTTCAAGGGCACCGTGCGCCGCAATGTCGAGGAATACTCGATTTCAGAGGGCTGGGTGCGCGTGCAGGCCGGCAAGACCATGGACCGCAAGGGCAATCCGCTCACGCTGAAGCTCTCCGGGCCGGTTGAGGCGTGGTACGAAGACCTTGGTGACGACGCGCCGGTGGCGAAGATCTAAGGTTCACCCCTCCGTCAGCCTTTCGGGCTGCCACCTCCCCATTTGCACTTCTTGAAAATGGGGAGGATCTAGTGGGGCAGCAGCCTGCCCCGCTCCCGCTCGACGAGTGTGGTCAGCCACGTCTTGAACGCCTGCACGCGTGCAAGGCTGTGCGTGTCCTTGTGCATGACCAGCCAGAATGAGCGCGTGATGCGCCGTTCGGGCAGCACTGGCACAAGACTCGGATCTGCATCTCCGATAAAGCAGGGCAGCACGCCAATACCCGCGCCCGCTGCAATCAGGCGGTGCTGCGCGTTGATCGACGAGGAGCGGACCGTTGCGGCAAGGCCGGGTTCGATTTCCGCCAGATATCTGAGCTCCGGCGCGTAGAGCAAATCGGGGACGTAGCCGACGAGGGCGTGGCCCCTGGCGAGATCCGTCGGGCGGCGCAGGGGTGCGTGGCCCGCAAGGTAGTCGGGGCAGGCGTAGAGCCTCAGGTGATAGTCCGACAGCTTGCCGGCAATTACCGGCCCAGCCCGGGGACGAGATAGCGTGACGGCAAGATCCGCCTCGCGCTTCGAGGGGCTGAGGAAGCCCGAGTTCGCAACAAGATCGATTACCAGCCGCGGGTGCGCTGCAGTGAAGGTGCCGAGCGCGGGCGCAACGATCCAGCTGGCGAAGCCTTCCGAGAGGCTGACGCGCAGGAGGCCGGCCGGGCCGCCGCCGCCATGCTCGGCAATGCGGCTGGCGGCGCGCTCCATGGCTTCGACTTCCACGAGCATGGCTTCGCCCGCTTCGGTCAGCACCTGCCCCTCACGCGTCTGCTCGAACAAGGTGGCGCCGATGCGCGTTTCGAGGCGGCGCAGGCGGCGGCCCATGGTGGTGGCATCAACGCCGATGGCCTGCGCGGCGCGGGCGAGCTGTCCGGCGCGGGCAATGGCGAGAAAGGTCTGGAAATCGCTCCAGTCAGGAACCTGCATCATTGCAGGTATCCCTCGCATTTTCTCACCTTGCTTGCAAATGATCCGGGGTGCAGGAGGCTCCTCAAATTCGAGAGGAAAGGATTCCCTACATGCGCCAGATCGATCATTTCATTGTCGGCGGTTCGGGCGGAGCGCCGGCGCGCAAGGGTCAGGTGTTCGATCCCAACACCGGCGCGGTGCAGGCCGAAGTGGCGCTGGGCACGGCCGAGACGCTGGAGCGCGCGGTTGCAGCTGCCAAGGCTGCACAGCCGGCGTGGGCGGCGGTCAACCCGCAGCGCCGCGCCCGCGTGATGTTCGAATTCAAGCGCCTCGTCGAAGCGAACCTCGACGAACTGGCGCACCTGCTTTCGAGTGAGCACGGCAAGGTGATCGCGGATTCGAAGGGTGACATTCAGCGCGGGCTCGAAGTGATCGAGTTCTGCTGCGGCATCCCGCACGTGCTCAAGGGCGAATACACGCAGGGCGCCGGCCCGGGCATCGACATCTACTCGATGCGCCAGCCCATCGGCATCGGCGCGGGCATCACGCCGTTCAACTTCCCCGGCATGATCCCGCTGTGGATGGCCGGCGTTGCTATCGCCACGGGCAATGCCTTCATCATCAAGCCTTCCGAGCGCGATCCTTCGGTGCCGGTGCGCCTTGCCGAGCTGTTCCTCGAAGCGGGTCTGCCCGAGGGCATTTGCCAGGTCGTGCACGGCGACAAGGAAATGGTCGACGCGATCCTCGATCACCCGGCGATCGGCGCGGTCAGCTTCGTCGGCTCGTCCGATATCGCGCACTATGTTTACAATCGCGGCGTTGCTGCGGGCAAGCGCGTGCAGGCCATGGGCGGTGCCAAGAACCACGGCGTGGTGATGCCCGATGCCGATCTCGATCAGGTGGTGAACGACCTTGCCGGTGCCGCGTTTGGTTCGGCAGGCGAGCGCTGCATGGCTCTTCCGGTCGTCGTGCCGGTCGGTGAAGAAACTGCCGAGGCGCTTAAGGCCAAGCTGATCCCTGCGATCGAGAAGCTGCGCGTCGGCATTTCGACCGATAACGACTGCCACTACGGCCCGGTCGTGACGGCGGCGCACAAGGCGAACATCGAGCGCTGGATCACCAAGTGCGAGCAAGAGGGCGGCGAGATCGTGATCGATGGCCGCGGATTCTCCTTGCAGGGCCACGAGAACGGCTTCTTCGTCGGCCCGACGCTGATCGACCACGTGACGCCGGACATGGAGAGCTATCACAACGAGATCTTCGGCCCGGTGCTGCAGATCGTGCGTGCCAAGGATTTCGAGGAAGCGCTCTCGCTCGCTTCGAAGCACCAGTACGGTAACGGCGTGGCGCTGTTCACCCGCAGCGGCAATGCGGCGCGCGAATTCGCGGCGCGGGTCAATGTCGGCATGGTCGGCATCAACGTGCCGATCCCGGTGCCGGTCGCCTATCACACCTTCGGCGGCTGGAAGCGGTCGGCCTTCGGTGACACCAACCAGCACGGCGTGGAAGGCGTGAAGTTCTGGACCAAGGTGAAGACCGTGACGCAGCGCTGGCCGGAAGGCCTGCCCTCGGGCGGCAATGCCTTCGTTATCCCGACGATGAGCTGAGCCTGAAGCTTACGGGCTGACGGCACCATGCACCGACACACTTTCCGCGGCGGTTTCGCGGTGGCGGTTCACCACCGCCGCGAACCGTTCGTGGTAGCGCGGGTGCTCGGTGCCCAGCCAGCGGTCCCACCAGGTGAAGTAGAGGCCGAAGTTGTAGCGGCCCTCACTGTGGTGGAGATCGTGGTGGGTCGTGGTCGTCAGCCAGCCCGTCCACGGCGAGCGGGTGAAGCCCGGCCATGCCAGTTCGAACCCGGCATGGCCAAACGCGTTGCGAGCAATCTGGTGGCCGAGGAAGATGAACACGGCCCACGGTTCGGCAGGGGCAACCACGCTGACGACGGCGATCATCAGCGGCACGATCACCGCCTCGAATGCGGCCTCGCCGGTGGCGAAGCTATAGGCGGCCCAACTCGTTGGCGTGCGGCTGAGGTGGTGGACCGAGTGGAGCACGCGGAACATCGTCTTGTGGTGCATCCAGCGGTGCATCCAGTAGAAATAGGCATCGTGCATCACGATCAGCAGGGCGGTCTGCCACAGGATGGTGGTGAGCACTGGCGGCCCCTGATTGAAGGCGATCGCGCCGATTGCGATCAGCACCACGGTAATCAGATCGACGAAAGCGAAGACGGTCATCGACCACAGCGACTGGCGCACTTCGCGCAGGCGGTCTGCAGTGGTGGCGCGGCGCGTCTGGATGCGGCGGTGAGCGATCCGGCTGGCCAGCAGCCAGCACAGCAGCGCGACACCGGCGGCGCCCGCAAAGTATCGGATGCTTTCGATCCAGATGCCATCGAGCATGCGGGCGGCGAGGAACAGGAACGTGATTGGCATGGGGCACTCCGGGAAGGGGATGCCCGGCTTGTCGCATGGCGGCGGCATGGCGGCTCCGCGCTGGCCGAAAATGCTGATGCTTTTCGGAATCGATCAGTGTTTTTCAGGTTCGGCGAAGGCTGCTCGGCGGAATTCCGTGGGTGTCTGCCCCACGGCCTCGCGGAAGGCGCGGTTGAACGGTGCGAGCGAGCCGTAGCCGAGGTCCATCGCGATGGTGAGCACGGGCAGGTCGACTCGCTTCGGATCGGCGAGCACGGCCCTTGCTTCCGCGATGCGGTGCGCATTGAGGAAGGCCGAGAAGTTGCGGTGGCCAAGGCGGCGGTTGATCAGCGCACGCAACCGGTGCTCGGGCACATCGAGCTTGCCCGCGAGCAGGCCGATGGTGAGGCCGGGTTCGAGCCAGACGCGGCCCGCCATCGCGGCATCCAGCTTGCCATTGAGGACGCGCTCGGCAGGGCTCCAGTCATCCGCAAGCGGCTGTTCGCCGGGCAAGCGTGGCGGGGCGAGGAGTGCGGGATCGGCCTCCAGCATGGCCGTGCCGATCACCATGACCGCAACCGCAATAAGCAGGGTCTGCGCGGTGAGCATCCACACCGGCTCATAGCCGAAGCCGAACCACGCTTCGCTGGCGAGGACGAACATGGCAAGGCCCGCGACGATCAGCACGAAGGCGAGCCTGAAGCGGCGGCGCGCTTCGACAAGATCGTCGTCGCGCTCGGTCACGGCAATCACCACGGCGTGAATGGCCAGCAGAGCGGAGACGGCATGGCCGATCAGATCGGCTACCGGGATCAGCGCGCCCGTCCAGCGCTTGAAGACAAAGACGAGCACGCTGCCTACGATGAGCACGCTTGCGGCCAGCGTGATGCGGCGGTCCGGGCTGCGATCGAACATCGCGTGGGCGAACAGCCACAGGAACAGCGCGGCGAGATTGCTGGCGAGCACCACGACAAGCCGCATCGGCGGCGGCAGTTCCGGAAACGCTGGCCCCGAATTGATCAGGTAGCCGATCACCGAAACCAGCAGCAGCACGGTTATGCGTCGCAGCGGCGGCGAGGCCGCACTGCGCCAGACGACCAGCGCGATCAGCATGAGCTGGCCGATGGCGATCAAGCGAAGCGCGGTATCGAGACTTTCCATGCGCGCCCGGTTATGGCGCGCGCTCGCCCCAAGGTCCATCACTTGCCACGTCCGGCGCTTCGGCTAGGACGCGGCTATTCCCCCTCACTGCAAGCCAAGGCCAGAGCATGACCGACCAGTTCGCCCTTACCGACGACCAGATCGCCATTCAGGAGATGGCGCGGCGCTTCACCGCCGACGCGATCACGCCCTATGCGGCGCAGTGGGACGAGGAGCACATGTTCCCGCGCGAAACGATCAAGGCGGCGGCCGAACTGGGCTTCGCCTCGATCTACGTCAGCGAGGAGAGCGGCGGCATCGGGCTTGGCCGGCTCGATTCAGCACTGATCATGGAAGCCATGGCCTATGGCTGCCCCAGCACGAGCGCGTTCATCTCGATCCACAATATGGCCTCGTGGATGATCGACCGGTTCGGCGGCGCGGAGATCAAAGCGCGCTACCTCCCCGAGCTCATCACGATGGACAAGATCGCCAGCTACTGCCTGACCGAGCCGGGTTCGGGCTCGGACGCGGCGGCACTGCGC
The DNA here is from genome assembly GCF_007991615.1 of Novosphingobium sediminis. Classification (GTDB taxonomy): domain Bacteria; phylum Pseudomonadota; class Alphaproteobacteria; order Sphingomonadales; family Sphingomonadaceae; genus Novosphingobium; species Novosphingobium sediminis. Next base: position 138,707 of record NZ_BJYR01000020.1, on the reverse strand, counting down.
ACGACGGCGAAGCTTGAAGGCGATCACTATGTGGTGAACGGCACCAAGCAGTTCATCTCGGGCGGCGGCGTGAGCGACATCTACGTGACGATGGTGCGCACCGGCGAAGCGGGTCCGAAGGGCATTTCGTGCCTCGTCATCGAGAAGGACATGCCGGGCGTCAACTTCGGCGCGCCCGAGCGGAAGCTGGGCTGGAATTCCTCGCCCACCGCGCAGGTCATTCTCGAGAACGTCAAGGTGCCCGTAGCCAATCGCGTCGGCGCGGAAGGCGATGGCTTCCGCTTTGCCATGGCGGGGCTCGACGGCGGGCGCCTCAACATCGGCGCGTGCTCGCTCGGCGGCGCGCAGCGCTGCCTCGATGAAGCGATCAAGTACGCCAAGGAACGCAGCCAGTTCGGCCAGCCCATCGCCGAGTTCCAGAACACGCAGTTCCAGTTGGCTGACATGGCGACCGACCTCGAAGCCGCGCGCGCGCTACTCTATCTTGCAGCGGCCAAGGTGACGAGCAATGCGCCCGACAAGACGCGCTTTTCCGCGATGGCCAAAAAGCTGGCGACCGACACCGGCTCTTCGGTGGTTGACCGCGCGCTGCAGATCTTCGGCGGCTACGGCTACCTCAAGGACTATCCGATCGAGCGTTTCTGGCGCGACCTGCGCGTCCACCGCATCCTCGAAGGCACCAACGAGGTGATGAAGCTGATCGTCGGGCGCGATCTGCTGCGGCAATGATCGGGGCCAGTAAAGTATTGAGGGAGAGGGCCAAGCAATGACCGAAGAGATTCTGGTGCGCGTCGAGGGCGGGATGGGCGTGCTCTCGCTCAACCGGCCCAAGGCGATCCATGCGCTCAATCGGGCGATGGTGGACGGCATGACCGAAGCGCTGCTGAGGTGGCGCGATGATCCTGCGGTCGGCGCAGTGATTATCGACCATTCGGAAGGCCGCGGCTTCTGCGCGGGCGGCGATATCGCCTTCCTGCGCAATTCGGCGCTGAATGACGACGGCGTTTCAGGCCGCAAGTTCTTCTTCGACGAGTACCGCCTCAACCATCTGATCATGACCTACGAAAAGCCCATCGTGGCTTTCATGGACGGGATCACGATGGGCGGCGGTGTCGGCATTGCCGATCCGGCGCGCTACCGCGTCGCGACCGAGAACACGCGCCTTGCCATGCCCGAGACCGGCATCGGCCTGTTCCCTGATGTCGGCGGCGGCTGGTTCCTTTCGCGCATGAAGGGGCGGCTCGGCCAGTATCTCGCGCTGACCGGCGCGCGGATGGACGGGTCCGAATGCCTTTGGGCCGGTTCCGCCACGCATTACCTGCCCTCGGCTGCCATTGCTGAAGTGAAGGCCAAGATCGCAGCAAACCCGGGCAATATCCCGGCAATCCTGCATGAAGCCGCCGCCGTCCCGCCCGAGCCCAAGATCGCGGCGCAGGCGGACGATATCGCCCGCATGTTCGCATCGGACCGCTACGAGGATATCCTCGCTGCCCTCGAAGCCGATGGCAGCGAGTTTGCGGCCGCGACGCTCAAGGCCCTCCACGCCAAGAGCCCGCAGACCTGCAAGGTCGCGCTGCGCCAATTGGCGACGAGCCTCACGCTCCCTGATTTCGCCGCGAACATGGCGATGGAATACCGGATCTGCAGCCGCGTGCTGCTGCGCCCCGATTTTGCCGAAGGCGTGCGCGCGGTGATCGTGGACAAGGACAATGCCCCCAAGTGGGACCCGGCAACGCCCGAAGGCGTGACTGACGAACTGCTGGACGCGATCTTCGCGCCCCTGCCTGAGAACGAGGAATGGAGCCCCCTATGACCTATGAGACGATCCTGGTTGAACAGCGCGGCGCAGTCACGCTCATCACGCTCAACCGCCCGAAGTCGCTGAATGCGCTTAATTCGCAGGTGCTCGAAGAGCTGATCGTGGCCTTCGGTGCCTATGAGGCCGACGCATCGCAGCGCTGCGCGGTACTGACCGGTTCGGGCGAGAAGGCCTTTGCTGCAGGTGCCGACATCAAGGAAATGGCCGACAAGGCCGCGACCGAATTCTACACCGGCGACTTCTTCTCGCGCTGGACCAGCCACCTCGTGAAGACCACGCGCAAGCCGTGGATCGCGGCGGTCAACGGCTTCGCGCTTGGCGGAGGGTGCGAACTCGCCATGATGGCGGACTTCATCATCGCTTCGGAAAACGCCAAGTTCGGCCAGCCCGAGATCAAGCTCGGCGTAGCACCCGGCATGGGCGGTTCGCAGCGCCTGACCCGCGCGGTGGGCAAGGCCAAGGCGATGGACATGTGCCTTACCAGCCGGATGATGGATGCAGTCGAGGCCGAGCGTTCGGGGCTTGTCACACGGGTCGTGCCGCTGGCTGATCTGCTGGACGAGGCGCTCAAGACGGCCGAAGTGATCGCCGGGATGCCTCCGGTAGCCGCCATCGCCAACAAGGAAATGGTCAACGCCGCGTTCGAGATGACCCTCGATCAGGGTATCCTGTTCGAACGCCGCGTATTCCAGATCCTCACCGCGACCGAGGACAAGGCCGAAGGCATGGCCGCCTTCATCGAAAAGCGCCCCGGCGTGTGGAAGGGGAAATAACCTTCAGTTCCCCTCCCGCATGCGGGAGGGGGTAGGGGTGGGCCGGTTGGCCCACGACATTTCTGGGAGGAGGCCCACCCCCGGCCCCTCCCGCAAGCGGGAGGGGAGATTTTATGAAAATTGCATTTATCGGCCTGGGCAACATGGGCGGCGGCATGGCCGCGAATCTGGTCAAGGCGGGGCATGACGTCCACGCCTTCGATCTTGCCGAAGCGGCGCTGGCGCGCGCGAAGGAAAACGGCTGCACCACCTACACTTCGGTGAAGGAAGCGGTGCAGGGTGCGGATGCTGTCGTCTCGATGCTGCCCAACGGCGCCATCGTGAAGGCGGTCTACACCGCTGATGTGATCGGCCACGCTCCGACCTCGGCGCTGCTGCTCGATTGCTCGACCATCGACGTCGCCACCGCGCGCGAAGTCGCCACGCTGGCGGCGGACGCGGGCTATGCCATGGTCGATGCGCCTGTTTCGGGCGGCATCGCGGCGGCCAATGGCGGCACGCTGACGTTCATGGTCGGCGGCAGCGCGGATGCCTTCGCGCGGGGCGAGCCGATCCTTGCCGCGATGGGCAAGGCGGTGATTCACGCCGGTGACAGCGGCGCGGGTCAGGCGGCCAAGATCTGCAACAACATGCTGCTCGGCGCCTCGATGATCGCGACCTGCGAGACCTTTGCGATGGCCGAGAAGCTGGGGCTCGATCTCCAGACCTTCTTCGACATCTCGTCTAAGGCCTCGGGCCAGTGCTGGTCGATGACGAGCTACTGCCCGGTCCCGGGTGTCGGCCCGACGACGCCTGCGGACAACGGCTATCAGGGCGGCTTTGCCACCGCGCTGATGCTCAAGGACCTCAAGCTGGCGATGGAAGCGGCCAAAACGGCGGGCGCTGACGTGCCGATGGGCTCGCGGGCGGCTGAACTTTACGCCGCGTTTGATGCAGCCGGAAACGGCGGGATGGACTTCTCGGCGATCATCAAGACGCTTTGAAGCGAAGACGTCTCGAAACTACCCAAGTCCCGCTTACCCTGAGCATGTCGAAGGGTGAGCGGGGCTGGTGCTCGCGCGTGTTCTTCTGGAACCTGGCTCAGCGCACGCGGCTGGCGATGATCCGGCCAATCGGATCGCGGGCAAGGCTTGGGGAAACCGTGAGGGTGCGGTCTTCCTCATGCGGCTTGGCTTCGGCCTTCACGGTAACGCGCGCAGCCAGCGTACGGCGCGTCGCCGTGCGGCTCGGCTCCGGCACGATACCCTTCAAGAAGTCGGGCCCGATCCGCGAGGTGTAGGTCGCCTTTGGCGCGTCAGCGGAAGCGAGTACGGCCAGTCGCTCATTGCGCAGCGGCTTCTGGTTGTAGATGAAGCCTTCCACCGGCCAGTGCGTGGTGCCAAGCCCGCCAAGCGGGGCATACCACACGCGCACCTCGCTCCAGTCATTGTCGGGCGAGACGTCCACCGCGCGGACATTGTCTTCCATCTGCCCGCGCCGCCCATCGATGGGGGACCAGTTGGCGTGGCGCAGCAGCACGGTGCGCGAATCGATGACGCGGCTGACAGCGGCAACGTGGCCAAGACGCATCGCCCCGTAAGGGCGAAACGCGATAACCGCGCCCACTTTGGGCCGGGTGCCGCGGGCATAGCGGCCAGCGGCCTGATCCCACCAGGTATGGGCATCGCCATAGAGCTGAATACCGCTGACCTTGCGGGCATAGGGCACGCATTGAATATAGGGCAGCGCGAAATCGCGGGTGCTCTCTTCCGTGCCGTCATCGCTCGCGCCTGCCGGATCGGGGGCTATCGGACGCGCTTCAGCCAGCGAGGGAATCGCGGCGAGCAGAAGGAGGGATGCGAGTCGCAGGGGGGCCGGGCTCATGCCGGCACCTTTGCCGCCGCGTGGTTAAAGCTGCTAAAGCGAAGCTGGTTAATGCCTCTTAATCACCTCGCCCGGATGAACGGCCATGCCACGCTGCGCTTGCGTTCCGGGCGCGATGGGGCCACGGGAGGGCCATGCTGCCTCAGGTTATTATCATCGGTCGGCCCAATGTCGGGAAATCGACGCTGTTCAATCGGCTGGTCGGCAAGAAGCTCGCGCTCGTCGACGACCAGCCGGGCGTGACGCGTGACCGCCGTTTTGGCGATGCGGATCTGCTCGGCATGAAGTTCACCATTGTCGACACGGCGGGCTGGGAAGACCTCGACCCCGAAACGCTGCCAGGCCGCATGCGCCAGCAGACCGAAGCATCGCTGATCGGTGCTGATGTCGCCTTGTTCGTGATCGATGCGCGGGCCGGGGTGACCCCACTCGACGAGGAAATTGCACGCTATCTGCGCTCCAGCCGGGTGCCGATCGTGCTCCTTGCCAACAAGGCCGAAGGCCGCGCGGGTGATCCGGGCCTTTACGATGCCTTTGCGCTTGGCTTCGGCGAGCCGGTGGCGTTTTCAGCCGAACATGGCCAGGGCCTTGCCGATCTGTTCGAGGCGCTGCGCCCGCATATCGAGGGCGATGGCAAGGACGATCATGACGATGCCGCTCCGCCTGCCGAAGGCGAGGAGGAGGAAGAGTTCGATCCCGAATCGGTCCTGAAGCTCGCTATTGTCGGGCGCCCGAATGCGGGCAAGTCCACCCTCATCAACAAGCTGCTCGGCGAGAACCGGCTGCTGACGGGGCCGGAAGCCGGGATCACGCGCGATTCGATTGCGATTGATTGGCAGTGGTTCGATGCCGCGCGCGATGGCTATCGCCCGGTGCGCCTGATTGACACCGCCGGCATGCGCAAGAAGGCGCAAATCACCGAGAAGCTGGAAAAGATGGCCGTCGCAGATGCGCGCCATGCCATCGATTTTGCCGAAGTCGTCGTGCTGCTGCTCGATGCGACGCGTGGGCTGGAGCATCAGGACCTCAAGATCGCCTCGATGGTGCTCGAAGAAGGTCGCGCGCTGATGATCGCGGTGAACAAGTGGGACATTGCGGAGGACCCTTCGGGCCTGTTCAACGGGATCCGCGCCGCGCTGGATGATGGCCTTGCGCAAGTGCGCGGCGTGCCGCTGCTCGCGGTTTCGGCGCGGACGGGCAAGGGGCTCGACCAGATTCTGACCGCCGCCTTTGATATCCGCGCGGCATGGTCGAAGCGTGTGCCGACCTCGGCGCTCAATCGCTGGTTCGATGATGCGCTTTCCGCCAACCCGCCCCCGGCACCGGGCGGCAAGCGCATCAAGTTGCGCTATATCACGCAGGCGCGCACCCGCCCGCCGAGCTTCGTGATGTTCGGCACGCGGCTCGATCAGCTTCCCGAAAGCTATCGCCGCTATCTGATCAACGGCATCCGCCGCGAACTCGGTTTCGATGCGGTGCCGATCCGGCTGACCTTGCGCAGCCCGACCAACCCGTTTGCGAAGAAGTAGGCCCGCCATGCCAAATGCCGCCCTCCCGCTTGACCCTGCGATCCTGCCGCATAGTGTTTGGAATGCGATTGGCCGTGGCGCTTCCGGCAAGTGCCCGCGCTGCGGCGGCACGCACCTGTTCGCGGGTGGGCTGAAGCCCATCGAGCGCTGCCGGATGTGCGGCCAGAACTGGACGCTGCACGCGGCGGACGATTTCCCGCCCTACATCGCGATCCTGCTGACGGGCCACCTGATGGCGCCGGTGATCATTGGTATCGGCAAGATGGAAAACCTGCCGGAATGGGCGATGATGCTGATCGTGGTTACAATCGCCGCCGCCCTCATCGCCGCGATCCTGCGCCCCGCAAAGGGCGGCGTGATCGCGCTGCAGTGGTGGCTGGGGATGCAGGGTTTTGCCGGGCATTCGGGCAAGGCCGAGGCCGGAGTAGCTTGAGCGGGTGCGAAGCCATTTCCTAGTCGCCCGGTCGGCATCCTGTGACGGCGCGCTTCGAGTTCGCAACTGTCGGCCGTAGAGGTACGAATGGGGCGGATAGGCCGGATAGCCCGGTTTGCAAGCAATCCTGATTATCTGTCTTTTAAGCCCCGCCGCCGAGCGGGCTTGTCGTCTTCACGACGAAGAAATCGCCGCTTTAGGGTCATCATAAGCAGCTGATCCCACCAGAAAAGCGCAATAAATGCTGATATCGCCAGCACGAGCCAGAAGAATTTCATCAAAATTCCTGTTCAGGCCATCAATCATAGCGGCGAGACTACAACCTATGCCGGGCATGGGAAAGCCCATAAGAAGCGGCAGAAACGTGGTCGTATTTCGAAACGTAACCTTCAAGCTCCCTCAATAACTGCCTCACAAGAAATTGTTCGGCCAGATCATTGTGCGCCACATATGCGCGGTGGGTGATCCGTCGAAGCCGAGCCCTTCTTCCGGCTCCTTGAAGTTCCGCCCGATCACGTCCTCCAGTTCTTCGGGCTGAACCACCGGGAAATCATCGAAGAAGTAGGTGTCGTAGAGCGTCATCTGCCGCGCGGTCATGTACCACTTGTGGTTCTTCGCGTACTCGGCGTCGCGCAAGAGGTACTCGGGAACTTCATAGTCCGGCCCGAAGAAGGCGTGGTAGCTTTCGGGGTAGGCGTAGCCGACGCTCTCATCGGGCACATAGCGCAGCGCCTGATGGTACTTCACCGCGAAGGCAACTTCCGGATCGACGTAGGGCCCCACCAGCTGCGCGCTCCAGTAGCCGTGGTCGCAGCGGATCAGGCAGCCGTTGGAAATGTCGTGCAGCAGGCAGGCCATGACGACCTTTTCCGGGAGGCCGTCATCCAGCGCGCGCTTGGCGCTGATCAGGAGGTGCCGCACGGTGATATCGCCGAAGCGGCAGCGGAAGAAATCGAGCAGGCGCGGGCGTTCGGGCATCCGGGGCAGGGCGGGGTTGTCGCCCATCATGAACACCGTCTTGGGGTTCAGGAGCTTGAGGAGCTCGCCCTCGTTGTCGACGAAATCGGTGCCCTTCCAGCCGACCGGGGAAGGGTAGATCAGGCGTTCGCGGCCGTCCTGTGGCCAGGGGCGGGTGTCTTCGGTCATGTCGCAGAGGGTAGGCTGTGCGGTTGCCGCGAGCAACCCACCCCGCTGCGGCTAGGCTCTCTGCGTTCGCCAAGCCTCGCGGCCCTCCCGCAAGCGGGAGGGCACACTCAAGCATTTTTACTCCCCTCCCGCTTGCGGGAGGGGTCGGGGGTGGGCCCTAGGCCTTAGAGAACCTCGAACAGCCCCGCCGCGCCCATGCCGCCGCCGACGCACATCGTGACGACGACATACTTAGCGCCCCGGCGCTTGCCTTCGATCAGTGCGTGCATCACGCCGCGCGCGCCGGTCATGCCATAGGGGTGGCCGATGGAGATCGCGCCGCCGTTGACGTTGAGCAGTTCGTTCGGAATGCCGAGCTTGTCGCGGCAATAGAGCACCTGCACCGCGAAAGCTTCGTTGAGCTCCCACAGCCCGATGTCGTCCATCTTGAGGCCGAAACGCTTGAGGAGCGCGGGGACCGCAAAGACCGGGCCGATGCCCATTTCATCGGGCTCGGTGCCAGCGGCGGCCATGCCGACATAGCGGCCCAGCGGCGCGAGGCTCTTTTTGGCGGCGACGGCAGCTTCCATCAGAACAACGGCTGCCGAACCATCCGAAAGCTGGCTGGCATTGCCCGCAGTCACGATGCCGCCTTCGATCACGGGCTTCAGCGCCTGCAGGTTCTCCAAGGTGGTCGAGGGGCGGTTGCCCTCATCCTTGGTGAGCGTCACGTCCTGCATCGTGATTTCGCCGGTTTCCTTGTTCTGCACGCCCATCGAGCTGGTGGTCGCCACGATCTCGTCATCGAACTTGCCCGCAGCCTGCGCAGCGGCGGTGCGCTGCTGCGATTGCAGAGCATATTCGTCGCAGGCTTCGCGGCTGATGTTGTAGCGCTTGCCGACCGTCTCGGCGGTCTGCAGCATCGGCATGTAGACCGCGTTGTGCATGGCGACGAGGCTGCGATCGGGCGCAACGCGCATGTCCTTGGTCTGGACAAGGCTGATCGATTCCTGACCGCCTGCGGCGACCACATCCATGCGATCGACGATGATCTGCTTGGCGGCGGTGGCGATGGTCATCAGGCCCGAGGAGCACTGGCGGTCCATGCTCATGCCCGAGACGGTGACCGGGAGCCCCGCACGGAGCGCGACCTGGCGGGCGATATTGCCGGCCTGCGCGCCCTGCTGGAGGGCCGAGCCCCACAGCACGTCGTCAATCTCGCCGCCTTCGATCCCGGCGCGCGCCACGGCGGCCTCAAGCGAAAGCGCGCCGAGCGTGGCGCCGGCGGTGGCGTTGAAAGCGCCCTTGTAGGCGCGCCCGATGGGGGTGCGGGCGGCGGCGACGATTACGGCATCACGCATGGTTGCTCTCCTTGGAATCTGTGATGGGGGCTTGGGCAATGGGATTTCCGCCGAAGTGATCGCGCAGTTCGCGCTTCAACACTTTGCCGATGGGGCTGCGCGGCAATTCATCGACAACTTCGATCCGGGCGATGCGCTGTGTCTTGCCCAGCGCGCGGTTGGCTTCCTGCCGGATCGCTTCGGGATCGGCGGCAGGATCCGCGAGCACGATCACGGCAAGCGGCGTCTCGCCCCACTGATCGGAGGGGATGCCGACGACGGCGGCTTCCTTCACGGCGGGCTGGCGGGTCAGTTCGGCTTCGAGGTCGGTCGGAAAGATGTTGAACCCGCCGGAGATGATCATGTCCTTGGCGCGGTCCATCAGGATGAGGAAGCCGTCCTCGTCGAACTTGCCGACATCGCCGTGGCGCAGGTAGCGGTTCCCGTCCTTGTCGTACCACTCCATCTCACGCGTCTTGTCGGGCTGGCCGTGGTAGCCGTTCATCATGATCGGCGATCTGCCGACGATCTCGCCAACTTCGCCCAGCGGCAGTTCGTTGCCGTCCTCGTCGATGATTTTGATGACGTGGCCAGGTGAGGGCCGGCCCACGGTATGAAGCTTGTTCGGATACTCGTGCGCGACAAGGTTGGTCGTCGCGCCGCCTTCGGTCAGGCCATAGCCTTCGACAAGTCCGCCGGGCCAGCGCTTCAGCACGTCCGCCTTGAGCCATGCCGGGAAGGGAGCCGAAGTGCAGGTCTTGAGGCGGTAGGAGGACAGGTCGAAGCTATCGAAATCCGGGTGCTCCATGATCCGGCGATACTGGACCGGCACGAGCATGGCGTTGGTCACGCGCTCGCGTTCGCTGAGTTCAAGGAAGCCGCGCGCATCGAACTTCTTCATCAGCACGACCTTGCCCGCCGCCGTCAGCGTGGGGAGGAAGCTGACCAGCGTGGTGTTCGAATAAAGCGGGGTCGAGCAGATCGTCGCGGTATCGTCGTCAAAGCCCGAGCCGAGCCCGCGCCGCACATATTCGTGGCGCATCTGGTGGCTCTGGACGATACCCTTGGGCATGCCCGTGGTGCCCGAGGAGTAGATGATGTTGAATGGATCTTCCGGGCGCGGAAGGCGCTCTTCGGGCTTCGCGCCTGCGGGAGCAATCCACTCGGAGAAGGGAACGCCGGCATCGCTGTCATCGAGCGCGATGCGCTTGACGTGGTCGGGGAACGGCAGGCCTGCCAGCCCCTCGGCCATTGTCTTGTCGAGCAGCAGCACGCGGCTGGTGCTGTCTGCCAGCATGGCCAGCACTGTCGGCGGCGCAGCAGTCGAAGTGAGGGGGGCGGCTACTGCCCCGGCGCGCAGCGCGCCAAGGAAGGCAAGCGCGGTGCGCACCGAATTGCTCGCCGCGATGGCGACCGGCTCGTTTGCCTCGACCCCCTCGCGCTGGAGTGCCGCGGCCACGCGGTCGAGCATCGCGTCGAGGTCTGCCCACGAAATCCGCGAAGTCTCGTCCGCAATGGCGATGGCTTCGCCCCGCCGTTCCGCGTGTGCGTGCAGGATCACGCTGAGCGGAATGAACGGGGCTGCGATGATCTCCTCGATCCGCATGGCGCTCGCCCTGCTCAGTCGAAGGCTTCGCCGGCTGCTGCCTTGCGGGCGAGCAGCGGGGCGACGGGGAGGCCGTGCTTCTCAAGCCCGGCGACGACGGTGGCGAGGCCGATGTGGCTCGCCCAGAACATCGGGCCGCCGGTCCATGCGGGCCAGCCATAGCCGTTGAGCCAGACGGTATCGATGTCAGACCCGCGCTGCGAAATGCCTTCCTCGAGGATAAGCGCACCTTCGCTGATCATCGGGTAGAGCAGGCGTTCGAGGATTTCTGCCGCGTCGATCTTGCGCTGGGGCTTGCCCGCCTTGGCGGCCCATTCGGCGATCAGGCCGCGCGTCACTTCGGACGGGGTGCGCTGGCGGTTCTCGTCGTAGTCGTAGAAGCCCTTGCCGGTCTTCTGGCCCCAGCGGCCCAGAGCGCAGAGCGCTTCGCGCAGGGTTTCGATGCGGTTGGGATCGCGGTGCCAGCCGATGTCGAGACCCGCGAGGTCTGCCATCTGGAACGGACCCATCGGGAAACCGAATTCAAGGAGCGCGTTGTCGACGTCGGCGAAGTCGGCGCCTTCCATGATGAGCGCGTTGGCCTGTTCCTGCCGCTTGCTCAGCATACGGTTGCCGATGAAGCCGTGGCACACGCCCGAGACGACCGGCACCTTGCCGATCTTGACCGCGAGCGCCATCACGGTGGCCAGCACGTCCTTGGCGGTGGCCGAGCCGCGCACGACTTCGAGCAGCTTCATGACGTTGGCGGGCGAGAAGAAGTGCATGCCGAGCACGGCTTCGGGGCGCTTGGTGGAGGCGCCGATCTCGTTTACGTCAAGGTAGCTGGTGTTGCTGGCAAGGATCGCACCCTGCTTCACGATGCCGTCGAGCTTGCCAAAGACCTCCTTCTTGACGTCCATGCTCTCGTAGACCGCCTCGATTACGAGGTCGGCGTCGGCGAGCGCATTGAAATCAAGCGAGGGCGTGAGGCGGCCCATCGCGGCTTCGGCCAGCGCCGCGTCCATCTTGCCGCGCTTCACCGTGTTTTCGTAGTTGCGGCGCATCGTGGCAACGCCGCGGTCCAGCGCCTCCTGCGTCATCTCCACGATGGTGACGGGGATGCCGGCGGTGAGGAAATTCATCGTGATGCCGCCGCCCATCGTGCCTGCGCCGATCACGCCGACCTTGTTCACGGGGAGCAGCGCGGTATCTGCCGGGATATCGTCAATGGTCGCGGCAAGCTTGCGCGCGGCGTCGATATGGTCCTTGGCGCCGGAAATGGGATCGGACATTGCGGTGTCTCCTTAGAAGGCTTCAGGCGTGACTGTGCGTCATCGCCGAATAGACCAGCGTCTTGAGCTGGCGGCGGATGGGATAGCTGGACGAGGGGAAGAGCTGGGTCATGAAGACCATGTGCAGCTTTTCGACCGGATCGATGAAGAAGGAGGTGGAATGGATTCCGCCCCAGTGGAATTCCCCGCGCGTGCCGGGAATGAGCGTCTTTGCCGGATCGACCACGACGCCAAAGCCGAGCCCGAACCCGATCCCCGCGTTACCCGCCTCGCTGAACAGCGCGCGCGAGAGGGTGGTGAGGTCCGCGCCGCCGGGGAGGTGGTTGGTGGCCATCAGCGCCAGCGTCTTGGGCGAGATCAACGGCGCGCCGCCTTTGGCGAGCGCAGCACAGAAACGGTGGTAATCTGCGGTCGTTGAGAGCAGCCCGCCCCCGCCGCTTTCGAAGCGGGGTTCGCGCAGGGTGTTCGATTCCGCCGCATGGTCGATCAGCGTGGGCGCGCCGAGCGGGTTCCAGGCCCAGCTATCGGTCAGGCGATGGGCCTTCTCGGGCGGGCAATGGAAGCCGGTATCGACCATGCCGAGCGGCGCGAAGATGCGGCTCGCGAAGAAAGCGCCTAGGCTCATGCCGGAGAGCCGCGAAACCACTACGCCGAGCACGTCGGTGCTGACCGAATAGTTCCACGCCGTGCCCGGGTCGAACTCCAGCGGGAGCTTGGCGAGTTCGGCGATGAAGTGATCGTTGCCGGGCAGCGAGGCATGTCCGTCGAGCCGGTTCTTGCGATAGGCGGCATCGACATTGGTGCGGTTCTGGATGCCGTAGGTCAGGCCCGACATGTGGGTGAGCAGGTCCACCATCCGCATCGGGTTCGCGGCCGCGCGGGTCGGGAAGAACGGCGCATCACCGCCCCCGCCGTTGTAGATGCCGAGCCCGGCGAATTCCGGGATCACCTTGGTGACGGGATCGTCGAGCGCGACCTTGCCTTCCTCCAGCAGCAGCATGAAGGCCACGCTGGTGAGCGGCTTGGTCATCGAGGCGATGCGGAAGATCGCGTCGTTGCTGAGCGGCGTGCCATCGGCGCGGGCCTTGCCGCAGGTGAAGCGGTGGAGCGGCTCGCCATCGCGCGCGATCAGGATGTCCGCATGTGGGAGCAGGCCGGGACCGACGTAGCGCTCCTCAAGGAAGGCGCCAATGCGGGCGAGGCGGGCGGCGTCGAAGCCGTGGGCGGCGGGATCGGCCAGATCGATCATCCGAACACCGCCACCGATTGCAGGCCGTGCATCACTTCCACGCCTTCACTGTTCCACAGCCGCAAGGTTTCGCTGCTGAACCCGTTTGCCATGTGGTTCGAACTGGTCTCGAGCAGCCACCAGCCTTCGCGGGTGGGCGGCACTTCGCCGAGGATCGTCAGCGCCCAGGTGATCGAACTGATCGGCCCCTTGCGCTCCATCGCGCGGGCCGAACCCGGCGGGAGTGCATCACCGATACCAACGAGTTCGCCGGCTGAATCGAGGCCGGAGCGGTCCCTCAGACGGACCCAGCGGCGGATTGTGCCCGGGGGCGAGCCGCCGGGCGGATCGGCGCGGCGCATGTCCATCCGTGCGGTAAAGGCGGGGGCCATGTCGTTGGCGCCGAGGAACGGCGAGTCCTCGGGCTGGATCAGACCCGGCAGGATGGCCGCAGGAACCGTCCCGTTGCTTTCCCGCCCCGCGCCGAACAGCCAGAGTGTGCGCTGGGCCACCGCCCCGTCGCACATGAGCGAGGTTTCGACTTGCGCGACGCTGCGGCCCTGCCGGAGCATGACGACCTCGACTTCGAGATGTTCACCCACCGGTGCGACAAAGCCGACCTGCGCGGCGCGCAAGGGGGGCAGATCAGGGAACGCGAGCTTGGCGGCCGAGTAGGCGATGAAGGCTGCCGTGCCGCCATACATCGTTCGGCCCTGCATCCAGCCTGCCGCGCCATCGAGCCTGAAGCGGCCCCCTCCCAGCGGTTCCAGCCGCGCGGCGAGTGCGCCAAAGCCCATATCGGCCTCGGCAGGTGCAAGGGTGGCGGTCTCCGGGTGCTCGGCTTCCGGCAAATCAGCGTCCTTCCCACGAATCTTGTTATGCAAGTCTTGTTGGGGTCTGGGATTAGGTCATCGGGAGGGATCAGGGAAGCGTCCGCGCAGTCCGAAGAGTCGAAAAAATCACGCAATTCTGCCGGATTTGCTGCCTTCCGCTACGGCAAGCGGGGCTTTCGGCCCCTTGCTGCAACGCCGGGGCGGCACTAGTCTCTCGCCCCAATGAGGCAAGGCCGCAACGAGCCGGGCCCGCGAGGATGTCATGACTGAACCGAGTAGCGCGCTTCCCACGATTCCCGCCGGCTGGCCCGTGCACACATTGGCCGAAATCCGCGAGGAACTCTGCGCGCCGGGCATGCCGTTCGAGATGGAAACGGTCACCATTCGGGGTGTCCCGACGCGGGTTTGGAAGAACGCATTGCCCAGCTTGCGCGGTGTCATGGCAGCGGCCCGTACGCATGGCGCGGCGGACTTCGTCGTCTATGGCGAGGAGCGCGTGTCTTTCGATGCGTTCCACCGCGCGGTTGCGGCGCTGATGGCAGCACTGGTTGCGCGCGGGGTGGGCAAGGGTGATCGGGTGGCGCTGGCGATGCGCAACCTGCCGGAATGGCCGGCGGTGTTCATGGCCGTCACCGCACTCGGCGCGATCATCGTGCCGCTCAACGCATGGTGGACGGGTGAGGAACTGGCCTTTGCGCTGGAAGACAGCGGCACCAAGCTGCTGATTGCCGACGTCGATCGCTGGAACCGGATTGCGCCCCATGCGGAAGGCCTGCCGCTAAAGTCTGTGATCGTATCGCGCGGGAGTGCCGAAGGTGCCGAGCGGCTGGAAGACCTGATCGGTGCGCCGACAAGCTGGGTTTCGTTGCCGGATGCCGAACTGCCCGCAGCCGAGATCGACAGTGATGATCCCGCCGGCATCTTCTACACCAGCGGCACCACTGGCCGGCCCAAGGGCGCGCTCGGCACGCACCGCAACCTTGCGACCAATATCATGACCAGCGCGTGGAGCGGCGCGCAGACCGCGCGGCGGCGCGGCGAGGGCCTGCCTGAGGCGAAGCGGCGCGTGATCCTGCTGGCCGTCCCGCTGTTCCATGCGACGGCCTATTCGGCGACGCTGATGGGTACGCTCGCCGGCGGTAGCTGCCTCGTGCTGCTGCACAAGTGGGATACGATCGAGGCCATGCGCCTGATCGAGAAGGAACGCGTCTCGATGACCGGCGGCGTGCCGTTCATCGCGTGGCAGCTGATCGAGCATCCCGACCGGCACAAGTACGATCTCTCCAGCCTCGAAGCCGTTTCCTATGGCGGCGCTCCCTCTGCGCCCGAACTGGTCTCGGCGATCTGGCAAACTTTCGGCGCGCTCCCCGGCAATGGCTGGGGCATGACCGAGACCAGCGCGACGGTGACGCACCACATGGCCGAGGATTATCTCAACCGGCCTTCCAGTTGCGGCCCTGCAGCGCCGGTCGCCAGCCTTGAAATTCGCGCCGAGGATGGTGTGACGGTGCTGCCGCCAAACACGGTGGGCGAACTCTGGGCGAACGGGCCGATGATCGTTGCGGGTTATTGGAACCGCCCCGAGGCGACGGCGCAGACCTTCGTCAACGGCTGGGTTCGCACCGGCGATCTGGCGAAGGTCGATGACGAAGGCTTCTGCACGATCGTCGACCGCGCCAAGGATGTGATCATTCGGGGCGGCGAGAACATCTATTCGATCGAGGTGGAAAATGTACTCTACGAGCATCCGGCGGTAACCGATGCGGCGTTGGTCGGCATTCCCCACCGCACTTTGGGCGAGGAACCGGCGGCAGTCGTCTACCTCGCGCCCGGAGCGGAGGCCACCGAAGAGGAACTGCGCGCCTTCGTCGCCGCGCGGCTGGCAGGCTTCAAGGTGCCGGTGCGCATCGCCTTCAGCACGCAGACCCTGCCGCGCAACGCCAACGGCAAGATCCTAAAGGGCGAACTCAAGGCGATGCTGGCAGAAATGTGAGATGGCACGGGCGAAGGCCTGTGCGATGAATGGATCAAGGATCAGGGAGAGGGACAAATGAGCGAAGCGGAAGCAGCAGGCGAGCGGCGGTCGGGCGGATGCCTCTGTGGTTCGGTGCGTTATGAAACCTCGTGGCCGCCGCTGCTGACCGGCGTGTGCCATTGCCGCCATTGCCAGAAGCAGGCGGGCACGGCGTTTTCCGTGCTCGTGGCCGTTCCGTTCGCCGCGCTGGAACGCTCGGGTGACCTCACCGTCTATGAGGACGGCAGCGAATCCGGCAACCCGGTCATGCGCAAGTTCTGCGGCAAGTGCGGTTCGCCCGTGTTCAGCGAGACGCCGGACGGGATGGCGCAGGGCATGATCTTCATCAAGGCCGGTACGCTCGACAATCCCGACGAGCTCGAACCGACCGTCCATTTCTGGACTCAGAGCAAGCAGAACTGGGTGACCATCCCGCAGGGCGCGGTGCTGCTGGAAAAGCAGTAAGCCGCACCAAAGCCCGTTCCTATCCAATGCGCCAGCTTGTTGGCAGGCGGCGCAATGGCATTATGCTTGGCGTGCAAGACCTGCGCGCTTGGTGAGGGCCGTCCGGCCGTCCCGGCGCCGCCCACAATCAGGATCCGCCATGGCTGACATTGACCCCCAGATCGACCGTTCCGACCGCTGCCCGGGGATCACCTATACCGACATGCTGGCAGTCGATACCCGCCCCGCGCCCGATTACCTCGTGATGGAATCGACGCAGGAACTGGGTGACGAGCCGCTGGACCCGGATCGCTATACCAGCCCCGCCTTCAAGGCGCTGGAGGACGAAAAGATGTGGCCCAACGTGTGGCAGTTCGCCGCGCGTGAAGAGGATATGCCCGATCCCGGCGACACGGTGGTCTACGAGTTGGGCGACAAGTCGTTCCTGCTGGTGCGCCAGCAGGATGGCAGCGTCCGCGCGTTCTACAACGTGTGCCTCCACCGCGGGCGCAAGCTGCGCCTCGAAGGCGGGCGCGCGATCAATTTGCGCTGCCCGTTCCACGGCTTCACCTGGAACAACGATGGCAGCCTGAAGGAAATCCCCTGCTCGTGGGATTTCAAGCATCTGGAAGACAAGGATCTTTCGCTCCCCGAACTCAAGGTCGAGAGCTGGCAGGGCTTCATCCTGATTACCGAGAACCATGATCTGCCCAGCTTCCGCGAATGGATCGGCCCCGGTGTCGAGCACTACGACAACTGGCGGCTCGACGAATGCAGCACCGGCGCTTGGGTTGCGAAGGTGGTTCCGGCGAACTGGAAGGCGGTGTCCGAGGCGTTCATGGAAGCGTGGCACTCGATCGTCACGCACCCGCAGATCCTGCCCTTCACGGCAGACGCCAACACGCGCTACGATCTCTACGGCGATCACATGAACCGGGCGATCACGCCCAACGGCACGCTCTCGCCCCATCTCAAGGGCAAGGACCAGATGTATGTGATCAACAAGCTGGCCGAATTCCTCGGCGCGGGCGATGGGCGCGGCCGCCGCAATGCGGCCGAACCGACCGACCTCAAGGGCTTCGATCCGGAAGATCCGCTGCTGGCACGCAAGGTCTTGGCGCAGGCCAACCGCGAAGGCTTCGCGGCGATGAACGGGCATGATTACTCGCAGGCTTCGGACAGCGAGATGCTCGACAACCTGACCTACAACATCTTCCCCAACTGGTCGCCGTGGGGCGGCTTCGTGCCGAACATCGTCTACCGCTGGCGGCCGTGGAAGGATGCCGACCACTGCCTGATGGAAGTGCGCATCCTGATGCGCGCGCAAAAGGGTGAAAAGCCCGCGCGCGGCCCCGAGATGTTCATGATCCCCGATGGCGAGCCGTTCGCCTATGCCGGGCACCTCATCGGCGCGGCGCTCGCGGGTGTGTTCGATCAGGACATGGAAAACCTGCCGCACGTGCAGGCGGGCATGAAGGCCAGCAAGAACAAGCGGCTCGAACTCGGCCACTATCAGGAAACGCGCATCCGCCAGTTCCACCGCACGATGGACAAGTACATCTCCGGCGAGCTGCCGAAGACCGCCTGATGCAGCGGCTCGAAGGGCGCGTCGCGCTGGTCACCGGCGCGCTGCGCGGCATTGGCCTTTCGGCCGTGGAGCGGCTGCTGGCCGAAGGCGCGAGCGTGGTGCTTACGGACCTTGCCGATCCGGCTGCGGCGGAAGTTTCCGATGTGTTGGGGAGACTGGGGCCAGCGGCCCATTACCTCCGGGTCAACGTTGCGCAGGAAGCTGATTGGCAGGCGGCGGCAGCGTCCGTGCGCGCGGAACACGGGCGGCTCGATGTGCTCGTTGCCAATGCCGGCACCGATTGCACTTCGCGCGTCGAGGAAATCGCTCTTGCCGATTGGCACCGCGTGATGGCGGTCAATGTCGATGGCCTGTTCCTCGGCGTGAAGCACTGTGCGCCGCTGATGGAAGAGACGGGCAAGACAACGCGCGGTGGCTCCTCGGTCATCGCGATCAGTTCGATCATGGGGATCGTCGGCATTGCCGATGCCTCGGCCTACAACACCTCGAAGGGCGCGGTGCGGCTGTTCTGCAAGGCCGTGGCGGTCGAGTTTGCGCAGAAGCGCATGCCGATCCGCGTCAATTCCGTGCACCCCGGCTTCGTTCGCACGCACCTCCTTGAGCAGGGCATGGCCGGCTGGGTCAAGAAGGGCATGGGCGAATCGGTTGAGGCGCTGATGGCGGGTTTGGGCGCGAGCACGCCCATGGGCCGCATCGCCGATCCGAGCGAAATCGCGCCGGCCGTGGCGTTCCTGGCTTCTGACGATGCGAGCTACATCACCGGCGCCGAACTCGTCGTCGATGGCGGCTGGACAGCACAGTAAGCGCTAAAGCTCCACCACCACCTTGCCGATGTTCGCGCCGGTAAAGAGCTTGGTGAAGGCGGCCGGCGTCGCCTCGAGCCCTGTGCTCACCTCGAAGGGCAGGCGCAGCTGGCCTGCCGCCGCGAGCTTGGCCAGCTCCGGATTGAACTGCGGCTCCCGCGCGTAGAAGTCCGGCGAGAAGAAGCCTTCGATGCGCAGGCGCTTCATCAGCACCTGATCGAAGCGGTAGGGACCGGGCACCGGCCCTTGCGCGATGTAGTTGGTGATGAGGCCGCACACGGCGACACGCCCGAACAGCGCCATATTGGCGAGAGCCGCATCGAGGATTGCGCCGCCGACATTGTCGAAATAGACGTCGATGCCATCGGGGCACAGCAGCGCGAGTGCGGCTTCGACATCGGCAGACTTGTAGTCGATCGCGCCGTCGAACCCGTATTCCCCGGTCAGAAGGTCGCACTTGGCTGCCCCGCCCGCGATGCCGATCACCCTGCACCCCCGCGCCTTGGCGATCTGGCCTGCCATCAGCCCGGTGCAGCCGGCCGCGGCGGAAACCACGAACGTTTCGCCAGCCTTGGCAGCGCACGTTTCGACGACGCCGACCCAGGCCGTCCAGCCATTCGCGCCATAGATGCCCACGTATTCCTTCAGGTCCGCATGGGCCCCGTCGAGCACGGTGCAGTAGGTGGTATCGGGCTCGACCAGCGAAAAGTCCGCCCACTGGCCGTAGCAGCGCACGCGCATCCCCGCTTTGTAGGCCGGATGGCGGCTCTCCTCGACCACGCCCAGCACCGTGCCGATCAGCTTGGCGCCCAGCGGCGTGCCCGGTTGATAGCTGTCCTCGCGGTCGGTCATGTACATGCGCGTGCCGCTGTCCATCGAGAGCACCTTGTTGCGCACGAGGATCTGGCCATCGGAAAGCGCAGGCAGCGTTTCGCTCTTCAGCTCGAAGGCTTCGGCATAGGCATTGCCGACCGGACGCCGGGCGAGAATCCAGTGGCGGTTTGCGGTGTTCATCACTGGGCTCATGCTGCAATCTCCGGCGCGGGCATTCGGCGCATCAAGCCTGCGTTTGGCCCCCATGGCCACTGGCGGAATTGAGCGGCCTACCCTCTCTTTCATCAGTGGGAGGTGCGCACGATTGCCGATAGCCTTCGCGTTCAAAAAAGTATTGGGAGATGTGTCTTGGCCGATAAGACCCTGCGTACCTTCTGCCGCTTCTGCCATGCCAGCTGCGCGATGCTGGTTGATGTGGAGGGCGACAAGGTCAAGGCTGTGCGGGGCGATCCCGAGAACGCGCTGTTCAATGGCTATACCTGCGTGAAGGGCCGCCAGATGCCCGAAATGCACAACCTGCCAGAGCGGCACCTACGCCCGCTGGTGCGCAAGGGCGGCGTTAAGGGGGCTGAATTCGTCGAGACCTCGACCGCCGAGGCGCTTAAGCTGGTGGCGGACAAGATCAGGGCGGTGATTGCCGAGCATGGGCCGCATGCGGTCGCGCTCTATTGCGGCACAAATGCCTTCCAGAACAGCGCGGTGCTCGGCACGTCCTATGCGCTCGCGGAGGCGATCGGCACGCGCAACTACTATACCAGCGTCACGGTCGATCAGCCCGCGAAGGTGTTCACCACGGCGCGCTACGGCCAGTGGATGGGCGGCCCGAACAACTTCGAGGAATCCGACGTCGTCATGTTCGTCGGCAACAATCCGCTCGTCTCGCACTACACGCCGAGCGGCGGCGTTCCGCCGTTCTCACCCTCGCGCCGCCTGCGCGATGCCAAGGCGCGGGGCATGAAGGTGATCGTCGCCGATCCGCGCCAGAGCGACACCGGCAACCTTGCCGATCTCTACCTGCAAGTGAAGCCGGGCGAAGACCCGGCGCTGCTGGGCGGGATGCTGCACGTCATCATCAAGGAAGGGCTCTACGACCGCAATTTCGTCGCCGCGCATGTCGATGGCTTCGATGCGCTATCGGATGCGGTGAAGGACTTCACGCCGGAGATCGCCGGGGAGCGGGCCGGGGTGCCGGCAGAACAGATCGTCGCTGCCGCCCGCATGTTCGCCCGCGCCGCCAAGGGCCGCGTGGTGACGGGGACCGGGCCGGAAATGGCGGGCCGGGGCGTGCTCACCGAATATATGGTGACCGCACTCAACGTGGTCTGCGCGCGGTTCAACCAGGCGGGGGACAAGGTGGCGAACCCGATGGTGTTCATGCCGTTTGCCGCAGGACCGAAGAAAGCGCAGGTCGCTCCGCCGATGCCGATGTTCGGCGAAGGCTTCACCAAATCGCGCATCCGGGGCATCGGCAAGCTGGGGCAGGAAATGCCCTGCCCGGTGCTGGCGGACGAGATCCTCACCCCCGGCGAGGGCCAGATCAAGGTGCTGATCTCGATCGGCGGCAACCCGGAGATCGCCTTCCCCAACCAGCGCAAGGTGCGCAAGGCGCTCGAAACGCTCGAAATGTTCGTGCAGGTCGATCCCTACATGTCGGCCAGTGCGAAGCGCGCGGACGTGATCCTTGCGCCTTCGATGTGCCTTGAACGCGAGGACATCAACAACGTCTCGCAGCCGTTCTGCGAGGAACCTTACGCGCATTATGCCGAGGCGATGGTGCCGCCGCCGGGCGACACGATGGATGAGTACGAGATGCTGTGGTGGCTTGCCAAGCACCTTGGCTTGCAACTCCAGTTGCCGGGCGGTCCGTGCTCGATGGACACGGTGCCGGAGAAGATGACGATGCTCGATCTCATCTCGCACGGCTGCCTTGTTGCGCCGAGCAAGGCGCGCGCGGATTCGCAGGCAAGCGATACGCCGGGCGGGGCGATATTCTATCCCGAGGCGCATGCGGTGATCGCACCGGCGGATCCTGATGCCGACAACAAGTTCCAGCTCGGTGCGGGGGATATGCCTGCGGCTTTCGCCGGCTATGCCGCGCAGCGGCCCGAGGCGGACGGCTTCGACTTCCGCTTGATCTCGCGCCGGTCAAAGCACCGCTACAACAGCAACGGGCACATTTCGGAGTTCCTCAAGAAGAAGATGCCGACCAACCCGGCCTTCATCAATCCGGAGGATCTGGCGGCTCTTGGCGTGGAAGATGGCGCAGTGATCGAGATCGCCTCGCGCGTCGCCTCGATCCATGCGGTGGCAAGCGCCAGCGACAAGGTGCGGCGAGGGGTGATCTCGATGTCGCATGCCTGGGGCAACGACGATGCCGGCAAGGACGACGTGATGACCCTTGGCGGCTCGACCAACCGCCTGATCGACGACACGCAGGACATGGACCCGATTACCGGCCTGCCGCTGCAGAGCGCGATCCCGGTGCGGGTGGTCGCTGCCTGACTAACCGCTAGCCGAGCGCCCGGCCCCGCTGGAACCCCGCCTGCGGGGGGACGGCGAAGCGCGCATAACGCACGGCCTCGTCATTCCCGCGCAAGTGGGTATCGAGAACCGCTCAGCACCATCCTCGACCGTCCAAACGGGAAAGGCCGCCCCGGTTCCCCGGAGCGGCCTTTCCCTGGCCCTTGTCCTGACAATCAGAACTTGAAGCTGGCTTCCACGAAGACCTGGCGGCCGCGGTTGAGCAGCACGTTGCGGTCGTCGCCCTGCGGCACGTAAGTGGGCGTGCCCGGGGTGCCGAGCCCGCCGGGGCCGGCGAGGAAGGGACGTGCGCCGCTCGACTGGACGAAGCGCTTATCGGTGATGTTGATGCCGACGAGCGCCAGCTTCCATGCGCCGTTGGGAGCGCCGATCGAGATGCTGCCGTCGACGGTGGCCCAGCCCTTCTGGATCGGATCCTTCACGCTGGTCGTATCGGTGTAGTAGCTGCTCGAGAACGCGAGGTTCGAGTGGGTGCCGAGTTCCAGCTTGTCGCTGATCGACATGGTGTAGTCGAACCCGACGTTGCCCGCCCATTCCGGCGCGCGCGATGCACGGCGGCCTTCGAGAGGCGAACCGTCGATCGCGGAGGCCAGCGGCTTGGTGAACTTCGCGCTGGTGTAGGCCAGAGCGCCGTTGAAGCGCAGGCCCGGGACCGGCGTCCGCCAGTTGAAGTCGATGTCGACGCCCTTGGTGGTCAGCTCCGATGCGTTGAAGGTACGGAACTGCACCTTGGTCGCATCGAACACCTGCAGCTGGATATCGCTGAACACGTAGTAGAACAGCGATCCATTGACGGTGAGCGTGCGCCCGGCAAGCTGCGACTTGATACCGAGTTCACCACCCTTGGCGCGTTCGGACTTGAAGATCAGGCCCTGCGCGACCTGATCGCGCGTGGCCGGATTGTTGAAGCCGAGCAGGCTGTTCGACGGCAGCGCCGAGTTGTCGATACCGCCCGACTTGTAGCCGGTCTTGTAGGCCGCATAGATGTTGAGATCATCCGAGGCCTTGTAGCGCAGCGTGACTTCCGGCGAGACGTTGGTGTCGCGGAACGGGATCGGGCCCGAGAAGAAGCCGCTGCTGATGAAGGCCGGCGTCGCCGCGAGGAACGCGTGGACGTAGGGCACCGAGATCGTGTTGACCTTCTTTTCCCGGGTCCAGCGCACACCGCCCGAAAGTTCCAGCTTTTCGGTCAGCTTGTAGTTGCCGCTGGCGAACAGCGAGTAGGCATTCGTCGTGGTGTGGTGCTTCTTGTACCAGTCGAACGCACTGCCGGTGATCGGGTCTGCCGCGATGATCGAGATGTTCACGCCCTGCTGCGACGTGTTGAAATCGATGTTGCGGTGTTCGTAGAAACCTCCGACCATGAAATTGAACGGACCGTCGAAGTTGCTGGTGAGGCGCAGTTCCTGCGTCCACTGCTTGGTTGCGTTGAGCGGGTCGCTCGAACCGAAGCCCTGCGCCGAGCCGGGGGTGTTCACCGCGGCAAGGCGCGGCGCGATCAGCGCGACCGGAATGCCGTTGGGGTTGAACGCCGGGCCGACACCGACCGAGCTGTAGGTATCGGAGTCGACCGAATTGATGTCGAAGTAGCCCGTCACCGAGCTGAGCTTGAACTTGTCACTCAGATCGAGGTCCATGCGCAGGCGGGCGAGCCAGATGTCGGTCTTGCCGAAGGGATGGCCCGGATACTTGCCGTCACCCGCGGCGCTGCCGGTGGGGTAGTTGCTGTTCTGCGTCGGCGAAGGATCGCTGATCGCGTAGTAGCGGTCGCCAATGTTGCAGTTCGCGCCCGAGGGCACCGCGATCGCACCGCCGAGCAGCACGACTTCGTCGGCCCGGCCGTTCGCGCCGCAATCGATGTCCTGGTGGCCGATGGCGCCGTCGTTGCGGTTGCTGATGTAGTTCACCTTGAGGTTTGCGGTGAACGCGCTCGAGGGATCCCACTGCAGGGTGACGCGGCCGATGAAATCGCGCATGCCGCGGTTGCGGATCAGCGCCGGGATGCCGGGCTGGATCTGGGTGTACTTCTTGATGTCGTTGTACTGCGCGGCGACGCGGATGCCGAGGGTGTCGGTCACCGGACCCGAGATGTAGCCGTTGACGACGTAGCCGTCCTCGACGAATTCGTAGCTGGCCTTGCCGCCGATTTCCCAGGTCTTGGTCGGATCGGCCGAACGCAGACCGAGCACGCCCGCGGTGGCGCTCTTGCCGAAGTAGAGCGTCTGCGGGCCCTTCATCACGTCGACTTGCTTGATGTCGAAGAAGCCGGCCTGGAGGAGGCGCATCGAGGAGAGCTGGATGCCGTCCATGTCGAGCGCGACGGCGGAGTCGAAGGCGGCGGAAATGGCCGAGGAGCCGACACCGCGCAGCGCGATCGAGCCGCCCGAACCCGAACCGCCCGAGTAGATGTTGAGCGTGGGAACGTGCGTCCCGAGCGCTTCGGCCTTGGTCGCCTGATCGCGGTTGATCGCATCGGCAGTGATCGCGGTGATCGTTACCGGCACGTTCTGCAGCGTTTCAGTCGACTTGCGCGCGATAACCGTGATCGCGTTGCCATCATCGACGGTCGCGCCGCCTGCCTCGGCGGCTGCAGCATCGGCGGCATGTGCCAGACCCGGCACCGCCAGCGACGTGGCCGCTACGCCCGCGAAAAGTGCGGCGCGAAACGGCGACGCGAGTGTCCTCAACCCCATAGCAATCCTCCCAACTTTCTGTCGGCGCATATCGTGCTGTTTTTGCGTGATTTTGCGCCCACAATCCCAGACGCTAAGCTAGGGCGCGGGGGGCTAACAGCAACTATCAGAATTAGTGACAAGGTGCTGGTTTTTGTGCGCAGTGTGGCCGCAAAAACGCAAGGATTCCGTAGGGTCCGATATGGGGGTTTCAGCGCCAAAGGCAGTGCGGGCAGGCGTGCCGGATAGCCCTGCACAAAAGCCCCCTCCCACGCACCGGGAGGGGGCATTTGACGTCGAGGTCTTACCGGCTCTTGGGCGGGGCCTCGCTATCGAGCCAGAGATTGAGCTTGTTGTGGAAGTCGCGGATCTTGCTTTCCTGATAGCTCGCGAAAATCACCTCGCCCTTGGGGTGGTTGTGCAGACCTTTTTGCACAGCGGCGTGGTTGAGCCCGTCCTGGTTGAAGATCTTGTTGAGATAGCTGCCGAACTCGGTCGCCTTGGTGTAATCATCCTCCAGATCGAGGAAGGTGCACTTGGCCGGTGCCGGGCGCTCCTCGCCCTCGGGCACCTGCACCATGTACATCACCTCGTGGAGCGACTGCTCGGGGTTGTCCCCGTCAGGCCGGAAGCGGTAGAAAATCGGGTTGAAATCCGCCCAGGGATGAAGGTTCGGGAACACCGAATAGAAGATCGCGTCGATCATGTCGGCATCACTGAACTGGTCGATCGAATCGCCCCACTGCGGGCGCAGCATCTCGCGCCGGTCGCGCGCCGCGTCGGCGCGGAAATCCTCGGTCGAGGCGCCGGCGAAGCGGGTGGGCATGTTTTCCTCACCCGGCGCAATCTTGCCGCCGATCCAGTTGCACATGTGCGCGTCGGCGCTGACGACTTCGCCTTCGATGTGCGCGCCGCTCATGTCGAACAGGCCGGTCTTGCCGTCCTGACGTGTCACTTCGACCCGGTTCTCGGCGATCCGTCGATAGACGTGGCGCGAAAGCGGGTGACGGAAGCTGGTGAAGGCCTGGCCTTCGGGAAATGCGCTGGGATCGGGACCATCGAGATCGGTGTGCGCGCTCGGCGGGCCGGAGGCGGACATGGCGCGGCTGATGTTGGGCCAGACATCGTACTTCGAACCGGTATCGAGGAACATCGGCAGCAGTTCAGGGTGCGTGCCGACGACATGGTAGGATTCCATGAATGCTTCCTGCGCCACCTTCCAGTTGCACGGCAGGCGCTTCACCATATGCGCGGCCTTGTAGCGGCGCTTGAATGGCAGCGAGAAGTGGCGGTCGATATCGCCGAGGAAGTCCGCGAGCGGCTCTGCGTTCGGATCCGGATTGATGAACACGAACCCACCCCAGTGGCCGACCGAAATCGCGGGGAGCGAATATTCTTCTTCGGTTACGCTGGGGAAATCCCAATGGCTGGGCACTTCCTTGAGCTTGCCATCGAGGTGCCACGACCAGCCGTGGAACGGGCAGCGCAGCACCTTCTGGCCCTTGCGGTGCGCTTCGCAGAGCTGGCGGCCGCGGTGGAGGCAGGCGTTCGGGAAAGCCTTGACCGCGCCGGGGCCATCGCCGGGGGCATTGCGGACGATGATGAAGGAGAGGCTGGCGATTTCGTAAACGTAAGTGTCGCCGACGTTGGGGATGTCGTCCTCATGGCAGGCCATCTGCCACACACGCTTCCACAGCCGCTCGACTTCGCGCTCGTGCTCTTCCTTGCTCCAGTAGCGGTGCGTGGCGACCTTGGTGACGCCGCCGGGATAGGGCGATTCCTCCAGATAGACCGGCGGCGGTGCAACCTTGTCGGCCTTGATCACATCGAGGTAGGTCACGCCTGCTGTGCGGTCGTGCCCGGTCTTGGTTTCCACCATTTGTCCGCTCTCCCTTGGACTTGGGGGCAGTCTACGCCTGCGAAGAGTCGGGGCTATTCATCATTTTGAGGGGACCCTTGGCCATGCCGCCCGCCGCGTAGAGATAAAAGAAGGCGGCGGGCACGGCGAAGGCGGCGCTCACGCCGATCAGCGCCCAGGTGAGCGCCTGCGGGCCGAACGTGGGCGTCAGGCTGGTGCTGGCAAGGCCGATCAAGAACAGCCCGAGCGCCTGTCCGATCAGGTTGTTGAAGATCATCGCGACCGCCATCGCCATCGCGCGCTCGTCCGGACGCACTGCGAGCTGGATCAGCGAAACTGTGGGCGCCTGCGCGGTGAGGAACACGAGGTAGCCACAGGAAAACAGGCCGAGGAAAGTCCAGAAATTGGTGCTGAGCAGCGCGGCGAGGTAGATCGGCAGGCAGCCCAGTGTGGCGATCGCGGGGAGCCAGGCGCGCCAGCGCGCGTCGCGCCGGACCAGCCAGTCGGTGAGGTAGCCGCCCAGCAAGGGCCCCGGGATGCCGCCAAGGACGAAGGCAAGGCCGAGATAGAACCCGACATCTGCGGTCGAGACATGAAATCCGCGCAGCATGATCGCCGCCAGCCACGTCGCAAAGCCGTAGCCCGTCACGATCATGCAGCCGAACGCGGCCGACGCGGCAAGGAACACGCGGTTGGCAAGGAGGGCGCGAATGCCGGTGAACCAAGCTGTGAGGCCTTCGGCAAGGCTCACCTTGGGCGGGATCGGGCGGCCGCCGGGCTCCTTCACCGTCATGAAAACGAACAGCGCGAAGAGAATGCCTGGAATGCCGAGCAGCAGGAACGTCATCCGCCAGCCGACCGTATGGGCCAGCACCCCGCCAAGGATCAGGCCCGCCGCCGTGCCCAGCGTGGGGCCGAGGAAGTAGATGCCCATTGCGCGGCCAAGTTCGTGGCCCTTGAAGGTCTGGGTGAGGAGCGACGTGCCCGCCGGGCCGCTGCCCGATTCGCCGATGCCCACGCCCATGCGGGCGAGGAAGAACGTCCAGAACCCCGTCGCCATGCCGCAGAGCGCGGTCATCAGGCTCCACGTGGCGATGGAAACCGCGATGATGAGCGGGCGGCTCATGCGGTCTGCCAGCCATGCAAGCGGCAGGCCGCAGACGACATAGAGCAGCGTGAAGGCGAAGCCGGTGATGAGCCCGATCTCGGTGTCGCTCAGCGTGAAGGCGTGCTTGATGTCCTCCAGCATGATCGAAAGGATCAGCCGATCGGCGATGTTCAGCATGCCGCCGAAGGTGATCACGGCGAGCACGAACTGTCGGTAACGGCGATGCTCTCCCAAGACGCCCGCTCCTTCTTTTGCCAAGGGCTAGGCATTCCGTGCGGCGGGGGCGACTAACACAAAGGGGGAGGGCAGCTTGCAGTCCGCCTAGCATTTTCAATTGTCGTCGCTCCCAGCCTTTGGTGCCACGATGCCTGCCAATAAGAGGATCCGGCCCTGCCGGACCGACCCACGGGAAAGGCCCTATGACGCAGCTGCTCCAGCCCATTGCCGAGAACTTGTGGACCAACGAGGCCGAGCCGGCGCTGCTCGGCGGACGGCTGCCCAATGGCAAGATCGTGTTCCCCTATCCCAGCGGCGATGCGGCCGAAGGCGTCGAGCCCTACCGCTTGTCGCGCAAGGGCACGCTGTGGTCGTGGACCCGGCAGGATTTCCAGCCCAAGGAACCCTTCGAGGGGCCGGAGCCGTTCCAGCCCTACCTCCTCGGCTATGTCGAGCTGCCCGGCGAAGTGATCGTCGAGACGCGCATCGTTGATTGCGTGCTGGAGGATCTCAAGCTCGGCATGCCGATGGAATTCGTCGTCGCACCGTTCGATGCGACGCGCGCCACTTATGCGTTTCGTCCGGAGAAAGCGTGATGGAAGACGTCTATATCATCGGGGCGGGCATCCACCCCTTCGGCCGCACTGACGGGCGCTCGGGCCGCGATCAGGGCGTTTATGCGGTGCGGCAGGCGATGGCCGATGCCGGGATCGACTGGACCGATGTCGGCTGCGCCTATGGCGGTTCGGCGGCAGCGGGCAGTGCGGACATCATGGTCAACGAGCTTGGCCTGACCGGCCTGCCGTTCATCAATGTCGCCAACGGCTGCGCCACTGGCGGCTCTGCGCTGGCTTCGGCGCGCAACGCCATCGCGGCGGGTGAGTTCGACGTGGCGCTGGCGGTCGGCTTCGACAAGCACCCGCGCGGCGCGTTCAACGCGAAGCCCCGCGAGTATGGCCTGCCCGAATGGTACGGCCAGACCGGCATGATGCTGACGACGCAGTTCTTCGCGCTCAAGATCCAGCGCTACATGCAGCTCCACGGCATCAGCCGCGAAACGTTGGGCCGCGTTGCCGAGAAGGCGTTCCGCAACGGTGTCCATGCCGATCACGCCTGGCGGCGTTCGCCGGTCGATCTGGAAACGATCCTGAACTCGCCGATGGTGAACGATCCGCTGACCAAGTACATGTTCTGCGCCCCGGCTGAGGGTGCTGTCGCGCTGATCCTCGCCAGCGGCAAGAAGGTGCGCGAATTGGGCGCCGATGCGGTCCGGATCGCCAGCGTCGCCGTGCGCACCCGCCCGCCGGGCTCGTTCGAGGTGTTCGCGCCTTCGGTTGATATCGACAACGGCGGCAAGCCGACGATCCTCGCCTCGAAGGCTGCGTTCGAGCAGGCCGGGATCGGGCCGGAGGACATCTCCGTCGCTCAGTTGCAGGATACCGAATCCGGCGCCGAGATCATGCACATGGCCGAGAACGGCTTCTGCAAGGATGGCGATCAGGAGCAGTGGCTCCGCGAAGGCCGCACCGAAGTGACCGGCAAGCTCCCGGTCAACACAGATGGCGGCTGCCTCGCCTGCGGCGAACCCATCGGCGCCTCGGGCCTGCGTCAGGTCTACGAAAACACCGTGCAGCTGCGCGGACGCGGCGGCGGGCGGCAGGTCCCGGGCTCACCCAAGACCGCCTACAGCCACGTCTATGGCGCACCGGGCCTTTCCGGCGTCTGCATTCTGGAGCGCTGATTGATGGGGAAGATGACCGGCAAGGTCGCGCTCATTTCGGGCGGTGCGGAAGGGATCGGCGGAACGGTTGCTGAGCTGTTCGTGGCAGAGGGCGGCAGCGTCATGCTGGGCGATCTTCAGCTCGAAAAGGCCAAGGCCCATGCCGCAAAGCTCGGACCCAATGCCGATGCCGTGCAGCTCGATGTGCGCAATCTGGAACAGTGGGAAGCGGCGGTTGCGGCCACGCTGGCGCGCTTCGGCAAGCTGACGACGCTGTGCAATATCGCCGGCATTTCGGAACCGGGGAACACCGTCGATGTCGATCTCGATAGCTGGCACCGCCATATCGATATCAACCTGACCGGCTCGTTCTACGGTTGCCGCGCGGCGATCCCGGCACTTGCCGCCTCGGGCGAGAACGCGACGATCGTCAATGTCGGCTCGATGCTGGCTCACCGCGCTTCGGGCAACATGGCGGCCTATTGCGCATCCAAGGCTGGCGTCACGCACCTCACCAAGACCGTGGCTCTCGATTGCGCCGAACGGGGACTGAAGATCCGCGCCAACACCGTGCATCCGGGCGCGATCCGCACGCCGATGTATGGCCGCTACCTCAATGCGGGCGGCGCCACGCCAGAGCAGATCGAGGCGGTGATGGCCTCCGCGCACCCGATGGGCCGCGTGGGCGAGCCCGACGAAGTCGCGCGGGCAATCCTGTTTTTGAGCTGCGAGGATTCGAGCTTCACCAGCGGGACCGATCTCAATGTCGACGGAGCCAGCGCGATCCGCAGCTAGGCCCAATCATTCCGGCTGCACCGGCCACAGAGCCGGGCGGCCCCATCCAAGGAGAGATGCGAAATGGCACTGGTATCCGTCGTGGGCGCAACCGGTCGGCAAGGGCTGGCACAAGTGCGTCAGTTGGTCGCCGCAGGGCATCAGGTCCGCGCGCTGTCGCGCAATGAAAAGCCCGATCTCGGGCCGACTAACGCTGACATCGAAACCCGCGTGATCGATCTTTACGACCGCAAGACCTACACCAAGGCGCTCGAGGGCTCGGACGCGGTATTCTACAATCACCCGCTCCAGCTGCGCGATTCCCGCGCCGAACTCGCCGGCTGGATCGGCGAGGCGGCGAAGGAAGTCGATGCCAAGCGCTTCGTGTGGAACACCTCAAGCTGGATCCCGGACAAGCCGGGCGATGCCTTCACCTATGCCGGCAACACCGCGGGCATCAACGCGCTGTTCCGCTCGGGCGTACCGGCCACCGTGTTCGGCTCGGTGCTGTTCATGGACAACCTGCTGACGAACTGGGCGCGTCCGTTCATCGTCCACGAAAAGCGCTACGTCTATCCGCACAAGCCGACGCTGGGCGCTAACTGGATCAGCCTCGACGACGTCGCCAAGATCATGATCCATGCGATGGACCGGCCGGACATGGAAGGCACGTGGATGAACATCGGCGGACCGGAGCGCCTGCTGCCGCCGCAGGTCGCGCAGATCCTGTCCGATCACTTTGGCCACACCATCAAGTACGATCCCTGCACGCCGGAAGAATTCGGCGATCTGCTGGTCGGCGCGCTGGGCGATTCGATGGCCGAGGCGGAGCGCAAGCCCTTCGCGGCGGGGATTGCAGCGTTCTACAACTACAACAACAATGCGCCGACCAAGCCGTTTGAAGTCAACACCGAGGCGATGATGGAGCGCCTGCCGGGGATCGAACTGGAAACGCTGGCGCAGTGGGTGGCGCGGCAGGACTGGTCCGACACCGCGCACCGGCCTTCGGCGGGGTAATTGACTGGCCAACTTTCGGACCTCCTCCCAACCTCGCTCACCCTGAGCTTGTCGAAGCATGTCCTGAGCGGCTGCTGCAAGCAGCCAGCCGAAGGGGGTGCTGGCGCGGCCGTCGGGTATGATGCTTCGACAAGCTCAGCATGAGCGGTTGGGGGAGGCTGATAACGGCTAGGGCAGTGCGCTTTTGCACGCCCTTGCCCTTGCAATCGCTGGACAATCGACCGGCGCGGTGCAACCACCCGCGCCGGTTTCCTGTTTGCGGATGAGGCGTTTCATGCGGTTGCTTCGGGGTATTTCGGCATTGGCTCTGGCATTCGGGCTGAGCACGGCGGCACTGGCGGCAGACAAGGCTACCGATGCAGCCAAGCCTGCCGAAGCGGCCAAGGCGGCACCCGCTGCGCTGTTCCAGCCTGAGGAAGTGGCGAGCGAGGGCTCGGTTACGGTGCGTGGGCAGCGGATCGACTACAAGGCGATGGCGGGCACGCTCGTCGTGCATGCCAAGGGCTGGGATGATGCAGCGAAGCCCAAGGCCGATGACGAGGCTCCTGCCGAAGCCTCGATGTTCTACACCGCCTATTTCAAGAAAGGCGCGCCCGCCGCGGACCGCCCGATCCTGTTCGTGTTCAACGGCGGGCCGGGTTCCTCCACCGTGTGGCTCCACATGGGCGCGTTCGGCCCGCGCCGCGTGGTAACGGCAGACGGCAGCCACACCGCCCCGGCGCCCTACAAGGTGGTCGATAATGGCGAGAGCCCGCTCGATGTGGCGGACCTCGTGTTCATCGATGCGCCGGGGGCGGGCTTCAGCCGGATTGCGGGGAAGGACAAGGAGAAGGCGTTCTACGGCATCGACCAGGACGTCTACGCCTTCGCCGATTTCATCAAGCAGTTCCTCAGCAAGTACCAGCGCTGGAATTCGCCGCGCTACCTCTTCGGCGAAAGCTATGGCACGCCGCGCGCGGTTGCGCTGGCGGCGCGGCTGCAGGGGACGGATGCGGTCGATCTCAACGGCATCATGCTGCTCTCGACGACGCTGGCGTTCGATTTCTGGGCCGATGCGCCGCAGTGGAACCCCGGCAACGACCTGCCCTATATCATTACGCTGCCGACTTATGCGGCGACCGCATGGTATCACAACCGCGTGCCCGGTGGCCGCCCGGCTGAGCTGGAGCCGTTCCTTGCAGAGGCAGAGCGCTTCGCGACCGGCGAATATGCCGCCGCACTGATCGAGGGGAACGACCTTCCGGCGGACCGCAAGCAGGCGATTGCCGAAAAGCTGGCGCGCTATACCGGCCTGACCCCGGCCTACATCCTGCGCTCCAACCTCCGGGTCAATCTCGGTCAGTTCAACCGCAACCTGATGGACGAGACCGGGCAGACCGTGGGCCGGCTCGATACGCGCTTTGCCGGGCCGAGCCTCGACGTGCTGAGCAAGGAGGCGGACTACGATCCGCAGTCCACCGCGATCAGCTCAGCCTATGTCTCGGCGTTCAACGATTATGCGCGCGGCAAGCTTGGCTATGGCGCGGGCAAGGCGTTCAAGCTCTTCGCCAACGTGGGTGACTGGGATCTCAAGCACACCCCGCCGGGCGCCGGTTACGCCGTGGACGGTGCGGCAAACCTGCTGCCCGATCTGGCCTTTACGCTGAAGACCAACCCGACGCTGCGGGTGATGGTGCTCGGCGGTTATTACGACACCGCGACGCCCTATTTCGAGGGGCGGTTCCAGATGCGCCACCTGCCGGTCCCCGAGAACCTGCGCGGCAACATCTCGTACAAGTATTACCCCAGCGGCCACATGGTCTATGCGCACGAGGATTCGCTCAAGGCGCTGCATGATGATGTGGCGGCGTTTGTGAAGGCGCGGTGAGTTTACGCACCCCACCTCGTCACCCGCGAGGAGCGTAGCGACGAAGCAATCCAGAGCGGATGAGCACGCACGCTCTGGATTGCTTCGCTACGCTCGCAATGACGAAGTTAGGTTGGTGGGGTAAGGTCTATGCCTGCGCCCCCAACCAGCGCCGCGTCGCCTCAGCCACCGCCCGCGCGCGTTCGCCTGGATCGGGGAACCCGTCGCGCAAAGCCTTTGAACGCAACTCGATGCTGAGGGGGATGCCCGGCGGCAAGCCCTTGTAGATATCCGCCAGCGCCAGCGCGCCTTCGCCGCATTGTTCGCGAAGGTCGATGGCGTCTTCGATGATCGCGGCGAAATTCGCAGGGTCAGGGCGCTTGGCGGGTGCGTCGCAAAACTGCGCATAGGGCAGCAGTTCGCGCGGAACCTTTGCGATATCGGCAATCGAGCTCTGCGAGCGGTCGACATGGATCGGATCGATCAGCAGCGCGCGCAAGGGATGGCCGACGTGATCGAGCACGCCCAGCGCCATCGTCAGGTTTTTGACCTCGGTGAAGATCCCGAACTCCAGCGCGACGCGCAGCCCCGTCCCTTCGGCATGGACGCAAAGCTCGTGCAGCCGCGCTGCCGTCACGCCCACGTCGGGTTCAGACGACACGCACAGCACGTTCTGCGCGCCCAACTCCGCGCCGACGTCGATCACCTTCTTGTGCGCCGCCATATCGCTGCCTGGCTGGAGCCAGATGACCTCGACATCCACCACCGGCAGGCCAGTATCCGCGAGTGCGGCGCGGGCCTCACGGGTTGTAGTGTCAGTCCATGTCTCGGGCACGACCCAGAGGCCGACCGCATCGAACCCGCCGAAGCGTGCGGCGCGGATGGTCTCCACCGGGCCGAATTCGGGGACGATGCCCGAGGCGAGGCTGATCGGGTTCATCAGATCGAGCTTCCCCCGTCGATGCGAAACTCGGCGCCGGTGGTGAAGCCGGATTCGTCCGAGGCGAGGTAGACCGCGATGGCGGCGATTTCCTCCGGCGTGCCGATGCGGCCGATGGGATGCACGGCGACCCAGCCGGCGTAGACTTCGTCCGGATTGGGTACTTGTGCCAGCACCTTGTCGAGGATCGGGGTGCGGATCACGCCGGGGTGGATCGAGTTGCAGCGAATGCCGTAGCCGCTCTTGCCGCAGTGCGCCGCGATCGACTTCGTCATGATCGCCACTGCCGCCTTCGCGCCGTTGTAGGCCACTAGATCGGCGGTCGCCTTGATGCCCGCGAGCGACGACATGTTGATGATCGAACCGCCGCGTTCCTTCATGGCGGCAACCGCGTACTTGCAGCCGAGGAACACGCCTACGACGTCGATCTCGAATTCGTGGCGGAACTGCTCGAGCGTCACTTGCTCGATATTGCCTGCCGTGGTGATCCCGGCGTTGTTGATGACGCAGTCGACGGTCTCGATCCCGGCGAAGGCGGCGGCCCAATCGGCTTCCTTGGTCACGTCGAGGTGGATGTAGCTGGCCTTGTCACCGAGTTCAGCGGCGAGGGCTTCGCCGTTCGCATCATCAATGTCTGCGATCACAACGCTCGCGCCTTCGGCGACGAAGCGCCGCGACATGGCGGCACCCAGCCCCGAGGAACCGCCGGTGATCAGGGCTGTCTTGCCGTTCAGTCGCATCCTATTTCCCTTCTCTATCAACATCCTCCAGCCCACTCCCGCTCACCCTGAGCTTGTCGAAGGGTGTTGGCGCGACCACCGTGCATGATGCTTCGACAAGCTCAGCACGAGCGGGCGTGGGGGAGATTTCCTATGTGTTGGCAGCGTCCACGCGTTCCCAGTCATGGTACGCTTGTCGCGCCACGATGATCCAGCGCCCATCGCGCTTTTCCATGCGGTCGCAGTAGCGGCCAGCAACGATCCAGTCGGTTGCCTTGCCATGCGTCGGCACAGGCGTGCCTTCCAGGTGGCCCGCTTCGATGAAGTGGTAGGCAACGAAGTTGGCCTCGGTCGCCACGCTGAGGCCGTCTTCGGCGAATGCAAAGTGGACGTTGCCGATGGTGTGATGCGTCGCGGGGATCGTGCCCAGCACGGCACTGGCAAAACCGATAAATTCGTCCGGCGAACCGACGAAGGTGGAGTGCCGGTGGACATGGTCGTCGGCAAAGCACGAACGCACCAAAGCCCAGTCTTTCCGGTCGATTCCCTTGCAATAGCGGTGGAGCAGATCGCGGATTTCCTCGCGCGCCGAGAGCTCGTCCATCGTCAGTGCCACGGCGCTTCCCCTCTCTTTTGCTAGTAACGTCTGCCTAGCATCCGGGGTGAATTGGTGGGAACTTGCATAATTGAGAGGAAGGCCGGAAAATGGGCAGACTTCAGGGGAAAGTTGCGATCATCACCGGCGCGGCCAAGGGCCTCGGCGAGGCGGACGCACGCATGTTCGTGCGTGAAGGTGCACGCGTGATCCTCACCGATGTGGACAGCGCGAACGGTGAGCGTGTCGCCGCCGAACTGGGCGATATGGCCGAGTATCGCCATCTCGATGTGCGGCACGATGCGGAATGGCGCGTGCTGGTCGATGACGTTGTCGCGCGGCACGGCAAGCTCGATATTCTCGTCAACAACGCGGGCGTGGTCGAACTTGGCGATATCGAAACGCAGACCGAGAAGGACTACCGCTTCATCATGGCCGTCAGCGCGGATGGCACGTGGTTTGGCTGCCAGCACGCAGTGCGCGTGATGAAGGAAACCGGCGGCGGCTCGATCGTCAACATGGCCTCGATTGCTTCAGTGCAGGGCGAGAGTGCTGTTGCGGCATATTGCGCAGCAAAGGGTGCGGTAGAAGGGCTTACTCGCGCCGTAGCCGTCCATTGCGCGCGGCAGGGCTACAACATTCGCTGCAACTCGATCCACCCCGCCGGTATCCTGACGCCGATGGTGATCGAAGTGGGGCGGCAGGCTGCATTGATGCGCGGTGCGGAAGAGGCGCTCAATGGCGGGCCGATCACCAAGCTCGGTGAGCCTGACGACATTGCCTACACCGTGGTGTTCCTCGCCTCGGACGAAAGCAAGTTCATCAACGGCGCGGCGATCCGCGTGGATGATGCGAAATCGGTGATTGCTGGCAACGCCTGAGCGCGTTCGCCCGGAACAGGAGTGCGGCAGATGATGGATCAGCAGACGGTCGACACGATCAAGCGGCTGATGGAATGGGAAGCGGCGCGCAGTCGCCCGCCCGAGGGCTTCCCGCATCTGCCGGACCTTCCCGCCGGGCGCTACACCAGCCAGGAATATTACGACCTCGAGCAGCAGCATATCTGGAAGAAGAGCTGGCTGTTTGCCGCGCATCTCGATGAAGTGCCCGAGCCGGGCAGCTTCATGCAGTGGGACAACGTGGGGCAACCGCTGATTATCGTCCACGGCATGGATGGGGTGGTCCGAGCCTTCTACAACACCTGCCGGCATCGCGGCGCGCCGGTCGTCACCGCGCAGCGCGGGCGCACCCCGCGCCTGATGTGCGGCTATCACAACTGGACTTACAAGACGGATGGCGAGCTCGTCGGCGTGCCGGAATCGCAGGATTTCGGCAGCAACTTCGACAAATCGTGCCGCAGCCTGATTTCTGTGCGCTGCGAGATGTACGGCAAGCTGATCTTCGTGAACCTCGATGAAGGCGCGATGTCGCTGCGGGATTGGATGGGTCCGCTGTGGGACGAGTGGGAGGAATTCGCCTTCGACAAGGTGCGGCTCGCGGCGCGCCAGTCGTTCGATCTGAAATGCAACTGGAAGGTGGCGATGGAGGCCAACATGGAGGTCTACCATGTGCCGTTCATCCACCCCGATACGGTAGCCCCGCTGGTCGATTCCAAGCGCAATGTGAACACGATGTTCCCCGGCGGTCATGCCCGCATGATTGCGCCGCCGCCGCGCAACACCAACCGCGAACACGTGCGGGCAATCGATAACCCGCCCGAATGGCAGTCGATCGAGACGGTGGGCGAACTGGGGCGAACCACGACCCAGAGCTACACGATGTTCCCCAACTGGGTCTCGCCGCTCTCGAACTTCTTCATCCCGCCGCTGATATTCTGGCCCACTTCGCTGAACACCACGCGGCTGGAACTCATCACCATGGCGCTCGATTGGGGCGATGGCCCGGTGCCGGATCTGTGGACGGTTCCAAATAGGAAGATTGGGCCCGACGGCAAGGGTGAGCGCGAGATGAGCCCGATCATTCAGGAGGACACGCAGTTCGGCGAGGCGATCCAGAAGTCGATGGAAAGCGACGGCTTCAAGTCCGTCCCGCTGAGCTATCAGGAAGCGCGCATCTACAGCTTCCACCAGACCTGCGACAAGATGATCGGGCTGGAGAACGTGCCGCCGCACCTCGCGGCGCAGCAGGTGATCGGCAAGGAATGGGTCTGGCCGAACGATCCGCGCGTGAACCTGATGGAACGCGAGGCAGAACCCGCATGAGCATTCTCGACAGCTTCCGCATCGATGGGCGGGTGGCCGTGGTCACCGGCGCGGGCAAGGGGATTGGCCGCGCGATTGCCATAGCGCTGGCCGAAGCGGGCGCTGACGTGGCGCTTGGCGCGCGCACGGCGGCGGATATCGAGGCGGTGGCTGAGGAAATCCGCGCGCGGGGGCGGCGGGCGATTGCCGTGCCCACCGATGCGACGTCCATGGCGGCGCTTGAGAACTTGGCAGCGCGGGCAGCCGAGGAACTCGGGTCGGTCAGCATCTGGGTGAGCAATGCTGGCGGCATTCCTGATGGCAATCCGCGTTATCTGACGAAGACAACCGAGGAAAGCTGGGACGCGCAAGTCGATCTCAACCTCAAGGCCGTATGGATGGGGGCAGTGGTTGCGGCCAAGGCCATGGGCGAGGCTGGCGGCACAATCCTCAACACCTCATCGCGCGCGGCGTTCGGGCCGCAGGTCAAGAACGGGCCTTATGCCGCGGCCAAGGCCGGGGTTAACAGCCTGACCGAGACGCTTTCGCGCGAACTCGCGCCCAGGATCCGCATCAATGCCGTCGCGCCGGGGCCGATCCCGACGCAGAACTTCAACGAGTGCATGCGCACTGGCGATGAAGCAGCGCGCGAGGCGCTGCGCGAGATGATCCGCATTCCACTGCAACGCTATGGCCGCGAGGAGGATATCGCGGCGGCGGCAGTCTACCTGTGCTCGCCGGCCTCAGGTTGGGTGACGGGGCAGTGCCTCTACGTCGCCGGGGGGCTGTAAGGTGAGCGAGACGACTGACGTTCTGATTATCGGCGCGGGCGCGGCAGGGATGGCTGCGGCGCTGGCGGCCCATGCGGCGGGGGCGCAGGTCACGCTGGCCGAAAAGGGCGACCGGCTGGGCGGCACGGCTGCCGTTTCGGGCGGGATTATCTGGGCCGCGAACAACCCGCGCATGCAGGCCGCCGGCATGGCCGATAGCGAGGAAGACGCGCTCGCCTATTTTGGCAGCCTCGATCACGGCGAAATGGATGCCGACGTGCTTGGCGCTTTCGTGCGCGAAGCGCCGAATGCGCTGGCGTTTCTGGAGGAAGCAGACGCGCTCGCGGTGAGTATCCTGCCGAGTTATCCGGACTATTATCTCGACCGCCCGGGAGCAAAGCCCGAAGGCGGGCGCGCGCTCGATAACGAACTGTTCGATTTCACCACGCTCGGCCCATGGGCGGAGAAGGTGTTCAGCGACGGCGTTATCCAGCGGATGATGCTGCGCGAAACGCCGCTTGGCGGAAGCAGCGGGTTTGTCGATCCGGCTGAACTCAAGCGCCGCGCCGATGCGGACTTGCGCGGGTTTGGGCAGGCGATGGTCGGGCGGCTGCTGGCGGCGTGTCTCGCGCGCGGGATCGAGCCGCAACTTGGCCTCAAGGCCGAGCGACTGATCGTGGAAGCAGGCCGCGTTGTTGGCGTCGAGTTTGCCGGCGGGCGCTGCATTCGTGCGGAGCGCGGGGTCATTCTCGCGACCGGCGGGTTCGAGTGGAACGAGAACCTCAAGAAGACTTTCTTGCGCGGCCCGCTTGATATGCCGGCCTCGCCGCCAGGAAACACGGGCGATGGGCTCAAGCTCGCCATGTCGGTCGGCGCGGGGCTGGGGAACATGACTTCGGCGTGGTGGGTGCCGACGCTTTCCATCGGAGGTGCACATTGGCCGGGGGGCGAACAGCGCGCCTCGCCCGTGCTCATCGAGCGGACCTTGCCGCACAGCCTGCTTGTGAACCGCGCTGGGAAGCGCTTCTGCAACGAGGCGAACAACTATTCCTCGCTGGCGGGGGCCTTCCACCTCTTCGATCCCGCAACCTATGATTATCCAAACAACCCGGCGTGGCTGGTATTCGATGCGCAGTACCGTGGGCGTTATCCCATCGGCCCGGTGATGCCCTTCGATGCGCTGCCGGACTGGGTTTTCACTGCTGACACGCTGGAAGAACTGGCGGGCAGGATCGGCGTCGATGCTGCGCAAATGCTGCAGACGGTCGAACGCTTCAATGCATATGCTGCCAATGCCGAGGATCCCGATTTCGGGCGCGGCGTCAGCGCCTACGATCACTTTTATGGCGATCGTTCGCGGCCTGGTGCGGCGGCGACGCTGGGGCCGCTGGTGCAGGGGCCGTTCCATGCGGTGCAGCTGAAGCTGGGCGCGCTCGGCACCAATGGCGGGGCGAAAACCAACGCAGCGGCGCAAGTGCTTGACGTGGACGGCGAGCCGATCCCCGGGCTCTATGGCGCGGGCAATGTGATCGCGTGTCCGACCGGCAGTGTTTACGCGGGCGCGGGCGGTACTCTCGGCCCGGCCCTGACCTTTGGATGTATCGCCGGGCGGACGGCCGCGCGGCTCGCCAATCAATAGGAAGGTATTTCGATGAACCGCATTCTGGTGCTGGGCGCGACGGGCGACCAGGGGCATCCGCTGCTGACGCGGCTGATCGCGGCCGGGCTGACGCCGGTGGCAGCACTGCGCAATCCGAATGCGCTGGCAGGCACCGAGTTTGCCCACGTCGAAACGGTGGCCGCGGATATCTACGACGAAGCCTCGATGATCGCGGCGGCCAAGGGGATGGACGCGATTGCCGCGCACCTGCCGTTCGTGTTTGACCGCGATCTTGCGCAAAAGATGGGCGCCAACATTGCGGCGGCGGGCAAGGCGAACGGGGTGAAGCGCATCGTCTTCCACACCAGTTGCCACATCGCCGAAGAGGATATCGGCAGCCCGGCGATGGACGGTCGGCGCGCCATCATCGCGGCGATCGCTGAGAGCGGCTGCGAGTGGGCGATCATCGAATCGCGCGTGTTCATGGACAACATGATCCGCAGCTGGAACAAGCCCGGCATCGTGAACAAGGGCATCTTCGCCTATCCGGCCAAGCCCGACCTCAAGATCTCGTGGATCTGCCTCGATGACGTGGCGGCTTTCATGGTCGAGGCGCTGACCAATGCCGACTTGCCCAGCGGACGCTATAAGGTGGGCGGCCCCGAAGCGCTGGTGGGCGATGAGGTGGCGGCGATCCTGAGCAAGGTCTCGGGCAAGAATATCGTGTTCAAGAGCCTGACGCCCGACGACTTCGCCTCGGCAATGAGCCTTCTGGTGACGGGCTCGGCAGAAGTGAAGCCGGCTTCGATCTACGACGGGATGGCCCAGTTCTACCGCTGGTACAACGCGCAGCCCGTCTCCCCCCTGATTGTTGCGCCAGAGGAAATGGCGAAGCATTTCAAGCACAAACCTGCCAGCCTCGCAGAATGGGCGGCGCGGCAGGACTGGAACGATCCGCGCGATCCGGCTCTGCCCACGCGGCTTGCCGGCATGGCTGGCTGATGCCCTTTGGGGCTCATTCAATTCGGCCCCGAGCCCTCTAGGGCTCATTCAATTCGGCCCCGAGCCCTCTAGGGCTCATTCAATTCGGTAGGTCCGGATGCGCGGCACTGCCGCTAGTCTCGCTTCCGAAACAACGCTTCTGGGAGATTCCGCGTGACTGAAACCCGCCAATGGCTGCTCAACGGACACCCGCGCGGCCGCCCCATCAACGATGACGACCTCAAGCTGGTGACGACGTCCCTGCCCGAGCCGGGCCCGGGCCAGATGCTCCTCAAGACGCACTTCCTCGGCTTCGATCCGGCGCAGAAAGGCTGGATGGAGAACATCGCCGATTACGTCGCGCCGATGGCGATCGGGGATGTTATGCGCGGTTCGGGCATCACCGAAGTCGTTGCCAGCAACGGCGGCAAGTTCCCGGTCGGCACGATGCTTGCGGGTTCGATCGTGTGGAGCGAATATCTGATCCATGACGGCGAGGGCCTCATCCCTTGCATGCACGAACTGCCGCCCACGGCGATGCTCTCGATCCTCGGCACGACGGGCGTCACGGCCTATTGCGGCCTGTTCAAGGTGGGCGAGCCGGTGGCGGGCGATGTCGTCGTCGTCTCGGGCGCTGCGGGCGCGACGGGCTCCATCGTCGGCCAGCTGGCGAAGATTGCCGGCTGCACCGTGATCGGTATCGCGGGCGGCCCGGAAAAGTGCGAATGGCTGGTCAAGGAAGCCGGCTACGATCACGCTATCGATTACAAGGCCGGGCCGATCCGCACGCAGCTCAAGGAATTGGCGCCGAACGGGATCAACGTGATCTTCGACAACGTCGGCGGAAAGATCCTCAACGACATGCTGGCCTGCATCGCGACGAATGCGCGCGTGGTGATCTGCGGTGGCATCAGCCGCTACGAGACGGGCAACTTGCCGGCGGGCCCCGAAAACTACTTCAACCTCGTGTTCCGCCGCGCGCGGATGCAGGGCTTCATCGTGCTCGATTGGGCCAGCGAATTCCCGGATATCCGGCGCCGACTGGTCAAGTGGGTCAACGAGGGCCGGCTGGCGTACCGTGAGGACGTGCAGCACGGCTTCGAGAACGCGCCCAACACGCTGCAGCGGCTGTTCTCGGGTTCGAACAAGGGCAAGCAGCTGCTCAAACTGTAGCCTATCCGTGCCGCCGGGCCGTGGTCAGGGAAAGCTGACGACGGCCTGGTCAACGGGAAACTCTGCGGCATGCTGCGCGTTTGCTGCGGGCGTGATTGTAACAGGTTGACCACTTTCGAGCGCGGCGAGATCGGCGACCACGCCCTGCTGGCTGAATGCCGTGATCGCGTGCGGCAGACCTTCTGCGCCGAGCGGCGAAGGGCCGTCCATCAACTGGAAATGCAAGTGCGGTGCATCGGAATTGCCCGAATTTCCGAGCCGCGCGATGACCTGCCCCGCTTTCACATGATCGCCGGGTTTGACTGCGATGCTGCCGGGCTGGAGGTGGGCGTAAAGCGCGAAAGTGCCGCCGCCGAGATCTTGTACCACGGCATTGCCGGTGATGCTTTCCAGCGTGACAACGCGCGAGGAGGGTGGGTTGCTACCGGGATTGTCGGGATAGCCGCTCGTCACATCGGCCACGGTGCCGTCTGCGACCGCGATCACTTCGGTGCCATAGCCCGGATAGCTGGTGTTCTGTCCGGCATCGCCCTTGAAGAACCGTCCGTCCGGGCCGAGCTTGACCCAATCGATGGCAAAGCGCTGCGCCAGATGCTCGCGCGCGTCTACGGCGTTGAAAGAGCGGCGGTGGTCGGCTGCAAACAGGCCGTTGGCGGCAACCCAACGCCCGCCGCGCAGGGGCGGTCCGATAACCGGCGCAGCCGGCCGAACGGAGATGGCGACGCCTTCGACCTTGCGCTCGATCACGGTGCCGTCGCCCAGCTTCGCGGTGAATGTAAGGCGGTGGCGCAGCGCATCAGGCGCGGCGGCGCCGGGCGCGAGTGTGAGATCAATGAACGCGATCACGCTGCGCCCGCTCTCGATCAGGCGTTCCTTGCCAGCTTCCGGAGCGGGTCCGACCGGCATGAGCAAAGCGCCAAGCTCGGCGCCGCGCCAACTTGCCACGACCGCATCGCCGGCCAGCACGTCGATGGCTGCGAGTTCGACCGGGCTTGGCGCAAAGCTGGTGAGCGCGAGTTCATAGACCAGCCGCGCCCGGCCATCCGCTTCGACTGGGGCAGGTGCCTTGGGTACCACGACGTTGATCGGAAAGCCCGAATGCGGCTGCGCGAGGGCTGGCGCCGTCAAGAGCATTGCGGCGAGGGCGATCATGGAGCTAGCGCGGATCATGCGGTATAGTCGCGTGATTGCGCTGCGGGTCAAGGCCAGCACAAGCGAGAGGCTCTTTCCTGCCGCAGCGTGATATGCCTGCCGCAGAACCGGAATATTTGAGACCAACCCCAAGGCAAAGAAGGAAAACCATGGCAACCGTCGCGATAA
Organism: Novosphingobium sediminis; assembly: GCF_007991615.1. GTDB lineage: Bacteria > Pseudomonadota > Alphaproteobacteria > Sphingomonadales > Sphingomonadaceae > Novosphingobium > Novosphingobium sediminis. The sequence continues at coordinate 95,153 of NZ_BJYR01000020.1, read as the reverse complement.
CCGGGGCCGCGCGCGGCATCGGCCTCACGCTTGCTGCGCAGCATGTTGCAGCGGGAGATACCGTGATCGCCCTGGCGCGCAACGCAGGCGCAGCGCTGCAAGACCTCGCCGCCGCGTCGAACGGCAGGCTGACCATCGTTCCTTGCGATGTGGCGAGCGAGACTTCGGTACGCGCGGCTGCGGCAGCCAGCGGCGATGGCGCGATCGATGTCCTTTACAACGTGGCCGGGGTCAACAATCCGCAGGCGAACGAACTGGAAGTCGCGGACTGGGACGCTTGGAATGAAGCGTTCGCGATCATGGTGCAGGGGCCGCTGCGTGTTTTGCAGGCCTTCCTGCCGCGCCTCGGTGAGGGATCGAAGGTGATGAACATCACCAGCCAACTCGGCGCGATGGCTTGGCCGATGGGCGGGAACTACGCCTATGGCTCGGCCAAGGCGGCGCTCAACCGCCTGATGCGCTCCGTGGCGGTCGACCTCAAGGGCAGGGGCATCGTGATCGGCCTCATCCATCCGGGTTGGGTGCAGACCGACATGGGCGGCCCGCGTGCGCTGATCTCAGCAGAAGAAAGCGCCAGCGGCATCCGCAAGCTGGGTGCCGAGTGGACCCTCGACGACACCGGCGCGTTCCGCAATTGGAACGGCGAAACGCACGAATGGTAGGGCGATTTCGGGCAAGCCCGAAAGCACTGCGAATACCGGGAGCCGGCTCTGCAAGGGGCCGGTTTTCCTGCTCTTGGAGGTGATTGCGCTGATCCGGCAGCTCTGCCGGTTTCCCTATCAAAAGTGGTCAGTTTGCGGATAAATGGTTGAGCCGATTGTGTGGATTGTTACCCTTGCTCCAGTTCGCCGACCCCAAAAGAATCCGGGCGGTGATGCAATGAAGCGGGAGAGGCAAAATGCAGCACATGGGGCGGCATACTGATTCGGTGCGACTGGAATTCCTTTCGGGCACGGCGCGCGTCGCCTTGCTCGCGGTGATGGTGCCCGGCGCGCTGCTGGCAGCAAGCCCGGCCCTTGCGGCTGACGAATCGGCAGTGCCGCCGCAGTCGGGTGCTTCGGCTGAAACCCCTGCCGCAAGCGGTGTCGAAGACATCATCGTGACCGCCCGTCGCCGCAGTGAAAGCGTGCAGAGCATCCCGGTTGCGGTGCAGGCGATCAGCGCCGCAACGGTTCAGGCGCGCGACCTCACCAGCCTCGAAAAGATTGCTGCTGCAACGCCGCAGTTCACGGTTGCACGCGCCTCGAACGGTGCGGGCGCGCAGCTCACCATGCGCGGTATCGGTTCGAACGCCACCTCGATCGGCATCGAACAGTCGGTCGCGATCGTGGTCGACAACGTCTATTACGGTCAGGGCCGTGTCATCAACGAGGGCTTCTTCGATCTGGCCCGCGTGGAAATCCTCAAGGGTCCGCAGGCGCTGTTCTTCGGCAAGAACGCGACTGCCGGCGTGATCGCCCTCACCACCGCAGATCCCGGCAAGGACCGCGAGATCATGGCGCGGGTCGGCTATGAGACGAATGCCCGCCAGCTCTTCGGCGAAGCCGTCTATTCAACCCCGCTTGGCGAAAACTGGGGCCTGCGCCTTGCCGTGCGCGGATCGAAAATGTTCGGCGGCTACTACCGCAATGCTGCAGGTTCGCAGTCCTACCCGACCTTCGATGTCGCCAATGGCTTCACGGCGACCAGCCACACCGCGGCGGCAGCTGCGGCAGACCAGCCGCAGGAACGTGAAGTCATCGGCCGCGCCACGCTGAAGTATGACGGCGGCAGCGGGCTTACCGCCACGCTCAAGGCTTCGGGTTCGTGGAACGACACGATCGGCAACGGCTGGAACTATTCGGCGGTGCGCTGCCCGACTGGCGCGACCGCGCTCAACCCCGCCTACAAGTGCGACGGCGGGTTCAAGCTCTACCAGAACAATTTCCCGACCGACATTGCGCAGGCGACGCCCTATGCCCGCAGCAACGGCGATCTCTACAACACCTACAAGTCGTGGCAGGTGACGGGCACGGTCAACTACGACATGCAGAACGTGACCCTCAACTCGGTCACCAACTACAACTGGAACAACAACAAATTCGGCTGCGACTGCGACTTCCTCGGCGGCGGCGTGTGGGCGACGGAAAACGCCAGCTACCACGCCTTCAGCCAGGAACTGCGCGCGCTGACCAAGTTCGACAGCCCGGTCAACCTGATGGTCGGCGGGCTTTATCAAAAGACCAAGCGCAACTTCTTCCAGGCGGTGCTCTTCGCCAATCTCGAGAACTCGGCTGCCCCCACCGGCATGCGCTATGTCGCCTATTCCAAGGAATCGGCCACTGATGGCGAGACGTGGTCGGCCTATGGCCAGGCGATCTGGAAGATCCTGCCAACCTTCGAGGCGACCGCTGGCGTGCGCTACACCCACGAGACCAAGAAGAGCTATTTCACCCAGCCCTATGTGAACCCGGCCGTCACCGGTATTTTCCGCCCGCAAAGTGCGGCAACGAACGGCACGCTCACCGGTGATCAGACGTTCAACGATTGGTCGCCGGATGTGACGCTGAGCTGGAAGCCGACGTCCGACGTGATGGTCTATGGCGCGTACAAGACCGCCTACAAGTCGGGCGGCTTCTCCAACAGCGCGATCAACTCCTCGCTGGTGACGAACAACCCCTCCGCCGACCTCGCGTTCAATCCGGAACGCGGACGCGGCTTCGAGGCGGGCATCAAGTCGACCCTGTTCAACCGCCAGTTGCGCGCGAACATCACGCTCTACAGCTACAAGTACACCGATTTGCAGATCGACTACTTCAACTCGCAGGTCTTCGCCTACGTGACCTACAACGCCGGTGCGGCGCGGTCGAAGGGCGTGGAATTCGAGCTGGAGTATGCGCCGCGCGCCGTTCCGGGTCTCTCGCTCCATGGCACGCTGAACTACAACAAGGCGCGCTACATCGACTTCATCTCGCCGTGCTGGTCTGGCCAGAGCATCGCAGCAGGCTGCTCGCTGGTCGTGGCCGGACAGCCGCGGCAGGACCTTTCGGGTGCGCCGACCTCGTCCGCGCCGGAATGGACGGCGACGGCAGGCGTCTCGTATGAAACCGAGATTGGCTCGAACCTCAAGATCGGCGGCAACATCGATACGCGTACCTCGAGTTCGTACCTCGGCTCGAGCTTCGGCGATCCCTATACCCGGCAGGACGCCTATGCCGTGGTCGATGCGGGCCTGCGCATCGGCGCGCGGGATGATCGCTGGCAGCTTGCGGTGATCGGCAAGAACCTTGGCAACAAGTTCTACTTCATCGGCGGCGGTACTGCGCCGCTGACGGGTGCGGGCACCGGCACCAACAACGCTACGCTTGGTGACATTATCGGATATGGTTCGATGCCGCGCACGGTGCGGTTGCAGGCCACGATCCGGTACTGATTGAGGGCGGAGAGAGGCATGAAGGAGCTTGAGGGATGAACCTTGAAACCAGCCTGCCTCTCCCCCCTGAGCCTCTGCCGGAGCCCGGTGCGGCGCGCTGCCCCGGGCCGAGCACGCGAGACATCATCATCGCTGATGGGCAGGAGGTTCCGCCCGCGCTGATTGCCGAGGCCTACAGCTTCGCGGGCGATGCCGATATCGACTACGACCGCTATACCTCGCCTGATTTCATGGCGCGCGAGTTCACGCACATGTGGGCGCGCACATGGCAATGGGCCGCGCGCGAGGAGCACATCCCCGAAGCGGGCGACTATATCACTTACGATATCGGCCCGTGGTCGATCCTGATCGTGCGCGGCGATGACATGGAAATCCGCGCCTATCGCAACGTCTGCCTCCATCGCGGCACGCAGCTCAAACGCTCGGACACCAGCGGCAATGCGGTGGAACTGCGCTGCCCCTTCCACGGCTGGCGCTGGTCGCTGGAAGGCGAACTTTCGCATCTGCCGTGCCGGTGGGACTTCCCGCATGTGAAGGACGAGGAATTCAGCCTGCCGCAAGTGCGGATGGAGACCTGGGGCGGGTTCATCTTCATCAACCTCGATCCCGAGGCGCGCCCGCTGAAGGACCAGCTCGGGCCGCTCGCAGAGCATTTCTCCGGCCGCTGGGATCTCGCCGATCGGCGCATTGCGCTGCATATCCAGAAGGAACTGCCGACGAACTGGAAGGCGGCGCAAGAGGCTTTCCTCGAGGCTTATCACGTTTACGAGACGCATTCGCAGGCCTTGCCGACGGCGGGCGATGCCAATGCGCAGTATGACATCTTCAGCGATCACGTGACGCGCTTCGTTCATGTCATCGGCAAGCCAAGCCCGCATTTCAGCGGTACGCAGACCGAGCAGGAACTGTTCGACCGCCTGCGCGTCTCGCCGGGAACGCTGCCGGAAGGGCGCACTGCGCGCTCCTACGCCGCCGAGAAGCTGCGCGAGCAGATGTCCGCCGATCTCGGCGTGCCGCTCGACATGTATTCGGACAGCGAGATGCTCGATTCCATCGAGTATCATCTGTTTCCGAACATGTGCCTGTTCCCGGGCGTTTCGTTGCCGATGATCTACCGTTTCAGGCCGATCGGGAGCGATCCCTCGCGTTCTCTGTTCGACCTGATGTTCCTCAAGCTGGTGCCGCCGGGAACGCCCATCGAGCATCCGCCCGAGCCGGTGCGGCTGACGGTCGAGCAGTCCTATGCCGAAGCACCGGGGATGAATCCGGGGCTGGGCGGGGTCTATGATCAGGACACCGACAACCTCGCGTTGCAGTACCAGGGCTTCCTCGGCTCCGCGAAGCGCGGGCAGACGCTGGGCAACTATCAGGAAGCGCGCATCCGGCAGTTCCACCAGACCATCGATCAATATCTGGCGAGGCCGTGACCATGGACGCGCTCGATCGGCTCACCTCGTGGCAGGCCATCTACGATCTCAGCTGCGACTACATGCGCGCGCAGGACCGGCTCGATCCGGCGCTGCACATCTCGGTGTTCCACGATGATGCGACGACCGACTACGGCGCGGGCTGGAAAGGCGACGCGGCGGGGTTTGTCGCCTTCGCGCAGAAGGTGCTGACGCCGCACAAGGCCAACCACCACATGATCGGGCAGGTCCGTATCGATTTCGAGAGTGGCGATCTCGCGTTCGGCGAAGTCTACTTCCAGGCGCACCATCGGGTTGTCGGCGAGGATGGTGGCGAGCGGGACATGTTCGTCGCCGGGCGCTACGTCGATCGCTACGAGCGGCGCGAAGGCGTGTGGAAGATCGCGCACCGCAGCGAACTGGTCGACTGGGTGCGCGATGAGCCTGCCGCCGATCTGCCGGGTGGTGAGGCGATGTTTCCGTGGGGTGCCCGTGCGCCCCACGATCTCAGCTGCCGCAGGGAGGAGATGCGGGTCCGATGAGCATGGTGCGTGCAGAAGATGTCGCCGACCGGTTGGCGATCATGGATGTGCTGAACCGCTATGCGCGCGGGATCGACAGGTGCGACCTTATGGTGTTGCGCAGCGTCTGGTGGCCTGAAGCCAAGGCCGATTACGGGACCGGCGAGATCGATGCGCTGGCATGGTCGGACGGTGTCGTTCCCGCGCTTGCTGCAATGCGCCGCACGCAGCATTTCCTTGGCAACATGCTGATCGATATCGACGGCATGACGGCCACTGCGGAGACCTATTGCCGGGCCTATCACGAAGTCGATTCGCCCGATGGTCCCTATGAAATGGAAGTCGGCGGGCGCTATCTCGACCGGCTTGAGAAACGGGACGGCGGCTGGCGCTTGCTTCACCGCCGCTATGTGCTCGACTGGAGCCGCAACGGCGCATCCACCGCGCAGTGGGATGGCCCGCTTTACGGGACGCTGACCCGCCACGGCAAGCGGCTGCCCGAAGATCCCTTGTATACCGGAGACTGAACCGATGGCCGCTGACCTTGACCCGCGCGTAGCGCTGCTGCTCGACAAGATGGCCTGCACCGAACTGGTCCACCGCCTCGCGCGGGGGATTGATCGCTGCGATGCGGATCTGGTCAACGCGGTGTTCCACCCCGATGCGACCGACGATCACGGCATGTATCAGGGGACCGCAGCGGACTTCGTGCCATGGGTGATGGAAGTGCTCGCCGGGATGCGCCGCACGCAGCATGTGATCGGCAATGTTCTCGTCGAAGTTGATGGCGACAAGGCCAAGGGCGAGGCCTATTTCATCGCGCACCACCACGTTCCCGGCGAAAGCGGCGACAATTTCATGGTCGCCGCTGGCCGCTACCTCGACCGGTTCGAATGCCGCGACGGAACATGGAAGATTTCCCACCGCCACGCCGTCTACGATTGGAGCACGGTCGGCGCTTCGACTGACATGTGGGACCGCGCCAACATGCCGGGCTTTGCTTTCGGCACGCGCGGCCACGCCGATCCATCCTACCCCCACTTCGCAGGTGCCTGAACAAGGAGCCATGACATGACCACTGAAGCCCAACTCGCCCGCGCCCGCGCCACCTCGCTGGCCGATATCTCCCCGCTGGCCGATCCGCCGCTCGGCAACGCGCCGATCACGCCGGACCGCTATTTCTCAAAGGAATGGGCGGACCGTGAGTGGGACAAGGTCTGGACCAAGACCTGGCAGATCGCCGGGACACAGGCGCAGATCCCCAATGCGGGTGATTGGCTGACCGCCGATTTCGGCCCGGAAACCATCGTCTGCGTGCGCGGCGATGATGGGCAGGTCCGCGCGTTCTACAACGTCTGCCAGCACCGCGCGATGCCGGTCGTCTCGGGCGAACAGGGCCATTCCAAGCGCCTCGTCTGCCCCTATCACGGCTGGTCCTACGACCTTACCGGCAAGCTCAAGGTCGTGCCGGACGAGGCCGATTTTGTGCAGGGCTCGCCCTGCGGCAAGCTCAACCTCGTCGAAGTGAAGTGCGAGACCTGGGCCGGGTTCGTGTGGATCAACATGGACAAGGACGCCGCCCCGCTGCGCCAGTTCATGGGGCCGATCGCCGATCAGATCGATACCTACCCGATGGACGCGATGGTCCGCACGCACTGGGTGACGATCGAGGGCAACTTCAACTGGAAGCTGGTGCAGGACAACTTCAACGAGAGCTATCATGTGCCCTTCGTCCATCCGCAGACGAAGTTCGTAATGGAATACGGATACAGCCACTGCCAGTTCGATCTCTACCCCGAAGGCCACGCGCGCATGTTCATGCCGGGTGCCGGCCCGACCAAGCAGCTACGCGGCGGCGAGGCCGAAACGCTCGAAATGCTGCGCGAGGAACTGGTGTTCTGGGAGCTCGATCCCGAACAGTTCCGCGGCGGCAAGACCGGCGAGATCCGCAAGGCGCTGCAGCAGGCCAAGCGCGAGAAGGGCGCTTCCAAGGGCTTTGATTTCTCGACCTATCACGACGACCAGCTGACCGATCACTGGCACTACACGATCTTCCCGAACCTCTCGTTCAGCCTCAAGCCCGATGGCAACATCTGGCTGCGCGCGCGGCCGCACGAGACCGATCCCGAGAAGTGCTACTTCGACATGTGGTACATGACGCTCTTCCCGGCCGGGACGACGCGCTATTACTCGCAGTCGATGTCCGAATGGGTCGACGTTTCAGTCCCCGCGCCGCACGTGCAGGGCAAGTGGGGCGAGGTTTCGGCCGGACCCGGCATCGATCAGGACGTTTCGGTTTGGGAAGCCCAGCAGCGCGGCCTGCACTCGCGCGGCTACAAGCGCGATTACCTTGCGTGGCAGGAGCGCCGGGTGCGCTACTTCCACGAGAACCTGGAAAAGTGGATGGCGGACTAAGGGCTGGAAGGCCCACCCCCGGCCCCTCCCGCTTGCGGGAGGGGTAGTAGGTCAGGCAACCTTGACCAGCACTTTGCCGATAGCGCCGCCGCCTAGCATCCGTGCATAGGCGGCGAGCGTGTTTTCGAGGCCCGGCGTTTCATCGAAGCGGGAAACGAGGCGACCTTCATCGTGCCACTGGCGCAGCGGCGGAATGAATTCCTCAGCGCGGTGGAAGTGATCAGGCACGAAGAAGCCCTCGATCCGCAGACGCTTCATCAGCACCTGATCGTAGCGTGCCGGGCCGGGAAGTGGCTTGTCCGCATCATAGGCGGCGACAAGTCCGCAGACCGCCACGCAGCCGAACAGCGCCATGTTGGGCAGGATCGCATCGAGGATCGGCCCGCCGACGTTGTCGAAATAGCCATTGAGCCCACCCGGCACTTCGGCGGCAAGGCGCGCGGCGATGTCGTCTGCCTTGTAGTCGATGGCGATGTCCGCACCGAGTTCCTCGGTGAGGTACGCGCACTTGGCCGGACCGCCTGCGATGCCAACGACATGCGCGCCGAGATTGCGAGCGACCTGCACGGCAAGGCTCCCGGTGGCCCCTGCCGCGGCGGAGACAGCGATCCACTGGCCGGGCTGGATGCGTGCCGTGTCACGCACGCCGAGCAGCGCCGTCCATCCATTCATGCCAAGCGCCCCGAAATGCTCGCGCAGGTCGGGCAGGCTTTCATCGAGCGCCATCATGCCAGATTCTGCGGGCGTGACGACGGAGTAGTCCGCCCACTGGCCAAAACAGCGCACCAGCGTGCCCTCGGGAAATGCGGGATCGCGCGTTTCCACCACGCGGCCCATCACGAGGCCGGACATCTTGGAGCCGAGCGGTAGCGGCGGTTGGTAGCCATCGGTGCGCGGGCTCATCCACATGCGCGTGCCGGCATCCATGGAGAGCCACTGCGCGGCGATCCGGACCTGCCCCTCGGCCAGCGGCTGCAGCGCTTCCTCGCGGAAGGAGAGGGCGCTGGCAAAGTCGTCGCCCTTGGGATGGGCATCAAGCTGCCAGAAGCGGTTGGTGGTCATGGGGAGGGGGCCTTTTGCAGTTAGACGTCGGCGTCAAACCAAACCGTCACCCTGAACTTGTTTCAGGGTCCATCCATCGGTTTGCCCCGAGGTGTCAGGATCAACCCCAAGGCCGCAGCGCAGTGTTTTCCCGAAGCCATCGGTCACACGGCGCGATGGACCCTGAAACAAGTTCAGGGTGACGGGCCTTGGGTGGGGAGTGAATGTGTGGCCCGGCACGATCAGCGCAGGCGAATGGTGGTGATGAGATCGCGCTCGGGCGCGCCTTCCCTGGCGGCATCCGCGATCATCGCGTAGAAGCCCAGGAGGCTGGGCCGAGGGCTGTAGAGTTCGGTCATATGGCCCAGCGTGGCCGTGGTGTCAGCAAAGGCATAGACGAAGCCATCGGCCATTTCCGCGCGCATGGCCGTTGGCGCGCCTTGTGCTGCGAACTCGGCCAGCGCGGTGTCCACATCGTCCACGAACACCGCAACGTGGTGCAGGCCGTAGCGGCCCGAGCCCTCCGGATACATATCATGGAAGGGGGAGGGGCCGGGATTGTTCTGCTGGACGAACTCGACCATCACGTCCCCCCACTGCCCGTAGGCAGAGGAATGATCGTGCAGTCGCTCGACACCGCGATGAACCGCGCGTGCGACGGGAATGTTGGCCGCCACGAAGAACGGGCCAGACCCATAGAGCGCATGGTGCGCGCGGGCTGCCGCGCGCACGTCGGCGCAGAAATAGGCGACCTGCCGGATGGGCAGGTGGCCCATCAGCTGAACAGCGATTCCGGAGCCTCGATCAGCGCCTTCAAGGTCTGCAGGAAGCCTGCGCCCGCCGCACCATCGATGGCGCGGTGATCGACCGAGAGCGAGAGCTTGATCTGGCTCTCGAACGTCATGTCACCATCCGCCGTCTCCACCGCAACGCGATTGATCCCGCCGACGGCAAGGATCGCGCCCTGCGGCGGATTGATGATCGCGTCGAACTCCTCGATCCCGAACATGCCGAGGTTCGAGATGCTGAAGGTGCCGCCGTCCATGTCCTCGAAGCTGAGGCGGCCGGCCTGCGCCTTGTCGATCAGCGCGCGGGTGGTCGCCGCGATCTGCGCAATGTGCATCCGGTCAGCCTGCCGCACGATCGGGGTGACGAGGCCCTTGGGGCTCGCGACCGCAATCGCCACATCGGCATGCGGGAAGCTGTGCACCGCATCGGCGCCAACCTGCACATTGACGTCAGGATGGCGGGCCAGCGCCATGCCGACTGCCTTGACGAGGTAGTCGTTGATCGAGGCTTTCGTCCCCATCACGATGTTCGCCGTCTTGCGCAGCGCGACGAGTTCATCGACCCGAGCGGAGACGCGCAGGTAGAAGTGCGGGATCGTCTGCTTCGCCTCGGTCAGACGGCGGGCGACGACCTTGCGAACCTTGTCGAACGGCTGGACCACCGGCGTATTGGCCACCGCCACGAATGGCGCGCCGAAGGCCGGAGCGGGGGCCGCTTCCGGTACGGCGGGCTTCACCGCACCGAGCACGTCGGCCTTCGAGATACGGCCGCGCGGGCCGGTGCCTTTGAGGGTCGCAAGGTCGATGCCGTACTGCGCGGCCAGCCGTGCGGCGAGCGGCGAGGCAAACACCGCGCGGCTTTCCGTCGGAAGTTCGGCGGGGCCCTTGGGTGAAAGGGCGCGTTCGGGCAGCATTGCCTGCACCACGTCCTGATAGGTGATGCGGCCGCCCCGGCCCGAACCCTGGATCGGCTCGATGTCGACGCCGTTGGCTTCAGCAAGCTTCAAGGCTTCCGGGCTGATCGACCGGTTGGTGACGATCTTCGTCGGTTCCGGCGCAGCGGCGGCAGGTGCCGGTTCAGGCGCGGCAGCAGCGGGCGCAGCTTCTGCACCGGCCTTTGCGGCAACCCCGGTTTCAGCCGGCTTGAACGCGGCCACGAAGGCATCGACTTCGGCATCGGTCGTGGCGGCATCGGTGAACACGCCGAGCAGCGCGCCAACCGGCTGGGGCTGATCGCTGGCGGGCACGAGCACGCGCTTCAGCACGGCGTCGTACTCGGCTTCGACTTCGTTGGTGATCTTGTCGGTCTCGATCAGGCAGATCACCTGACCGCGCGAGAAGGCCTCGCCTTCCTTGACCATCCATTCGGCAACCGTGCCCTCGGTCATTTCGATGCCCCACTTGGGCATGCAGAACGGGCGGATATCAGCCATGGTGGCTTCCTTAGCGGTAGGAGAGGACCTTGCGCACCGCCGCTTCGATCTTGGGGATCGAGGGCAGGTACGCGGTTTCCAGCTCGCGCGCGAACGGGACAGGCGTGTGCGGCGGGTTGACGCCGAGCGGCGGGGCCTTGAGGCTGGCGAAAGCCTTTTCGGCGACCATCGCGCAAATGTCGTTCGCAAGGCTGCAGCGTGGCGGGGCTTCGTCGACAACGACGAGACGGCCCGTCACCTCGACCGAATCGAGGATCGCTTCCTCGTCGATCGGGCTGGTGGTGCGCAGGTCGATCACGTCGCAGCCGATGCCTTCGGCAGCGAGCTTGTCAGCCACTGCCTCGCAGAAGCCGAGCAGCAGGCCGGTCGAGACGATGGTCACGTCATTGCCCGCGCGGCTGAGGCGCGCGTGGCCGAAGGGGATCATGAAGTCCTTGTCGTCGGGCACCTCGCCCTTCACGCCGTAGAGCGCCTTGTGCTCAAGGAAGATCACTGGATCGTCGTCGCGGATGGCGGTGCGCAGCAGGCCCTTCACGTCGGCGGGAGTGCTGGGCATCACGACCTTGAGGCCGGGCATGCCCGTCAGGATCTGGTGCGCGGCCTGGCTGTGCTGCGCGGCGGCGTTGTAGCCTGCGCCCCAGGCCATGCGGATCACCGCCGGGCACTTGGTCTTGCCGCCGAACATGTAGCGGAACTTGGCGATCTGGTTCCAGATCTGGTCGAGCGACACGCCGATGAAGTCGGCAAACATCAGTTCGGCCACCGGGCGCTTGCCCGAAAGCGCAAGGCCCGCCGCCGCACCGACGATGGCGCTTTCAGAAATCGGGGTGTCGATCACGCGGTCGCCGCCGAACTTGCCGTAAAGGCCAGCCGAGGTCGACCAGATGCCGCCGATTGCTTCGGGGCCGCCCGCAGTGCCGTTGCCGCCCACCACGTCCTCGCCCAGCACGACGACGTTCGGGTCGCGCTCCATTTCCTCGGCGATCGTGGAGAGGACCGCCTCGCGATACATCATTCTTGCCATTGGTCGCGCTCCTCGGAGGATCAGTACGAGATGTAGACGTCTTCGAGAACGTCTTCGGGGGTGGGCCGCGGGGCGGCCTTGGCCTTGGCCACGGCGTTTTCGATGGCGTCCATCACGTCGGCATCGACGGCGTCGATGTCGGCGTCGGTCAGGAGTCCTGCACCCGTCACACTGGCGCGGAACTTCTTGATGCAGTCGCGCGTCTCGCGGATGCGATCAAGTTCACCCGGGCCGCGATAGCGCTGCGGGTCGCCTTCGAAGTGGCCGAAAAAGCGCTCGGTATCGAACTCGACTGCCGCCGGGCCATTGCCGGGCACGCGCACGTATTCGAGCACTTCGCGCATCGTCTCGAAGACCGAGAAGAAGTCGGTGCCATCCCCGCGCCACACCTTCATGCCGAAAGCTTCGGCGCGGCTGGCGATGTCCTTGTTGGTGCCGACTGCGTATTCGAAGCCGGTGTGCTCGGAATAGTGGTTGTTCTCGAACACGAAGATGCAGGCGGCCTTGGTGACCACCGCCATGTTCATCGCTTCGAACGTGGTGCCCTGGTTGCACGCCCCGTCGCCCGAAAACGCGATGGCGACATGGCCCTTGGCGTCGATCTTGGCGGCGATGCCCGCGCCCACCGCAATCGGGGCGCCCGCGCCGACGATGCCGTTCGCGCCGAGCATGCCCTTGTCGACATCGGCAATATGCATCGAGCCGCCCTTGCCCTTGCACAGCCCATCACGGCTGCCCCAGATCTCGGCCATCATGCCGTCCACGTCGCAGCCCTTGGCAAGGCAGTGGCCATGGCCGCGATGGGTCGAGACGATCTTGTCATCGGTCGAGAGGTGCTCGCACACGCCGACCGCGACGGCTTCCTGCCCGCAGTAGAGGTGCGTGAAGCCAGCGATCTCGCCGGTCTGGATATCGATGTGAAGACGCTCCTCGAACTCGCGGATGATCTTCATCTGGCGATAGGCCTTGAGCAATTGATCTCGGCTGAGTTGCACCTTCAATCTCCCGGTAGCGAGGCCGCGCGGGCGAGCAGTGCCGCGCGCGGATCATGCAAATGACATGGCCACCCAGCGCATGGGTTGAGAAGCCATAAAAGTGATAGGTATGCGCAGAACTCCGCGCAATCGGCGATCTGTCAGCGATCCGTTCTGGGCACTGTGGTGCCGGCAATGATCGAAGCGCCGTCGTCGATCACATGGCTCTGCCCGTTGATGAACCGGCTTTCGTCGGAAGCGAGGAACAGGACAAGGTTTGCGACGTCGACCGGCTCGCCAAGGCGGTTCATCGCGGTGGCGTTGTCATGCACCGGAGCTGCTGCGCCGAGATCGGCAAGCTTGCCGCCGAGGCTGCGCACCATCGGCGTGTCGATCCCGGCGGGAAGCACCGAATTCGCCCGCACGCCGCGCCCGTTCTTGATCGAATAGGCCGCTGTCGCCCGCGTGTAGGCGTCGATCGCGCCCTTGGCCGCGCTATAGGCGGCAAATGTCGGTTCGCCTTGAATCGCGGCGATCGAGGCCATGTTGACGATAGAGCCGCCGCCATTCGCGGCCATTGCCGGGATCGCATGCTTGGTGCCGAAGACCACGCCATCGATGCTGACGGCCATGATCTTGCGATAGTTGGCCTCGGTCAGCGTTTCCGGATCGCCGAATTCGACCACGCCCGCGTTGTTGACCAGCACATCGAGCCGGCCATGGCGCGCCACGATATCGGCGACGAGCGCTTCCCATGCGGCTTCGCTCGTCACGTCGAGGTGGTGGTATTCAGCGTTCGCACCGAGTTCGGCGGCCAGCGCGCTGCCCGCTGCATCATCGACGTCGGTGAGGATCACGCGCGCGCCTTCGGCCACGAAAAGCCGCGCATCCGCCGCGCCTAGCCCCTTGGCCGCGCCAGTGATGATCGCGACCTTGCCCTTCAGACGGTCCATTTCAGCTTATCCAATCTGCAGATAAAACACCCAAACCTCGTCATTGCGAGGAGCGGAGCGACGAAGCAATCCAGAGCGGTTGTGCGCTTCCGCTCTGGATTGCTTCGCTACGCTCGCAATGACGAAGCCGGGGGGAAACTCACCCTTCCAGCTTCACCGCGCCGGGGCGCGGCGGGCCGGCTTCGCGGGCGACCAGTGCGCAATCGTGATAGTGGATGGTGTATTCCACCATCAGCCCGTCGACGCAGCGCGTGGTCTCCGCCAGCGAGGTGCTGATGCGGTTGCCCGTCAGCTTCGAGGTCATCGTCATGCGCAGTTGCAGGCAGAAGTAGTTCTCGTCGGTCAGGATGCCCAGCCGGTCGACCACCACGTCGTCCCAATAGCTCCAAACGTGCGGGAACAGGCGGATCAGCGCGTCCTGCCCCTTCCAGTCGCCCCCGAAGGGCAGCTCCGGCGGCTCATGGACGACGTAGTCGGGCGAGGTGATCGCCATCACGCCGGCCCAGTCGCCCTTGTCGATGCAGCCGAGCATGGTCTCGGCGAGTTCGCGCGGGGTTTTGGTCATGAGATCAGAACTGCACGCGCTTGGTGAAGCCGCCGTCGATCACGAGATTGACGCCGGTGGTGTAGCAGGAAGCGGGGCTGGCGATGAACACCACCGCCCGCGCCACTTCGTCCGGCGCACCGAGGCGGCCCATCGGGATCTGCGCCTTGATGCCGTTGTAGAAGTCCGGCATCGCGCCCTGGATCATGTCCCAGCTGCCGCCCTTGAATTCGATCGGGCCGGGCGAGACGGTGTTGACGCGGATGCCCTTGGGCGCCAGCGCCTGCGAAAGCTGCGAGGCATAGGTGATGAGCGCGGCTTTGATCGCGTTGTAGGCCTGCGGCATGATGAAGGTCTCGACCGCGGCGGTCGACGACATCACGATGATCGAGCCTGCGCCCGAGGCTTCGAGCGCCGGAGTCAGCGTCTCGATGCCCTTCACCGCGGCCATGATGTCCACGTCGAGGCACTTCTGCCAGTCCTGCGTCGCGCCAGCGCCCGAGACGCTCGCCATGTTGATGAAGATGTCGCAGCCGCCAAGCTTTTCAACAGCGCCGCTGAGCCATGCCACATAGCCGTCGATGTTGTTCGTCATGTCGAATGCATCGCCGTGTGCCTTGCCGGGATTGCCCGCGAGTTCGGCAAGCGCTGCATCGATCTTGGCCTGATCGCGCGAGAAGAAGGCGACGTCGGCGCCCTCGCTGGTGAGGATCTTGAGGATTTCGAGGCCGATGCCACGGGCACCGCCGTTCATGATGACTTTCTTGCCCTTGAGACCCAGATCCATCGCGCTCTCCATCCATGATTTGCGCCCGGCAGACCCGGGCCTTTGTGGTGCCAGAATAGCCAAAACGAGGGGCCTCGCAGCGCGCGGAAATGATAGTTTCTGGCGCTTTGGAATCGCCTTAGGCTCAGCCCAACTGGGAGAGAATATGGCTATCACCGGACCAATCGAGGACCAGCTCGCTATCCGCGCGCTGCACGACAACTATGCCGACGCCGTGTTCCGGCGCGATGCCGCCGATTGGGGCGCGCTCTGGGCGAACGATGCCGTCTGGGATCTGGCGGGCACCACCGTGAACGGCAAGGAATCGATCGTCGGCCTGTGGACCGGTGCGATGTCGACGTTCGCATTCGTTGGCTTCTTCTACCAGACCGGCGCGCTCCACATTGACGGCAATACGGCGACCGGCCGCGTCTATACCAACGAGACGCTGGAGGACCTTGAAGGCAACCTGCGCCGCAGCATCGGCCGCTACGAGGATACGTACGTCAAGCGCGACGGTGTCTGGCTCTACCAGAGCCGCAGCTTTTCAGTTCTGAAGGGGTATTCGTGATGATCGTTGTTGTCGCAGGCGAAATCGATTTTGCGCCGGAAGTGCGCGATGAAGTGCTCAAGGATGCCCTGCCGTTGATCGAACTGGCACTCGCCGAGAAGGGCTGCCGCCACTACGCGTGGAGCCTCGATCCGCACAATCCGGGCCGGATCCACGTGTTCGAGGAGTGGGAGACCGCAGAGGATCTTGCTGCACATCTGGTCGCGGAACCGTACTTCAAGATGGGCGCGCACCTCGCCGGCTTCACCATCCTTGGCGCCAACACGCGCAAGTATCGCTGCGATATCTCCGAGCCGGTCTATGGCCCGGACGGTGTCGCTACAGCGAAGTTCCTCACTGCGAACGCCTAAGAGCAAAGGAAACAAGGTCATGACCAATCTCTCGGGCAAGGTTGCCGTCGTCATCGGTGCGGCGGGCGAGAATAACATGGGCCAGCACATCGCCCGCACTTTGGCGGATGCTGGCGCGAAGGTCGTCGTCGCGGGCCGCAAGGCTGAGCCGCTCAAGACCTTTGCCGGCGGCATCGCAGGCGATTGGGCGCTGTGCGACCTTGCGAAGAAGGCCGATGTCGAGGCGCTCGCCAGCACGGTTCTTGAGCGCCACGGCAAGGTCGATATTGCCATCAACGCCACCGGCTGGGGCCTGCTCAAGGGCCTGCATGAGATCACCGAGGAAGAGCTCGACCAGATCATCGCGCTGCAATTGAAGGGCGTGCATTACTTCCTCAGCGCCTTCGTCCGCGCGATGCCGCATGGCGGGTCGCTGGTGCAGATCTCTTCGGCGACCACGCAGTGCATCATCGACGATCACGCGGCCTACATCGCCACCAAGGCGGGCTCCGAGGCGCTGATCCGCTGTGTTGCTAATCAATATGGTTCGCAGGGCATCCGCGCCAACGTGCTTTCGCCGGGCTTCACGCTAAGCCCGATGACAGAGCAGTCGTTCGCGGTCCCCGGCCTCGCCGATGCGTTCGTCAAGGAATACCCGCTCGGCCGCGTCGGCACTTCGGAGGATATCGCCAAGGCCGCGCTGTGGGTGGTGAGCGACGATTGCTTCATGTCGGGCCAGAACCTGCAGATCAACGGTGGCCTTACCCTGCGCCGCAACCCCCGTCCGGGCGAGATCCAGGCGGCGGTCGGCGCCGCGATGGCGGCGATGCAGGCTTCGGGGAACTAAGCACCAACCATAATTCGTCATTGCGAGCGTAGCGAAGCAATCCAGAGCGGCACGCGCTACCGCTCTGGATTGCTTCGCTTGGTTTACCCTGAGCGGCTGCTGCAAGCAGACAGCCGAAGGGCTCGCAATGACGACTGAGGGGATTGGGGCTGTTCTTTACCCCGCCTTTTCCGCGGCCACCTTTTCCTTGATCATCGTGCGCAGCACGTCCTTGCGTATCTTGCCTGATGCGGTGCGCGGGAAGGTGTCCACCCATTCGATCCGCTCGGGACACTTCTGCTTGGCGAGGCCTGCCTCGCTGACGAAGGCGGACAGCGTCGGAAGATCCGGCTGGTCTGCGCCTTCCGGAATGAGATAGGCGCAGATGCCTTCTCCGAGGCGCGGGTGCGGCATCGAGACCACTGCGGCTTCCTTGATCGCCGGGTGAAGGTGCAGCACATCCTCGATTTCCTTGGCGCTGATGTTCTCGCCGCCGCGGATGATGAGGTCCTTCTTGCGACCGGTGATCACGAGCGAGCCCGAAGGCGTGATGCGGCCGATGTCGCCGGTCTTGAAGAAGCCGTCGTCGGTCAGCGCCTCGCGGGTCTGCGCTTCGTCCGCATAGCCAAGGAACATCGCCGGGCCGCGCACGAGGATTTCGCCGTCGGTGCCGTGGGGCACTTCGTTGCCGTCATCGTCCACAAGCCGCAGTTCATAATCGAGCGGGCGGCCATCGGTTTCGGCGGCCAGTTCAAGGCTCTCTTCGGGTAGGACACCGGGCGTTGCCAGCGGCACTTCGCTGCTGCCGTAAACGCGGTAGGCGCAGGCGTGCGCAAGGCGCTTGTTGGCGGTGTAGACCAGCTCCGAAGGGATCGCCGCACCGCCGCAGGCGAACCGGCGGAAGGTGGGAAGCGAGGAACCGGCAGCATCTGCCGCGTCACACAGTTCCTGCAGGAAGGGCGTGGCGGCGACGGTGGAGGTCACGCCGTAGCGGTCGATCAGTTCGACCGCTTCCTTGGCCTTCCACACTTCCATCAGAACCACTTGGCTGCCCGAAGCAAAGGGCTTTTCCAGCCCGCCCGAGAACCCTGAGATATGCGTGACAGGCGAGGGCATCAGCGTCACGTCGTTCGGCACGCCGCTGTACTTGCGGCCGAACTGCGCGACGCGGTCCAGCGTGTTGTGCGAGTGGAGCACGGCCTTGGCCCGGCCGGTGGTGCCCGAGGTATAGAGAACGAGCTTCAGCGCATTCGGGTCGACCTTTTCGAGCGGGGTATTGAGGCCCCGCCCATGCTCGACCAACGCGGCATAATCGGGCGTGCGCTCGGTGGGGCGCACGTAGATGACGTGCTTCAGTTCGGGCAGGTGCGGGCGCACCCGGTCCATCATCCCGGCAAAGTCGTAGCCCCTGAAGCTTTCCGCCACGAAATAGGCCTTGGCCCCGCAATCACCCAGCATCTGGATCACTTCGGCATCGCGGTAGATCGGCACGATCGGCGCGACCACGAAGCCGCCGAGATTGGCGGCCAGGTTGATCACCGACGCCTCGACCCAGTTGGGCACCTGGAAGCCGATCACATCACCCGTGCGCAGGCCGAGATCATGCAGAGCGCGGGCGAGCGCCTCGCCATCCGCCAAGAGGCTTGCGTAAGTCGGGGCGGCGGGATCGCCGAGATAGACGACTTTGTCCGGATCGGTTTCAGCCCAGCGGCGCGCATAGTCGCCGATGGTCATGTTGGTCCAACTGCCGTCGGCGGCGTATTGCGCAAGATGCGCAGGGATAGTGGTCATGGGACGCTTTCGTTAGCTCGTGCCTTAGTTGGACAGGGTCTGCTGGTAGAGCGGATTGTCCTCGGCGTAGAAGTTGCAGTGGAAGCCGCTGGGCACGCGGAACGGGATCATCACGCGGGCAATCGGCCCGGCAGCAATGTCCTTGGCGGCAAAGATCGCCAGTTCGCTGGTGCCGCTGTTCGCGGGGTGGACGAGCGTCATGGCATAGCCGTCAGCTTCGTCGGTGCTGCCAAGGCGCGGTGCGAACACGAGTTCGCCCGCGGCCGCGCCTGCGCCGAAGTGCCAGATGTCTTCTTCGCCGGTCTGCGTGTCGTAGCGCAGGACGGCGTCCATGCCCTCGACGCGGCCATCGCGTGATTTCAGGTTGATGTTGGCAAAGCTGTGGCGGCTCTTGCGCGTCATCAGGCGGTCGTCGGGGCGGGGGAACTGGATGTCGCGCCCGTTGAGCACTTCTTCCTTGATCCAGCCGGTGTTGCCGTTGGGGTCGATGGTCCAGCGGCGCAGGCTTTGCTGGGTATCGAGGTGCGTCCGGCGCGCGCCGGTTTCGTCCGGAAACAGCGCGGTGCCATTCGCGGCGGCGACGTCCGCCAGGATCTTGCCGTCCTCTTCCCACACGTTGAGTTCGTGGAACATGTGGCGCGGTTCGAACTCGAACCACTTGATCTGATCCGCCGTGCCCTCGCGCGGCATGACGGCGAACTTGGTCGGGCGGTCGTTGACCCACGCCGTCATCGGCCCACCGGCGGCGAAGCGCTTGAGGTCGGTGTCGATCGGGATGAACGGGAAGATCGCCCAGTTTTCCGTCAGCAGGAAGGTGTGCATCAGGCTGAAGTGCGGCATCGGAATGATCTCGGTCTTGCGGATCGTCCCGTCCGCCGCGACCACATCATAGCGCATTTCCGCCGGGCCCATCATGCCGTGGATGGCAGCGCCGGTGTTGATCATCTCACGCGTGGCGTAATCGATCTTGGGGTGCGCCGAGAAACTGGAGGTGACGAGGCCGCCGTAGGTCTCCTCGTGCAGCGTATCCAGTTTGCGCGGATCGAGCGCCACTGGCGGCGCGCCTTCCATCAGTGCAAGGAGCTGCCCGCCGTGGAGGATGATGTTGGTGTTGCCGGTGTTGTAGCGCTTGCCCTGCACGCTGGGGTCGGATGTCATCGGATTGCCGAAGATGCCGAACAGCCGGCGGCCCGCGGCTTTCTCAAGCTCGAACTTCTCCGTCTTCACCCAGCGGTTGCGCATCGAGACGCGGCCATCGGCAAACTCGAACGCGAAGACCATGCCGTCGCCGTCGAACCAGTGATAGTCGCCCTCGCGCGGCGGGTAGAGCGGATCAGGACCGTTGCGGTAGAAGAGGCCGGCAAGGTCATCCGGCAGCTGGCCTTGGACGATCAGGTCGGGCGCATCCGCCTCGAAGCGGATCGGCGCGTGGTGGCCGGAGAGGTAGGGGTGATCGAAGAACGGTTCAGCCATGGCCCCCGGAATCCTTTTGAAGTTCCCATATCGCCGCGCTGGGTGGCGGCCTGCACTGCAATGTGGGTGCGATGGGGGGCGCACACACCTGCCAAAATGGGGAGTGAGGCCGCCGCATGGCCCAGCCCTGATGGGCAAAAATGACAGTCGTCTTGGCGCTGGCTGGGTCTAGGCTCTACGCCCTTCGGGTCAAACCCGCCAAGGAGCCCTTCTGTGACGCAAAATCGCCGTTTCCTGCTGGTCCGCCGCCCCAATGGCGCGCCCGTGGCCGAAGACTTCAGCCTCGTTTCGGAAGCTCTGCCCGAGCTTTCTGACGGCCAGTTCCTGATCCGCAACCATTATGCCTCGCTCGATCCCGCGATGCGCGGCTGGATGGACGATGCGCCGAGCTACATGCCGCCGATCCCGCTGGGCACGCCGGTGCGTGCATCGACCGTGGGTGAAGTGGTGGCGAGCAAGACCGCCGATTTCCCCGTTGGTCAGTGGGTTTCGGGCCTGAACGCGATCGAGGAATACTCGGTCTCGCAAGCAGGCGGCTTCAGCGCCCCGATCGATCCGACCATCGTGCCTTCGCCGACGAACTTCCTCTCGGTGCTCGGCGCGGTGGGGATGACCGCCTATTTCGGCTAC
Source organism: Novosphingobium sediminis (assembly GCF_007991615.1). Taxonomy (GTDB): domain Bacteria; phylum Pseudomonadota; class Alphaproteobacteria; order Sphingomonadales; family Sphingomonadaceae; genus Novosphingobium; species Novosphingobium sediminis. The sequence continues at coordinate 74,256 of NZ_BJYR01000020.1, read as the reverse complement.
CTTGAGGTGTGCCGCCCGCAGCCGGGCGATGTCGTGCTGGTAACGGGCGCGGCGGGTGCGGTCGGCTCGCTCGTCGGCCAGATCGCCAAGATCAAGGGCGCCAGCAAGGTCATCGGCATCGCCGGTGGGCCGGAGAAGTGCAAGCGTCTGGTGGAGCGCTACGGCTTCGATGTCGCCATCGATTACCGCGGCAAGAACGTGGACCAGCTTTCGGCCGAGATCGCCGAGGCCGCGCCGCAGGGCGTCAACGTGATCTTCGAGAACGTTGGCGGTGACATCCTCGACGCCGGGCTCAACAACCTCGCGATGTACGCGCGCATCGGTGTGTGCGGTCTCATCAGCGAATACAACAACGCGGGCGAGAAGACCGGCGCGCGCAACGTGTGGCAGCTCATCGTCAAGCGTGCCTCGATGACCGGCCTGCTCGTGGCGGACTACGTGCCGCGCTTCGGCGAAGGCATTGCCGCGATGGCGGGCTGGATCACCGAAGGCAAGCTGGTGTTCGACGAGCATGTCGACGACGGTATCGACAACGCGCTTCCGGCGTTCCTGCGGCTGTTCAGCGGCTCGAACGACGGCAAGATGATCCTCAAGCTGAGCTGAGCCATGACGCACACGCTTCTCGTCCTTTCGGGTGGGCACCCTTACGAGGAAGGGCCTTGGGAGGCCTTCCTCGCGGCCGTGGCGGACAAGCTGCCGGGGGAATGGCAGGTGGTCCACTATGTCCACCCCGAGGCCGAGGAGCGCGTCGCGGCGGGTGCTGCGGACAGCGCGGACGCGGCGCTGTTCTACGACATGCCAGGCTACACCTTCGCGGATGGCACGGTGAAGACGGCAGCGCCGTCCGATGCCTTCAAGGCCGCGCTGGAGCGGCGCTTTGCCAGCGGGCGCGGCGCGGTGATGATGCACCACGCCATCGCCGGTTGGGCGGAATGGCCGCAGTGGAGCGAATGGGTCGGCGGCCGCTTCCTCTACCAGCCGGGCATGGTGCGCGGCGAAGCAAAGCTCGATTCCGGCTATCGGCATGATGTGGACTACACCGCCGAACTGGTGGCCGAACATCCCGTGCTCGAAGGCGTGCCCGCAACGTTCGAAGTCAACGACGAACTCTATCTCGGCGAAGTGTTCGAAGACAGCGTCACCCCGCTGATCCGCGCGCGGCATGACTATGTCGCCGAGAACTTCTACTCCGCCGCCCACGCTGTCGCGGGCCGCATGTTCGACAATTCGGATTGGCCGCACCCTCCGGGCAGCAATCTGGTGGCCTGGACCAAGCCGGTCGGTGCGGCGCAGATCGTCTACTGCCAATTCGGCGACGGGCCGCACACATATGCCAACCCCGTCGTCCGCCAGATCATCGCCAATGCGCTGCAATGGACAGCGCACAGCTAGGGAGAGCAGCATGACCCCGCAGGAAGTGGTCGAAGCGTTCATCGCCGCATGGAACCGGGGCGATGCGCCAGCCGCCTTCGCCATGATGGCGGACGATATCGTCTGGCATAACATTCCGATGGAGCCTGCCGTGGGCCTTGCGGGCGTGCAGGCGCTGATGGGGCAGTTTCCGCCTATCGAGGGCACGGAATGGATCACGCACCACATCGCCGCCAGCGGCAATGTCGTGCTGACCGAACGGACGGACAAGTTCCTCGTCGGCGGGCGCTGGCGCGCGATCCGCGTCTCGGGCACGTTCGAGATCAATGAAGAGGGCAAGGTCGCGAGGTGGCGCGACTATTTCGACATGGCGGAATTCCAGCGGGAGTTTGCCTGAATGAACATCGCACGCGGCAAAGACCTCACCGGCAGGCGCGCGGTCGTCACGGGCGCGGCGTCCGGCATGGGTGCGGCAGCGGCGACGCGGCTTATGGCAGAAGGCGTGGCCGTGCTCGGCGTCGACCGGGTTGGCGAAGGGATCGTCGGCACGCACACGCTGGTGGCAGACGTCGGCGATGCCGATTCCATCGCCGCCATCGCCGGGGCGGCAGAATGCCTGCTCGGCGGCTGCGACATCCTCATCAACAACGCGGGCGTGTGCCCGAATGGTCCGTTTGCCGAAATGACCGAGGAGCAGTGGCATTCCGCGCTCGGCATCAACGTCACCGCGGTGATGAAGCTCACCCGCGCGCTCATGCCGCTGCTCGGCGCCTCCGGGCGCGGCCGCGTCGTTAACGTCGGCTCGATCATGTCGCGGTTTGGCGATGCGGGGCTCGTGGCCTACACCACGTCCAAACACGCGGTGCTCGGCCTTACTCGTGCGCTGGCGATGGAGCTCGGGCCGCAGGGCATCACCGTGAATTGCGTCCAGCCCGGCGCCATTGCCACCGGCATGACCCGCAGCCTGTTCGAGGATACGCCGGGGGCGAAGGACTATTTCGCTGGCCGTTCCGCGCTTGGCCGCGTTGGTCAGCCGGAGGACGTTGCCGACGTCATGGTGTTTCTCGCCACCGATGATGCGCGCTTCATCACCGGCCAGGGCATCATGGTCGATGGCGGGGTCATGGTCCACTCATGAACGCGTGCCCAAGCGGGCAATCTGACCTAGCATTTTCGCGCGTGGCACGGGGTATTTGACGGTGCCAAACCCATGTGAAACGAATTTGGGACAGAGGTGTAGGGATCGCCATGAATGAGATGACCAAGAGCCTGCTTGATCCCGAGGTAATGCAGAACCCGTTCCCGCTGTATCAGTGGGCCCACGCGAATGCGCCTGTGATCGAGCTGCCCGAAACGGGCATGAAGATCGTCATGAATTACGAGATGTGCTCGGAAGCCGCGGGCCGTCCGGAAGACTTCTCGAACGACTTCAGCGCAGTCCTTTCGGGCGCATTGGCCGAAGATCCGGAAGTCAGCGGCATTCTTGCCGAAGGCTGGCCGCAGATGAACACGCTGCTGACGGCCGATCCGCCAGTTCACACCCGCTTTCGCAAGCTCGTCAATCTCGCCTTCTCGATGCCGCGCGTGAACGCGCTGGAAGCCGGCATCCGTGACAAGGTGACCAAGCTGATCGACGGCTTCATCGAAGACGGCGAGTGCGATTTCGTCGAGGCGTTCAGCGTCGGCCTGCCGGTGCAGGTGATCTGCGAGCAGCTGGGATTTTCCGAAAGCGAACGCGCCGATGTGAAGCGCTGGTCCGATGCTTTTGCCGACCGGCTCGGCCACATGATCCCGCGCGAGCGTGAGATCGAGTGCGCGCACGAGATCGTGGACTTCCAGCGCAAGCTCAAGGTCAAGATCGACGCCCGCCGCGAGAAGCCGACCGACGACCTGCTTTCAGACGTCGTCAATGCCCGCCTCGATGGCGAAACGCCGCTCAATGATGCCGAGATCCTCTCGATCGCGCAGCAACTGATGGTGGCTGGCAACGAAACGACGACGCACGCGCTCGCTGGCGGCATCGTACATCTTGCGCAGAACCCCGATCAGCAGGCAAAGGTCCGCGCCAATCCCGCGCTCGTCGGCAACATGATCGAGGAAGTGCTGCGGCTCGATACGCCGACCGCCGGCATGTGGCGGCTGGTAACCAAGGATACCGAGCTCGGTGGCCGTCCCTACAAGAAGGGCGAGATGGTCATGCTGCGCTATGCCGCGGCGAACCGCGATCCGGCGAAGTATCCCGATCCCGACAAGTTCGACGTCGAGCGCACCAATGCGCGCACGCACCTCGCCTTCGGCAAGGGCATCCACATGTGCGTGGGCAACATGCTGAGCCGCAAGGAAATGACGGTGGCGTTCACCGAACTGCTGCGCCGGCTCGATGATATCCGCATCAAGGATGATGCAGAACTGCGCGTCTCGCCCAACCTGCTGCTGCGCGGGTTCGTCTCTGTCCCCATCACCTTCAAGAAAGCTGGCGCGTGAACTTCGATCTCGACGAGAACCAGGAACTGTTCAAGGCAGCGGTCGAGCGCTTCTGCCAGGGGCAGGACGTGGCAGCGCGGCGCGCGGCACGTGCGCTGCCGGGCGGTATCGACCGGGCGCGCTGGAAGGAACTGGCGGAGCTCGGCCTGATCGGTCTTGCTGCCGGTGAAGATGATGGCGGCATGGGCGGCTCGCACGGCGACCTCGCGGTCGTGGCTCAGGCGCTTGGTCATGCGCAGGCGGTGGAGCCGTGGCTCGAATGCGGGTTCATCCCCGCGCGGCTGCTGGCCGGTTCCGCCCATCTCGAAGGCGTGATTGCGGGCGAGACCATCGCAGCGTTCGCCTTTGCCGAACCGGGTCGGCGCTTTGTGCTCGAAGCGAGCGGAGTGAAAGCGCGGGGCGGCAAGCTCTCCGGCACCAAGCAGTTCGTGCTGGCTGGCGGCGCGGCGGACATCTTCGTCGTAACGGCAGAGGAAGACGGCAAGACTGCGCTCTATGTCGTCGATGCCAAGGCGCCGGAAGTCGAAGTGCGGCCCTATCCGGTGGCTGACGGCGGCGTCGCGGCAATTGTCACCTTCCACGATGCGGTGGCGGAAGGCCCGCTGACCGTCGATCTCGGTGCGGTGATCGACGAGGCGCGGCTGATGGCGGCGGCCGAGATGGTCGGCATTGCCCAGCGCCTGTTTGCCGACACGCTGGAATACATCAAGACGCGCGAACAGTTCGGCCAGCCCATTGGCCGGTTTCAGGTGTTGCAGCACCGCATGGTCGATGCTTATGCGCGGGTCGAAAGCGTGCAGTCCGCGATCCTGCGCGCGCTGCTCAAGCCGGGCGCGCCGATGGCCGCGATCAAGGCGCATGTGGCCGAAAACGCGATCTGGGTTGGCCATCAGGCCGTGCAGCTTCACGGCGGCATGGGCATGAGCGACGAACTCGGCATCGGTCATGGTCTCAAGCGGATCGTGCTGCTTTCGAAGCTGTTTGGCGATCCCGCCAGCGATATTCTGGATTATGCCCGCGCAGCCTGAGGGCGCCGGGACTTTGGAGTGCCTGTAATGACCAAGCGGATCGATGCCCACTTCGTGGCCGCCGGCAAATACCACGATATCGACTTCGCTCGGCTCGAAGTGCTCAAGCTGCTGGGCGAGCACCCCGAGATCCGCACCACGGTGGCGATGGATTTCTCCAACACCGAGCGTCTGGAGCAGTGCCAGTTCCTCGTGACCTATACCTGCACCGTGCTGCCGACTCCGGAAGAGACGGTGAAGATCAAGGAATTCCTCGATCGCGGCGGGCGCTGGCTGGCGCTCCACGGCACCAACTCGATCCTGAAGTTCGTCGAAGGCGGGGTTGATTGCCCGGAAGAGCGCGACGACGTGATGGAAGTGCTCGGCACCCAGTTCAAGGCGCACCCGCCGATCGGCCCGTTCCGTGTCGAAGTGACCGACAAGACGCACCCGTTGACGCAGGGCCTCGAAGACTTCGACGTGATCGACGAGCTTTACATCATGAAGGAAAAGGCGCCGATCAAGATCCTGATGCAGACGCGTTTCGACGGCGAGGCGACCGGCTTCATCGAGGCGAATTACGAGAACGTCGTCGTCCCGATCCTGTACCTGCGCGATCATGGCAAGGGCGGTGTACTCTACAACACGCTCGGCCATTGCCGCAGCCACTTCGATGTTATTGAATTGCTGCCCTTTTGGACACATCCCGAACGCTGCAGCTGGAACTATCCCGTTTATTACGAAACCCTGCGCCGCGGCATCCGCTGGGCCATGAGTGAGATCGCCTGAAGGCCAAAAAGGCTAGGATACCGGCTATGGATATGGATTTCTCCCCTGAGGACCTTGCCTTCCAGAAGGAAGTGCGCGCGTTCCTCGACGACAAGCTCAATGCCCGCCTGCGCGAAGGCGCGGCCAACACGCCAAGCGTGTTCACCGAGCCGGACATCACCCGCGAATGGCAGGCGATCCTTGCCGAAAAGGGCTGGCTCGCCACTTCCTGGCCGGTCGAGGATGGCGGTCCGGGCTGGACGCCGACGCAGAAGTACATCTTCGAGAAGGAATGCGCGATTGCCGGCGCACCGTCGCTGCCGATCCTTGGCCTGCGCCTTGTCGGCCCGGTGATCTGCCACTTCGGCACGCCCGAGCAGAAGGCGCGCTTCCTGCCGCGCATCATCTCGGGCGAAGACTACTGGTGCCAGGGTTATTCGGAACCGGGCGCGGGCTCAGACCTTGCTGCGGTGAAAACCCGGGCCGAACGCGTCGGTGACAAGTATGTGGTCAATGGCTCCAAGATCTGGACCACCCACGCGCACCACGCCAACTGGATCTTTGCGCTCGTGCGCACCGATCCCACCGTGCAGAAGCAGCGCGGGATCAGCTTCCTGCTCATCCCGATGGAACAGCCGGGCGTCAGCGTCTCGCCCATCGTCACGATGGCGAACGACCACGAAGTCAACGCCACGTTCTTCGACAATGCCGAAACCCCTGCCGACAATCTGATCGGCGAAGAAGGGCAGGGCTGGACCATTGCCAAGTTCCTGCTCGAGAACGAGCGCGGCGGTTCGTGCGCGGCCCCCGCGCTCTTGGCCAAGCTCGACCGCATCGAACGCTGGGCGCGCGAGGAAGCCTCGGGCACCAACGGCGCGATGATCCATGATCCCAACATCTCGCAGCGCCTCGCCCGCCTGCGGCTGGAAGCGCAGGCCTTCGAGGTGACCGAGCTGCGCATCCTTGCCGAACTCGCCAAGGGCCGCCCGGCTGGCCCGCAGACTTCGCTGGTCAAGCTGACGAGCTCGAACCTGCGCCAGCAGATCGACGAGCTGGCGGTGGACCTGTTTGGCTATGACGGCTTGCAGCTCCCTGTCACCCGCCCGCTCTATGGCAACGAGGCGCCTGAATTCGTGGGCAGCCGCGCGGCACAACTCTCGATGCCGGCCTATCTCAATGGCCGTGCCTACACGATCTTCGGCGGTTCGGACGAAGTGCAGAAGACGATCATCGCGAAGCAAGTGCTTGGGTTGTGATCTGATCCGCTCACGCGGATTGCGGCGCCAGCCCGCTCCCCCGCCCGGCCACCCACGCAAGTATCCTGAATGGGTGGCCGGGCGGGGGAGCGGGCTGGCGCCGCTCTGTTTCGGCCCACCTTGTTTCGATTGGGCCGAAACAGCAGGGGACTGTTACCCGGAAGCCCCACATTCGAACCATTCCGGATGGGGCTTCCGCTACGGCACGCAGTAGGTTAGCATGCGAATCGAACCGGATGCCGGAGGAACTGGCACCGTCGAGAGGATGCAGCATGGACTGGGCGAACACCACCTTCGAGCAGGTGACGATTCGGGCCGTTGAAGACGTGCGGCCCGCCGCAATTGCGATACGCGATGTTGCCTTGAAGCTTGACCTGCGCATTGCCGTCTGCCCCGACATTTCGTCGAAGGAACAGATGCTCGATGCGGACGGGAAGATCATCAACGCCGACATTTTCGGCTGGACCGCCGATGGTGAGCGCTGGTGGGAAAACGGCACGCTGGCGCTGTCCTCGCCGTTTCCGCGCGCGACGCGCTACGAAAGCGAGCCCTTCTGGTGCAACGCCCACGGCGCCTTCACCGTCAGCCGCAACAACTACCTTGAAGATCTGAACTTCTCGGAGTTCCACAAGTTCAGCAAGGCGCGGGCGATGATCGTCATCCCCTCGCACCTTTCGTTCGGCCAGATCGCCGCGACGAGCTTCGTGCCGGTCGACAAGACGCTCGATGACCTATCGAACGTCTTTGCAGAGCACGGCGATTTTCTCGGCGCGCTCACTCGCCGTTTCGTGGCCAGCTACGTCAGCACGATGCGCACGCAGCAGTGGATCCCGAGCGACTGCCGCCTCTCCAAGCGCGAAGTCGAATGCCTGCGCTGGGCCGCGATCGGCAAGACGGACAAGGAAATCAGCCTGATCCTCGCGCTCAGCCACGCCACCGTGCGCTATCATATCCAGCGCGCGGGCGAAAAGCTGAACGCGGTGAACCGCAGCCAGGCGGTCTTCAAGGCGGGGCAGCTGGGGTATCTCGGCGCGGCTGCGTAAGCCGCCCCCCATTCCATCGTCATTGCGAGCGTAGCGAAGCAATCCAGAGCGTAATGCGTGACGCTCTGGATTGCTTCGCTACGCTCGCAATGAAGAGATAGGTTGAAGCGGTGGTGGCGGCTCTAAACCCCCACCATCCCCGCGGTGCTGGCGCCGTCGATCCCGTATTCCGACCCGCTGATGAAGCCCGCCTCGTCCGAGGCAAGGAACGCGACGAGCGCGGCAATTTCCTCCACCCGGCCCATGCGGCCGATGGCGGACATGGCGTTGAACTGCGCGCGGGCTGCGGCGCTGTCGGGGCTGCGGTCGATCACGCCGCGGATCAATTCGGTCTCGACCACGCCGGGGTGGATCGAGTTCACGCGGATCTGCGTCTTGAGATTGGCGCAGTGAAGGGCCGAGGATTTCATCAGCGCGATGAGGGCGCCCTTGCTCGCCGAATAGGCGACGTAGTTGGCGAGAGGGCGGTAAGCGCTCATCGACGAGTTGACGATGATCGAACCCGCCGGCCCATCCGGATTGGCGCGCATGGCGCGGATCGCATGCTGGATCGTCAGCATCACGCCGGTGAGGTTGACCCCCATGACACGCTGCCACGCCTCCATGGTGATGTCCTCGACGCTGCTGTCCCCCGTCTCGATCCCGGCGTTGGCGAAGGCAATGTCGAGCCGGCCGTGCTCGGCCTTGATCTGCGCCATCAGGCTGTCCCACGCGGCGGCATCCTCCACGCGGTGGGCGACGAACTGTGCGCCGGTTTCAGCACAGAGCGCAGCAGCAGCTTCGGCCTTGGAGCCGGTGAACACCACCTTCGCGCCCTCGCTGGCCAGCCGCCGCACGGTGCCCGCACCAATGCCCGAGGTGCCCCCGGTGATCAGCGCCACCTTGCCGTGAAACCGTCCGCTCATTGCTCTCTCCCTGAAGTCAGGGGGCGATCCTAGAGCTCGCTTGGACGAGGACCTACTGGCATTTTGATCTAACTCACACCCCATTGCGCGGGCAGGTCAGCGCCGCCAGATCCGCCGTTCGCCGTCCACGGCAACCGCCCCGCTGGTGCCCACAGGCTCCACCGCGCCGTCCATGAAGAAGGCCAGCACCCCCGCGTCCGCCACATCGATATGGCACAGCGTGCGCTTGCCCTCGGGTGTCCGCGCGATCACCACGCCGGCGGAAGGCACGCCTTCACGGTTGTGGAACACGGTATAGCTCTCGACCGTCGCCGGCCCGGCGTAGTCCTTCTCCAACTCGGGGATCGGTCCACGCGCCGCGTCCGCCTCGGCCTGATAGTCGAAGTCTTGCGGGAACTGCGCAGCGGCGATGGGCTGGCGCGAGACGACGATGCAGTGGTTGTCGGTCGCATAGCCGCCATTGGCAAACAGGAACCCGGTCTTCCCATCGCCGCCGCGCAGGCGCTCCACCATCGAGACAACCGCGTGACTCATGTAATTCGCGATGGGGCCGCCGCCGAAGGTCAGTCCGCCAAACACCGTGGCGGGCTTTTCCAGCGGCCAGCCGAGCACCCGCCGGGCCATCTTGGGCACGCAGGGGAAGCAGCTGTAGAGCTCGACATGATCGAAATCCGCGCCGGTCATGTGGTTCAGTTCCAGCGTGCGGCGGATCGCGGTGTCCATGCTGGAGGAGCGATCATAGCGGTCGCGGCGCAGGATGCTGGGGTCTTCCTTGGCCGCCGCGCCCATGCCGACATAGATCAGCCGCTCCTCGGGAATCCCGCGCCGCCGCGCTTCGGCAAGGCTGGCGATGAGGAAGCCCGCGCCTTGGTTGACCGAGGAATTGGCCACGGTGAGCTTGGTATAGGGAAACGCCAGCGGGCGGTTCGAAGGGCCGGGTGTCAGGATCTCTTCCGCTGTCACCGCCTTCCGGATCCATGCGCCGTCGTTGGCGGCAGCGACCCGGCTCATGCCCGCCCAGATCGCGCCGCTTTCGGCCTGCGCTTCGGCGAACGTCTGGCCATAGGCCGCGCGGCCCGCGTTCTCGTAGATCGGGTAGACGTCGACGGGCGCGGTCAGGCCATGCGCCTGCGCGTAAGTCGGATCGCGGCGGGTGGAGACATTGCGGACGGCGTTGTAGCTCTTGTCCTCACCCTTCGCCGCCAGCGCGGCGAGGCCCGCAGCCGTGCGCAGCGCCTCGGCGCCGACCACCGCAGCCATGCTCACCTTGCCTTCGCCGATGCGGTTGGCAGCTTCGTTGAGCAGGCGGATCGGGGTATCGCCGTGCGGGGCTTCGGATTGGTAATTGATCGGCGGATTGGCCCCGATCTTGCGCGCCACGCTGTCGCACAGGTTGCCGAGATGGCGGAAGCTGATCTGGTCGACGATGGCGAGGCTGTCGAGATCGGCGAGCAGATTGCCGCTCTTGTCGGTGCGGGCATCCGCCTCCGCCAGTCGCAGCGCAGCCGCCATCAGCCCCGGCGGATCAAGGCCAAGCTCGGGGCTTTCCGGTCGGTCGTTGATCTGGCCGACGCCAATGATGACGGGGATGCGTTCGGGATCGTTCATCATTGCCGGTTCCTTTCCTACTGGGCCTTCCACACGGGTGCGCGCTTTTCCGCGAAAGCGCGCGGGCCCTCGCGGGCATCTTCGCTGCGCATGATAACCTTGGTCTCGGCGGCGTTCTGCGCCCAGAAGCCGTCTTCCGCCGCACGGTGATGATCGATGATCTGCAGTGCGATGCGCTTCGAGGCCTGCACTGAAAGCGGTGCGTTGACCGCGATGCGTTCGGCAAGCGCGAAGGCTTCGTCGAGCAGTTTGTCCGCCGGCACCACCTTGTTGACGAGGCCAAGTTCGGCGGCTCGGGCGGCGGTGAAGGGCTCGCCGGTCATCATGTATTCCATCGCGACCTTGGGCGGCAGTTGCTGGACGAGGCGGAAGGCGCCGCCCGCGGCGGCGATCAGCCCACGCTTCACTTCGGGAAGGCCGAACTGCGCATGTTCCGCCGCGATCACCATATCGCTGGCAAGCGCAAGCTCGGTGCCGCCGCCCAGGGCAAAGCCGTTGACCGCCGCGATCACCGGCTTGGAAATCGGGTGCTGCACGAACCCGGCAAAGCCCCACGCGGCCTTGGCCTTGTCTTCGGGCGCAATGCGTTCACCGCGCGAGAGGGCGACGAGATCGGCGCCGGCGCAGAACGCCTTCTCGCCCGCGCCGGTCAGCACGACGACGCGGATCTCCGGATCATGTTCGGCCAGTTCCAGCGCCTCACCGATGCCGATGTGGACGGCCGCGTTGACCGCATTGCGCGCTTCGGGGCGATTGATCGTGATGAGGAGGACATTGCCGCGGCGTTCGGTGAGCACGGCGGGTGCGCTGGCAGGTTGGGGAGCAGCGTTCATCGGGCAGTCTCCAGGTAGGACTTGGTGGCGACCATCTCGCGGATCTTCGCAGGCGTTGTTTCGAGCACCCCTGCGGCTTCGAGGGAAGCGCATTCGGCTTCGCTCAGGCCGAGCCAGTCCTGCATCACCGCGTAGGTATCCTGACACATGAGCGGGGCCGGGCAGGCATCGGCATCGGGGACTGCGGGCCAGATTGCGGGGCGGCGTTCGGCGGTCATCGGCTCGGGCAGCAGATCGTGCGGATCGCTGCGGAACAGGCCTCGCGCGGCGTAGTAGGGGTGATCTTCAAGTTCGGCCGCACGCAGCATCGGCGCGGCGGGCACGCCGGCAGCCTGCAGCACCTCGGCCGCTTCGCGCGGGTCCCGTTCGGCCAGCCAGTCGGCGAGCGGCTGGGTGCCGATCACACCGGCAAGGCGCTGGCGATCCGTCTCATCGCGCAAGGAAACGACGCACCATTCATCCTCGCCCTTGGCGGCATGGACCTGCGCCGGGCCATCTGCGGCGTCGAGGCCGAGCGCGGTTGCTGCGATTTCGGTGGCGAGATGGGCGAGCATGACCTCGGCCTGGCTTACATCGACATGGCCGCCGCGCCCGGTGCGCCTGCGGCGAGCCAGCAGCGCCATGACCGCACTTGCACCGATCCGCGCGCAGACGTGATCGGGGTAGATCGTCACCGAGTCCGAAAGGCTCTCTGGATCATCCGGATAGCGCCACATCGCGGTGAGACCGGCGGCTGCGCGCACTAGAGGGCCATAGCCCATGCGCTTCGACCACGGCCCGGTGCGGCCGAAGGCGCTCGATTCGACGGCGATCAGACGCGGGTTTATCTGGACGAGGTCTTCGTAGCCCAGGCCGAGCGATTCCAGCGTGCCGGGCTTGAAGTTGGAGAGCATCACATCTGCGTCGGCCACCATGCGGCGCAGCAGGGCCTTGCCTTCGTCGGACTTCAGGTTGAGCCCGAGGCTGCGCTTGTTGCGGTGCCCGGCGCCGAAGCTGCTCGACAGGCCGATCTTGAGCCACGTCTGCCGTGAGCCATCGGGGAAGGCGGCTGATTCGATCTTCACGACATCCGCGCCAAGATCGGCGAGAAGACGCCCGGTCTCGGCACCGACGACGATCACGCCGAGATCGAGAACCTTGAGGCCCTCAAGCGGCCTGCGGAGCGGACGACCGGGTTCGGTGGTGACGGTGACGGTGACGGGGGCGGGGGCAGGTGCGGGACGCGGCGCGGGGGCGCTTGAGTGGATTGGCCCCATCCGCTCGCCGTCGAGCACGATCATGCCGTTCGGCACCGGGACGCGGCGGCCGCCGGGAAGCTCGGCCTCGGTAAACGTGCCGCGTGCCTTGATGTGATCTGCAGCAAGGCAATCGGGCAGCGTGTTGAGGCCCGCCAGGGGAACGCCGTGCTGCTGGCCCAGCGCCTCGATCTCCGCGCGGGTCTTGTCCGCGAGGAAGGCCTGCATCGCGGCAAGCAGTTCCCTGCTTTTGAAGCGGACCATGATGTCGTTGAATTCCGGACCGGCGAATTCGGTCGGCGAGCCCATCATCCGGTGCATGCCCTGCCACTGGCGCGGGGCGAGGACGCAGAGGCGGACGTAGCCATCCGCCACCGGGATGATCGGATACTGCACTCCCTTGGGCGGGCGGCCCGGGGGCAGCGAGGCAGCGGGGCGGCCATTCGTGGCGCTGCCGGAAATGCCGAACGCGGGATCGAGCGCTTGCATCGCGCCATCGAGGGCAGCGTAATCGACAGGACCGCCGATGCCGCTGACCAGCGCCTGCGTGAGCGCGGCCATCGCAACGTAGGTTCCCTGCGCGATGGCGCATTGCAGTGCGATTTCGCCGGGCGGCAACAGCGGCGCGCGGCCCTTGATGCCCGAGCGCGACAGTTCGGTGGTCAGCGCGTGGAGCACGCCGTCGGTCCACTGCCAGTGCGCGTATGCGTTGCCGCGGCCGAAGCCGGTCGCGGTCATGTGCACCAGCGCGGGATTGGCGGCGCGCAGGGCATCCCAGTCCAAGCTGCCCTCGGGCAGGTCCTCGATGACAAGATCTGCGCCGGTGAGGCGCGCGGGGAGTTCGGTTGCCGCGATCGTCTCGATTCGCTTGCCGAGATTGGCGGTCCAGTATGCCAGTTCGGCGCGGGGATCGCCGACCGGGCAGGCACCTCTGCCGGCTGGTTCGAGGCGGATCACCTCGGCACCCAGTTCGCGCAAGGTTCGTGCGATTCCGGCAAGCGGGCTGGCGACGAGATCGATCACCACGATGCCGGAAAGCGGGCGGTCGATGGCCTCTTGCTGCACTCGCGGAGCCCCCTTGCAATATTATTGGACGGAAGGTGTCCATAAAGGATAGAATGGCACCATGCAACGCGCATCCGCCGAAGCTGAACCGCGTCCCCGGGGGCGTCCGCGCAATCCGGATGTCGAGGCGCGCATCCTTGCTGCGGCGGCGCAAGTCTATGGCGCGGGCGGCTGGGCTGGCTTCAGCCTCGATGCCGTGGCGCGCGCGGCGGGGATTGGAAAATCGACGCTCTATGCTCGCTGGACAAGCGGGGAGGACCTGCTGTGCGCGATGGTCGAGGAGCGCTGGCAAGGGGTGGCGAAGATCGACACCGGGAGCCTGCGCGGCGATCTCACGGCATTCGGGGCGCTCGTGCTGACCCGCTATCTGGAAACCGGCGGCGGCGTCGCGCGGCATATGCGGCGCGATCTGGCGGGCCATCCGGAACTCGCCGCTCGAATTGGCCCGGTGCTTGGCGCGCTGACGGAGCAGGCCATCGCGATCCTGCGCAGGGGCCGCACGCGGGGCGAACTGCGCGAGGGTGTCAGCACGGCGCTTGCCTCCGATATGCTGCTTTCCGCGATGGAGACCCACGCCGGCCGCATCGGTCCGGGCGAAACGATGAGCGAGGAGGCCATCGCCGCATATGCGGCGCGGGTGGCCGATTTGCTGATCGGCGGGATCGGGACATGAGCGGCGCTGTCAATATGGGCAGGTTTGCGGCGGGCCTGCTCGTGGAAGAATTGGGAACTGGAGGGGAGAGCGGAGCATGAGCTATCGCACGATCACGATTGAGAAGCGCGGCGCGGCAGACTGGCTGACGCTGAACCGCCCACATGCGCTCAATGCGATCTCGCTGGAGATGGTTGACGAACTGAGCGACTACTTCGGCAAGCTCTACCACGACCGGGAAACGCGCGTGGTGGTGATGCGCGGCGCGGGCCGCGCCTTCTGCGCCGGGCTTGATATCAAGGATCGGCAGGAAAGTGACCGTCCCGATCCCTTCGGCGGCGGCTTCGGTTTTCAGGGTCATCTGGCTGAGGTCTATGTGAAGATGCGGCGCTGCCCGCAGCCGATCGTCGCGCTGGTGCACGGGGCGGCCTGCGGCGGCGGCTTTGCCTTTGCGCTGGCGGCGGACATCCGCATCGCGGGTGAGAGCGCGAAGATGAATGCGGCTTTCATCAAGCTCGGCCTGTCCTCGTGCGATATGGGAGTGAGCTATTTCCTGCCGCGGCTGGTTGGCACCTCGATTGCATCGGAGCTGATGCTGACCGGGCGCTTCATCCATGCCCTGCGTGCGCTGGCGACGGGGCTTGTCAGCGAAGTGGTGCCCGATGACCAGCTTGAAGTGGTAGGCGAGGGCTATGCTGCGGAAATGCTCGCCGCCTCGCCGCGCGGGCTGCGCATGACCAAGGAAGGCCTCAGCCTCGCGGTGGATGCGCCCAGCCTCGAAGCGGCGATGGCGATCGAGAACCGCAACCAGCTGATGACAGCCGCCAGCCCGAATTTTGCGGAAGGTATGCGCGCTTTCCTCGAGAAACGCGCGCCCAACTATATTCCAGACTGAACGGCCAATTGAACGGCCAGATTGAACGGAACGAACCGATGACGCATTCCAAATATCCGCTGGTGTTCTCCCCGCTCACGATCCGGGGGAACCGGCTCAAGAACCGCATCATCATGGGCTCGATGCATTCGGGGCTCGAAGACCTGCCCGATGCGGCAGAACGGCTCTCTGCCTATTTCGTCGAACGCGTGAAGGGCGGCGTCGGCATGATCATCACCGGCGGGATCACGCCGCACGAAAGCGGCGGGCGCGGCGCGAAGCTGAGCGAGCCGAGCGAGGTGCCGATGCACCGCGCGGTGACCGATGCGGTTCATGCCGCCGATCCGGACGTGAAGATCTGCATGCAGATCCTGCATTCGGGTTCGATCGCCAATGTGCGCGAGCCGGTCGGTCCTTCGCCGGTACGCTCAAGGCTGGCGCGCGTGGCGCCGGTAGAGCTGGATGAAGCCGGCATCGAGGAGCAGATCGCGGCCTTCGCCAATTGCGCCGCGCTGGCGGTCGAGGCGGGGTATGACGGGGTCGAGATCATCGGCTCGGCAGGCTATCTGATTTCCACTTTCCTCGTCGAGCGGACCAACCAGCGCACTGATCGCTGGGGCGGCACGTGGGAAAACCGCATGCGCTTTGCGGTCGAAGTGGTGAAGCGCGCGCGTATCGCGCTGGGTGACGACAAGATGCTGATCTTCCGCATTTCCGCGATGGACATGCTGGAGGGCGGCCTCGCCTGGGAGGAAGTGGCGAGCCTTGCCAAGGCGCTGGAAGCCGCCGGTGCAGATGTCATCAGCACCCACTTCTGCTGGCACGAAAGCCAGGTGCCGACAATCGCCACGATGGTGCCGCGCGCCGCCTTTGCGCAAGTGACGGGCAAGCTGCGCGATGTCGTCTCGATCCCGCTCATCACCAGCAACCGCATCAACATGCCGCATGTGGCCGAGGAAGTCCTCGCGCGCGGGGATGCCGATCTCATCTCGATGGCGCGGCCGATGCTGGCGGACGCCGAGATCGTGAAGAAGGCGTGGGAAGGCCGCGAGGACGAGATCAACACCTGTATTGCCTGCAACCAGGCCTGCCTCGATCACACCTTTACCGGCCAGTTGACAAGCTGCCTCGTCAACGCGCGCGCCTGCCGCGAGACGGAGATCAAGGTGCAACCTGCGGCGACCGCACGGCGCATCGCTGTGGTTGGCGCCGGGCCCGCTGGCCTTGCCTACGCAACCATCGCTTCCGGGCGCGGGCACAAGGTCACGCTGTTCGATGCGGCGGATGAAATCGGCGGGCAGTTCAATCTGGCGCGCAAAATCCCCGGCAAGGAGGAGTTCGACGAGACGATCCGCTACTTCGGCCGCATGATCGAAGTGAACGGCATCGAACTGAAGCTCGCTACGCGGGTTAATGCAGACATGCTGGCGGCGGGCGGTTTTGACGAGATCGTGATCGCCACGGGGATCACCCCGCGCAAGCCGGATATTGACGGCATCGATCACCCCAAGGCCGTGCGCTATGTCGACGTGATCACCGGCAAGGCCGAGGTTGGCAAGAAGGTTGCGATCATGGGCGCGGGCGGCATCGGCTTCGACGTGGCCGAACTGATTACCCATGCCGGAACTCCGGGCTCTCTCGATGTCGAGGTTTTCGCGAAGGAATGGGGTATCGATTTCAAGAACCACCCGCGCGGCGGCGTGACCGGCGTGGTGCCCGAAGTCGCCACCAGCGGACGCGAGGTGTGGCTGCTCCAGCGCAAGGCGAGCGCAGTCGGCAAGGGCCTCGGCCGCACAACCGGATGGACACATCGCATTACCCTTCAGCGCCGCGGCGTGCAGATGCTGGGAGGGGTGGAGTATGACCGCATCGACGATGCCGGCCTCCACATCCGCGTGGAAGGCGAGCTGCGTCTGCTCGATGTCGATACCGTGATCGTCTGCGCGGGGCAGGAACCGGCACGCGGGCTTTTCGACGAACTCGTGGCGCGCGGGCTCAACCCGCAGTTGGTCGGCGGGGCCTATGAGGCGTCCGAACTCGATGCAAAGCGGGCTATCAAGCAGGCAACCGAACTGGCGGTTGCGGTTTAGTTGTACCCCTCCGATGTCACCCTGGAGATGTTCCGGGGTGACATCGTGCTGTGGGGCGCAAGCAATCAGGCGCGAGCGAGCCAGGTCACTCCTGACTCTCTATATGGCAAAAACATAACCAAAGATAGTTTTCTGCACTGGTTTCCATAGCAGGATTCCGTTAGTCGGATCGTGTTGGACCGTCAGGAACATATTGTATGGTATGGCATACCCTGCCTCGCCGGGATTTTGATGTGCCCGTGTGGGATGCAAACTATCGTTTGGCCAATGTAGGCGATCCGTCCGGCAAGGTAGGCAAGGCTGTCGACCTTGTAGCGCTGATCGAGCCGTATTCGGCCTTCTTCGCCTATGGCATCGGGGCGGGCGGCAATGCGGCTATGCTGATCGAGGGGCTGCTTCGGCTGGAGACATGCTGCGCGGCGCTCGATGCGGCGGTTGCTCCGCTGTGGCAGGATCTGGCGCGCAAACCTCTGACCGTTGCCGAGGATGCGGACAAGCAGCGCATGGACCGACTGTTCGGTCTCGATGGCAAGGCAGGGCTGCTCGGCGTGCTCAGGCGCAATCGCCAGACTGCGGCGAGGGACCTGCCGGCAATGTCCAGCGTGCAGCAGGCCGAATTTCTTGCCGCGCTGCTCAGCTTTGCAGATAGCCTGCTTCCCGACGGGGGTGGGGAAGGTCTGTGGCCCACGCGCGGCACACCGCTTGCGCTGCCGCTCTATCTGCAGGCTCTGGCGCTGATCGTTCTGGTGCAAGGCTGGATCGGCGGCCAGCCCGGTGCGGCCGAGCAAGCCGCCGTTGCGCGCCACCGGGCATTTCTTCTTGGCGGCGCGCAGGCATTCGCCCCCGATGCCGCAACTGTAGCCTGTGCCGCAGCAGAGGCGCTGCGCGGCTAGCTATTGATTGCGACCGCGTTCCTGCACAGCGAGGCGGCGCGCTTCGACTTCCTCGGGCCGGACAGCGGAGTTTGCAGCGGACGAGCGCTGGGCTTCGAGTGCCATGCCTTCGCCGAACGGGAGCGCGTAGCCATCGTCGATCAGCGCCTTGTAATTGCGCAGGAAGGTGGGATCGATCGAGGCCATGTCGCGCGCCAGTTGCTGCGCAGTGGGGAGCAATTCCTCGATCGAGACAACCCGGTTTACAAGGCCCCAGCGTTCGGCTGTCGCGGCATCGAGGAAGTTGCCGGTGAACGACAGTTCCTTGGCGCGGCTGATGCCGATCAGGCGGGGAAGCTTCTGTGAAAGGCCCCAGCCGGGATAGACGCCGACGCGCGCATGGGTATCTGCAAAGCGCGCGTTGGTGGAGGCGATGAGGACATCGCAGGCAAGCGCGACTTCGAAGCCGCCGGTGATGGCGACACCGTTGATCGCGCCGACCACCGGCTTGCGGCAAATCTCGATCGCCTTGACCGGGTTTTCCGAAGCGCCTTCGGCATTGGCCGCACCTAGTGCGCCTTCGGTCGAGCCGAGTTCCTTGAGATCGAGCCCGGCCGTGAAGGCGCGCGTGCCCGCACCGGTCAGCACGACGGCACGTACGGCGTCATCTGCATCGAGCGCGGTCATGACTTCGGCGAGACGCGCGCGCAGAGCCTTGGAGAGGGCGTTCATCGCGTCGGGCCGGTTGAGCGTGACGGTGGCGACGCCTTCGGCAATATCGACGAGAATGAGATCGGTCATGGGGCTGGTCCTCAAGGGAGTTTGACGCGGTTTGACCACGGCGTGCCGGGCCATGCACCTCTGCTTATTGCGGGGGGCCTGAAACCCCGGCGCACAGATCCATGAAATTGCGTGCGGCATCGCGCTCGGCAGGATCCTTGAAGGCGACATCGAGATCGGGCGCGCTGCCCAGAATGTGCATGAGCGCCCAGAGCGCAAAGCGGCGGGACGGATCGGTTTCCAGCCCGAAGTCCACGGCAAGCCGCTCTGACCCGGCCACGAGCTCGGCACCGCTCAGTCCGCTCAGTTCAGCTGTCCCGAAGTAGCGCTGCATCAGATCATCGAAGCCCACTGGCCTGTTCCTTCCCTGAAAGCACGAACGGCACGCGAGAGGAGTTCCCCCGCGTGCCGTTCTGGCATCATCTGCGCACTTGCGTGGGCGCGTGACGGATCAGCCGTTCAGCTTGTCCTTGACCGACTTCGCGGCAGCGAAGGTCAGCTTGCGCGAAGCGGCGATCTGGATGGTGGCGCCGGTCGAGGGGTTGCGGCCTTCGCGGGCCGGGCTTTCCTTGACCTTGAACTTCCCGAATGCGCTCAGCGAAACTTCTTCGCCCTTGGCAGCTGCATCGGCGATCGCCGCGAACACGGTGTCGACCAGCTTCTTGGCATCGGCCTTGGTGAGGCCCGCGCTGGCAGCAACGGTTTCGGCGAGTTCAGCAGTATTCATGATCCCAAATCTCCAACGGTTGGACGCGCCGGTTAGCTTGGGCAGCGCCCTGCGTCCAGCCTAGCGCATCGAGAAAACGCTGGAATCTGGGGGAATCTGACGAGCCGCGCTGTCTGGACGACACGGCGAGCGGGGCCTGACCGCCGCATATCGGTGGCTGGCCAGCGCGGCCTTGGCTCCGCAATGGAGTGATTTCCCGAAGCACCGCGCAGGAGGCGAGATACAGCCCTGTATTGATCAAGTACAGCGATTGAGCATGGCCAAAATTGCGTCGTAACCCGCATGTGTGTCGCAATCCGCTCGGAGGGAACTTGCGTTGCGTTGCCATCGAATACTGAAGATCGGTGGCGGAGTCCTCGAAAGCGGATTTCGCAGAAAGCGAGAATTGGAGCGAGCGCTCCGGGTGCTTAAGGCCATGTGCCCAAGCAGATCGGGTCGTCCGGATTTTACCGCCGCGCTCTGCCATTCGCCTCGTTTTACACAGGAATAAATACGTGCGGCACGCCCTCGCATACTTGTAACCCTCGGCAGCCACCGTCCGAATCCCGTGACCAAGCCCATGGGAGAGACGCTTTGATCACCACGCTCATTTTTCTCGCTGCCGCCGCGCAATCGGTCGAAGCGGACCCGGTCCAGCCACTTTATGTTGATGCCCAGCTCGGCAAGCAGATGTCTGTTGAAGAGATGAAACGCGATCTCGTCGGAAGTTCGTTTGCCTTCGACAGTCCCGAAGGCAGGAACGCGTTCTATGTTGCAGAGGGCGGCGTTCTCAAGGGGGTGATGCCCAAGGGTGGGGCGTTTGCGATCAACTGGCGCTTCCGCGAGTACGACAATCTCTTCTGCTTCGAGACGGGCGACGTCGCATCGAGCGGATGCGTCCAGATGATCCGTGATGGCGAAAAGGTCAGCGTCCGCCGCAAGGACGGTCTCGTGGAGTTTACCGCCACGATAGCGCCCGGAAACGCGTTCAATCTCTGAACGGCTCATGGTCGGCGCAGTTCAGCAATGCCGATCCGCGCGATCGGATTGTCGGACCAAGGGCAGCTCGCAATAAAACGCAGCGCCGTGCCGCCACGCCGGATCGAGTTCCACGCTGCCGCCCATGAGTTCGGCCATGCGGCGTGAGGAGGGCAGGCCGAGCCCGACGCCGCTCTGACCGACCGGATCAGCGCAGTCCGGCTTCACCTCATCAAACAGGTTTGCAGCCAACGCTGTCGATATGCCCCGGCCATCGTCCACCACATAGATGCGCACTCGGTCGCCCCGCCGCCGTCCACCCACGAGGATGCGGCTGCCGCGCGAATGGCGCATGGCATTGTGGAGGAGGTTGCGGACAATGCGCACGAGCAGCGCCGGATCGGCGGCAACCACGAGCCTGCTGCCCATCTGTTCGATGCGGAACCCGCTCACCACCGCGATCTCGGCGACTTCACTACAGACGCGCGGGATGATCGCATCAAGCGCCGTGAACTGCACTTCAGGCCGGATCATGCCGCCATCGAGCCGCAAGTGCTCGAGCAGCTGTTCGAGCAGCCCCGCCGCTTCGGCAAAGGCGAGCCGAGCGTTGACCACCGCGGTATCGCCCGTGGCGGACTGGCGGTCGGCAATGCGGTTGAAGAACAGCGCCGCCGCTTGGAGCGGTTGACGCAGATCATGGGTCGCCGCTGCGATGAAACGCGTCTTGGCCTGCCGCGCTTCGGTCGCCGCGGCGAGCGCAGCGGCGAGATCGCCTGAAATCGCCTCGGCCGACAGGCGCGCCGCAATGGCCGACCGGATGGCGACCTTGAGCGTTGCCGCGACCCCGATCATCAGCGCCCCGAACGCGACGAGGAACACGGCGAGCCCCGCCGAATAGGGACCAGGTGCCATCACGAAGAACAGAGCCGCGGATCCGAAGATCGAGACTACGCCGAACGTGATCGTGCCGAGCGATTCCGCAGTCGAAATGACCTGCCCCGAAACACAGGCGGCATAAAACACCACCATCAGCAGCCGCAGCGGCTCAGAGGCATAGGGCAGGAGCAGCCAGACGCTGGATGCCACGGCGACATCGAACAGGATCGCGACGACTTTGCCCGCCGGTGACCAGATCGCCATGATCTCGGCGTCGTCCGGTCGGCGAACCAGCACGGCAAGCGGCACCGCCACCATCGCTGCGATCGCGGCGATGAACAGACTGGTCCACGTCCACAGCCGCGCGGGCGGCATGATGTCCACAAACAGCAGGTGAACGTAGGCCAGCGTGCCAGCGATCAGGATGGTGAAGGCGCCGGCCACGGCAAATTCGATCCGGGATTCCGCCGCGCGGACACGGACATGCTCGGCGGGATCGGTGGGGGCGCTCACCTGCGGCATCATTGCGGGCCGCGCGCCACTTGCCAAGCGCTCATCCGGCTCGGCCATCCGGCTCGGCCATATGGGCGAAGCCATGCTCGCAGCCGGGCGCCAAGTTGCCCATGTTCTGATCAGCCGGGAACCACCGCGATGCACCATCTCACCTTCATCGCCGCGCTGCTTGTGGCTCCGGTCTGTCCCGAACCGAGCCATGACCGGCTGATCGTCCAGCCCGGCCGAGATGTCTGCGGTGCAGCGCTGGATAGCCGGGGACAGCTTCGCGCACCGGGGTACCTACCAACCACATGCGCCGATCCACGCGCGATCTATCGCATCGATGGCGCGCGAAACGCCGACGTCTGCGTGCGGGTCGAAGGTGCGCGCGCATGAACTGCCGGCTGCCCTTCATGCTCGGCTGCGCCATGATGCTCAGTGGTTGCAGCGCCGCTGGCACACGGGTTGCGGTTGCGGCACCCCCGGTTGCCCCGCTCGACGAGGCGACCCTGCGCAGCCGAGGCCTTGCCGCGCTCGCCGCTGGCGAACTTCGCCCGGCGATTGCCGCCTTCTCCGAACTTACCGCGCGCGCACCGCGCGATCCTTCCAGCCAGACCCTGCTGGCGCTCGCCTACCAGCGCACTGGCAGCACCGATCCCGAAGCGACCGAACTTGCGCTCGCGGGCTATGACCTCGCGCTCAAGGCTGAGCCTAGCAGCTTCTGGGCGGCCGCGCTTGCGGGGCGCGCGGCGTTCGATCGTGGCCGGTTTGCCGAAGCAACACGGCGATTTGCCCAGGCCGTAATGGTCCGGCCCGATCATCCCGATGCGATGCTGGCACTCGCTGCCTCGGCCTATCGCAGCGGTGATGCGCCGCTCGCCGCTGCTGCCGCTGCACGCGCAGCAGATCTTGCCGCAGAACCTGCTGCCAAGGCTGCCGCCTTGCGCCTTGCCGCACTGGCAGAGGCCGGGGCGGGCGAGGCCGGGCGGGGCGCACAGGCGCTTGCCGCGCTCGCTGCGCTCGATCCGGCCAGCGCGGCCGAAGTCTCGCCTCGATTGCGGCAGCTGGCGCAGACCGCTGCGGTCGATCAGGCCCCGGCGATGTCCGAACCAGCGGCTGCGCCCGCGCCCTCGCAGATCTCGGTCGATGTCGCCATCGTGCTGGCGCAGAACAGCGCGCGCGAGCGCATCGGCATGAACCTGCTCGATGGGCTGCGCCTGCAATACGGCACCTCGCGCAACGACACCCGCCAGATCGTAACCGGCGAAATCCGCAGCGATAGCAACACCCGGGTGATCACCGAAACCATCTCGATTCCCCAACTCACGTACAACATCAACATGTTCAACCGCGGGGGCCAGTACTATCAGGTCGTCGCCCGCCCGAGCCTCACCGCCTATCGCGGTGAAATCAGCGAGTTCTTTGTCGGCCGCACGCTCAAGGTCGCGGTCAACGGGGTCAACGCGGCCCAGCTCGAACAGATCGACATCGGTATCGAGCTCAAGGTCACGCCGATCGAGATCACGGAGGAGGGCGCCCGCGTCCGCATCGAGACCGGGCGCTCATTTCTCACCTCCGATGCCGCTGGCACGTTCAACGAAGCGCTTACCACCTTCCGCCAGCGCGTTGCCGCCACCGCCGAAATCCGCTTCGGCGAGACGCTGGTGCTCTCAGGCCTCTCCGAAAGCGTGGACGATGCGACGTTCTCCAAGACGCCGGTGCTGGGCGACATCCCACTGGCGGGATCGCTGTTCAACGAGCGGGGCAAGAATTCGCGGCGCGATTCTGTGCTGATCCTCGTCACCCCGGCGCGCCCGGCGGCGCTGCCCGGTCGTCCCTGGGCGCGGGCCGAGGCGGTGGACCGGCTGGTCAAGCTTTGGACGCAGGTCATCGATCCCAGCTCGAACGGCGTCGATGCCGCCGCGCGCCTTTCGCGCATGCGTCTGTTTACCCGCATGGCACCGGGGGATTCCCCGCTGGCATGGCCCGATCCGGGGACCATCAGCGAGCGCATGCTGGGCGATCTGCTTGGCCCCGGTGGTCACTGAGTTGCACCTGCATCGCACACCAATCCGTCCATCTTCGCTCAGGAGCCTTGCCATGAAGCATTCTTCGCTTGCCGTCCTCGCCTGCACCGCCCTGCTCGGCACCACCGCCTTCAGCACCCCGGCGTTCGCGCGCTGGGAAACCGCCAATGGCGCCGCAATCCCGCCCGGCGTGCAATGCGGGGCGCCGCACACCAGCAATCCTGATCTGCGCGCCTCCGATGGTCGCCCGTTCGAAGTCCCGGCGGGATTTTCGAACGAGATCGAGATCTACGGCCAAGGCATCGATCTCAGCCCGTCCATCGCGGCTTCGGGCCTGTCCGGCCTCACCGCAACCATCTCGCGCAAGGTTTCGGGCGCGGACAATGCCGTGCGCGGCTGCGGAGCGATCGGTTCGGTGGTCGTGCGGATCGTGACACAGCCGAGCGTGCCCGCCGTGACCGGCAGCCTTGCCATTGGCACCGAAACGTTCCCGCTGCGCATCATCAATGCCTCAATCAGCGGTGATACATGGAGCGATGCCACCATGCGCCGCGCCTCAGGCAGCGCGGCCACTTCCACCGGTGCCGGCGGGTCCACTCCGGCAAGCCCGCTGATCTCCACGGGCGGGGGCGTCGGCTGCGGGCCGAACATCTGTCCCCCCGGTGGCGGCGGAGCCCAGTCCTTCGGCGGCATTGCCGGCACCACCGCACTCAGCCGTACGCCGGATTATCCCTCAGGCATCGGTGAATGCATCGATGATTTCGGTGGCAGCGCCGAACTCAGCGGCCCCAATTCCGTCACGCGGTCCACGCTCACGCTGGTCCTGCCGCGTGCGCGCGGTGCTGCCGAACTCGCGTGCCTTGTCCGCCCTGCCATTTTCGAAGTCTTCGGCACAGCGGAGCACGGCGATGTCGGCGGCTTTCACGGCGGAGCGGACTATCGCTACCCCGGTTACAACCGCAGCGTGCTACCGCCACGCTACACCGGCACGACGAGCGGGCTGGTCGGCCCGGCGCCGCTCCCCGTGCCCGATGCGCAAGTCCAGACCATCGCGATGACGCGTGAAACCGCCGCGACCTTCGTGGGTGAGCGGACGATCACGCTGAGCAGCCCGGTGCCCCGCACGGGCCGCCTCGTGCTGGTGCTGCGCTCCGATCCCGGCAACGGCATCCGCACCATTCAAGGCGTCCCGTTCAGCGGTGCCCGCGTAAGCTCGCGGATCGATGTCCGCTTCGATTTTCTCGCTGCTTTGCGCGCGGGGGGAGAGGCCATTGCGTGGCGCGTCCAGCCGATCAGCCTCGGCGCGCCGGGCAATTGCTTCACCGCCGCTAGCGGCTCGGCGACCGTTACCGCACCGATCGGCACCCTCGCGCTGACCGCAACTGAAAATGCCGGCTGCGTTGGATCCCGCTTCGCCTTGTCGATCGCCCCGCAGGCGCAGGGACTGCCGGTCTTCATCGCGCCATACGCGCAGACCGTGCTGTTCACGCTGCCCGCGCGCACGGCTCCTGCACCGCTCGTTCCGCCGCAAGTCGGCCTACCGAACCGTCCGTGAATTCACGCAAAGGAGTCCGCACCATGAAACCGACCGCTGCCTTCACGCTCGCCACTGCTGCCGCACTTGTCCTCACGTCCGCGATGGGCTCCGGCGCCAACGCTGCCGCGTCCCGACATATGCGCGGTCTGGGCCAACACCGGGGGCTAGGGCTCTAGATCAGCCCCAGTTCGCGCGCGCGGGTCGCGGCTTCAGTACGGTTGCTGGCCCCGACCACGGCGATGATGTGCGCCACGTGCGTCTTCACCGTGGCTGGGGATAGCCCCAGCAACTGCGCGATTTCCTTGTTCGCCCGGCCACGTGCCATCTGGTCCAGCACATCGCGCTGGCGGCTGCTAAGCCGCCCGAGCGGGGCCTGGATCGATGGTATGATTGCGGCCCGGCCAGTTGCAGCACGTGCTGCACTTGCCGGCGGGGCGGTGAGGCCTTGTGCGGCAAGATCTGCCACCCGCGCAGGCAGATAGCGCCCACCGGCCATAACCAGCCTGATTGCCGCCTCGACCACGCCAGGCTCGACCGACTTGGGCACAAACCCATCGACCCCCAGCGCCAGAACGGCGAGCAGATCATCGTCGCTGTCCGAACCGGTCAGCACCACGATCCGGGCACCGGGCGCGCGCTCGCGCAAGCCGGCTATGCCCTCAAGTCCGCCGATGCCCGGCATATGCAGATCAACCACAGCGATTTCGATATCGCCCCGCTCCTCGGCGTGGCTCCATGCCCCGGCGTAGTCTTGCGCGGTGAGCACCGGCCCGCCGACAATGTCTTCCAGCACCAGCGCCAGTGCGGAACGCACCAGCGGATGATCATCGCATGCCAATGCCGCCAAGATCGTCCCCTATCCCCCGACACGCGGGAGGGTAGTACAAACCTCCCGTCTGCTCCAGCACGAAGCACGGCAGGTTCTCAACCGGCGGCGGTTCGCTGCCCGGCTCCAATCCCAGCTGATGAAATGCTGGGGGAAGGTCTGATCCCGGCAAAAGCGGGCGAGAGTGCCCGCAGCCAACCGGGGTCGGCTGCGGGCTGGTGCTGTGCTCAGGATATCAGAACGTGATCAACCGAGCGGATCGCAACATCTGGCGGCATGACATCGGCAATCTTGGCCATCCCAAGACCGCGCATTTCGTCGGTCAGTGTGAGGCACAGATGGCTTACCGGCACTTACTGGATCTTCAGAAGCGCATTCAGTTTCGTCACCACCTCTGGCGAAAGCGTGGTGTTGGTGGAGGACGCCAGCGTCGTGCGCGCATCGGCTTCGGCCTGCTGCGCTGCCGTCAGACCAGACTGATCCGACGTCAGCTGGCTCTGGTCAGCGGCGAGCTGTCCCTGAGCAGTAGCCAGCGCCGACTTGGCATCGGCAATCGCCGCCGCATCGTTTGCGGTTGTCGCTGCGGCCAACTGCTGCTGTGCATCGGTCACGGCCCTGGTATCCGCCATGATCGCCGCCCGATCACTGGCGATCGCCTTGCCGAACGAAGCGATGCTCCTTTCCGCCGCGACGGTGGCCGTCTTGTAGAGCGAAAGCGCGCCGACGACCGACTGCGATGACGCATGAGCGAGACCAGACGCCGATGCGTGCGCGGCATTGAGCTTGCCCAGCAGCGAGGCCGCCTCGCCAATGCCCGCATCCACGTTCATCTGCCCTCTGCCCGAAGCGCCGGCCGATGCCGAAGTCCCGGTCGATGCCGCCGCCCTGCTCGATGCGGACGCGCTGACATTGGCGCCGACCGAAACCGAACTCGGCAGGAGGTTTGGCCTGCCTTGGGGCATGCCCTGCGGCCTATGGTTCATCGCAGCGGCGGGGGGAACAACCGGCGGCAAGACCGGAATGTGCGACGCGCCGACCGGCAGGCTGGTCGGCAAGCCGAGCGGAAGCCCTGCCGGCGGGCCATGCGGAACCCCGGCCGGGGGGGCAGCAAAGGCGCTGGTGGCCGTGAGCAGCGCGATGGCCGCCGTGCAGGTCTTGATCATCGAATGTACCATGCTCTTTCTCCTCTGGTGGTTTGCCCCCATCAGAACGAACGCCGCGCCGCCCCGGCGCGCGTGAAAGTCAGCGGAACAGCGTCAGCCGCAGGCCCGCGCCGATGCGCGGGCTGGCATCGTTGAGTCCGGCGAGGCCGTAGAGCGTCAGGCCGAAACGCTTGCTGAAGCGGTAGGTCATGTAGGGCGAGACAACCGCCTGCCCCTGCAGCCCGTCAGCCACCGGTTCGCGGTAGGCCACGCTGACGCCGTAGTTCTGGCTGGCGGTTGGCCGCAAGTTGAGACCGCCCGATGCGGTTACGCCCTTGCGCAGCCGATAGGCCGCCGGGCTTCCCAGCCACGAGTATCCCACCGAGCCGAACAGCATGACCGCAGGAGTCACCGACTTGTAGAAGCTCGCGTTGACCGAATAGTCCGTCTTACCGGTGCCGATTGACGTCTTCGCCGTAGGCAGCTTGACGCTGCCGCCCACTTCGATGGCAGGCAGAATCAACCCCTCGCGTGCGAGCAGGGCGGCAGCCGAGAGATTGAGATCGCCGATGCCCGAGCGAGACGTGATGGCCGAGCCTGGGCTCGAGACGATCACGCCCCCCACCAACTGGCCGGGGCCGCTGATGAACTCGTAAGGCAGCGATGCCTGCACCCGCACCCGGCCGATCTGTGCCTTGAGATCGAGCGGGATGCTCCACACCGTGGTGTCAGCGCTCGCACCATAGTGGCCGGCTGAATAATCAGCTCCGGTCGCCAGCTCGAAGCTGGAATCAGCGAAAAGTCCGCCCGTGTGGCCAAGCGTGTTGTTCGGGGCCTGCACGGCGGCTTGCCCTTCGCTTGCGGCGGCCGATGGTTCGCCTGGGGTTTCCGCCAGCGCCGATGGCGCGAGGACCAAGCTGACCGCCATCGCAGCGGTTGCAACTGCGGATCGTAGCATGTGCAAGAAACGTCTCCCTGGTTGTTCCCGACCAGCGGCCACATCTGTGGGGCGCTGGCCTTCACGAGGGCTGACGTCCGAGCGGCTGTTTTCCATCCCGGCGCAGGGCAAGATGCGCGGCGAAGTGCCCGCGAGCCGCGCCGATGCGTTGCTGGAACCCGATCAGGCCATGGCCGTAAGCGCCCGCGGACAGCGCGCGGATCGCCCGCTGGGCCGCTGCAGGGTCGGGAGCATGCAACCGGTCCGCGATCCGGCGGCTCACCAGAGGGGCGGCAAACGATGTGCCGCGAACTTCTGTCATGCGTCCCGCTGGATCGACGCGGCTGTCACACCATTGCTGCGAAGCGACCCTCAGCGACTGCTGCTCGCAGATGGCGTATTGGCCGAAGGGCTTTCCGGAAACCTTTCCGGACAAGCGTCGCCAGTCAGGATAGGCATGTCGTCCCGCGCGGCCAATTCACGCCCGCCAATAGTTGTTTGCTGTGGCGACCGTCTGAAAATTGGTCGCTACAACCTGCGAACTGGCGATCAGCGCGTTGGCGTCCTGCTCGTAGATCGGGCGCAGTTTCTTGCGCACCTCATCCGAGGGTTGGGTCATCTTCACCGCCATGCGCGATAGCTTCATCGCAAGGGCGAAACCGTCTTCGGGGCTCGCGGTGATCAGGGTTTCAAGCCAGGTGGTCATTGCTCTTCTCCAGATTGTGCCGCTCAGGCGGCGATGCGGTGAATGGAGGGGAGATCGAGCGCAGCGATCTGCGCTTCGGCCTTGGCGATGGCCGGGCCGCGTGCGTCCGGCGACAAGGCAAGGCCCTGAGCGTGGATGAAGGTTACGTCGTCAACGCCGATGAAGGCGAAGAACGTGCGCAGGTGCGGTTCCTGGTGATCCATCGCTGCGAAGGCGGGCGCGCTGAAATCGCTGCCGCGCGCCGTCAGCACGATCACCTGCTTGCCCTGCATCAGACCGGCGGGGCCTTCCGCCGTGTAGCGGAACGTCTCTCCCGCCACGCCGATCCGGTCGATCCATGCCTTGAGCTGGCTGGAAATGCCGAAGTTGTACATCGGCGAACAGATCACGATGATGTTGGCAGCCTTGAACTCGGCCAGCACGGGATCGGCCACGGTGCCGCGCGCGGCGACATCTGCGCCGGTGAGGTGCGGCAGCGGATCTGCTCCCAGATCGCGGGTCATGATGTTGGCGCCGGGATACGCCGCCCCAAGCCGCGCCATGACCTGCGCCGAGAGGTGCTTCGTGGCGGAATTATCGCCGAAGATGCTGGAATCGATGTGCAGGATATTCATGATCGTCACTCCGGGTTCTGTTGGTGTGACAACGAAGTAGGCCAGATCGGGGCCGCCGATTAGCGACTGGCGCGGCACCTGATTGTTTCCGGAAACAGCGCAATTCCCGCGCGCCTTGGAATGGAGTACGTTGGGGACAATCGCTGCGCAGGGAGCCTTCCGCCATGCCGCACATGCCCGATTTCGAAGCCTGGGCGATCTTCGCCAAAGTTGCCGAGCGGGGCAGTTTCAGCCATGCTGCAGAGGAACTGGGGCTGGCCAAGACGACAGTCTCAAAGGCGGTGACGCGGCTCGAGGAACGAATGCGGACAACGCTGCTGCATCGCACGACGCGTTCGCTGTCGCTGACCGAAAGTGGGCGACTGTCGCTGGAGCGGGCAGCGCGGATCCTGGCGGACGGCGCGGCGGTGGAAGCGGAGATCCTTGAGGAAGCCGCAATCCCGCGCGGCCTGATCCGGCTCGCCAGCACCACCGCATTTGGTGTGCAGCAACTCGCCGGGCTGCTCCCGCAGTTCATGGCGCGCTATCCGGAGATCGAGATCGATTTCGAACTGACCGACCGGCGGATCGACCTCATCACCGAAGGCGTCGATCTGGTGCTGCGGGTGGGGCCGGAGCCGGATTCCTCGCTGCGGATCAGCAAGCTATTTGCGTTCCGCGTGCCGGTGGTGGCCGCTCCGGCCTACTTTGAAAAGCATGGCCGGCCCGAGCATCCCGCCGATCTCGCGCGGTTTCCCGCCGTGGTCTTCACCCACATCGCCGGAGCGGAGGCCTGGCATTTCCGCCATGCCGAACACGGCGATCTTACCGTGCATGTCGATGGGCCGGTACACGTCAACAATGGTGTTGCGGCAGTGCCGGCACTGATCGCGGGACTTGGCATCACCGCGCTGCCGGAAGCCTATGTCGCTGAAGAGCTTGCGGACGGCCGGCTCGAGGAAGTGCTCAAGGACTGGCCGGTGCGCCCGGCGCCGCTCCATGTGGTGACGCCGCCGGGCCGGGCACGGCCGGCGCGGGTGCGGGTGTTGCTCGAATTCCTGCGCCAGCATTTCGCGACGAAATCCTGGGCGCAGGGGATCGAGGCGTAAGGCATCAGAGCATGATCCGCGCTGCTGTTCCGATAGCGGTCACCGCCACGGCGATGGTGACCGGGATCGAGAGGATCTGGATCAGCGCGCCCCGTCCATCGACGTGGCCGGTCCATGTCTCGAGGCCATCCGCAAGGAAAGTGCGCAGACTGAGCTGGCCCGAGCGCCCCTCGGTGTTGAAGAAGGCCGTGGGCACGGCGAGGTAGATCGCGAAATAGAGCCCGCTGATGACGACCATCATCGTCGCATCGAGCCCCCGCGTGAACAGCAGCAGAAAGGCGGAGATGATCGCGCCATAGGCGCCAAGGATCATCACGCCGACCTCGCGCGGGATATCTGGCGCGGCGGCTTCTCCCATCATCGGCAACGGTTCGGGCGGCTGATTGTGGCCAGCGAGCGATTCAAATCCTTCATGGAGCGCGTACATCGTGGTTCTCCTATGGGGGTGTGCCTTCAGGCAATGGTGATGCGGACATCGACATTGCTGCGCGTGGCGTTGGAGTAGGGGCAGGCCTGGTGCGCGGCGTCGACAAGGCGCTCCGCCGTTGCGCGGTCGAGCCCGGGCAGATCGACCGCCAGCGCAATAGCGAGCGCGAAGCCGGGGCCCTTGTCATTTGGGCCGATGCCGACCGTTGCCGTGACATTTGCGTCGGCGGGAATGGCCGTCTTCGCCTGCGCGGCGACGAACCGGATGGCCGAAAGGAAGCAGGCGGCATAGCCAGCGGCAAAGAGCTGTTCGGGGTTGGTGCCGGTGGCGCCGTCACCGCCCAGTTCGCGAGGGGTTGCCAATTGGACGCGCAGCACGCCGTCGGCACTCGCGGCTGAGCCGGTGCGGCCGCCGATTGCAGTGGCCTGGGTCTGGTAAAGCGTTTTCATGGGGCTTGTCCTTGGTCTGGAGGGTGCCCGCATCAGGGAGGTCAGGAGGGGGAAGAACACCTCCCCGATGCGGACTGACATTGATCTAGGCGGGGAGCGTGGCGGCGATAATCGGCCGCCGCGGCATCAGAGTGGTGGCGAAAACACGCCAATCGCTCAGGCGGCGGCAGCCAGCGCGGCCACTGCGCCGGGGACCGCGCGGAATGCGATGCCGAGCCGGTTGTAGGTGTTCATCAGGCCGATCGCGATGGTGAGGTCGGTCAGTGTTTTTCCGCTGAACACGGCGCTTGCTGCCGTAAAATCAGCGTCCGGCACGCCGGTATCAGCGACAAGCGTGACGCTTTCGGCCCAGGCAAGCGCGGCGCGTTCTTCGAGAGTGAACAAGCCTTCCGCCTCACGCCACACGGACAGCAGCGCGAGCTTTTCGGGCGCAACGCCGCGCTTGCCGAGGTCGCGCGTGTGCATGTCGATGCAAAAGGCGCAGCCGTTGATCTGGCTGATCCGCAGATAGACGAGATCGACGAGACCCGCGTCGAGCTCGGATTGGAGGATGTGGCCATAGACATGGCCGAGTGCCTTGACCCCGGCGGGGCTTGCGGCTGCATAATCGAGACGAGCAGACATGGCGGCGGTTCCTTCACTTGGCATACTGGCTGCGAAACATTCGCAGCGGCAGTGAAAGGCTGGATAGGCTGCCGCAGCCGCGGACATTAGAACCAGCTCGCCACATCTCTTGTGCCTGTCGCGCGGGTAATCCCAGTCGCCGCGCAACTCGGCGATGCCGCGATCGCGCCGCTGTTCGTTGACGTGGCCGCCGGTTGGCCCAAATGATACGAAGCGAGACAGTGGGTACGTTTCGTGCCTATTGGCCGAAGGGTAGAGCTTGTCCGGACCTCAATTGTCGCACTCCCTCGCCAAAGCCTAGCGCCACCCGTCCTTCCGGGCTTGCGCTTCCTGCGCCGCGTCAAGCGGATCACCTGCAGCCATCTGCTGCGCCAAGGCCATCAACTCAGCATCAGCCGAGCCAGCCTGCCGATACTGCGCGGTTTGAGCAGGAGTTCCGGGCAGCACGTGGCGTAGCTGCCATCCGCCGCTGCCGTGACAGGCGATGCCCGAGGCGATTTCACCGCTGAAGGCGCGGCACAGCGCACCATCGGCATTGCGAAATGTCGCCAGCATGCGCAGCGCCTTGCCGGATGGCGCCGAGGCCAGTTGGCTGTCGAGAGCGTTGGCAAGTTCGCCTCTCGCGACCAGCGCGCCGTTCTCTGCCGCGAACGGGAACGCGCCGTTGCGCTGACCGCCGATAAACAGGCCCATGACCAGCGATGCTGCCATCGCGCCGCCAATCCAGGCACTGCGCCAGATCTGCTTGCGCGCGGGGCCAGGGGTCTGGCTGCGCTGGGCGCGGACGGCGGCGAGGTCGATCACCGGAGCTGCCGCCACTTCGGCAACAGGTTCGACTTCGGCGCGGATAAGGGTCTCCCAATGCGGCGGAACCGGTTCCTTCAGCAGGCTCTCGAAGCTATCGCGAAGCTCATTGACCAGTGCGCGCTCGGCACGGATCCGCTCGGCCAGAACAGGGTCAGCCTGCGCCGCCTGCTCGATCCGGGCACGTGCCGCCGCATCGCACTCGCCATCGCAGAAGGCGGCCAGTTCCTCATCGCTGATGGTCATGGTTTTTCTCCCAGATAGCGCATCAGCGCTTCGCGGCCCCGCACCAGGCGCGAAGTCAGCGTGCCTTGCGGGCAGCCGATTATCTCTGCCGCTTCCTTGTATGCAAACCCTTCCACCAGCACGAGCAGCACGGCCTCGCGCTGGTCGTCCGGCAGTTTGGCGACCGCCCGGCTCACATTGCCGAGTTCGACATTCGCCTCGATCCCCTGTGCGCTCGCATCGGCAATGTCGAACGCGGCGTCATCCGGCGGCAGGACCGGGCCGCGGCGGGCCCGCGCGCGGTTTTCGTCGATCCAGATATTGCGCATGATCCGATACACCCAAGCATCGAGCCGCGTGCCTTCCTGCCACTGCGCGGCAGACCTCAGCGCCCGTTCGATCGTTGCCTGGCACAGGTCATCGCCATCCGCCGCGTCGCGGGCCAGCCCTCGGGCGAAGCGCCGCATCTTGGGCAGAAGCGCCACGAGGTCATCCGCAAATTGCCGGGCAATCATGTCCTGAGCCTTGCCATGGATGGAACGACCATTCAGCGTCGTTTCATCCATAGTTCGCAATTTTTTCGGCAATGGACAACCACATGGTCAAGCGAGCCTTCATAGCCCTGATGCTGGCACTGCCCGGTGGCCTGCACGCCCAGATCACGCTGCCCCCGGTTGGCGCGCTGGTCGATCCGGTCATCTCGCGCGTACAAACCGCGCTGGCGCCGGCCGATGAGGTGGTGCGCAGCATCGACGTGCTGGCGGCCGAGCGGCTCGACCGGCTGACGAAGTTTGTCGCGCAGCACCCTGATGAGACCGAATTCGACAGCGCCGGACAGCCTGCTCGGAGGGGCGAATTGCTGGTCATCGATCCCAGGCCGGATGATCTCGCCGCAGCCCAGCGTGGCGGCTTTGCCCTCATCGAGCAGCAACGCATCGAGGGCATCAATATCGGTTACGCGCGTCTGGCGGTGCCGCCGAGGCTGCCTTTGGCAAAGGCCGAGCGCGCATTGCGCAAGCTGCTGCCACAGGCCGAAGTCACCGCCGACCAACTGCATTTCCAGAGCGGCAGCCGGGCGCAGAGCGGCAGTTCGCAGCCCCTCCTCGCCGGCCTGCCGCGAGGTGGGACGATCGGCGTGATAGACGGCGGGGTGGTCGGCGGGGGGACGGTTGCTGCTCAAGTGGGATTTGCCGCCGGTGCCCCGCACCCCAATGCACATGCGCAGGCGATCCGCTCTCTGCTGGTCGCGGCGGGCACCGCGAAGCTTTACGTCGCCGATGTCTATGGGACAGACCTCGCGGGCGGCAACGCGCTCTCGCTCGCCCGCGCGCTGGGCTGGATGGCTCAGCAGCGCGTGCCGGTCGTCTCGATCAGCCTGATTGGTCCGCCCAATCCGCTTGTGGCACGGGCGGTGGCAGCGGCGCAGGCTGGCGGGATGGTCGTGGTGGCGGCGGTCGGCAACGATGGCGCAGCGGCTCCGCCCGCCTACCCTGCCTCCTACCCCAATGTCATTGCCGTTACGGGCGTGGACGGGCGCGGCCGGGTGCTGTTAGAGGCGGGCAAGGCCTCACATCTCGATTACGCGGCGCCGGGTGCGGATATCACTGCGATCGGGTTGGACGGGCGGCGGGTTTCCCTGCGCGGCACCTCCTTCGCTGCGCCCCTTGCTGCGGCGCGCATCGCAGCCCACCGCGCGGCGACCGCCAAGCCGCAGCAGGTGCTTAGCCTTACCGATGCCGAAGCCGTGCGCGCCGGCAGAAAGACCGGGCGCGGCATCCTTTGCGGAGCCTGCCGCAGCGGATCATGAATTTTTTCGCTGGCATGGATCAAGTTCGAACCGGGCGTCGTTCCTCCTTCAGAACCGGCCGCTGGCTCCCGCTGCGGCCCCAACCAGAAGGAGGTTCTCGATGGACAAGTTTCTGCTTTCCGCTGGCGCTTCGTTGGCCCTTGCCGTCTCGCTTGGTGCAACCCCCGCCCATGCGCAGCTGCTTGGTGGCGGATTGAGCGGCAGCCTCGGCGGCATGGTCTCGATGCCGGGCACCATGATCAACGGCGCTGGTGACATCGGCGTCTCACGCATCGAGCGCGGCATTTCCGCGAACGGCAACGCCCAGGCGGTGGTCAACCGTCGGGTCCGCACGCGTACCCTGACCGCACCCGTCGATGTGCGCGCCGTGACCAATGTCGCAAGCACGGCAAAGATTGCGGTGCCGGCGGTTTCCACCACCGGCGTCACGTCGCGAATCGTGACTGCACCGGTCGCCGTCGCGGTGCCTGGGCTTGCCGTACCGGCGGTCACCGCAGTTGCCGTCCCCGATCTTGTCGTCCGGCGCGGCGCGATTATCGATGCCGGGATCGAACCGGTCTATATCTCCGACGTTCCTGCCTATGTGGACCAGCAGTACACGGTGCTGCAGGACGATTTGCGCGGCACGGGGGTCACCGTGCAGAAGCGCGGTGCACAGATCATCCTCGAACTGCCGAGCGACGTGAATTTCGCCTTCGACAAGTACGATATCCAGCCCCGGTTCTACGGCGTGCTCAATGCCGTCTCGCGCACGCTGGCGAAGTATCCGGCGACCTACGTCGACGTGAACGGCCACACTGACGCGATCGGCTCCTACGACTATAATCAGGCGCTCTCGGAGCGGCGCGCTGACGCCGTGGCGGACTATCTCTTCTCGCGCAGCGTGGCACCCGCCCGGCTGCACGTGCAGGGCTTCGGAAAGACCGAGCCGATAGCCAGCAATGCAACCATCACGGGCCGTGCCGCCAACCGCCGCGTCGAGATTGTCCTCACTCCCGTCACCGCCTGACGTGCGTCACATCCCATGATTTGAAGCAGCGCCCCTCGGAGTAGAGAACTACCTCCGGGGGGCTACTGCGAATATTGCAAGCGCGGTACCGAGGCGACGACGATCGTACTGGATGCGCTTACCTTTCAAGGTGCGAGATCAAGTTCGCGAATCTTGCACATTCCGCAATCAGCTTCGGCAATTGCCATGCGTGGCCGGCCAGACTGCCACTTGATCCAGTATTCGAACGGCTTTTGCGCCGGTTCGGCCCGCCAACCGGTGCTGGTTGAGGTATAGATCACCGAGTGGCAGATCGCGGGTTCGGGACAGGGGGCTTGCTGTTCCGCTCCCTCCCGGTCGATGACGGTGCAGAGCGCGCGATTGGCGTCGAACAACGCCTCGGGTCGGGCATCCCCGGTCAGATCGGGCAGGAGTGCTGCCGCATCCGAAGTGTCGGGCGTGCCGCCTGCGCGTTTCTCGCACCATGCTGCGTAGGCTGCTTCCTGCGCCGCAAGCGCAGGGAGCATGTGCGCCGCCGGTGCGAGCGCCTGTACCACTGGCCCGGTATAGCCGGGAACATCTGACGGCATCATCGGAAGAAACCATCCCTCGCCCCCCTGCGCTGGCTGCCAGCCGAAGCGGTAGTTGCAGTCATCCGATCCGGTCCGTCCGCAAAGCACACCGTGCAGCTTGAGCGAGACGTATCCATTCGGCTCGACCGCGTAGCCCAACACCTGCAGCGACAGGGCCCGCCGGTAATGTCCGCCTTGCTGGACCCAAACCTCGATCGGGCAGCCGCCCGTGCCGCACAGCATGCCGCTGGGCGCGGCGTTCATGTCCACCAGCCAGTCGGGCATGGCACCGCCAGTGAGCGAGACCGGCCGGTACAGGCCGCGTGCACGATCTATCGCCCGGGGCGAAAGCCCCGCTTCCCGCAGATCCGCCGCAACCGCCTGCACCACCTCGGCCGGCGGTACGGGCATTTTCGCCGTTGCGGGTTGGGGCAGCAGCAAGCCTGTCGACAGCGCAGGGCCAAGCAGGCATTTGTAGAAGAGACCGGTCATGCGCCAACGCTAACAGCGCGGGCGCACGGAGAGAAGGGGGGGCGACCAGATGACCTTGCGTGACATTGCGCGCATTGCGTTCGGACTTGTCGCGCTGCTGGCATGTGCCAGTTCGCCAGCGCGCGCGCAGACTGCGGTTCGCATCGAATCGGGCATACTTGTGCTGCCCTCTCCCGTGCGGTTCAAGGCGGAGAGCGCCGAGTTGACCGAAGACAGCGATGCGGGACTTTCGCAAGTCATGCAGTTCCTCGCCGAGAAATCCTACATCACCCTCCTGCGCGTCGAGACCAATGCATCCATGCTGGGCAGTGGCGACGCCAATCTCGAACTCGGCCAAGCGCGAGCGCGGCAGCTCGCCGCATGGTTCGCGGCTCACGGTGCGAACTGCAAGCGGTTGATCTACGTGACCCACGGGCAGAACAAGCCGATGGTCTCCGGGCAGGATGAGGCCAACGAGCGCGTCGAGTTTGCTCCGGCGACACTGCGTGACCGGCCCATCGGGGGCATGCCGGTGGACGGTGGCGGGCTGGTCGTTCAGGAACCGTGTCCATGACGGTTCTGGCGCTGCAGGCAGCCGGCTTGTTCTATTTCATCACAGCCTTCCTCGCCATGCGGGCGGCAGCCACGGGCGGCCTGATCGACACCATCCTGGGCGCGTTATCCCCTGCCGAACCGGCCGAAGCGAGGGCGCAGACGCGGCGGCGGCGCTGGCTTACCTGGGGCGCCGTCCTCAATGGCTGGGCCGGGGCCGCGCTGGCCTTGCGCTGGGACGGCGCGGTGCTTCTCATGGCAGTCGCCGCAGCTGCCCAGTGGCTCTACCTGCTCGACATCGCGCCGCGCCACCTCGATCCCTACGACCCGCCTGATCCGGCTGGGCGGCGCTCGACCCGCAATGCCGCGCTGGGCTTCACGGGTATCAGCGTGGTGGCCATCATGGCGTTCATGCAGGATTTGCTCGTGCCATTTGGCCTGCTGATCGTACCACTGCGCTTCGCCGCCATCGGTTCGGGCATCCTGCTCGCAGGATATGCGTTCAAGCTCGAACGGCAGTCGCGCTTCGGTTAGTGCGCTACTGTCCGTCCGCGGCCACCAGTACGAACGGGCTCCACGCTGCCGGATGCGCCCAATATTCCTGCCAACCGGACACCGCAGATCCGTCCGGCCGCTTGCCCGTCCGCACGGCGATCATCGCCTGCCGCAGGGCTTCGGCCTTGGGCAACCCGGACCGCGCAAAGCGCATGGTCTCGACGGTCAGCACGGCAGTCACTTCGTCGGACACGCGCCAGTGGCTTGCCAGCAAGGCCTTGGCACCAGCGTGCAGGAAGGCGCGGGCAAGGCCGGACAGGCTTTGCGAACCGGGCGTGCCATCCGATGCGGCGGTGTTGCACGCGGACAGGATCAGCCAATCCGCCTTCAGCGACAGGCGTGAAGCCTCGCTCGCCGTGAGCAGGCCATCATCCTCCACGCTCGCCGCAGCCGGGGGCGTGAAGACAAGGCCGGGTTCGGCGGCGCGGCCCACTTCCTGCGGTAGCAGGCCATGCGTCGCAAAGGCGATGATGCTCGCGCTGGCAAGGCCGGGATCCTGCTTGAGCGCAGCCTCGGTGGCCGCGGCTCCCAGATGGAGGCCACTGGGCGGTGCCTTGAGCGCCGTTGCCATGCGTTTCAATTCGATCTCGGTGCCCGGCAGCGGGGAAAGCTTGCGCAGCGCATCGGGCGAGGCGGTGGTGATGCCCTGTATCCCGCCGCTGCGCAGCGTGCGCCGCCCGCCCTGTTCGACACTGCGCGCCGCTCCCGCGGTCCCCTGCAGGCTCGGCGCGCCATAGCCGAGAAAATTGCCAGCCTTGCCGCCTTCACCTTTGCGCGGCGGGCGGGCGATGCGCAGCGCTGAAACCGCAGGCAGGGTGATGAAGCCATACTTGTCGCCAAGCCATGCCGATTGCTTCAGCGTTTCGACATCGCCCGCCTCAGACTTGTCCTTTTCAGGATCGAACTTCGTAACCAGGACCGAAAGCGGCAGCCCGCCAAGCGGCCCCCCGACCGTCACGAACACACGCTTGGCCTTGGCGAGTGTCGGTTCCAACGGCTCGACCAGATTGATGTAGAGCAGGTTCGCTGCCTCGCGATCGAAGCGGGGGAAGTAGGCGTCGATACCCTTTAACTCACCGGGTTCGTCGTAAGTCGGGTCCATATCCGCCGGGGAGGTGCAGCCGGCTTCGTCGAGCCGGCAGCGGATCCGCCCGACCAGTTTCGCCACGCCGTCCCGTGCCCGCGCGATCACGCGGACTTGCGCATGATCGGGCGCAATCGCGAACGTGTAGTAATCGGGACCATTCGGCACGATCAGGACCAGCGCCTCGTCGGCGGCGAGCCGCCCCTGAATGTCGGCCATCGTCAGTGCGGAAGGCGAGACGAGCGCTTCGAAGTCGGGGAAGGCGGACTTGATCTCGGCATCCGCAGCGGCAAGGTCCTTGGTTACTTGTGCCAGCGCGGCGCGTTTTTCGTCGAGGCCAATAGTATCCTTGCCAAGCGTCGCGGCGGTAACCGCAAGATTCAGCGCGCGGGCGCGGTCCGCAAGCTGCTGCTTGCGTGTGATCAGCGTGCCGAGCGGACCATCGCCTGCCGCCGAACGGGCCGCCGCCTGCGCCAT
Organism: Novosphingobium sediminis; assembly: GCF_007991615.1. Lineage (GTDB taxonomy): Bacteria > Pseudomonadota > Alphaproteobacteria > Sphingomonadales > Sphingomonadaceae > Novosphingobium > Novosphingobium sediminis. The sequence goes on along the minus strand of NZ_BJYR01000020.1, from coordinate 34,446 downwards.
GGCCTGACCGGCGGAAGACTGTTCAAGGTCTTGTGCTGCGGCGAACATTTCGGCGCGCAGTTCGGCGGTATCGGCCCGGCCACCAGCCTTCATCGCGGCCGAGGTTGCCTCCATCAGCGCGCCATAGGCCATCGACATGGGATCACGCGTGGTCGCATCCCCGGCTAGCGCGCGCGTGAGCGCGGCGGAGGTGGCATCGGGCGCGCTGTCGGAATAGCCCCCTGTCAGCCGCGCATCGCGGTGCTTGTGGGCAATGGCGGTGGCTTCGCGGGCAAGCGAAAGTGCCTCGTCAAGATCGCCTTCAGCAGCCACGATCGCGCGCGAGAGCGTTGTCAGCAGGATGACCAGATCAGGATGATCGGGCCCCAGCCTGCGCTGGATCGGGACTCCGAAGCGCAGCAGCGGCAAGGCCTCCTGCGCGTGGCCCTGACCGAGCAGGGCGGCGGCAAGGTTGTATTTGTACTTGGCGTAAGTCAGATCCTCTGAGATGTCCGCCTGGCCCATGACCCCCTCGTAGATTTCGAGGGCGGTGTAGGCATTCTTCTCGGCAAGCGCGTAACGACCCTCGAAATTCTGGCGGAATGCCATGTTGTTATAGGTCTGCGCCACAATGTGGGTCGGCGCGTCGAAGTACCGTGTCCGCAGCTTGTTGGCTTCTTCGAAATAGAAGTCCGAAGGGCCGAATTTGCCTTGTGCGCCAAGGTGATCAGCCTGGCGTTCGAGCAGATTGGCATAGCGCAGACCAGCCATCAGGCTATCCATGGTGCCGTTGTGCGTCTCGTCGGCGCCGGTCGCCCGCCAGACCGCTTCGGCGCGCGGTATGGTGGTCTGGAGCAGCGCCAACGCTTCGGCATGGCGGCCGATCTGGCCAAGATTCCAGCTCAAGGTTTCGACGATCTTGAACACATCGTCGGCGTCCGGACCCGATCGCTGCAATTGCATGTCGAGCAGTGTCCGGTATGCCTCGACTGCATCGCCGAGGTGCTGTGCGTCTTCAAGATAGCTTGCGAGGTCCGACTGGAGGCTCATCTTGATCTCCGGATCGGTGCTGGCCGCCACCGCGCGGCGCAAGTGCGCTTCGCCTTCCGCCGGACGTCCTTCGCGCCGCAGCAGATCGGCCACATCGACCGCGATATGCGATGCGGCGTAGCTCTGGGCGCCTTCACGCGCTGTCGCGAGCTCGGCTCTCCGGTCGATGATCTTCCGTTCGCCCGCGAAATCGCCGATCAGCGCGTAGGCGCTTTCCAGCACGGGCAGGGCATAGTCCTCATCCTCGCGCGGGGCATTCTCGGAGTGAAGCACGAGGACTTCGACAATCGGGAGCAAGGCGGCAACGAGTGCTGCCTTGCCTTCGTCCTTTGCCGCCTCGAGCTTCTCGACCAGAGGACGGTACGAGGTGCTGACAGCGGTCTTGGCGGTTGGGCTGTCCGGCGCGGCGAGGGCGGGCAGCGGCTGCAAAGCGGCAGCAAATGCGATAAAAGCAGCGCCTGCCCAGCAGCTTCTAAATGCAGCCATTCCCCCCCCTTTGATCGAATCTCCCTACCAGAACGGACGTCGACAGCCTGAGCGCGTCAGGAGAATTCGATGGAACGATGGCACACCCTTAGTGTCCGAGTCATCTACTAACAAAGCGCAGGCTATTGCGATCAAGCTGACCAATACCGCCCCGATGACCGCTGCAGCACGCAGCAACAACCCGGATCGATCAGGTCGATAGCTTTGAGGCCAGAGCTATGTGATGAAAATCATTCAGTTCGCCGAAAGGAGGACATTCGTCGGGGCAATTGTGGATGCCTGGGCGCGGCGACCGCCGTCAACTCTCAGCGGGAGCCCCCGCCAAGGTCGCGATGATGCAGATCGCACCAACAACAGCAAAGCCGATTCTGGCGACCATTCCGCCTGCCCCGGTGCGGCGCGATACCCAGAAGGCGAGCAGCGCCTGCACAGCGTAGAATGCAGCGAACGCCCGTGATGAGAGCGCAATCACCTGAAACGGGTCCGTCAGCCAGACGACCGCCAGAGACAACACGCTGGCCGCCGCAAAGGCAGAGCGGACGTTGAGACGCCGCTGCGAAACCTCGATCATCAGCCCGCCGGAACCGATGGAATCGGCGATGGCCGCGCTGAGCTGACTGGTCACCGCAGCACCCAAGACAAAGAGGCCGAGAAGGGAGGCAACGAACGTCATGATATCGAGAATGCCCGTGACGCCCTCGCTTTCGGCAGCGCGGGCGAGAACCGGTGTCAGAAGGGCCAGAAACGCGAGATAGATTGCCGAGGAAATCCATTGCGCGAGCCGCATCGTCCGTGCCCGCATCTGCTGATCGTAAGCATCACCAAGGTAGCGGGACGTTTCAAAGCCCTGCACGGTAATCAGCAGGCCCAGCAGCAGCGGAATACTCGACCAGGTGATGCGCGCTGGCGGCAAGGTCGATGCGGGGGCTGCGCCCGAAGCCCACCAGACGGCCAGTCCTGCGAGGAGCCCCGCAATCAGACCCAGCTTGATCGAGACACTCGAATGCGCGGCGTGTTCGATCTTCTTGATGTCGCCCGAAAATGTCAGCAGCGTCATCACGACAATGATGGCCGTCACGATCAGGTTCGCAATGAGAGCGTGGGATGCCGCTTCGATCGCAAACGGCTTTATCGCAAATTCTGCCAGCAATTTCAGATAATAGGCGACCGATACCGCGTAAGCGATGGCGAGCATGACCTGCCCGGCGCGCATCGCCCAGGCAAACGGGTCGTGCAAGCGAAGGCTGCGCGCGTGGTTTTCGACATGCACGATGTTGAAACGTATGACCGCGCCGACGGCATAGGCCAGCGCCAGCAGGGCGCCCATCGCGAAAATCGCCCCTGAGCCGAACTCCTTCGCCAGCAATGGGCCGCAGACCAGAAAGCCAGAACCGATGATCGAGGCCAGCGGAGTGACTGTTGCGCGCCAGGTATCCGATCTCGCGAACGACCCGAATGTCAGCGCGGCCCAGATGGTTAGAGCGGTGAAGACTGCAATGAGCGAGATCACTGCTTGCGTTCCGGCGGTTTGACGATGCTGAACACGACCCCTGCAGGCCCCGGGAGACCACGTTGCAAGCGATCATCCGTCAGCACCCTCGCGCTGCCCCGGACACCGGCGTTGGCGAGTTCCGACACGGCAAACTGCGCAGAGGCCAGTGCCGCTGCGTTTGCCGCGTCCGTTCGGGCCCCCTGCATATACCCGGCGACGGAGATGCCCTGAACGCCCCAGCGCTGAATCGCCCAGACGGCGTCAGTGAGCGCCTCATTGCCTTGCGGAGCACCGTCCTTGAGGTCGAGGGCAATGGCCAGCGTCGGCTGGACCGGGGGAACAATCCGCACGTTCCAGCCCTCCGCCACCTTGGCCGCTGCTTGTTCGGCGCCGCGATAGTCGCCCAGCTGCCAGCCCTCGGCGGCGAAAGGAACCAGTTGAACCGTGCGCTCCGTGCGATTGACCCAAAGCGCCTGCGTTGGCAGGCCGATTGCCTCGCGAATGGCGACCAGTGGAGGCACGTCGCGTGCAATCCCGGCCGCAGATGTTTCCACCGCCGCATCGACCAGCGCCTGCGTCTGGGACTGCAGGTCTGCCGCAACCACCTGCTGCAGGTTGATGGTGGGCTTGATGCCCCACCTCTCCTCAAGGTTGGCCATCAGCCGGCGATCTGCATCGTTCGTGTATTGCGGAACAATCACCACGGCGTCGATGGAGGGCGTACCTCGCAGCGGCCACCGCACCTGCAACTGGGCGACGTTCAGCGGCTTGAGGCTCAGTTCATCCGCAAGCATGCGGCGCACGGTTGCCTGCGCCCTCGCTTCGGCGGTGACGCGGTACAGCGTTAGGCCAAGCGGCGCAGCGAGAACGGAAAACGCAGCGAGGCCTGCCAGAATGAAGCGCGGGGCGTTCTCGACCTTTGCCAGGGGCCTCGCAGCCCCACTCAATCGGGCGATCAGGGCGAAGGAAAACGCAATCGCTGCAAGATTGGTCAGGAACAGCAGGAAGGCGCCAAGAGCAAAGCGCGGATTGGCGACACCAAGCCCATAACCCACCGTCGCCAGCGGCGGCATGAGCGCAGTGGCAATGGCGACACCGATCGCGGTCGCCCCCTTTTGCTGGACCGTCGCGTAGGCTCCGGCGATGCCGGAGAAGACGGCAACGACGAGGTCCAGCAGGGTCGGCTCGGTGCGGGCCACGATCTCGGACGTGGCATTGCGGATCGGGCTGAGCCAGGTCAGCAGGATACCGGTCAGGATGCCGATGGCGGCGCCGATCGCGATGACCTTTGCCGCCTCGCGGATCTGGCGCCCGTCCAGCGAGGCGAACCCGAAGCCCATGGACGCAATCGGCCCCATCAGCGGCGAAATCAGCATCGCGCCGATGACCACCGCAGTCGACGACTGCAAGAGCCCGAGCGTGGCGATACCTGCGGAAAGGCCGCACATCAGCATGTAGGACTTGGTGATCTGGCCATCCTCGCGCACCGATTGGCGCAAGGCCTTGCCCGCTTCCCCGGTAAGGTCGGGAAACAGTCCCGTCCGAGTCACCTGAGCGCCGAACATCGCGATGGAGCGCGAAACACCGCCCCGCAGCTTGGCAAACAGAGATGCCGGAGAAGGCGTGTCGCTGCTCATGCCGCGTCCTCCCCGGGCGCCGCGGACTTCTGCCCTAGCCGGTTGATAAGACCGCCGATGCTCCCGCCCTGTATGATGACGGAGAACAGCACGACCATGAACGTCGCCGCGATCAGCGGAGTGCGGGCGGCGGTTGCCGGCAAGGAGAGCGCAAGGGCGATGGAAATGCCGCCGCGCAGCCCGCCCCAGACCAGTGTCGGCGTTGCCAGATGCCCGAGATCGATCCCGCTTCGCAGGAGCCGCAATGGAATGCTGACCGAGAGCCAGCGCGCCAACAGGCCGAGCGGAATGACGGCGAGACCAAACACCATCAGCCGCATCTGCCCCGAGATCAGGATCACTTCGAGGCCGATCAACAGGAACAGGACGGCGTTCAGGACCTCGTCGATCAACTCCCAGAACTTGACCAGATAGTCGGCGGTCGTGTCGCTCATGGCGCGGGCCATTCCGGCATTGCCGATGAACAGGCCGGCCACCGCCATGGCGACCGGACCGCTGACATGAAGCGCGTGCGCGAAGCTGTATCCGGCCATGACCAGCGCAAGACTGATCATCACCTCGACGCTGTAGTCGTCGATTGTCTCCATAGCGCGGCAGGCGATCCAGCCGGTCACGAGACCGAAGGCAACACCGCCCCCAGCCTCCCGCGCAAAATCACTGGCCGCATGGACCAGACTGAACTGTTCGGCCCCCGTCGCAATCGCAATGAGGATGCCGAAGATGACAACACCGACGCCGTCGTTGAAGAGGCTTTCGCCCGCCACAGTTGCCTGCAGCGACGGCGGCACTGCGGCGCGCTTGAGGATCGCCATCACCGCCACCGGGTCGGTCGGACTAATCAAGGCGCCGAACACGAGCGCCCAGGAGAGCGGTACAGGCACGCCTGCCATGCCTGCAAGCCACCAAGTGCCTGCGCCGATGAGCGCGGTTGAAAGCAGGACGCCGAACGTCGCCAGCGAGAAGACCAGCAGGCGATTTGCCTGCATTTGCGTCCAGTCGACGTGAAGCGCACCGGCAAACAGCAGGAATGAGAGCATGCCCTCCATCAGGGTGGCATGAAAATCGATCCCGGCGAGGAACTGCTCGACCATCGGTCTCAGGCCCCAGGCCGGGAAGGCCGCGCCGATCCCGATGATCGCGAGCGAGGAAATCGCCCCCATGAGGGTCAAACCAACGGCTGACGGGAGCTTTAGAAACCGGTGGTTGGCATAACCAAGCGCGGCGGCAAGCAGGATCAGAATTGCGGCCACGTCAAACGGAGCCAAACCAGAAGCGTCCATCGATCCTATCCCCAGATTGCCGTAATCAGCGCCGTACCCAGCACCAGCACGAGCAGCGTCAACGGTGCGCCCACGCGGGCGTAATCAGAAAAGCGGTAACCGCCGGGCCCCCAGACAAGGGTGTTCGACTGATGGCCGATCGGCGTCAAGAAATCACACGAAGCGCCGATCGCGACCGCCATCAGCATGGCATCCACAGGGACATCCGTTGCCAGCCCGGTGCGCGCGGCGATTGGTCCCATGATGAGCACCGCGGCAGCGTTATTGAGGAACGGAGTGACAGCCATCGTCAAGCCAAGCGCAAGGCCGACAGGCACCCAGGACGGCTGACCCTTGCCAACCATACTGATGGCACCTGCCACGGCGTCGTCAGCCCCGCTGGCCGCAAAGGCCTGCGCCACTGGTATGATCGCCGCCAGCAGGATGATGATCGACCAGTCGATGTCCTGATAGACATGCCCCCGGAGCCTTCCGGCAAGGCCAAGTGCGGTGACTGCGAGCACAAGCGCAGCGGCGAGACCGGAAGCGCCGGTCGATGCGGCAATGATCGCGCTGACCAGAGCACCGACCGGCAACCAATCCCTTGCAGAAACGCGCAGCCTTAGCGGACGCTCGGCAAGCGGGAGGAGGCTGAAGGTTTGCGCCAGTTCGGCGGTCCGGCTTGGCTCGATCTGGAGTAAAATCACATCACCGGCATGCAGCCGCATCGCCGAAAGTCCCGCCGCGATACTCTTGCCCCTGCGGCTGAGCGCGACAAGCGCAGCACCATGTGCAGCCAGCAGGGCAAACGATGAGTCCTGCGACACGAGCAGGCTCTGCTCGGTCACGACGAATTCGAAGAAGGCATCGCCCAGCAGATCATCTTCCGCATCGGATGCCAATTCGAGCCCGAGCCGTTCCAGCGCCGTCTCGACGACCGGTGCGCGGCCCTCCACCTGGATGACATCGCCCGGCAGCAACAACCTGCTGAGGCGTGGGGCCGTGACCAGAATGCCGCCGCGATCAATCGCATGGACTGCAAGCCGGTCATCACCTGATCCGATCGATGCGAGCGATTCAACCGTGAGAGACTTCGCGGCATTTGCCGGGACGCGTAACTCGAACAGATAATCGGCAACGCGGAACTTGAGCGGTTCGCTTTCACTGGAGGCGCGCATGGGCAGAAAGCGGACCAGAAGCAGGGTTAGGACGAGACCGGCGAGCGCGAGAGGAAGGCCAACAAGGGCAAAATCGAACATGCCGAACGCCGGTTTGCCATAGCCACTGCGCATCTCCGCCAGAATAACATTCGGCGGCGTACCGATCAGCGTGACAAGCCCGCCGAGCAGCGAAGCAAACGCCATCGGCATGAGAATGCGACTGGGCGAGACCTTGGCGGTCCGGCAAGTCGCCAGCGCGGCCGGCAGCAGCAGTGCCAGGGCTCCGACATTGTTCATGAACGCAGATGCGGTGCCGCACAGGATCGCGTAAACCACGGCGATGCCTGTTTCCGCCTTCATCCAGCGCTGAAACGGGCGCAGCGCGTATGCGAGTACGCCTGAGCGAGCAATCGCAGCGCTGATGATCATAATGGCGCCAACGGTGATGACGACTGGATCGGAAAACCCGGCGAATGCGCGATCGGCGCGGACAAGGCCAAGCGCCAAGCAAGTCGAAAGCATGAGTAGCGCGACAAGATCATGACGCACCTTGTCAGTCGCAAAGCCGACAAGGCCGACCGCAAAAATGGCTGAAATCGCCATCACAGAGCCAGTGCCTGCCATCGCATTGAAAGGTCTAAACCCTCGGCAGACTTAGGCAAGACCAACCGGGTGCTTGCGATTGCTGCAGCGTTGGCCCGGCATCACCCGGGATATGTCCAGGTGGCCTGACCCTTGATCAGTGCTGCAAGCTGCCTTCCTGCATGATCCCAGTTGGTGCAGTTCTCGATGAAGGCACCAAGCCACGCCGCCCGGTCATTCTTCCAGTCCAGATAGTAGGCGTGTTCCCACAAGTCGCACACCAGTAGCGGAACCCGGTCTGTCCCCAGCCAGACCGGTATGGCCTTGTCGGTGGTGACCAGCATCAGCCCGCGATGCTTGTCGCAGACCAGCCAGAGCCAGCCGGAGCCTACATGAGCCAATCCCTTGTCGATGAACTTCTGCCGGAAGCTGTCCAGACTGCCGAACGCTTTCTCCAAGGCCGAAGCAAGGATGGCGTCAGGCCCGGTTTTGCCTTCCGGGCTCAGCGATGCCCAGAAGAAGGCATGGTTCCAGGTTTGCGCTGCATTGACCAACAAGGATCGCCGGCGCTTCCACGCAGCCTGCCGGACGATGTCCTCGAGTGTCGCTCCGGCCAGATCCGTGCCCTTGATCAGCGCATTGGTCTTGCTGACATAGCCAAGGTAGTGCTTGTCAAAGTGGTAATGCATGGTCTCCGCAGAGACATGCGGCTGCAGCGCATCGCGAGCGAACGCGAGTTCTGCCGGAAGAATGCTGCCTTGGCGGTTTCCATCCAGCCTTGGTGACGGGGCTGCTTGCCCCGCGTTCCGTGCCGACGACTTGTCCATGGTGATCCTTTCCTCGATGAGCTTTCTCGCAGGTGCCGCAGTCGGGAACCCGGGGAGCGGCGGCCTGCTTCGCAAGGCCTTGCGCGCCTTGCTGGAGCGCCGCAGAAGCCGTGCGAACTGGCCCATGATCTTGGTCCAGCCGCCCTGTGCGGCGATTGCAGGATTGGTCTCCCACATTGATAGGATTTCGGGAAACCTGATTGTCAGAACTTTAAATTCCGATATTCCGAATTCATGGATATCGTGACCATTCGAACCTTTCTCGCAGCGGCCTCTGCGGGGAGCTTTTCCGAGGCTTCGCACCGCGTTCACGCAAGTCCGTCCGCTGTCACCGAGCGCATCAAGCAGCTTGAACATGTCTTGCGTGTTCGCCTGTTCGAACGCGACAAGCGGGGGTGCCGGCTAACTGCCGCAGGCAGGCGCTTCCTCGATCCGGCTCTGAAGATGCAGCGGGCCTGGCAGCATGGCTGCGAGCAGACGGCCTTGCCATCCCGATTTACCCAACTGGTGCGGGTCGGTGGGCAGCATGCCCTATGGCCAAGGCTGCTGATGCCGTGGCTGGATGCCATGAGAGATTCACATCGCGATATCGCGTTTCACGCGGTTGCGGCAGCTCCGGCTCAGCTCAACCGCGCGCTCGATGACGCCGAACTAGACATCGCGTTTCTCTACGAGCCCCAATTGGCGCGGGGCCGGAGGATGGAGCAACTGGCCGAGGATCGGCTAATTCTGGTGACGGCCAATCCTGCGGTCGACTGGACGGAGAATTTCGTGAGGACCGAGTGGGGGGAGGCCGTCAACGACGAATTGCGGGGGCGGCTTGGCGATCTGCCCGCTCCGGGTCTGACGCTCGATCTGGGCGTCCTTTCGCTGGACTGGCTTGCCCGGACAGGTTCGAGCGGTTTCGTGCCCGAACGGCTGGCGGAATCCCATCTCAGTTCCGGTCAGCTCGAGCCGGTCGAGGATATGCCTGCCTTGGCTTTTTCACCCTACGTCTGCTGGAGCACGGCGATGGAGGATAGCCTCGTGGACGGCATGATTGCACTGGCACGCAGTATGATGGAGGGGGCGGCACAATGACGTGGCCACTCTGTAGTCGCTGCGCGCGGTGTGACGCGAAAAGCATGATGTCCGCTCTCGGCTGAGAATCTGCCGCGGATGATCTCAGTTTAGAAGGGCAACCAAGCCCCACCTCGCAGCGCTTGCCGTTAAGCTGGTATCGAAAGATCCAGCTCTTGGCTCCCTTGCGGGTCACGTTAAGATAGAGACCATTGCCATCGCCATGCATGCCGGGTGCTGCGGACAGGATCTGGGTATTCTTCAGAGGGATGGAGCGTCCCACCACATATCCCACCGCCGAGTGGCCCATTGTTCCGACCCGGTGACAGATGTTGACGAACCGTGGCGGAAAAATACCGTGGAATTCTGGTGCCTTACCAGCGCATCAGCAGACGTTCATGGACATCTGTGGACGAGCCGGTGGCGGAGACGAAGTCCGCCTAACTTCCCTTCAGAGACGTTCGGCGTTGACCCGATAACCCACGTATATGCAGGATCTTTAGGGGGATTGAGTTCGCAGGCGTTCGTATTGCTCCCTTCTTGTTTATGGGCAACCGCGCTATTATCGTGGGCATCGTTATGGGCAACAAGGACTGTCCGCCATGCCTCGCAAGTTTCACAATGCTCTAACCCCCATCACCGTTCGGAACGCTTGCCCCGGTCGCCATGCCGATGGCGGCGGACTTTATCTGCGAGTGCAGGATGGCGGGGCGCGCTCTTGGCTGTTCCGTTCCACAGCTGGCGGCAAGGCGCGCGACATCGGCTTAGGCCCGGCGGCTGGTGCTGGTGCGATCGCTTTGGCCGATGCGCGCGCTATGGCCCGCGAACTGTCCACACAGGCAGCGAAGGGCGAGGCGCTGGAGGGCAAGCGCACCAAAGCCCGCAAGGCGGCTGCGGAAGGGCAGGCCGAAGCTCTGACGCGCCGGACCTTTCGCGACGTGGCCGAGGCGTTCATCGACCGCAAAGAAGGTGGCTGGCGCAATGAAAAGCACCGCCAGCAATGGCGCAACACGCTGGCCACATACGTCTATCCGATCATTGGCGACTTGCCCGTTTCGCTTATTCGCACCGATCACGTTTTGAAGGTGCTGGAACCGATCTGGAGCGATAAGCCGGAAACCGCTAGCCGCGTGCGGGGCCGCATTGAAAACGTGCTGTCAGCCGCAAAGGTGCAAGGGATGCGCTTCGGCGAGAACCCGGCGCTCTGGCGCGGGCATTTGGACCATATTCTGCCAAAGCCCGGCAAATTGAACCGAGGCCACCATGCAGCGCTTGCCTATGGTGAGCTGCCCGCATTTATGGCAGACCTTCGCGCTCGCGAAGCACTGGCGGCACGGGCGCTGGAGTTCGCAATCCTGACCGCCGCGCGCACGGGTGAAGTAATCGGCGCGACGTGGTCCGAGATTGATCTTGCCGGGGCTGTCTGGACCGTTCCCGCCAGCCGCATGAAAGCAGGCAAGGAACACTCTGTGCCCCTCTCCAAGCGTGCTTTAGCCATTCTGGAAGCCGTTCTGCCGCTCAATACCGCGGGCCGCGCCGATGCCCCGCTGTTTCCTGCTCATGATGGTGACGCGCTTTCAGGCATGGCTATGTCGATGCTTATCCGCCGAATGCACAAGACAGAGCAAGCCGAGGGCCGCACCGGCTGGATCGATCGCAAGGAAGGCGGGCGCTTGATTACCTCGCACGGCTTCCGCTCCACCTTCCGCGATTGGGCTGGCGAGCGATCGACGTTCCCGCGTGAAGTGATCGAACATGCCATGGCGCACCAACTGCCGGACAAAGCAGAGGCATCCTATGCCCGTGCCTCGCTATTGCCCCGCCGCGTCAAATTGATGGATGCTTGGGCCGAGTATTGCGCTACGCCTCTGGCGACTGGTTCAACCGTAACGCCCATTCGCGCGGAAGCCTGAACACCAGCGACAATTGCGACATTCGCGACATTGCGAGGTCTGTAGGCGTGCACTGATTTTGCAGGCTATGCGTCGCACCCTCATGGAAGCATGGGGGCGTTTCGCCGCACCGTCACTTTCAGGCATCACAAGTAACGTCACCCCGATCAGCGCTGCCGCGTCGGAACGTCTTTCAGGAGGTCATTGTGGGTGAAGCACATCCCGAATCGATTGCGCGCATCAAGGAACTGACGGGTCACAAACCCAGGCACGGCACTACTCCCGACGGTCGGCAATGCCTGCACATTGGCGACCTAATGATCGTTGCGACCGAATTTGCCTTGTGGAGCGATCCGAGCGTGTGGGAGTACAGTGACGACATCATCGCGGTCAGTTGGGGCGGAAATACGGTCCGTATGCAGCGTGATCATGATGGCGCATGGACAGCCAACATTATTCCTGATCCGCTTAGAGGCAAGGCACGCTTCGTCATTTGAATTTGCAAACACTTTGAACTTCTTTTCACTGAAAAATCCGCGTTCGCGCTGCCCTTCTTAGATCGCCGACTTAGGTACGATCAAAGCATGCAGCGTCGAAACGTGAGCGAAGGCGCCAGACCACGGCATTCCTGGCATGCTCAAACTGGCCGCTTCACTGAGGACAAAGTCTACCCTGTGCAGACATCAGTGAAAGCGATCGAACGCTGCATCCTGATGACCACCGCCCCGACGATCTCGTACTCGATCCCACCGGCGGATCGAGCACCACGGCTTATGTCGCCGAACAATGGGGCCACCGCAGGGCCACCATCGTTACAAGCCGCGCCGCGCTGGCGTGGGCGCGCAACATGCGTGCGCGTTCTCCGTGGTATCTGCAGGCAGACAGCACCGAAGACCAGCACAAGGAAGCTGAACTCACCCGCTCCGAGGCTGCCATCACGCCAACGTACGGGCGGTTGCGGCAAGGCTTCGTCTATAAACGCGTGCCGCACAGCACGCTGAAAAGCATCGCCAACAGCGCCGATACCGAAGACCTCTACGATCAATCTTATAACGACAGGGCCCGCGTCCGCGTGGCGGGGCCGTTCACAGCGGAAAGCCTCTCCACCTAGTTCCTCTGATTTTCTTGATATTTGTTCACGTGAGCGGGGTAATTCCCAAGAAGACTCCCCGTTAGACTGCCCGCTTGGCGATGGATTGCGCTGGACATATCCGCTCGATAGACGCGCGCGCCACTGCTCCGCCCGGTCAATCCAACATCTCTGACAGCTCGATTGCGGCATGTGACCGCCGGGGTGAATGAGGGCCGCGCCGGTTGCGAAATGCGGCTGCGGAGACATGCGGCAGACGCTTGATGCGGAATGAAGTGCCACCTTGGCAGCAGAATGGCCATGCATCCGGCTTATTTGCCTCGCTCAACTTTTTTTCAGCTCGTCTCCAATCTGGCTGTAAGAAATCCCGCATGCCCACCGACTGCTGGTCTGTGCCGGGCATTCTGATCGTGCTCGGCACCTGGCAGGGGATCGATCAGGATTGAGGTGACCGGTATGCGGTGTCTCCCTCTCTTCCGGCGCGTGCCTTCGGGCCCGGGCAAGTGCAAAAGGCCGTTGGCGGCGGCAGAGTTGCCCGTCTTCCTTGCGAGTGGAGGGCAGTCGTCATGACGCCTGACGAAACCTCGCTCGCACAGCTCGCAATCATGGCTCAACGCGGTGACAAGGAGGCCTACGCCGCGCTGCTTCACGAGTGTCAGCGCTGGATGAAGTCCTATCTGGGACGGCGCATAGCACGCCATGATCTGGATGATCTTGTGCAGGAAACATTGTTTGCACTGCATCAGAAGCTGGCAACTTATGACTCTACCCGAGCCTTTGTGCCCTGGTTGGCCGCAATCGCGCGTTATCGCTGGGCGGGCCATCTGCGTCAGGTCTATCGCGCCCGCAAGCATAGCGGAGGCACGGACGTGATCTCGCACAACGATGAATCCGCCATGATGGCGCGCATCAGCCTCAACAGCCTGTTTGCCCAATTGCCGGCGCCCCAGGCGCAGGCCATCGAACTGGTCAAGATCGAGGGGCTTTCGATTGCCGAAGCGGCCTGTGCCAGTGGCCAGAGCGAAGCGCTCGTCAAGATCAACATTCACCGTGGACTGAAGAAGCTTTCCGCGATGATCGAGCGGGCTTGAGCGATGGATCGCAAATCAGCCCGGTTCGCATCGACGACAGCCGACGAACTGATCAACCGGCTCGTCAACGATCTCGAACCCGTCAAACCGCTCAGGTTGGCTGTCGGACTTTGCCTCGTGTTCGGTGCCTTGCTGGCCAGCGCAACCGGTGTTGGCCTGATGTTGGGACTTCGCCCGGATATCCCGGCAGGACGGCTAGCCCCCCATCTCGTCCTTGAAAGCGGCCTGTTTCTCTTGCTGGGCCTGTCAGCCGCTGCAAACGTGGTGCGCATGAGCCGTCCGCATGTCGGCAGCGACTACGGCGGATCAAACTGGGCCATGGCCATGACCGCCCTGCTTCCGGTATCCGCGCTTGTCATGGGGCTAGGCAGGGGAGCGATTGGCCTATCTCCCATGGATATGCGCAGCGGCATCAACTGCCTTGGCTCTGGCGTGCTCTGGGGAAGCCTGACGCTGACCGCGCTCATCATGTGGCTACGCCGGGGCGCACCAGTGCGGCCACACTATGCGGCCCTGCTCTCGGGCGTTGCGGCAGGCAGCCTCGGGATGTTCGCGTATTCCCTCCATTGTCCAAGCAACGATGTGGTCCATATCGGCTTGTGGCATAGCGGAGCCGTGGCGTTGTCGGCGCTGATCGCGCGGCTGGTAGTCCCGCCACTGATCCGTTGGTAACCGATCTGGCATGGTGCCGGTGCGGACTGGCCGCGCTTGTGTCTCAATTATCTCGTACCGTTTCTTGTCTCCAGCTACAGCGCGGGCAAGGTGCGCCAGACGAGGGATGATTGAATGGACCAGCCTGCCCGCGTCGAAGGTGATGTTGCCGGTGCAACCCCGGCATTCCTCGCGCAAATGCGCGACGACATGCTGCGGTTTGCCCGGCTGCAACTGGGCAGCGATGACGAGGCGGAGGATGCGGTGCAGGAAGCACTCGCGGGTGCTTTGCGCAATTCCGCCGATTTTCGCGGCGAAGCTGCCTTGAAGACGTGGATCATCGCGATCCTGAAGAACAAGGTCGCGGATATCCTGCGCAAGCGGCAGCGCCTGCCGCTTGCCGCGAGCCAGATGGCAGCGCCCGATCAGGAAGGCCCCCTGCCTGCGGTGTTCGATCAGCGCGGTATGTGGCACGATGCAGCCCGTCCGGCGCGCTGGAGCGACCCCGAGGCCGATCTGCACACAACGCAGTTTCTTGCGGTCTTCGATGCCTGCCTCAACCGCTTGCCACCGCAGCAGGGGCGCGTGTTCATGATGCGCGAAGTTGTGGAACTGGGCACCGAGGAGATCTGTGCCGAGCTTGGCCTGACAACCACCAACGTCCATGTCATCCTGCACCGTGCTCGCCTTGCCTTGCGCGCATGCCTGCAGATCAACTGGTTCCAGGAAGGAGCCTGATCATGCTGAACTGCCATGATGCCACGTTCCTGATGTCGCAGGGCCGCGAGCGCAAACTGACCTTTTCGGAACGGATGAAGATCCGCTTCCACGCCAGCATGTGTAGCGGCTGCACTAATTTCGAGCGCCAGCTTGAGCAGATTTCGGGTGCAGCCAAGGCATTTGGG
The DNA here is from genome assembly GCF_007991615.1 of Novosphingobium sediminis. GTDB lineage: Bacteria > Pseudomonadota > Alphaproteobacteria > Sphingomonadales > Sphingomonadaceae > Novosphingobium > Novosphingobium sediminis. Next base: position 19,286 of record NZ_BJYR01000020.1, on the reverse strand, counting down.
GCTCAACAGAGCTCTTCGGATGAGTAGGCAACAAGAAGCAGGCCAAAGCTGACTTCAAGGCGTCGCGGAAATCCAATTGACGGGGATGCCGAGCAGACTGGCCGAAATCTGTCGGGAAACACGGTCGAATTTGGCGGCGTGAGGTCTATTCTGAGCGTGGTCCGAGAGGAGGCCCGATATATGCAAGGCCCTTCGATGCAGCTTTGGTTGGTCGCCGCATCCGATGCGATCACCGTGCGCGGGGTGGGCCATGTTTGACCTCGGCATGGATGAGATTGTTCTGACGGCCGTGGTTGCCATCGTGGCGATCGGACCGAAGGAACTGCCGCGTGCCCTGCGGCTGGCTGGATACTGGATCGGCCGCATGCGGCGGCTGTCGCGTGCCTTCCATGCCGGTGTCGATAGCATGATCCGCGAGGCGGAGATCAAGGAACTCGAGAAGAACTGGTCAGCAGGCCAGGATCAGGTGCTCGCGCACTATGCCGAGATGGAACGGCAGGCAAAGGAGCAGAGCGCCAGCTTGCCGCCGCATTCCGAGAGCGCTCCTCCGACGCACATGCCCGCCGAGTAGGTTTCCGTCAGGGAACGATCCAGTCCCCGTCGGGCGCGATGCCGCCCATCTCCTTGGCATCGAGCTTCACGACATAGGTTCCGCGCGAGGCTATGCGTTGACCGGGGCCGAGCGTGAGCGAGGGATAGACGCCGGGGTTGAGATTGCTTTCGGCGATCATCTCGATTTCCTCGATCAGGTACTCGCGCGAGTAGTCTCCCTGGATTTCCATGACCGCCTTTTCGAGGACGCTCAGGCCATAGTAGACTTGGAACTGATCCTCAGGCGGATCGACCGCCACGCGGCGAGCATAGAGCCAGGCGCGGACCCGGTAGGAGTGTGGGTTGACCACGCTGGGCAATTCACGCGGATGCAGGAGCCTCACCCTGTCCGCCATGGGGAGCGGAGTGAGGGTCCTGACCACCTCGTCCTGCGCGGCTGATGGCAGGATGACAAGGCCCTGCGCCGGCGGGTTGGCCGCAAGTGCTGCCACCGCCGCGCCGCCCGCAGCGCCGGGCCAGAGAACCAGCACGTCGTCTTTGCCGAGCTCTGCCGCAGCGCGGATGATGGCAGCCGTCCAGCCTCCTGCTGGCACAGTCTCAGTGCGCAGGGCCGCAATGGTTCCCGCCGCAGTGACAAGTTCCTGCGCGGGGATGGTGCCCTGCGCATCAGGCCCGGCGAGCTGCAGCACCTTGCGCTGGGTATTTTCCGAGCGCTTCAGGTACGCCGCAATGCCGCGCGCTTCCAGCGGCAGGCCGCCGTGGCTGTAGATCGTGTATCCGCCGCTCGCGGCCTCGGCAGCAGGAAGATCGGTATCGGGGAACAGGCAAGGCATGTGCTTCGCATCGCAGAAGTCGCTCACCCCCTGCCACGGTGCTGGGCCCAGCGCACCGCCGATTACTGCGAATGCGGGCTGCGCGTTGTAGAAGGTCTCAAGCTGGTCCGGCCATGTGCTTTCGGGGCCCTTCAGTTCCCAGACATCGATCACCCACTTGCGCCAGAAATTCACGAAATCGGAGCGGTAGTAGGGCGAGAACCCGGGGCGTGATCGCTCGCTGGTTATGTTGCTGTTGTACCGGGTCGCAAAGGCGTTGCTGGTATCGATCAGCATCTTGCGAGTGAGCGGAGCAGTCCGGTCGGACACGATGATCGCGAAGTGGATCGAGGTGTCATCGACGCCGGGGTCCGGTTTGGCCGACAGCGTGCGCAAATAGGCATCGAGCGCGGCGACATCCCTGTCATTGAGATCGAATTTCGGCATGGCCGCTGGGACCGGTGCGCCAACGGGATCGATCCCCTTGCGCAGCAGTTTCGCGAGGCTTGCCTTGTCGTAGGCTGGCCGGGTCCGCCCGTTGTAAAGGCGTCCCTCCGAAGCCGTCGCCTGCTGCTGGAAGTACATGCTGTTGAAGGCGCGGGTGCGGCTGGGCGTCAGCGGCTGGTAGAGCACCGGAGCGGCAATCGGCGGGATGAAGACCCCGCCTTCGCGCGAACCATAGCCGCTGCGGCGGTGGCATGACACGCAGTGGAACTGCGGTGCGAACACGCGCTGCCCGGATATGTCGATTGCCGCCACCGGTTTGCCACTGGTGCCGATGCCTTGCGTGTAGAGCCGCTCACCAAGCTCCTCGGGAGACAGTTCACGTGCCTGAGACGGTGAGGCTCCAAAGGCCAGCATCAAGAGCAGGGCCGCGAGACGCAAGGCCTGCCTGAACGCCATCATGACCTTAATGGAACGACCTTCCGTTCGTACTGTCATCCAACCAGCCTGTTGAAGGTCTCGTGCAGGATGCTGACAGTCGAGGACGGCGGCGGCGGGTTCTGCGCTGCTGATTTGAAGGCGCTGATGATCTGCGGGGCATTGGCCAGTCCGTCGAGCCTCAGCCACTGCCGCCCCTTGGCCGGACGGATGAAAACGAGTGGACGGTGAAGCATCTTGTTGTCGCCGAATGGCCGCGCATCGAACGCTGTCAGCACGCGCTGGATGTCCGCTCGTTTGCCGGTCAGCAGATACCAGCTGCCCCCGGCATTGAAATTGCTGCCGAACTGTTGGAGCCGCGTCGGCGTGTCGTATTCGGGATCAATGGTGACCGATATGGTAATCGCGTTGCTGCCGAAACCCTTCCGCGCGAGTGCGAGGGTGGAGGCTTGCATCCCGCAGATCGTGCTGCACGAGGTGTAGAAGAATTCCAGCACCACTGGCCGCGATCCATCGACGAGATCGGCAAACGAGATGGTCTTGCCATCCGTGCGCACCAGCGAAACGGGCGGGGCGACATAGTCCTGATAGGAGCGGGTCAACTGAGGCGGCGCGCTGACTTGTGCGCTCGCTCCGGCGGTGAGGCAGGCTGCCGTCAAGGCGATCAGAAGACCGGACTTGCGCCGGACTTGTCGGCTTGGGCTTGTTGGCACTTCGCGCATGAACTTGTCCGAACAAGGGCGTCCGCCACGGGATCGTGACGGACGCCTCCGTTTGTTATCAGTGCATCGAGAACACCGCCACGTCGTGGTGCAGCGGATCGAACTGGTAGAACCGCAGCCGGCGGCTGGGATCGAAGTTCCAGTTCAGCACGATCGTATGCTCGGAGAGGGTGTCCCCGTTGGCCGAAGGCAGCGAAGGCAGCGGCCGCTTGTACTTCTTCAGGCTGTCGCCATCGGGATCCAGTTCGGTTTCGCGGAACTCCCTGCCCGGACGCCGCATCAGCGCCTGGGGGGAAACCTGGACCGGCGCCGTGGTGTTGCCCGGCGTTGCTGCCGGGATCAGCACCGGGAAGACGTTCGGGAACCAGTGTTCGCGCCCGAACGTGAACCAGGCACCATCGCCGCCAACGGGCACGGTGTTCTGGAAGGTGTTTTCCCACCCGCGCATGCCGCCGAAGTCGACGCTCATGTAGCCGCGATCAAAGTAGTCACCGTTGATGATCTTGATGACCGCCTTGTTACCCTTCGAACGTGTCACCCATTGGGTGTATTCCATGTGCGCGTTGGGGTCGGTGTAGCCCTTCACGTGCGCGTAGATCGTGTTGTTCGCATAGAACAGCGTGATGTCGGCGTTGGGATCGGGCTGGACCCCACGCGGCAGGCGGCCGCGGTGATCCCAGTCGTCGAAGGCGGCTTCGATTTCGCTGACGAGGGCTGCAGCGGCGGGACCGGAGGTGTAGTGCCCGTCACGCAGCGCGTTGAAGGCGTTCCACATCCGCTTCTCAGGCGCCAGATTGCTGATCTTGCCGATCGCGGCGAGCTGGTTGGCGCGGCTCGCCATCGGATGTTCGCCGAACGAGAGCTGTTCCCACTGGAGCAGGTTGTGCCCGAGCGCGGCCTTGTTCTGGTTTTCCATGAACTGCACGCGGCCGGGATGGACGCGCCAGCCCCACGTATAGATGCCATTGAAGAAGCGGCCGGGCGACTGCTTGAGGTGGTAGACGTAACGCTTGCCTTCCTTCTGCGGGAAGAAGGTGAGGTCCTGCATGATCAGCGGCTTCATCGAGTTCGCACCCGAAGCCAAGCCGCCGAACGCATTGGGATCGTCGAAGGTCATCGTCGAGGGCGAGAAGTCGTCCGAACCCTTGTCGAGCGAGTCCACCGTGTAGGTGATGGTCCAGGTGTCATCGAGCACACCCATCGTGTCGAGCAGCGAGGTATCCGCCTCGATGTGCGAACGATAGTAGATGACGTGGACGTTGACGTTCTTGGTAACGGGATCGACCGTCTTCTGCTTGTCCGGCCCGTTGTAGTGCAGGACAGGCATGCCGCTGTATACGCGGTTGGGAATCGGATTGCCTTCGAGAATGTCGATCGCGCGCTGCACCTGCGCTGGATCGATGCGCAGTGGCCCATTGGACTTCCCGTTGTTGTCAAAACGGCCCTTGTCGTCGTTGCCGGCCTGATGGAAGCTGGCGAGGATCGCTTCGAGGTCCGTGTAGGGCGACGACTTGTCGATGTCGGTAACCGTCGGCTCGTCGTGGAGATTGTAGGGGTGCTCCGGCGATGACGACAGCGTGTTCGGCACCAGATGGCACAACGAGTCATAGACGTCGTGGTAGACCGTCGGCAGCAGGTTGGTCGGGTTGTCCCACGGATCCGATTCCGGGAACAGGCTGTGCCCGGTCTGCACAGTGGTGGTCTTGCCGTCGGGTGAAGTTACCTGCTGCTGGGGCGGACCGCCACCAGGGGTGCCGGGGCGCGGCATCGGATAGCCGTCATAGGGATCGCCAAGCTGCCAGACTTGTCCCGGAGGGCCGCTGAGGCACGGCGGGAGGCCAGCAGGCAGGGGAGTCGAAGCCCAGGCCAGGCCGCTGGTGCCGAGCAGAAAGGCTGTCGCCGAAACGGCCAGCGCTGTGCGTTTGAAGTATCCTTGCATCGCAAAACTCCATCAATTCTAGGTCGCGGAGGCTCTTGGGCAGGTGCGGACGGTCGGCGCCTGCCCCGGCGCGCTCAGGCGATCCGGTTGTTCCAGCGTTGCCCATCCGAGCCGAGCGGACGAGGCCCTGCGCGGCGCGGCGCTCCCTCCGAGGGTTCACCCGGCATGACCCACGTAACGCGGGTTGCAGCGTCCTGCGGGTGTACATCCCAAGGGAAAGTGCCCCACAGCCCGACCTTGGCATTGCCGTACTGGACAATGTCCGTGCGCCCGCCGAGCGCTACGTTACGGCCGTGGCGATAGAACCGCTGGGCCAGAGCATCGGCGGATTCGATCGGCGTCGTCACGAAGGTCCACCCCACATAGGCGCCGAGCGACTGATGGAAGGCGGCCAGCCTTTCCGGCGTATCGGACACTGGATCGCCGGTGATCGAGATGATCTGCACATCCCGGCCAAGTCGCGGGCCGAGCAGCGCTGCAATGGCTGCCATCCGCTTCGAGATCGGCAACTTGGCTTCGTTCTTGATCGACATGAAGTTGATCATCACGACCTGGTCGCTGATCAGCTCTGAAAAGAACCGCGCCATGCGGCCTTCATGCGTCACCACCATCACGTCGGGAATGGCGCTGTTGTTGGCGGCCATCATCGCAGCAGCCGACATCGCGGCGTCCGTTCCTTCCAGTCCGCGGGAAGCATCGTCCCCGAGACCGGCGCTCACAATTGTCCTTCGATCAGTCATAATACCCTCTTGAACCTGGAATGGCACATTGGCCGGTTCTCACACTGGCTCGTTCTCGAACTGGTCCGATCAATCACCCATGCCGGGCTCGACGATGTCCCAGCGGATCATCATCGCGTGATCCTCGTGGACGACGTTGTGACAGTGCATGACGTGCTTGCCGGTGAAATCGCGCCATCGGCCGAAGAAGGTCACTTCTGTCATCGGCTCGAGTTCGACGACGTCCTTGCGCGATCGCAGCACGCTATTGGCGGGAAGCGGTTTGCCGTTGATCGAGAGGATCTGAAATTCCTCGAAGTGGGTGTGGATGGGGTGCGCCCACTGCTGGCCGTTGTTCTGGAAGGTCCAGATTTCGGCGGAACCCTTCTCGATCTTCGCATCGACCCGGTCCGGATCCATGAGCCGCCCGTTCACGGTCCACAGACCATTGTCGTAGTCGAACTTGAACGTCCGGCGGCGGCGCACTTCGCTCATGTTGATCGGCGGCAGCTCGCGCATCCGGTCGGGAATGCGGCTGGGGTCTTCGACCTTGCCGCCCACCACGTCGAACCGCATGATCTGATCACCCTGATCGAGCATGCGGCCCTGCGGCCCCGCGCCGTCCTCGCGCATCTCGAGGCGGTTGGTGAGGTAAATCTGCGTGCCGGCCGGATATTTCGAGAAGTCGACGATGATGTCGTGGCGGTTGGCCACCCACACGTTGATGTTGTCCGTCTCGATCGGCGCCGGCAGCAGGTTGCCGTCGTTCGAGATGACGACGAACTTCTCGGCACTGGACGTGGCCGTGGTCAGGTAGAGCTTGTACAGACGCGAAGGTCCGCCGTTCAGGATGCGGAAGCGGTACTTGCGGCGCTCCACCTTGAAGTAGGGCTGGATGATCCGGTTGACGGTGAACTTGTCGCCCAGCATGCCGTGGTTGGTGTAGGTCGAGCCGGGTTCGTAAGCCACGTTCGCCGGGTTCGGGATCGAGTCATACTGGCGGGTGGTCGGCACCGGCGTCGTGTGCGGGCCGGTGAAATCCCAGGCCGGCTGGCCATTCTGGTCGAAGCGCACGTCGTGAAGGATGAGCGGAACGTCGTACTTGCCGCTGGGCAGGCGCGAGGCGCGAGGATTGCGATCACGCTCGTTGTCGGAATCGAACTCGTCGAACAACAGATAGAAGCCGCTGAGCCCGGCGTAGACATTCGTTGCCGTGAAATCGAGGCGGTGGTCGTGGTACCACAGCGTCCCCATCGTCTCGCGCTTGTCGAAACCGGCGGGGAACAGCGGGTAGTGGTGGTCCCAGAATTCACCGGGGTAGGTGAAATCCTGCGGGATACCGTCGCTCTCGGAGGCCTGGTGCCCGTTATGATGGTGGATCGACGAGGACGGCAGCGCCCAGGTAATATTGCCGGTGCCCACTGGCGGCAGGTTGTTGAGGCGGCGGATCAGGATCGGCTCGCCATAGCGGGCGGCAAAGGTCTCGCCCGGGGTCATCCCGTTGAAGCCCCATGACCACGAGCCGCCAGCATAGACGCCTTCAGGGTGGTACTGCCATTTGAACTCGGACAGCACCTGCTGATAGAACTTCTGCGGGCGAAATTCGTTGTAGCGCTGGTGCGAACGCGGATCGGGCGGCGGCACGAGCGAGCTCATCGGGATCGGCTGCGCGCGCGGGATCACCCTGAGCGGGGCGACAAACGGCGTTGCTGGGGGGCTGGGATTGCGCACGATGCCCTGCCGGTAGGTGTCCGGAAACAGGAGCCCCGATTGCGGCACCGACTGCGCCTTGGCGGCTGCGGCTCCCACACCGGTTGCGGCAGCTGCCAGCCCCAGTTTCAACGTGTCGCGTCTATCAACCATACGTGGTCTTCCCCTGTCCGAATGGCGTTTCCGAAGCCGCGAAACCGCACCCGCGCCGGGCGCAAATCATCGCTCCGTGAAGCGCGGTAAGCGCAACACGGCTCCTCGAGAAACGCGCAGTTCATGCAACCTTGCGTCTCAAGCGAACAAATCGAGAGCATTCCGGACAGTCGATATCGACGTGCCCATCTGCAACTCAGCTCAAATTTTGGCGACCAGAAGAAATCGTCGTCAGTGCAGTGAAGACATTATTGGCCAGAGCCTTTGCGCGACCCCGACGATGCACTTGACCTAAATCCTGCGTATTGGATCCGTGCGATCCTTGTCTTTTTCAGGCAAAAATCTGCGTGTGCTGTTTGAGTGCAGATCCTGTCCCCTACCTGCGCCAAAAGGTAATCCAGCCTCTCATCAAAACATCAGAGGAAGCACCTATTTTTTAGAAATGGTTCGATAATCAACGCGTCCCATCATGGGACCGGTGGGGCACCTCCCTCAGCCCCGCGTGCTCATGATGCGCGAAATGCCCCGCGCTCCATTCCGGCGATCCAGCTGGATCACCAGATCGATCACCGAGCGGACATAGTGGACGATATCCTGCCGCGTGAGTTGTGTGCCCGATTGCAGCACGATCAGCGCTAGCTGCTCGATGGCCCGTTCCGGGCTGTCGGCGTGGATTGTTGTCAGGGAGCCGGGATGGCCGGTGTTGACCGCGCGCAGGAACGTATAGGCCTCCCCACCGCGCAGTTCGCCGACGATGATCCGGTCGGGGCGCATGCGCAGCGATGCTTGCAGCAAATCGTCCGGTGAGACGCGGGCCTCACCCTGATCGCCCTTGGTCGCCAGCAGTCCTACCGCGTTGGGATGGCGCAAGCGGACTTCGGGCGTATCTTCGATCAAAATGAGCCGCTCTGTCTCGGGTATTTCCCGAACAAGCGCATTGAGCAGGGTTGTCTTGCCCGAAGACGTCCCGCCTGAGATCAGGATATTGCGTTTCCCGCGCACCGCCTCGGCAAGGAACGCAGCCATGTCTTCGGGATGCTCACCTGCGGGGTGCAGTCGCGAGAGTGCCTCATCCGATTCGGCATGAAAGCGCGTGCGCGCGAAGGCACCTGCGGCAAGATACTCGGCAAGGCCGATGTCTGCGACGACATGCTTGCGGAAGGCCATGGCCATAGCCCCGCGTGTCGCGGGCGGGGCAACGATCTGGACGCGGGTGCCATCGGGCAGCATGGCGCCCAGCAGCGGGTGCTCCCGGCTGATCCCCTGATGCGAGATGTTCGCGATCTGGCGGGCAAGCTGCCACAGCCCAGCTTCATCGAGTGAATGGGCTTCGTGGCGCTGGACCGTTCCATCCAGTGTTTCGACCCAGATCTCGCCGGGCCGGTTGATGAAGACGTCGGTGACATCGCGGCGCGCCAGCACCGGCAGGAGGGGGGCGAGGAAGGCCTCGAGATACTGGAGTTCGCCGGAGGTCTCGTCCTGCAGCATCAGCGCACCGCCGGCGTGCCGCCGAAATCGAGATCGTGCGCGACGAAGATCGCGATCTCTGCCCCCGCCTTGACCTTGACCGTGGGCGAACGCTTGGTGTCGGGCAGGAGGTCCTGACCGATCTGGCTGATCTGTCCCGGTACGCCGATGTAAACGTTGCTGCCATTGCGCGGCAGTTGCGAGGCGAGGTTCACCCCAACGGTCAGCGCGGATTGCAGCACGGCCCCGGAAAAGCGCGCGAAGAAGTGGGTGTTGACCGACCCCGGCACGCCTGAGCCGCCCAGCCGGTCCGCAGAGGGGGAAGCGATGCGGATCGCTACGCCATCCGGGCGGATCAACCGCGACCAGGTCACGAGGATGCGGCGCAGGTTCGGTCCGGTCTCGGCCTTGAACTCGCCGATGAGGCGGCTGCCCTTGGGAATGAGCACCCGCGTCCCGTCAAAGCCGCGCACGTCTTGCGAAACGATGGCGCGGGCAAGGCCGGGGCGGTCCGAGTTGAGCGGGGTTTCGAGCACCGCCGCGATGACCACGCCCTGCTGGACGACCGAGGCGCGGTTGCGGATAATCGTGGCTCTCACGGCGTCATCGTCGCTTGCAGCGGCGGTATCACCCGCTCCGCCGTTGACGCTGGCGCCCTTGCCGGCGGTGAGATCGACGACCATCGCTGCCGCGCCGTTCGAAACGCCGGTGACGGCGGGCGTCTTGCTGTAGCGGGGCGGTGCGTAGACGTCGTCCGCCGGTGGCTGGATCGGCCGGTAGACCTGCTGGGGCGGCATCAGATAGGGCGGCGGGGGCACCGCGATCCGGCTCTGGATCGATGGCGGCGGAGCAAGCGTGCCGGACGCTGCCGGGGCAGGAGCAGCTGCCCGCTCAGGTGGCGCGGGCGGAAGCGCCAGCGGCGGCGGTGCCTCGATCATCGCCGTGCTCGGCCCCCGCTCGATGCTATCGGACATGCGCGCTTCCCGCCGGCTCTCCAGCAGAGCAAACAGTCCGAGCGCGAGGGCAAGGCCGGCCGGCAGCAGCAGCCATGCGGGTAGTCCGCTGCGCGGAAGCTCGACCTTGAGGCCGGGGCCGGTCTCTTCGCCGGAGTCTGTGGGAGGGCCTGAACCGCTCATCGGCTTGCCTCGGCCTGCTCGATCCGCTGCGCCACACTCCGCAGTGCCCCGCGGACGAAGACCAGCCGCGTGTGGATGCCTTCGATCACGAACACGCCCTCGCGCACGACGCCATTGACCAAGGCCAGCTTGCCAGGCTCGTCCTCGGCGTAGACCGCCGGCATGGGGGCAGTCGCGGGCCAGATGATCGACGTAAACTGCCCGTCGTCCGACATCGCCGTCGGCCGCAGGTCACGCGCACCGGACAGGCGGTAGACTGAAGGCGGGACCGGAGGCTTGGCGTCCTGCCCGGCTGTCTGCACGGGTCCAGGATACGTCATGCGCACAAGATAGGGCGCAACGCCGAAATCGGGCGGCACGGTCGTCAGCAGGAAATTGTAGGTGCGCTGATCCGAGATGACGGTGAGATTGGTGCTCGGCTGCGAGCCCAAGGGCTTGACCACCAGTTGATCGGCCCGCTTGTTGACCTGTACTTGCCAGCCGCTGCTTTCGCCCACGGTTACAGTTTCGATCCGCTCGTCCGCCGAGAAGATCACGGTGGTCGCAAAACCGGGGGCGACATGGAGGACGACGACCTCCTGCGGGTCGTATGGGGCCGTCTGGATATGAGCGTCGCCAGTGGTCGGTGAGGGCACGACTTCGGCCTTGGCCGCGCTCGCCGCAAAGGCGGCCAGCGCCAGCGCAAGCACAGCCACGCGGGGCTGAATGAAGGCGCTCCGCCTCATTGGCTGGCCGATCCTCCGGCGCTGGCACTGGGAGCCGGCAAGGGCAACGCTGCGCCGGAAGCGGTGTTATCCGCACTCGCCTGCGTTGCTGCCGAAACCGGCGGCGGCGCTTCCTGATCGCGGCGATAGTGGACCACCTGAAAGCCGAGCGGATTGATCAACCGGTCGTTCAGCGCCATCGGCGTTCCGGAGAAGCGGAAGCGCACGAGCGAGACCCAGTAGCTGGGTGCGCCGGGTTCCTGTCCGCGGTCCCGCCGCTGCGTGTAGAAGCGCACCAGCGCAGCGTTGTCTGCCATCGGGGTCACGCTTTCGATCACCGTCTCGACAATCGTCCCGCGCGGATAGCGGTTGATCGGGCTTTCGGGATTGCCCGATTGCATCTGGCCGAGGTAATCGCGCCGCGCCTGCTCGCCTGACCACAGCGCAACCTTGCGGTACTGACCCTGGAGGCCGGCGACATCAAACGTCTCACGCGCCACGACATATTGCGCCAGCAGCGATTGGGTGAGTGCGCTGTCCGGCTTGATGTTCGGCACGGCCTTTTCGTCGAGCACGGTCGCAAAGCCGGTCGTGCGGTCGACCATGATGGTATAGGGTACAACCGTCTTGAGCGGAGTGATCGCGATCAGCGCGATGGCCTCGATCACGGCGACCGCAGCGGCACCCGCAGCCAGCAAGCGGGTCAGGCGAAGCGTGCGCGCCATCTGCTCCGTCCGGTCCGCTGCCCAGCTTTCTGCGCTCGCGTAATAGGCCTTGCGCGCGGCGGCCTTATCGGATGACACTTCGTTCTTCATTATCTTCCATCCCGCCTTTGGGCTGCGGCCGAGGTACGGCCGCCGGTAGCCCGGCTGGGCGCCGCAGGGCCACTGGCCGCGACGGATGCCCCTTGCCAGCTCTGACTGCCCTGCCCGCGTTCGATCACCGTTGTGCGGGAGCCGTGTCGGGCTGCCGGCGCCTCGCGGCGCTCAGCCGCCACCGCCGCATCGGCGACCCGCTGCGCGTGATCGCGCGCAACCGGGGTGTGCGGGCGATCATCACGATGGGGCAGCACGATGGGGCCGCTTTGCGCGCCGGGTGCAATCATTTCGCTGACCATCCTGCCCCAGCGCTCGAAGCGTAGGCCTGCCGCAGCCCGGATTATCAGCAGGAGCGCAAGAATCAGGCTCGCGGCAAACGCGGTGGTGATGATCCACAAGCGGTCCGGCAGCGCGCCGAACGCCGTGCCAAGCACAAAGGTGCGGTTCAGGGCCGCGACTTGCGGTTCGACCAGTGCCAGTTCGAAGGCCATTACGACCGGCACGCACACGAGGCCCAGCATCGTGCCAAGCAAAGCCCGCACCCATCCCGAGAACAGGGACGTTGTCCCGCCGAACAGCAGCCCCGCGATGAACAGCGGCCCCAGCGCAAGGAGGAGGGCCATGGCGATCCGCAGACCGATTGCGCCAGACACCATGGTCAGCAGCAGCGTGTTGTTTGCAGATGTCAGCGTATCGCGCGTCTCGGGTGCCAGTTCGGGTCCAGCCTGATTGGCCGGGTCAACCACTGCCGCTCCTGCGATCGGCGGGCGAGGCAGCGTTGACGTCCGCGTATCGCGTTCGGGATGCAGGATCAGACCCAGCGCTGCATCAACCGCTTCGACGCGGTCTACCAGTTGGCCTTGTGTGCCGGATTGGCTGCGGCTTGCCTCGCCGAAAAGCTGGCTGACCAACATCGGCGGCGCGCCGGTCGCCAGATTGTAGACGGCAGGCTGATAGCTTGACCAATGCTGCGCGAGCGCGAGCACGAAGCCGATCTTGATGACCTGCATCACACCATCGCGCAAGTGCGGGGTCTCGCCCATCAGCATGCGGTATCCGAACAGCGCAACCGCCACGATCAGCAAGCCATCGAGTGCTTGCGCGAAAACGGTGCCCGCGCCGATCAGGCGGTAGCCCTGCTCGGCCAGATTGGCGGTCTCGCAGTCCGTGTAGGCGAGCAGCCCTTTGACGAAAGGACCAGTGGGATCGAAGGGCGGGCAGGACGCCATCATGCCACCCGCAGCAGTTCGGCCATCCAGGCCGCCGGGCTGTCCCCGGTGCGGACGCGGATTTCATCGAAGAGCCGGATCGAGCTTTCCCGCCCCGAAAGGATGGTGAGGAGCTCGGTTTCCCCTGCAAGATTGAGGCGGACAACGACGCTTTCGAGGCCATGCTTGACGAGGAAGCAGCGCGAGGTGTCGGGCAGGCGCTTCACCAGTTCGAACTCGTGCGGGGAAAGGCCGAAGCCCTTGATGTAGTCCTCCGCCTGCGCCTTCGGATTGGGCGTGAAGATCTGCGTAGCGGCCTGCTCGACGATGGCCGAGGCGATCTTGCTGCTCAGTGCATCCTCCGCGCTTTGCGTAACGAAGCCGATGACGCCGTTGCGCTTGCGGATCGTCTTTTCCCAATCGCGGATGCGCTGGACGAAAACGTCGTCATCAAGAGCCTTCCAGCCTTCATCGACCACAATGATCGAGGGCTGACCATCGAGCCGCACATCGACCTGATGGAACAGGTACATCATGGCAGGCGTGCGCAGGACGGGGTCGTCGAGCAGCCGCGTCATGTCGAAGCCGACGGTTTCACTCGATAGATCGACATGGTCTTCGGCATTGTCGAACAGCCAGGCATGCTCGCCGTCGCCCCACCAAGGCCGCAGGCGGGCATAGAGATCGGCCGGTTGCGGACGCGTGGCACCGCGGAAAAGCTGCACGAAGATGCGCAGGCGCCGATAGGCCGGAGCGGCCTTGAAATTGGCCTCCACCGCTTCCTTCACCTGCTGCTGTTCCGCACTCGAAAGGGTTTGCCCTTCGCTGCAAGCGAGGCGAGTGACCCATTCGATCAGGAAGCGGCGGTTGGCCGGGCTATCGGCCAGTTGCAGCGGGTTGAGCCGGCTCGGCGTGCCGGGGCGCAGCACATCGTAGACACCGCCGATGGCGCGGATGAACAGCTCGGCACCGCGGTCCTTGTCGAAAAACACGATGCGCGGCCGGAACCGGCGGGCTTGCGCGAGCAGGAAGTTGACGATGACGGTCTTGCCCGAACCGGACGGGCCGATGACCGTGAAGTTGCCAAGATCGCCGTGGTGGAAATTGAAGCTGTAGGGGCCGGCCGCCGTCGTTTCGAAAAGGGTAACCGCGCCGCCCCAGTGATTGCCCTCGGCGCGTCCGGCGGGGAAATTGTGCCCGCTGGCAAGGCTTGCGAAATTGCCGGATCCGATCAGGGCCCGGCGCGCGATGAACTTGAAATTGCCTGGAAACTGCGCCCAGAAGGTAGGTTCGAGAGCAAGGTCTTCACGAACCGAGATCATGCCGAGATCGATCAGGCTGGCCTGCACTTCGGCAACGCCCGCACTCACTTCTGCGGGCGAGGCGCCGCATACCATCACGGTGAGGTGGTGCTCGCCATAGGCTGCGCGTCCGGCGGCAAGTTCGTCCTTCGCGCTGCCGAGTTCGCCGCGCAGGCTGATTGCCTCATCGTCGGAAGCCCGCATGCGGCGCAGGACAAGGTTCATGCGCGAAAGGCCGTCGCGCCGGTCGACGAACGCGAAGCTCTGGCTGACAGCCAGTTCAAACGGCAGCCGCAGCAGATCGTCGAGCATGCCCGGCATGGTCTGCGCGGGGTAATCCTTGATCGAGACCATCGCAGCAAAGCTGCTCGGCTTCTCCGCCACAGGTCCTAGTTCGATCGTGTCTCGGCCGAAACTGACCCGGCGCGCCGGCAGGTATTCGCCAAGATCGCCGAGCGGCAGTCTGACCGGGTGAACTGTGCCGTTGTAGAGCGTCGCCAGAAACTCGAGTGGCTCGGAGCACAGCCCGCCCGGGCCGTCATAGACTTGCAGGACCCGCGCGCCATAGGGTGTGAGGGCGGCCAGCAATTGTTCCGACGCGGCTTCAAGCGCGCGGCAGTCTGCTGCAAAACGTGCGCTCGCAGCCTCGGCTACGGTGCGTTCGGCGACCCCCGCAAGCCGGGTGAACCAGTTGCCGCCGCGCCCGGATGGCCTTCGGATCAGCGTGAGGTAGAGTTCGTTCACGAATAGACGGCGCCCGGCCAGACGGTCCTGCCAGGCATCATCGAGACGTCGGCTGAAATCGTCTTCGAACGTTCCATGGCAGACGGCCTTTGCCTCGCGCCGCAGGACATGGTGGTAGACGGCGAAGTTGCTGCTGCCGATGGCACGCAGCGCCGCATCGCGCAGGTCCTGACGGTAGTTGAGGTCTTCGGCGTCGCTGGTCTCGAACTGCAGACCGGCGAGCTTGATGACTTGCATCAGCGAGCCATCGCGGAGCTCGATCGTGCGGTCGTCGATATGGCGCTGGTACGGAAGCCTGCTCCCGGCACTTTGTTCCTGCTCGAACGCAGGTCCGCTGCCCGTCAGGCCCGATAGGAATTGCATTGCCAGTACCGGTGGTTGCGAATGCGCGGACAGCGCGAAACCCGCACCAGCCAAAGATCGAAGAAGCGCGGTTCACGCAAGCATGCCAGCGCTCCGAGCGCATGGATCACCAGCGCCGCGACAAGCACCCACGGTGTCTTGAATAGGAGGAACAATTCGGTCGTGATCACCCCGTTGAGCACAAAGAACGTATAAGTGACGCCAGCGAACATCTGTGGGCGCGTGAGAGCGACAAACAGGGGTTCACTTCTGAGGACCGCCATGGCCTGGGCTCAGTAACCCGTGCTTGCGGCGGTCTGGATGCCGGCGACGATGCTGGCGGCCCCGAACAGGATGAAGCAGCCCAGAATGACCGTCGCGCCATAACGCCAGTTCATTCGGCCGGTGAGCATCATGAAGCCGACAGAGGCGACGGCGATAACCGCCACCACCGTCGCCACGGTTCCAAGAAGGGTGTTCTGCAACCAGCGGACAGCGCCAACGATCGGACCCGATCCACTCGGGTCTGCCGCATACTGCTGAGCCATGGCCACTTGCGGCAGCAGCGTGAGCAGAGCGCCAAAAGCCAAATGCCCCAGCCGGGACAGGGCATGCCGCCCCCGCCGCAGATAATTTTGTCCAGACACCACTACGGCCCTTTCCCCGCGCACAGCCCTCGGCTGCTCAATCGAACTGGTTCTGTGGTGCGGTTCGGCAAACGCGGCTTTCACGGCTACCGGAGACTTGACGACTTTGTCCGCACTCTGTTTTTTGGCGACACCAGAGGATCCGTAGTCCGGTATGCAAGTAGGTAATGGTCGTTCCATCAGCACAATCGAACCTGTCGACAAATGCGCCCGGAAGCCCGCTTCCCTGCCACCGCTTCGATCTCGCAGGCTATGGAGCGTGCAAACCTGAAACATCGGTGATCCCACCTATTTTTCGCAATCGCAGGCATTGACCCGGAATGGGAATTTTTTTTGCAGGCCCTGTAACCGTACACCTGGCTCAAGCAAACAAAGAGCATTTGGCCTGAATTTCTGACTGGGGTGTAAAGCGCCGGAGAGCGCTGTTTTGGGGATTGACCGGGGCAGTGAAGTCGTGACGCCGATTGTTGCACGCAGTGAAGCGCTCACCCTGCTGCTCAGGATGGCGGACGCCATGCGTTCCGCGTCGTCTGGTAATGTGGTGGTCGTCTCCGGTGAAGCCGGCATGGGCAAGACCCGGCTGATCGATGATTTCATCGGGTCAGAAGCAGCGCGCCAGCCTCTGGCACGCGCAGCTTGCGAACAACTCAACAATCCCCGTCCTCTCGGGCCCTGGCTGGACCTCGCGGAGGTGCTTGGCAAATCCCATGGACGCGCGATCGCCCAGGCCACCGAAAGTATCGATCCGATTGGCCGGGTTGGCCAAGCGATCCTGCAGCTACCGCGCGGGACAATCATTGTGCTGGAGGATGTTCACCATGCTGACCCTGGCACACTCGATGTCCTGCGCTATGTGCTGCGCAGGCTGAACGCCGCACCGCTCCTGATCGTTTGCAGCTATCGCCCCGAGGAAGTCGATCTTGACCATCCTCTGGTGAGTCTGCTCGGTGCGTTGCCAGCCGAACTCTCGATCCGATTTGAGATACCGCCGCTTACCTTCACAGAGGTTGCGGATCTCTGCGAAAAGGCGAGTTTGCCGCCAGATCCGATCTACCGGCTAAGCGATGGCAACCCGCAGTTTGTCAACGAATTGCTGCGCAAAGGCTTTCGAGATGGTGATCGACTGCCGGAGATGTTCAAGAACCTCGCTGCAACCAGATTGCAGCGCCTTAACGAAGCAGAACGCACCTGGATTGAACTTCTGGCGTTCGTGCCGCCGCCCCACGGCCCTGATCTGCCGGTGTGGCTGTCGCAGAACTTTGATCTTGATCCGCGGCTTATTCCGGCAAGCGGCGCCCTGCTCGCCAACTCGGCAGGTGGAGCATTCAAACGCGAAGTCATGCGCCTCGCGGTCCTTGAACTTATTCCTCAGTTCACCCAAGCGGCCGTGCGACAGCGCTTGCTTGAACCACTCAAAGCTGCCGGAGAACGCGTGTGCCCGGCGGAATCGTGGTTCCGTCTGGCGCACGAAGCAGGTGATGATCTGGCAGCTGCGCAAGGTGCCATTGCCGCGGCACGAGCTGCGGAGGCAAGGGGCAATCTGAGCGACTGCGTCGGCCATCTCGCCGCTGCACTGCCCCATGCACTTGCGGCGGATGCGGAACTCCACGCACAAATTGCCGAGCTCTGGGTTTGTCGATCCGCCGTTGCCGGTGGGCTGACCGATGCCATGATCGGGCAGGTTGCGAAGAACGTCAGCCATTGGAACGGGCTAGGCGATCTGCACGCAGCCGGTACTGCCCAATTGCTGCTGGCAAGGTTGCTTACGTACCGGGGAGAAAGCGGAGCCGCCGCGACCTGCGTTTCTGAAGCCATCCGTCTGCTCGAGATGAAAGGCCCCAATGCGGAACTGGCGGCTGCGCATGGTCTGGCCGCTGATCTCGCCGGGGAGCGGGCAGAAGCAGAGCTTGCGCGCGCACATCTGGAAAGAGCCCTTGCCGTGCTTGCGGACGCCAGCGGTACCGCTGTCCGGCTGGAAGTCGAGTTGATCGAAGCGGTCCTTGCGGCAAGCCAGGACGAGATCGGCACCGTATGGTCGAAACTGGAGCGCTGCTATGCACAAGCGAGCGCACATTCGCTGCATGAACTTGCGGCCAGAGTGCAGAGTGCCGGATGCAGAATTGCTTTTTCGATTATGGATCTCGATCGGGCCAGCGACTGGCTGGGGCGGCCCAATCCGCTGCTGAGCGGCGATACGATGAATTGTTGGCGGACGCTGCTCCTTGGGCAGCGCGCGTTGATTGTCGTCCATACAGGGCAGTTGGATGAAGCCTCCCGGCTTTCAGACCGGGCGCTTGAAGGCATCGGGGCTCCGCCTGCTTTTGCGTTCCCTGCGATCCTGGCGCAGGCAATGGCCGCAGTGCGCAAAGGCGAACCAGAAGCTCACAAGGCCATCAGCGAATGCGTAGAGCTTGCCCAGCGCATGGGTTCAAAGCGCCGTCTTGCGGAGGCTTTGCTGGGCGAGATCGAGTACCTTGCACTGAACGGTCATCGGGACAAGGCGTCAGAGCTAGCCAAAACTTGCGGTCAACTCGCGGTCGAAAGTGCGGATCCGTACAACAGCAATCTTGCGGCGCTCTGGATGTTTCGGCTTGGCCATACACCTCAGGACTTAGGGGCTGCGCTTCACGGCGCTGTCAGCGAGGAGTTTGCCGGTGAGGGAGGGGCGGCGGCCGCTGTCTGGCTTGGCGGGGGCTACCGGTTCAATGCCAGCCTTGCGCGGCTCTATACGGTCGGAACGGCTGCTGAGGCCGAGTTCCTTGAGGCACTGCAGGAACTGCAGGCGATGGGTGCGCTGGCTGGCATTGCGCTTGCGGGCAGCCTTGCGGCAGAGCGCGGCATTCGCTTGCCTGCGCAGGGCCGAAAGCGCGGTCCCTATCGTGCTGCGCGCAGCCATCCCTTGGGGCTGACGCGCCGCGAGGTCGATATTCTGCGCATGATGGTCGACGGCGAGAGCAACCGGGAAATAGCGGAACGCCTCGGCCGTTCACTTCGGACAGTCGAGCATCATGTTTCCGCCATCCTGGGCAAAATCGGAATCGAAAGCCGCGTGCAAGCTGTGCTCTACGCAGTAGCGAATCCCGAGATCCTTGATTGACGACGTCCATCTCCTGCCTAAGCGCAGTCCGGATCAAGCCGCCACGGAGGCGAGCCTTTCCGACGAAGGTACGGACACAGCCGTTGGGCCGTAGGCTGAGTGTCGTCGACATCAACGTCAAGGGACGGGGGTACCCCGTCACATACGTTGCCTCAGACACCTTGTCCCACACGTCGGACAGCCGTGTGTCGAGCAGCAGACCGAAGACCTTCTGCTTGCTGTCGCCGGCGTCGATGGCGCCGCAGAGGACGTCCGGAACGCCCCACAAGTGGCGTTCGAGTTATTGCTGTGTGAGCTTGGTCAGTGGAGACACAAGTTTCCGAGACTTACTGT
>NZ_BJYR01000019.1 GCF_007991615.1 Novosphingobium sediminis | reverse complement strand
GCCGCGACGGTGGCGAGCGCCAGCAGATCACTACTCTGGCCACCGACGAGTTCATCCGCCGCTTCCTGATCCACGTCCTGCCGCGCGGCTTCCACCGCATCCGGCATTACGGCCTGCTCGCCAGTTCAACGCACAAAGAAGCCATGGCGCTGGCCCGCAGGCTGCTGGGCGTCGCCGCGTCGATTGGGGAGACCGGCACCGAGCCCGACGACCCGCCCGATCATCGCCCACCGTGCCCTTGCTGCGGCGGGCACATGACCATCATCGAGGCCTTCGCCCGATGGTGCCAGCCCCGCGCTCCCCCGCAATCGGCGCCGCCGATCCGGAAGAACTCGTCATGATCCGGCATGGCTTGCCCTTCATGATGGCCGTGAGCGTTGCACCTCGGTCCATGGGGATAGGTGTGTCGACGCCACCAGCACACTCAAAACTGGCCTCGTTGGCAGCAGGATCAGCGGCGCTAAGAGCCCAATGGCTATCTGACTTCCACACTATTCCGCCTAAAAAAGGCTGGCCGGCAAGCCTGCTTCAGTCGCTCCCATCCACACCAAAGCCCTTTTACCCATAGACCTGTGCTAGCATCACCGCGGGTCGTACTTGTAAGACTTTCGTACGCCTGCCGGCGCCCGAAACCCTTCGACGAAGTCGCCATTCCCGAGTTTTGGACTGAACGTTAGGTCTTGCCATGAGCCGACATTCAGCGTTTGCTGGCTTGCCCTCGCACAGCGGCTGCAACTGGGCCGGTGCACGAACCCGCTTCGCGGGAGGGGCCTTTGCGTGAGGGTGATGCAGAACGACAGGCATAGCGCCTTATCCGAGAGAGGCAGACGATTGTGGCTCCTTCAACACGAGGAGTCGAACGATGCACGATCTTGTACTTGCTTCGCCCATCAGCCCGCTGCGCCAGCGGCTGATCGAGG
The DNA here is from genome assembly GCF_007991615.1 of Novosphingobium sediminis. GTDB lineage: Bacteria > Pseudomonadota > Alphaproteobacteria > Sphingomonadales > Sphingomonadaceae > Novosphingobium > Novosphingobium sediminis. Next base: position 195,924 of record NZ_BJYR01000019.1, on the reverse strand, counting down.
ATATGACCATCCGCCGGTTCGGGCCGGAGACGCAGCGTAACTATCAGCGCGATGTAGGACGGTTCGCGACCTGGCTGGGGCGCTCCCCGCATGCCGCGACCGCCGAGGATGTCCGCCGGTTCCAGATCGAGCAACGGGAAGCCGGGGTGCCGGCGCCGACCATGAACAGCATCGTGGCGGCGCTGCGGTTCCTCTTCACCCACACCCTCGACCGGCCCGACCTTGCACGCAAGCTGGTCCGCACCGCGCACGCTCGCAAGATCCTGGTGGTGCTGACCCAGAGCGAGGTAAAACGGCTGCTCGATGCGACCACCTGCCTCAAGCACCAGGCCGCGCTGTCGGTCGCCTATGGTGCGGGTCTGCGTGTCGGCGAGGTCGCGGCGCTCAAGGTGCGCGATATCGACAGCAAGCGCATGCTGCTCAGGATCGAGCGTGGCAAGGGCGGGCGATACCGCAACGCCATGCTTCCAGAGGGCCTGCTCGTGCTGCTGCGTGACTGGTGGCGCGCGGGGCGTCAGCAGGGTGTGCTCCACGCTGATGGCTGGCTCTTTCCGGGACGAGGCGCCATGCTGCCGATCAGCACACGCCAGCTCCACCGTGTCGTCGTCGAAGCCGCCGAGGCAGCCGATATCGCCAAGCGGGTGGGTCCGCATACGCTGCGGCACAGCTTTGCTACGCACTTGCTGGAGGACGGTGTCGATATCCGCGTCATCCAGGCGCTGCTCGGTCATGCCAAGCTGAACACCACCGCCTTATATACGCAGGTAGCGACCAAGACGGTGCGGGCGGTGGTCAGCCCGCTCGACCGGCTCGCACTCGCGGCGCCGGACAAGGAGGCACCGAGCGGCTGAGGACCGGTGCGCTCCTCACTCGAGGTCGCCGATGTCTTACGTGCTGCCGGGCCTGCCTATCGGGCCGCCCATGCCGGTCACCTGAGCCTGCATCAGCTCAAGGTCATGTCGGCGATCGAACACTGCCGCACCGCTGCGCTGGGCGGGCACGTCGAGGCCTGCACCGACTGCGGCCATTGGCGGATCGCCTACAACTCCTGCCGCAACCGGCATTGCCCCAAGTGTCAGGGCGCCGCCGCGCGCACCTGGCTCGCCGCGCGCGAGGCCGACCTGCTGCCGGTCGGCTATTTCCACGTCGTGTTCACGCTGCCCGCTGAGATCGCCGCCATCGCCTTCCACAACAAGACGCTGCTCTACGATCTGCTGTTCAAGACCGCGTCCGAGACCACACTCACCATCGCGGCCGACCCCAGGCATCTCGGTGCCCGCATCGGCATCACCGCCATGCTCCACACCTGGGGCTCGGCGATGACCCATCACCCGCACATCCATATGATCGTGCCGGGCGGCGGTATCGCGCCGGATGGGGACCGATGGATATCCTCCCGTCCGGCTTTCCTTCTGCCGGTGCGCGTGTTGGGCGCCTTGTTCCGCCGCCTGTTCCTCACCCGGCTGCTGGCGCTCCATGATGCCGGCAAGCTCGCCTTCTTCGGCCGGCTCGCTCATCTCGCCGATCGGCGCGCATTCCTGCGCCACCTCGCGCCGGTGCGCAAAAAGCGCTGGGTGGTCTACGCCAAGCCGCCCTTCGCCGGTCCCGAGGCCGTGCTCGCCTATCTCTCGCGCTACACCCACCGGGTCGCCATCTCGAATAGTCGCCTCCTGCGGCTCGACGAGCATGGGGTCACGTTCCGCTACAAGGACTATCGCCGTTCCGCACCAGACCGGCAGCAGGTCATGACGCTCAGCGCCAACGAGTTCATCCGCCGCTTCCTGCTGCACTGCCTGCCGCGCGGGTTCCACCGCATCCGCCACTATGGCCTGCTCGCCAGCGGCACGCGCAAAGCTCACCTCAAACGCGCCCGCCAGCTGCTCGCGCTCGCGCCGCCCGCCCCAGACGAGACGCCTACTGAACCTGCGCATCCGCGCCCGCCATGCCCTTGCTGCGGCGGACCATGATCATCATCGAGACCATCAAACGCCGTTATCTGCCGCGCGGCCCGCCATCCCCCATCGCCCCATCCGGGAACCTCGCGTCGTCACCCGGCACGGTCTGACCCCGCCAAGCCTCACCGCAACCGCGTTCCCGAGGACCAGGACGTCTACATATCATCCACCTAGAAGCAGTCGCGGCTCCGCCAAAGCCGGACGAGCCGCCATCCCATGGCTGCTTTGTCGCTGCAAAATCGGACATGCTGCTCCTAGAACGGTCCGCATATCGGCACCGTCAGCAGACGCCCCAACCGGTCCGAAATCGAAATCCCCATAGCTCAGCGCATGCGGCCCGCGGGTTCGGGCACCGTCGACTTTCCGACGCCTACCGGCGTCCGAAACTCTAAACGGTAGCAGTCAGTCCGCTCTTGGCGGCAAGCAAGTCAGAAGCAGACATCAGCGGGCGATGCGTTCGCTTTATATCCGGCTACGGATGATTAAATCTGCGACGGGAATTTTTAGCGCGATTTCGGCCATTACGCCGGCAATCGACACAAGCGTCCGCTGCGGCAGCCGCTTTGCCGCGCCGTTTAGGCAAAGGCCCCCGACCGTCTCGCCGTGCAGCCGCAGGGGTATCGCAACGCAGTTAAGCCCGGACTGGTATTTACCCTCCTCGAAAGCGAAGCCGCGCTGGCGCGCCTGTTCCAGATCTTCGGTCAGGCTTGCGCGCCGTTCTAAGTTCGCCAAGGCTTGCGCAACACCAGGCATGAACGCGGCGATCACCAGTCCGATAGCAGAACCGGACAAGGGCTCGCGGCGGCCCAGACGGCTGTGAGCGGTCGGGTTGTTCGGCAATTCGATACCGTCGAGATAATAGAGTTCATCGCCGCTCGGCACGATCAGATAGGTTGATTCCTCGAACCGCCGTGCTGTCTCTTCCATCAAGGGCCGGAAATGCCGTCGCAGCGCGTCGTCGTCGCCCGCGATCCGGGCGAGGTTGAGAATACGGCCACCCAGCCGGTAGTCGGACCCGGTCGCGGGACGTCGCACATAGCCCAGCGCGATGAGCGTTGCGAGGATGTTGTGAGCAGTCGACGACTGCACTCCGGCAGCGTTCGCAATTGCGCCAAGCGGCGCGGCGCCCTCCGCCTGCGCAAGGAATTCCAGCATCCGCATCGCGCGTTCGACCGACTGGATCGGCTTACTCATGAGGGGCCATTCTTGCCGAGTTTTTCAATCATGTTGAAGTTATGGGCTTGGTGGCGGCCCATGGCCAGAGCGGCGGAACAACACGGTGCGAAATTCCATTACCGTGATGTATGAACAAGGAGATCAGCCAATGCCACATATAGTAATGGCGCAGTGTACCGCGCTTCCCGGTCAGGAAGACGCGCTTCAGAGCCATATTGCAAACCTCGCCAACGCGGTTCGCAAGGAGGCCGGCAACGAAGGGTTCGAGGTGTTTCAGCGGCCCGCAACCAAGCGCGGCTGGACGATGATCGAACGATATCGCGACCGAGAAGCCTTCGACACGCATCTTGATCAGCAGCACACCAAGTCGTTCAATAATGCGTTGAGAGAACTGGCCGAGGGCGGGGCGTCCGATGTCACCGAACTTGCACTGGTCTGCCAGCCGGACGACGCCGCCCCCGGTGTGCGCGGAATTGACCATGTCGGGATTACAGTCCCCGATGTAGACGCGGCGTCCGACTTCCTGTCCCGTGCGTTCGGTGCGCGAACGCTTTACGATGTGCTTCCTGCCGATGCGGACCCAATGGAGGGCGCTGAGGTGGAGCATCAGCTCGGAATTCCCGCGGGGGCGCGGATCGAACATATGCGGCTCATGCGAATTGGCGCATCTGCGAATATCGAAATGTTTCGCATCGCCAATGCCGATCAGGCTGACGCCGCCGGGCTGGTCGATTACGGACTGCAGCACATCGCGCTCTATGTCGACGACATGGACGCTGCCGCACAGCGGCTGACAAATGCGGGCGGCACCCTACTGTCCGATCCCCATCCGTTGGCTGGCGTCGAGGACGGCGAACGCAATTCCGGCGTCTATGCCCGAGCGCCATGGGGGGCCTTGATCGAGCTAATCTCCAGCCCCGACGGGGTCGATTACCCCGCCGATTGTCCGATGCCGCGCTGGAAGCCCCAGCCCAACACATGATGCCGAAAAACCAGATTCGAGGAGACATACCAATGATCAAGATGACCATGTTCCTGAAACGCAAGGCAGGCATGAGCCACGAGGATTTCGTGAAGCACCATGTAGAAGTTCACGGACCCAAGTTTCGCTCCATTCCAGAAGCAGAGGGGCATTGCCTGCGCTATATCCAAACGCACCCTGTCGCGCTGGAAACCGATGTCGCCAAAAATGCCGACTTCGACGGCACCGCGGAGCTCTGGTTCGACAGCGAGCAGGGCATGCAAGCGGTGCTGACCTCCGACACTTACAAGAACGTCGTCTTTCCGGATGAGAAAACCTTTCTCGACCACGACAACACGCTGATCCTGGTCGGCGAGCAGGAGGAAATAATCGGCGAATATCGTGAGGGATGATTTCATCGTTCTCGTGTGTGCTTAAACTCGGCCGATCGGACTATCCCGATTCATCGGTTCTGCGCGGAAGGCCGTCGTTTAACTGAGGGGCCATGTGCCGGCCTTCCGTGTTTTCTATTAGGTGATGTACACGTCCTTCGTTTCGGAGAATGATGTCAGCGACGCTGATGCATCCCTTTCATCAGGTGCAGGACCAAGGCCGCAAGCCAGATTGCCGAGGTGAAATGCAGCATGTTGGCCTTGGCCGACCAGCCCCCGTCCCACAGCTGCGCGCTGAAGGCGATGGCGCCGAGGGCGTTTATCACGCCATGCATCCACACCGCTGCGAGCGTGCTGCGCCGCGCCAGCAGCCAAATCCGGGTCATCAGCAGCGACAGGCCCATGACGGTCACCGTATAGGCGGGCAGGTAGAAACCGAAACTGAGGCCGCCGCGCCATTCGGGCAGGATCGCCATGATTGGCAGATGCCAGAACGACCAAATCAGCCCGAGCAGAAGCGAGGCCGGCACTTCGCCGAGCCGGTCGAGCAGTCGCGGGAGCAGATAGCCGCGCCAGCCGCCTTCCTCGCCCAGCGGACCCGCACCGAGCACGGCGGTGACCACGCCGTTGAAGATCACCGCTGGGAACAGGGTAAGATAGGACAGCACCGGCGGCACGCTGTCCATCGGCACCGGCGTGTAGCCGAGCGCCGCGGTCAGGCCCAGCACCACGATCGGCAGCGGCAGGGCGATGGCCGCGACTCCAGCCCAGCCCATGCGCCAGCGCAGGAAACCGGCCGCCCATTCGCGCAGCCGCCCCTCGCGCGCGCTCAGCGCCGCTCCCGCCAGGCCCGGGCCGAAGGAGCCGACATACACCGCGATCAGCATCGGCGTGCCGGTGAGCGAATCCGGTCGTCCGGTCGCCGACCAGACGCCCAGCCAAATGAGCCAGCTGAAGCCGAAAGCGAGCGCGAGGAAGGTCGCAACACGGGCCGCCCAGGCGGCGGATTGCGGGCGCGCGGACGCAGTCCCGGACACGAGGGAAGTCATGGAAGTCCTTTCTTGTATTACAAGGTAATGGGATAAATTTTTGCGCCGGACCCTACGTCGGGCGGAGGCTGCGTCGCAGCCACCGCGTCAGCAGGACATACAGCAGCACGCAAAGCGCCAGAGTCAGCGGCACCGACCACAGGCCGAGCAGGTCCTGACCCCCAGAAGTGGACACGAGCCCGAAGGTCAGCGAGCCGTCCGCCCCGCGGATAAGGCCGACATTGTCGCCGAAAAAGGGTTTCAGCACGGTCATGGCTGCAAAAATGGCGAGCAGCAGATAGCCCAGCCCGAACAGACCGGCGCGCAGGGCGCGGCCCGAGCCGGAGCGGACCGCATGATAGAGCCCGCGCGAGATGAGCGGTGCGGAATAGCGTGCGGTGCCGCGTGCAATTAGCTCGTCGGCGAGCATCGGGCGCAGGAAATCTGCCGGGCGACCGAGCCGGTCGATGGCGCGCTGCAACCGCTCCGCCTCCGCGCCGTGCGTTTCACTGGCGAAACTGTCCGCCAGATGCATCCGCAGATCCTCCGCCAGATCCGCCGCATCGGGCCCGATCAGCGCGACCATCCGGTCGATCTCCGCAGTATAACCCGCCCACATGGCGCGAGCCTTTGCCTCGTGGAAGGACGGCGTGTAGGCGGGGTTCATCGATCAGTCTCCGGTGCGGTCAGCGCATCAACCGAGGCGACCAACTTCGTCCAGCCCGCGGTCATCGCGTCGAGCATGCGGCGGCCATGCGGCGTGACCGAATAATATTTGCGCGGTGCCCCGCCATCACCCTGCGCCAGGCGCGACTCGATAAGATCGTCCTTCGCAAGCCGTAGTAGCAGTGGATAGATCGTCCCTTCCGACAGTTCGAGCGAGGAGCGCTTGGCAATTCCGGAGATCAGTTCGAAACCGTATTTTTCCCGCTCACGCAAAGTCAGCAGGATGACCAGTTCGAGCACGCCCTTACGGAGCTGGGTTTCCCAGCGCGCCACCGAATCATCCAACCGAGACTGTTCCTGCGTCATGATTACCTTGTATAACCATTATATTTGCATTGCAAGGATATTGGTTATTCCCCCGATGCGCATTCAACGGGAAAGGATTTCGCCCTGTTTGATAGCAAGCCGGGGCTCTCGCAAGATCGTCAGATCTTTGGAAGGATCGCCGTCATAGGCAATCAGACTGGCTTCTGCTCCTTCCGCAAAACTGCCGATCAGTCGATCTGGAAACAAGGCGCGCGGCGTTGCCGAGGTGGTAAGGGCAAGCACTTCTTCGGAAGTGAAGACATTTGTCGCAAGGAGTGCCTCGACCTCGTCAATCACAGAACCATCGAATAGATCGCTCCCCGCAAGCATCGGGACGCCCGCCGCCTTCAGACGCGTTAAGTTGTCACGAATTACTGCCAGAAGTTCGGCCCGATCTTCGGGATGAGCAGCCAAGTAGTAACGTGTGACCGCAACAGTCGGAATGATTTTCGTACCGCGCCGCTTCATCTCGGCAATGGTGGATTCCGACAGACGCAGGTCGGTGGCCGTCAGTCCCTTCGGAATGCGCGTGTTGAGGTGTGCGACGATGTCTACACCAGAAGCAACGACGCGATCGATGTCGTCGGCACTGTCAACATGCGCGGCAACACGGGCGCCGATTGCATGTGCGCGCCGAACAACTTCGGGAAGCAAAGCCGTGCTCATCCCTCGGAAACCGTAGCTCGACGGATCCTCCCGCTGCTCCGCCGCATGGGCATCGTCAACAACGATCACCTTAAGGAGTTCAGGCCGGGTTTCGGCAATCTTCGACCATTTGGCGTCGAGATCGCCAAGGCTTTCGATCGCCCAGAAGGACTTGTCGATATAGTCTTTTGGATCGTCTGGCATGCCCGCCTGCTTGGCACCTGCCAGCGCCAGTCCGAGAGGGTGCCCGTCCGAACTCGAGAGGGTCGCCTCTGCCCACAGGACATCAACTCTGCCCGGCCCGCCCAGCAAGCCGCGATAACCAGCGATTTCTTCTGCATTCGCCGCCAATTGCGCCGAATAGAATATTCCGCGGCGCAGATAATCGTCGGCAAAGGTAGCTGCCGTCCAAGCATTCTGAAGATTGTGGTTATGAGCATCGGCGAGTGGCGGGAGGACGTATCGGCCGTCCAGATCAATTCGCACGTCGATTCTGGCCGGAGGGATCCGCGTGAGCTTTCCATCGATGCTATACCAATGGTCTTCGACGAAGCGCTGGCCGTCGAACCACTTGCCGCCTTCCAGCGAGAGAGCGGGTTTTGGCAAAGCCGCCGCGATCCGGGGGGTGCCGGCAATTTCGCCTTCTTTCGCAGCGAGCGGGGCAGAGGCAAGCAATAGGGCAAGGCATGGGACAGCAAAACGGATCATGACAGCTCCTTGGTCGGGGTGCCGGTCGCTACTATGCTGGCGCATGCCTGCCAGTTCCCATGGCGTGAAGCGAGGCTGTGGCGGCGCAAGGCGGTCAGCGTGTGCCCAGCGCTTTTTCGAGCTCGCCCCTGAAAGAACGGCTGAAGCGAACCCGCTTGCCGCCGGCAAGTTCCAGTTCGCCATCGCCATTTCGCCGGGTTTCCATCGCCGTGACGAGGCTGGTGCGCACTACGACGGACCGATGGACTCGCACGAAACCGGGACCAAGTTGCGCGAGAAGCGCTGCGACAGGCTGTCGAACAAGATGCACTTCGCCTGCGGCATGGATGCACTGGTAGTGGCCCGCACTCTCTACCGCCGCGATCAATTCTGTCGCAATGTAGCGTGTCGAGGACCCATCTCTGATCTCGATGGGCGGGGGCGGCGCGCCATGTCTCGCCTGACGAACGCGTCTCAGAGCCCGCGCGAGATCGGATGATGCAATCGGCTTGAGGAGATAGTCGAATGCGCCCTGTCGGAAGGCGTCGACAGCCGCAGTCGGGTCGGCAGTGAGGTAGACCAGCGCTGGCCCGTGACCGCGCCGGACCAGTTCGCTGCCAAGCGCGACGCCGGTGCCGTCGGGCAGACAGACATCGAGGAATACGACGTCGAAAGCCATTGCTGTTACAATTTTTCTAGCTTCAGCCAGACTCCTCACTTCAACGACTTGACCGATATCGTCATGGTTTTTCATCAACCGAAGCAGGGCTGCGCTCGCCAGCAGATTGTCCTCGACAACCAGCACAGACAGGTCAGCCATGTGGCACCTCGAGAATGACGGCAAACTGATCACCGTTAGGCGCTGCAGTCAGGCAGCCCTTATCTCCATAAAGGATCGCGAGGCGCTGCCTGACTTGGTCCAGACCGGTGCCAAGCCCCCGCGAAGCGCGTGAATTGCGAAGGATAGGATTCGACATATGAATTTGTAGCGCGCCGAAAATATCTGTCACCGTCAGTTCGATCTGCCGCGTGCCGTCGGGCAGCGGTGCGCCGTGCGTCAGTGCGTTCTCGATAAGCGGAACAAGGATGCGTGTTGGCACTTGCTGCTGCCACAGTCCGTCGCCAACCTCGCGTCTGTAAACCAGCTTTCCATGCAGTTCACGATACAGCGTCACGTGCTCGTCGACAGCGCCCAGTTCGTCAGCCAGCGTGTGCATTTCCTCTTCCGCTGACAGGCCACTGCGCAGGACGTCGGCCAGCGCCAACAACGCCGCCTCCGCGCGTTCGGCAGACACGTGCGCCATCTGTGCGATCGATCCCAGCGCGTTCATAAGGAAGTGGGGACTGAGCTCTGCCCTCAGCGCGCGAAGCTCTGCCCGAGCTGAGCGAACTTCCTGGTTTCGCGCCCTGTTCGCCCATACAAGGGTCTGACCAATTGCGATGACGGCCACATAGGTTGGCAGCGCGAACAGAGATGTGACCAGCACACGTCTGAGTGCTTCCGATGGCGCCTGGGGCTCACCGAACACTGCGGGTAGGGCTACCGCTCCCAGACCCTCGATCAACGGTAAGAGGCCCGCAAGGACGGGGACAAGGCCTATCCCGATCAGCAGCAAGGCAGCGATGGATCGTGCATTGTTCCCTTCCCCGAGAGGATATCTGCGACACACTGCGAAGAGGGTTGGCGTTGTCAGAGCCCACGGCAGGAACGTCGCGAAGCAAAGGACGATCGCGCTGGCGAAAGCCCGGAACGACGGATCCGGGCTCTCTGCTAGCGCGGCAGCCGGTCCCCATGCGATCGCAATGCATGACCATGCAAAGGCAATCCATATCGACAAAATTCGGTATGAGGGGCTGGTCGACGATTCCATGCGCGGCGAATAGGCTGAGCGGCGCTCCGACGACAGTAGTGGGACGTTTACTTGTTCAAGCTGACCAAGGTTGACGGTGTCCACCGTGGTGCACGATCTCAGCCCAAAGTGGGTGGGATCAGCCTGTGAAATGGAAGCTTTTAGGGCAATGCGTTCAAACTTCGAACGACCGGAGTTAGGGCGCATAGCCGACCGGGTGGCATGCGCGACCCGAATGGCAGGTTTCAGAGAGAGCCGCCACTCGCATCAACGACACTGAATGTCTTGAGTTGGTCGATAGCCGCCCTTTGCGTTGATTGATCCGAATGGCCGCTAACCCGATTTCGCAACCGTGCAGCTGCCTTTCGGTTCGTCCGACATTTCAGTTTCAAACGCCCGCGGACAACTCAATAGAATCGGCGACGGTTCAGGCGGAACGTCGGCTCAATCACCGCGAAGCTTTCGGCTCCCAACCGAAACTGCGGCAAGGAAATAGCTTCAAAATCGGAAAAACTGCCGGTCCCGACCTCGCAGTTGGTTACAGTTCACTACACACCGTACGCGACAAATCGCATGCGCAACGGGAATGAATATGTATACCTTTCAGATGCTTGATTGCATTGCAGGCAAATGGCAGCTTCCAAGTCATTTTCGACTGGCAAGTTGGATGTGACTGGTACCCGGGCCAACGGCCTGAAAACATGTCAATTTATGGCGAGACGTCGCCAGTCAAATCTGACTTGAAGCCAACCGGCCCCTCAACCTGTTACAACCGTCCGAGGTTTTCCACAGACATCCAGCCGGTTCGGGGGCCAATATGGGGGCCTCACAGTTCAATTGGTCAAAATATTTCTATATTATTCATGTGTATATGGTGGAATTTGGCTTCCCGCTACCCGCTCCATCTCCCCATACGCTTGCATCAATTTGCGCCCTGAGAAATCGGGGATCTTTGCTCTTGCCGAGAGCCGAGGGTTCCTGCCTGCATCAGGCCCATTCGGGAGCCGCCCAAAGCGGGCAAGCCCTGTCGCTGCAAGGTCAACCTTGGACAGAGAGAGGCTGTAAATGGGAATGTTGCGGGATTTCATCACTTGAAGTCGGTGCCTCGCCGACGTAGTTTCGCGGCGTCTTCGGGAGTTTTCGAAATGATCCAGCGTCACCGCTAAGGCGGCAAAGCATTCGACAGCGGATCAATCCGCCGGCTGGACTCCTGAATTTCGAGAACATCATGCAAAGATTGAAAAACAAGACGTGCGTCGTCACCGGCGCTGCGCGTGGTATTGGCCGCGCTATCGCCGCGCGTTTCCATGACGAAGGCGCCGTGGTTATCGCTACTGACATCGACGCGGCAGCGGGTGCAGCAACTGCCGCTGAGATCGGCTGCCGGTTCGAACCCCTCGACGTGCGCGAAGAGGCCGACTGGTTGCGGTTGGCGCGCATCGTTCCGGTGGCCGATGTGGTGGTCAACAATGCTGGCGTGACGGGGTTCGAGGCAGGTGTGGTGCCTCACGATCCAGAAAACGCCAGCCTTGCGGATTGGCGGGAGGTTCACCGGGTCAACCTTGACGGGTCGTTCCTTGGTTGCCGCTATGCGATCGGCGCCATGAAGGGAGCGGGGACGGGATCGATCATCAACATATCCTCGCGTTCGGGGCTTGTCGGCATTCCCGGTGCTGCTGCCTATGCCTCATCCAAGGCGGCGATCCGCAATCACACCAAGACGGTTGCGCTCTACTGCGCACAGCAAGGTTGGCGCATTCGCTGCAATTCGGTTCACCCGGCTGCCATCCTTACGCCGATTTGGGAGCCGATGCTGGGCGATGGTCCCGACCGGGACGCCAGGATGCGGGCGCTTGTAGCGGACACGCCGTTGAAACGGTTCGGCATGCCGGAGGAAGTCGCCGCCATCGTCGTGACGCTCGCTTCTGATGAAGCGACGTATGTGACCGGGACGGAAGTCAACATCGATGGCGGTCTGCTCGCAGGCTCGGCCGCTTCTCCCGGTTGATGGCATTGGCGGGCGCGATCGTTCGCGCCCACCCCCCCCCCCTTTCCATCCGGGAACTGCCAGCGAGGACGGCGGCGATGGGCCATTGCGGGCTTGGATACTGGTCGGTTAGTATGTGACGTAACGGGGCTAGGGCGTGTCCTTGTTTTGCAGGCAGTACGGGACGGTTCTGCATGCTTTTGCATTGGCACTAGCCGCAAGCACCACCACCGCGTTTCGGTGTTGATCGAATGCCGCCGTGGGCCTGCGAAATGCGCCCGGCGTGCGTCATACAATTAAATTCAAAAGCAAATTCGGTTGTTGGAAGTAACTGTTCGCTTGATCCCGCGTGTATCCGGCAGTGCAAGATGGGGGGTCGAAAGTGGGTGAAAACAGAACTCGCGCGTCCGCCGTACGGCTTTCGGCTGCCTGCATGTTGGCAAGCGGCCTGTCTGCCGGTCATGCCTGTGCGCAGACGGTAGTATCCGGGGCCGCCGACGCATCGGGGGACGATGCGCAACCTGCGGCGATCGTGGTCAACGGCCTGCGGTCTTCGCTGATCGATGCGCTGGGGCGCAGGCGTGCCGCCGTTCTCACGACCGAGACGCTCACCCTCGAGGATATCGCGAAGACCTCTGGCGCCAACATTGCTGAAACGCTGGACCGCCTGCCGGGCGTGCGCCTCCTGCGCGATGCGACCGGCGAGGGAGTGCAGATTTCGGTGCGCGGGCTGGGTTCGGAGTTCGTGCGCGTTCTGCTCAATGGTGCGCCGCTGCAGGTGGCCTCAGATGGCGGGACCAACGGGGGCTCGCGCGGGCGCGGGGTCGATTTCGACCTGTTGCCGGCGGAGTTCTTCGCACGGGTAGACGTGCCCAAAGCTTCCGATGCGGCGATGATCGAGGGCGGCATCAATGGAACCATCGACTTGCGCACCTTGCGCCCTTCGGACCGGCCGGGATTTTCGCTGACGGTCAGCGGACAAGGTCAGTATGCCTCGGCAAGCCGCAAGGTGGCTCCGCGCGGATCGGTGCTGGTGAGCTGGTCGGGCAGCAGGTTCGGGGTGCTGGCCGGGGTTTCGGCCCTGAAGAGCGTGCAGCGGGTGGACGGGTTCGAGACGATCGGGTGGACCGATGCGAATGTGCCAGCCTGCGGACCCGGATGCCTGACATCGGGCGATAGCGGCAACGGATTCAGCTATGCCGGACTGGTGCCCGCCATTGCAGGACATGGCCTTGTGCCGGGCGACAAGGTGGATCTGGTCGCCACATCGGGGCTGTCACTCTCGCAGATCAGCGCCGCGCTGCTTCCCCGGCTGGCACGGCAGTTGCTGCTGCGCGGCACGCGCGAGCGCACGGCCGCGATTGCTGCGGTGGAATGGCGGCCGCTGGACAGCCTGCAGATCACGCTCGACGGCCTCTACGCGCATGCCGAGCGTGACTACGAGCATCTCGGCATGCAGTGGTATGTGCGCAATTCCGGCCCGGGCAAGACGCCGCAATCGACCGGGGGTATGGTCCCCATCAGCCTCTCCGTCGATGCCAACAACGTCGTGACATCGGGGCTGTTCGCCAATTCGGCCTTCCTCGCCGAAGAGAGCCTCTACAATCAGGACACCCGCTTTCACGCCGTCACGGCCAATGCACGTTGGGAGCCGGCAAGGACGGTGCGGGTCGATGCGCAGGCAGGCTTCAACCGCAGCCAGTTCCGGCGCGAGCAGCCAACCTTCCTGTTCCAGACGCCGATGCAGTCCGGCATCGACGTGCGCTTCGACAATCGCGGGAGCGCAGCGCAGCCGGTCATCACGACCAACCGCGATCTCGGCGATCCGGGGCTTGGCTGGCAGTGGTCGCGGCTCAACATCCAGAACATCCGCCGCGAGACCACGACGGACAGCGCGCGGATCGACATCATGCTGGGCACCGCACGCCTGAACGTGAAGGCCGGCGCCAGCTACGAGCGGTCGCGCCGCGAGATCCGCTCCTATGACAACAGCCCGGCCTATCAGCTTGCGGTCTGCGGCCCGAACTGCGCGGGTGTGGCGGGCAGCGTGCCGAACGGCAATCTGGCGCGCTATCTGCAGCGCGTGCAGGTTTCCGATTTCGGACGACTGGCGCAGGGCCCGGTCGGCTACACCACGTTCCTCGCGCCCGATTTCGCGGCGCTGAAGCGCGATACGGGCTATCAGGCGTTCAGCGATGACGCGCCGCTGGCGACGACGCAGGTCGGCGGCAATCCACCCGGCGATATCGGCGAGCGCGTGCTGGCGGGCTATGGCGAAGTGAACGCCGCGCTGCGCATCCTTGGCCGCGAGGTGCAGGCGAAGCTGGGACTGCGCCATGTCGCCACGGATCAGGATGTGGCTGGCGTCGCGCTGCTGAACGGCGATGTGGTGACGATCCGTTCGCAGCGCAGCTATGGCGCCTGGCTCCCCTCGGCGAACCTGCTCGCGCGGATGACCAACAGGATCAACCTGCGTTTCGGCTATGGCCGCACCCTGACCCGGCCCGATCCCTCGCTTCTGCTGCCGAGCACAGTGTTCACCGATGCCTCGGCCCAGATTGCAGCAGCCGGAAATCCTGCGCTGAAGCCTTATGTTTCGACCAATTTCGATCTCGGGATCGAGTGGTATACCGGCGGGATCGGGTTGCTTTCGGTATCGGCCTTCTCGCGCGCTATCGATGGCTTTACCGTGGTGCAGGCGGATCAGGCCACTTTCGCTTCGCTCGGCATCCCGTTTTCCGCACTTTCCTCGACACAGCAGAATGTTCTGAACGACCGCTCCTTTCAGACCGGCATTCCGGTGCCGCAACTGCCCATCTCGCTCACGCGCCCGATCAATCTGCAGAGCCTGCTGCTGCGCGGAATCGAGGCGACGTGGACGCAGCCGCTCGACCCGCTGGCCAAGGGACTCGGCTTCACGGTGAGCGCAGGTTTCCTTGATCAGCAATCGGCGACGGGCCTTGTCGCGCCGGGAGTGCCCGGAGCATCGGCGGCGGCCGAACTGTTCTACGAGCGCGGTCCGATTTCGGCGAGCGTGCGCTATGACTGGAATGGGCGGTCCGTCGCCGCGAATGGTCCGCTCAACGGGCTCAATCTGGCGCAATATACCGACCCGCGCGGGCAGCTTGATCTTGCGCTGATCTACCGGCTGCCGCGCTGGCACGATCGCTTCCGGTTTACGCTTTCGGTGCTCAACGTGGGTAATGCACCGCTGCGAACGACGCTGGGATACGACAACGCCCCTTTCTCGGTGTACTATCCGGGACCGCAGGTGCTCGCCGGTTTCGGCGCGCGCTTCTGAGCCGGAACACGAACTGGCACTGCGGGCCGCTCAGAACTTGAACAGGGCCTCAAGCGCGGCCATGCCGATGCGGTGCGCCGGACCGGTCTCGCGCAGGAAGGCACCCGGCGTGAAGACCGAAGCCGAGGCGAGGAAGGACAGGGTCGGGCTCGGCTGCCAGCTCACCGCGACTTCCGCCTGCTGGCCAATGGTCCGCGCCTTGCTGCTGCCGGGCGCGCGGAGGAGCTGGCCCGGCACGTCATAGATCCCGTCGCCGATGGTCTGGCGCCAGAAGGCGCTGGCGGACAGATCGAGCGTGACCTTGGGGGCGATGCGGATGTCGACGCTGGGATTGAGGTGGACGATGTTGCGCGGTCCGATCGGCGAAAGTTCGCCGAAATAGCGGCCCTTGGGAAACATCGCGTTGAAGGTGCCAAGCGTGCCGTCGTGGATTGATCGGTCGCCGCTGGCGATATTAGCCCTGACGCGCAGGCGTGGCTGGAGCGGCACATCCGGGAATGCAACGGCGGTTTCGGTGGCAATCGACCACGCCCGGATGCGCTGACCGGCGAAACGGCCGCGCTGGAGCATGCCTTCCCAGTTCCACGCGATCCGCCCGCGCCGGCCGAACAGGCGCAGGCCGTAGGTATCGCGGCGCTCCTCACCGGCGATGCCGCCAAACCGCGCGGCACTGTTGCGATAGCCGAGCCAGTAGATGTCGGCGGAAGAGACGCCCCGCTTGCCACCCCCACCCAGCCGCGCCGTGGCATAGACGCCGCTGAGCAGACGGGTGTGCGAGGTGGCATCGTCGAAATCCCGCTGGCCGACTTGCACCGGTCGCAGGCGAAACACATCGAGCCGCAAGGGGCCGGTCTCCGCGATCGCGCGAAATCCGTCAAAAGCCTGCGGGATGTTGGGACCATAGCGCAAGCCGACGAGCCGCTCCGACCCGAGCCCGATCAGTTCGCGCCCGCCGCGCAAGGTGATCGTGCCGCGCCCGGGCAGCGCGAGGCGCACATCGGCAAAGGCCTGCAGCAGATCGTGTCCGGTTTGGTCCGCCGGTCCGTTGCCGCCGTTCACGCCGCGGGCGTAGCCGGCAATGGTCTGGACGAAGGCGCGCACCGGGCCGGCGCCCAGATCGACGGAGGGCATCGCACGCAGCCAGAGATAGCCGTCGTCCGGCTTTGATCCCCAATCGGTGTTTTCAAAACCTTCGTAGCGGGCGCGCAGTTCGAGGCCGAATGTGGCGTGGACATCGTTGCTGCCCGGCAGCTCGAGGTACTTCCAGCCGGCAATCCCATCGCGGCCGGCATTGGCCGACCAGTCCTCGTCATAGCGGAGTGTGGTGCGAACTGGCTGGCCAGCGGGCGCCCCACCAGGCGCGGCGAGCGCTGGCAGGGGCAGCAATAGCAGGGCCGTACCGAGGGCGTGGCGAAGGCTCAACGCTTGATATCCGCCATCTGGGGGTGCGCGGCGAACAGCGCCGTGCCGAGGAATACGACACCGCCCGTTATCAGCAGCGTGGCGGAGAGCCCGGTATGGATGACGAGCAATGCACCAGCGAGCGCCCCTCCGAAGATCATCGCGACGGCGCTGATGCGCACGGCAAAGTTGGGCGCCGAACCGGCGGCAAGGTGCGAATCCGCGGCGATCCCGGTGATAGTGAGCGTGAGGACTGTGGTGGTGAGATCCGGAACCTTCAGCTGGCGCACGATCGCATTGCGGAAGCCCATCGCTCCTGCCGTGAGCGCGAGGATCGCCGGCAGACGCCAGCAAAGGCCGGCCTCGATCGCGGTTGTGCCGTATGCGGCAAGGCCGGCGAGGAGCAGCAGCACCGTCTCGATTGCAGCGACGAGGATCAGCCAGTTGCGCAGCAGTTGCGGTCCCGGTCTCCGCCAAAGCCTGCCAGCGAGCATCGCGCCGATCACGAAAGCGATCAGCGCGATCAGAAAGGGTCCGGGCGCGAAGCCCTTTGCACCAGCCGCCGCAAAGCCGAGGAACACGACATTGCCGGTCATGTTGGCGGTGAACACCTTGCCGAGGCAGAGAATGCTGGCAGCATCGAGCATTCCGGTCGTGCCCGAAAGCAGCAGGAGCAGGCGGAACAGCGGGCGCGGAGTCTTCAGGGCGGGTGCGGCATCCATCATTCAATCCGCTCCTTGATGGCGGGAACGGTCGGCAAGGACCGCCACGAGGGCAAAGCCGCCGACAAGGCCAAGGTGCTCAAAGAAGGCGTTCGTCGCGGCGAAGCGTTCCGGGCCGTGCATTGTCCAGAAGGCGTTGGCGATCGAGGCCGCGAGCAGGGTGAACCCGCCGAGCATGCCCGCACCAAGCCACACCCATCGCCCGCTCAGCACGAGCAGCGGACCGGCGATCTCGAGCGCGATGGTGAATGCGGCCCACAAGGCGGGCGGGCTCATGCCGAAGTGCGCCTGTTCGGCAATGGCGCCGGGCCAGTCCGCCAGCTTGGCTATCCCGCCGACAAGGTAGGCGCTGACGAGCAGGAGACGCGCGATGTGGGTGGTGGGGGGCCAGCCAAGAATGGCCCTGACAAACGCCGGGGCTGGAGCCGGCATGGTCAGACGGCCCAGCAGCCGCACCCGAGCGAGCCCCAGAAACTCTGCACATCGGCTGCCGGAGCTGCCGCACCAAGCGCGCGGGCGTGATCGTGGCCATGGACACCGCAGGCGGACGCGCAGCCGCAGGCAGATGCCATGGCCCGCGCGGTCTCCGGCTCGCTGTAGTAGCCGCCGAACGTCTTCACCGGCGACCAGTCCGGCATCGGAGCAGGGAGCGCGGGGGCAAGGCCGGCGTAGTCACCCTCGCCGTGCACCACCTTGCCGCCAAGCAGCGTGAGCACCGCGCGGATATGCGAAATATCGTGCTCCGGCACGGTGATGTAGTCGGCCGAGAGCAAGGCGCAATCGGCCAGTTGACCGGCCTTGATCTGACCCTTCTTGCCCACCTCGTTCGAGAACCAGGTATTCTCGTGCGTCCACATCGAGAGCGCCTTTTCGCGGCTTACCCGATTGGCGCCGGGATAGAGCGTGAGACCGCCCACGGTGCGGCCCGTGACGAGCCACGACAGCGAAACCCACGGGTTGTAGCTCGCCACGCGGGTCGCATCGGTGCCCGCGCCCACGGGAATACCCGCGGCGAGCATCCGCGCGATCGGCGGCGTGTGCTCGGCAGCGCGGCGGCCATAGCGCTCGACGAAGTACTCGCCCTGATAGGCCATGCGGTGCTGCACCGCGATCCCGCCACCAAGCGCCGCGATCCGGTCGATGTTGCGCTCGCTGATGGTCTCGGCGTGGTCGAAGAACCAGTTGATCCCGGTGAGCGGAACGTCGCGGTTGACCTTTTCATAGACATCGAGCGCGCGGCCAATCGTCTCATCGTAAGTCGCGTGGAGCCGCCAGGGCCAGCGGTTCTCGGCAAGCAGGCGGATGACGGGCTCGAGATCGCCTTCCATCGAGGGCGGCATATCGGGCCGGGCGACGCGGAAGTCCTCGAAATCGGCAGCGGAATAGACCAGCATCTCGCCCGCGCCGTTGTGGCGATAGCTGTCGTCCCCCTGCCCCGGCGTAACCTGCTTCACCCAGCCGGCGAAGTCCGCAAGCTCCTCCTTCGGCTTCTGCGTGAAGAGGTTGTAGCTGATGCGCACGGTGAGTTGGCCATCGCCGTGGAGCTTCTCGATCACGCGGTAATCGTCGGGGTAGTTCTGGAAGCCGCCGCCCGCATCGATCACGCTGGTAACGCCGAGCGAGTTCACCTCGCGCATGAAGTGGCGGGTTGAATTGATCTGGTAGTCCTCGGGCAGCTTCGGCCCTTTGGCGAGTGTCGAATAGAGGATCGTCGCATTGGGCTGGGCGAGGAGCAGCCCGGTTGGATTGCCCGCACCGTCTCGCACGATCTCGCCGCCCGGCGGGTTCGGCGTATCCTTGCCATAGCCCACAACGCGCAGCGCCGCCGCGTTGAGCAGCGCGCGGTCATAGAGGTGGAGGATGAACACCGGCGTATCGGGCGCGACCGCATTGAGTTCGGCAAGGGTGGGGAGGCGCTTTTCTGCGAACTGGTGTTCGGTGAAGCCGCCGACCACGCGCACCCATTGCGGGGCGGGCGTGCGGTCGACCTGTGCTTTCAGCATCGCCATCGCATCAGAGAGAGTTGGCACCCCGTCCCAGCGCAGCTCCATGTTGAAATTCAGCCCGCCGCGGATGATGTGCATGTGGCTGTCGATCAGGCCGGGAATGAGGCGGCGCCCCCCCGCATCGATCACGCCGGCCTTGGGCGCTGCGGCGCGCACTTCCTGCTCTGAACCGACCGCGTGGAACCGGCCGTCCCTGATCGCTACGGCCTCTGCAACCGGATTTTCCCGATCAAGCGTGGTGATCCGAGCATTCACGATGATGAGGTCGCCTTCCACCGGCGTTTCCTTTCGAAGAGACTGTGCGCGGGTCTGGCCGGGGAGCAGCGCGAGCGCCGTTGTGCCGAGCATGCCCGCCACCACATCGCGCCGCCGCGCGGTCATGGTTTGTCAGCCGGGGTCTGTCCCAGTCCGGTCACCCGCTCGGCGCAATTCGCTTTCCAGAACGCGGCCACCTCCTGCCCACGAAGCACTTGCATCGCCAGCGGCACAGCCTGTTCACCCAGCAACATGCCGAGGAGGCCCAGCAGCGCGATCGCGGGAGGGGCAGGCGATCGCGTACCGAGGAGGCTGTAGATGGCGCCAACCATGAGGCCGATGCCGAGCGCGGCGAGATAGGGTTTCATGGACAGGAGGCTCCCGTGCCGGGCGTGGGAGGGCGGGTCAGTGCCCGGCCGGGTGTGGCGCTTCGTGCGGGAAGGAGCCGCGCTGCGGCGCCTTGTGGACCATCGTGTAGGCGTAATCGACGCCCATGCCGTAGGCGCCGAAGTGCTCGCGCACGATGTTCATCACGCCGTCGTAGGTCTCGCGCTTCGCCCAGTCGCGCTGCAGTTCGAGCAGGGCGTTGATCGTGGTCAGCGGGTGCGCTCCTGCCTGCTCCATGCGCCGGATCGCGGCATCATGCGCTTCAGGCGACGTACCGCCCGAGGCATCCGTCACGAAGTAGATCTCGAAGCCTTCCTCGATCGCGCAGAGCGTCGGGAAGAGAAGGCACGCTTCGGTCCACAGCGCAGCGATGACCAGCTTCTTGCGCCCGCTGGCCTTCACCTGCGCCACGAGTTCGTCCGAATCCCACGAGTTCATTGAAGTGCGCTCGATCGGCTTCTGCTGCACCACGTCCATCAGTTCGGGCCAGATGTAGCCGGAGAAGGACTCAGTCTCGACCGCAGTGAGGATGGTCGGCACGCCGAACAGCTTGGCCGTCTTGGCCAGCGCCACGGTGTTGTTCTTGAGCAGCTGGCGATCGATGCTGGTGACGCCGAAGGCCATCTGCGGCTGATGGTCGATGAAGATGAACAGCGTATCATCGGAATTGATGAGCTTCTGGGAACGGAAGGACATGGAAAAAGCTCCTTTCGGGAGAGGGGGTAAGGCTCTGTCAGTGCGCCTGGAGGTGCGCTTCGAGGAACCAGAGCTGCTTGTCGGTCTCACGCGAGATCTGGGTGAACAGGTCCGCGGTATCGGCATCGCCGGCGAGCGTGGCCTGATCGATGCCCTCGCGCGCCGCCTTGCCGAACGCGCCGAGGCTGCCGGCGAGTGCCTTGAGATGCGCCTCACCGCCGCTGGCTTCGAGCGGATAGCCATAGAGCGTGGAGTTCGCCGCGGTCGTCGCGATCCGGCCATCCGCGACATGGCCGAGCGTGGTGATCCGCTCTGCCAGCAGGTCCACGAAGTCTTCGATCTCGCCATGCAGGCGGTCGAACAGTTCGTGGAGCTGGAGGAAGTGCGGGCCCTTCACGTTCCAGTGCGCCTGCTTGGCCTGCGCTTCGAGATCGAGCGCATCGGACAGGCGGGCCTGAAGCAGACCGCAGGCCTCTTTGCGCACGTGATCGGAAAGATCGAGGCGGCTGGTGTAGGTCATGGCATCAGGCCTTGATGAAGGCGAGGATATCGGGGTTGATGACCTCGGGATGGGTCGAGGCCATGCCGTGCGGCAGCCCAGGATAGGTCTTGAGCGTGCCATGCTTCACGAGCTTGATGGCAAGCTGCGCTGAATCGGCAATCGGCACGATCTGGTCATCCTCGCCATGCATGATGAGGACCGGCACCGCGATCTGCTTGAGATCTTCGGTGAAATCGGTTTCCGAGAAGGCCTTGATGCAATCGTAGTGCGCCTTGGCACCGCCCATCATGCCCTGCCGCCACCAGTTGTCGATCAGCCCCTGACTGACCTTGGCGCCGGGCCGGTTGAAGCCGAAGAACGGACCTGTCGGCACATCGCGGAAGAACTGTGCACGATTGGCGACGAGCGCAGCGCGAAACCCGTCGAACACTTCCATCGGCAGGCCGCCGGGATTGGCGGCGGTCTTGAGCATGATCGGCGGCACGGCCCCGATGAGGACGGCCTTGGCAACGCGGCCGGGCTTGGCGCGGGCGACATAGCGCGCCACTTCACCGCCGCCGGTCGAATGGCCGATATGGACCGCGCCGACGAGGTTCAGGTGATCGGTCAGCTCGGCGACATCGGCGGCGTAGGTGTCCATCTCGTTGCCCGAGAAGGTCTGGCTGGAGCGGCCATGGCCGCGCCGATCGTGTGCGATCACCCGGAAGCCCGCCTGGAGGAAGAACATCATCTGGTTGTCCCAGTCGTCGGCGGTGAGTGGCCAGCCATGATGGAACATGATGGGCCGGGCCTCCTTCGGCCCCCAGTCCTTGTAGAAGATCTGGGTGCCGTCCTTGGTCGTGATCGTGCTGGTGCTCATGCGGTGGGCTCCTGATGGGATGGACGGGTTGGCAGGCGCCGCGAGCGCGCTGCCGGGAAGGGCAGCGACCATCGCTCCGGCGGTGCTGGCTGCGATGAACTGCCGCCGGTCGATGACTGGGATGGCGGCTGGGATGGCGGCTGGGATGGCCGCGCCGCGATCGGAGACGCTTTCGGGATCGGTCGTCATGCGGGCTACCCCCTTTGAAGTGCCCGCAGAGGATGCGCCCCGGCTGGTCCGGCGGGAACACCCGGACGGGGGGATATCGCGCCCGCTTTTGAGTGGGTATGAAGCCCTGAATTGGCGTGATATCTGAGGGTTGCTGGTCCGGATCAGAAAATACCCGGATGAGCTCAGACCGAGACAAGCCCCATGCCGGACAGGCCGATCCGCATCCTCATTGCCGACGATCATCCGATCCTGCGCGAAGGCGTCGGGTCGGTCATTGCGCTGCAGGATGACATGGTGATCGCCGGCGAAGCCTCGACCGGGATCGAAGCGGTGGAACTCTACCGCGAACTGCGCCCGGACATCGTGCTGATGGATCTGCGCATGCCCGAGATGGGCGGAGTCGAGGCAATCAGGGCAATCCGGGCGAGCGCTCCGGATGCGCGGATCATCGTGCTCACCACCTATTCGGGCGATGCCAAGGCGCTGGAAGCGATGCGCGAAGGGGCATCAGGGTTTCTGCTCAAGAGCAGTCTGCGCCGCGAACTTCTTAACGCCATCCGCACGGTCCATCGCGGGCAGCGCCACCTCCATCCCGATGTCGCGCACGAGATCGCGCTCCACGCCATCGAGGATCCGCTGAACACGCGCGAGATCGAAATCCTGCAGATGATCGCGGGCGGCCATTCCAACAAGCAGGTGGCATGGCGGCTGGGCGTGGCGGAAGAGACCATCAAGTCGAACATCAAGAGCATCTTTGCCAAGCTCAATGTGAGCGACCGCACGCACGCGGTCACGACCGCCGCGCGGCGGGGCATCATTGAGCTGTGACGGCAACCGTCAGGGCCCGGTCGTGGCGCTGTTGAAAAGGCTGATCCGGGCCGCGCTGCTGCTGGTGCTGACCGCCTTGCTGCCCGGCGCAGGCTTCGCCGCAGAGCCCACTATCACCGATGCCTTGCGCGGTTTTGCCATCAATCACTGGTCGCTTGAGGAAGGCGCCCCTAGCCGCATCAATGCGATCACCCAATCCGCCGATGGCATGCTGTGGATCGGCGGCGTGGATGGCCTGTTCCGGTTTGACGGGGTGACGTTCGAGAAGGTTGGCGGCGATCGGCGGCTGATCGTATCCGACATCCTTGCCGCCCGGTCTGGCGATGTGTGGGTCGGGCTTGCGCGCGGCCAGGGCCTCCTCGTCTACCGCCATGGGCGCCTTGAAAGCGCGGGGATGCCCAACCCCTCGCGTGAGATCAACGACATGGCCGAAGATCGCAGCGGTGCGATCTGGGTCGCGCGCGGCGGCCGCGGGGTGCTCTCGCTCGCGCGGCTGGCTGGCGGGCGGTGGCAGGAATTCGGCGCCGCATCGGGATTGCCCGAGCAACCGGTGTGGAACCTGCTGGTGGCGCGCGACGGAACGCTGTGGGTGGTGCTGGAGCGCGCCATCTACCGGCTGCCGCCCGGCTGCGCGCGGTTTCAACCCACTGGCCTCGGCGTAACGCCGCGGTCCAGCCTTGCCGAGGATGCGCACGGCGGCATCTGGCTCTCCGACCGCGAGGGCACGCGCCGGGTGGCGCGGTCCGGCGGCGGGAAGATCGAACAGGGCCAGCGCTTGCTCCACCCCGAACCGGCAGGCGGCACGCGCTCGCTGTTCGACCGGCGCGGCGATCTGTGGGAAGCGACGTGGAGCGACGGCGTGGTGCGGGTGATCGACCCGTTGCAGCGCGGACCGGGCAGCAAGGTCACGCGCCTTGGCATGGCCGGCGGGCTGCTATCCAGCCAGACACGCGCGGTTTTCGAGGACCGCGAAGGCAACATCTGGATCGGCTCCGAACTTGGCCTCAACATGCTGAGGCGCGTACCGATAACCGTTGCGCCCGGCATTCCGGCCAATTCCTACAGCACCTACCGGCTCGCAGCGGCGGCAGACGGGACCGTCTATGCAGCCGAGGCCGCGGGCGTCTATCGCATTGCCGCCGGTGCGGATCCCGTTCGCGTGATGGCGACACGGTCGCCGGTCGAGGCGCTTTGTGCCGCCGGAGCAGATGGAATCTGGGCGATCACGCACGAGGCGGCGTTCAGGATTACGGCAAACGGCCGCAGCGAGTTTGCCAAACCACGTCCGTTCATTGCGCAGGCCTGTGCGCAGGACCGCGATGGCACGGTCTGGATGCCCGCGCTCGATGATGGGCTGATGCATCTGCGTGCGGGGCGCTGGGGATCGTGGCCGGGCCTTGGTCCGGGTATCGGCGACCCGGCAAATGCCGTGATCCTGCCCGACGGACGAGCAGCCATCCAGTTTCGCGGTACCATGCCCGCTGGCCCGACACCCTTTGTCGCGATCGATCGGCGGTTCGATCATGTCGGCGGGATCGAAGGCCTGCTGGCGGGGCCGGGCATGCTGCTGATCAGCGGCGCGACCGGTCTTGAGGCGCCGATGCAGCCCGGCCGCCCTTTCCTCGACAAGGCGCGCTATCCCTGGACGGCTTCGCTCAATGGCCTTGCGCAGGGCCGTTCGGGCGACAGCTGGGGCTTCGGTGACAACGGGGTATTCCAGATCAGGACCGCCGATCTGCTCCGCGCGCTCGAACGGCCCGGTACCGCCGTCGCCATCCGGCAGTTCGATTTCCGTGATGGCCTCAACAGCTTCGTCCAGAAGAGTGGTGGCAGCCAGATCGTCGTCGGCGGTGACGGACGGGTGTGGTTCGCCACGCGGCGCAACATCCTCATGATCGATCCCGAGGCGATCATGCGCAACAGCCTCGCGCCTGCAGTCATGATCCGCAGTATTCTTGCCGGCAGGCACCGCTTCAACGCCGCTGAGGGCCTCACGCTCCCGGCGGGCACGACCCGGATCGAAGCGGACTTTACCGCGACCAGCCTGTCCGTCCCGCAGCGGGTGACCTTTCGCTATCGCCTGCTCGGTTCCGATGAAGCTTGGACGACGGTTCGCAACGTGCGGCAGGGCATCTATGCCGATCTCGGGCCGGGCCATTACACGCTCGAAGTGCTGGCGGCGAACGAGGATGGGGTCTGGAGCAAGGAACCGGCCCGCCTCCATTTCAGCATTGCGCGGGCCTTTCACCAGACCTTGTGGTTCCGCACGCTGGCAGCGCTCACGATCGGCGGGCTGCTCTATCTGATCTACAGCCTGCGCCTGCGGCAGGTGAGCGGACAGATCCAGCAGCGGATGCTGGCGCGCACGCATGAGCGCGAGCGCATCGCGCGTGAACTCCACGACACGATGATCCAGGGCGTGCAGGGCCTGATCCTGCGTTTTCAGGCGGTGGCCGACCACTTTGCCGATGACCCGGCTGCGCAGGCGGTGCTCATGCCAGCGCTCGACCGGGCAGAGGAAATGCTGGTCGAGGGACGCGAGCGCGTGAGCGGCCTGCGGCGCGCCGACGACCGCGATCTTGTCAGCGAAGTCGAGAGGCTGATGAGCGAGCAGCTCAATTCGCCGGGCGTACTAGCGC
Organism: Novosphingobium sediminis; assembly: GCF_007991615.1. Taxonomy (GTDB): domain Bacteria; phylum Pseudomonadota; class Alphaproteobacteria; order Sphingomonadales; family Sphingomonadaceae; genus Novosphingobium; species Novosphingobium sediminis. The sequence continues at coordinate 170,444 of NZ_BJYR01000019.1, read as the reverse complement.
CGCTCACCGTCACCGGGAAACCGCGCCGGTTATTGCCGGAACTGGTCGACGAAGTGCTTGCCGTGCTCAGCGAAGCGCTTTGCAATGCGGTCCGCCATTCGGGCGCTAGCCGCATCGAGGTTGGCCTCGCGTTCGGATCCCTCTCCTTCACCGCTTTTGTCCGCGACAACGGCATTGGCATCAGCAATGTCGTCGAACTGCCCGGAGGCCGCGAAGGGCACTACGGCCTGATTGGCATGAACGAGCGTGCCCGCACGATGAAGGGCCGCCTGCGGATCGAAAGCGCGGCAGGCTTCGGCACCGAGATCACGCTGCGCGTTCCTGCCCGCTTTGCCTACCTGCCCGGCGACGCGCCCATCCAGCGCAAGGCCGCGGCGGAAAGCGCTGCTGCTGCGCCAGACAGAAAAGCTTCTGCTTGACGGGCCAGACTCAACTCAATAGGTAGAGATTACCCGAGCGGCCGTGGAGATCAGGCCATCCGCTCATGCAACAGGGACCGGATCCGCGGCATTTTACGGGCTAGCAGCTTGCTCCGCGTTACCAACCGCTAAGCGCGCGATGCTGGGGCGACACCGCCAGGCATCGTGATCCCCTCCATGATGAGGTGATACGATGCACATGATGCCAGCGCTCGCCTGAGCGCCACACACGGATTGGCTGCAACTGCCGGACGGGGCATCCCGCGGCGCCTGATGGCCTGATCCTCCTGACCTGACCGACCCAGCCGGACACGCCACGCGGCCCTCCGGAACGCGCTCTGGACACGGTCTTCTCCCGCCTTCCGTGCGCAGGGGCTGCCTTATCGGCTGCTCACCCACGGACCCTTTCTGCCGTCTCCAATCCGCACGCCAACCACAGCGCGCGTGGAGCCGGCGCGTCATGCCCTTTTGATTTCAGGATTTTCCCATGTCTTTCGTCACGCGTTCAGTTCTGCTTGCCAGTGCTGCGGGGGCAGCCCTCTCGCTCTCCCCGGCAGCCTTCGCCCAGGAGGCAGCCCCGGCACCCGCCCCCGATGAAGCAGCCGCCACCTCCGCCGATGGCGTCGAGGCCATCGTCGTCACCGGTTCGCGCCGCCGCGACGAGAAGGTGCAGGACATCCCGGTCGCCGTTTCGGTGGTCAGTGCCGCTGCGCTCGAACGGCGCGGCGATTTCACGCTGGCGCAGATCCAGGCGCAAGTGCCCAGCCTTCAGGTGTTCAGCTTCAATCCGCGCAACACCAATATCAACATCCGCGGTCTCGGCTCCAACGTCGCGCTGACGAACGACGGCCTCGAGAACGGCGTCGGCTTCTATATCGACAACGTTTACTACGGCCGCGTCGGCACCACGCAGTTCGACCTCGTCGATCTCGAAGCATTGGAAGTGCTGAGGGGCCCGCAAGGCACGCTGTTCGGCAAGAACACCACGTCGGGCGTCATCAACATCACCAGCCGCAAGCCGAGCTTCGAGCCCGAGTTCTCAGGCTGGGCCGATGTCGGCAACAAGGGCTTCTACCAGCTGCGCGCATCGGCCAGCGGCGGGATCATCCCGGACAAGCTGGCAGTGCGCATCTCCGGTGCGATCAACGAGAACGACGGCTTCACCTTCAACAAGACGCAGAATGCGCGTGCGCAGAACTACTACAACGCCTCGCTCCGCGCGCAGTTGCTGTTCACCCCAACCAGCGACCTCTCGATCCGCGTGATCGGCGATTATTCACGCCAGAAGCAGGACAGTGTCCTCAGCCTGTTCGTATCGAACACCGCGACCTACACCGACGGCAAGCCGATCCCCAACAGCTACACGGTCCGCACCGCGCGCTTCCCAGGCTACACCCTGCCCAGCTTCAACGCCTTCGACCGCATCGGCGAGGCGGACAGCCACTATCAGGCCAACATGAAGGGCTACGGCGTTTCGGGCCAGATCGACTGGGATCTGGGCGGAGCGGCGCTGACCGCGATCACCGCCTATCGCTGGTGGGATTGGGACCCAGCGAACGACGGCGACACCACGTCGCTCCCCGTCATCGTCAAGGCCCAGCAGGCCAACCGCCAGCGCCAGTTCAGCGAGGAAGTACGCCTCGCTTCCAAGGGCAGCCGCACGATCGATTACGTGATCGGCGCCTACTATTTCTGGCAGACGGTCAAGGGCTATGGCGCAACCGGTTATGGCGCGGCGTCGCCCACCTGGTTCATTCCGGCGGTGCCCACGGCGGTCGGCAATGCGGCGCTCAATGGCTACGAGGTCAACTCGTTTTCCGAACCGCGCACCAAGTCGCTGGCGCTGTTCGGCCAGACCGACTGGCACATCACGCCCACGATCACGCTCACCACGGGCCTGCGCTTCACGCATGAGGAGAAGACCGGCACCTTCGAGCAATGGGTGGCGAGCGCGCCCGAAATCTCCGCCTTCCCGGCAGCAGCGCAAACCGCGATCCAGACGATCCGCGCCAACTTCAACCGCGTGATCCCGCGCTTCGAGACGCGCCTCAAGGACGACAGCCTCTCCGGCCTCGTCTCGCTGGGCTGGAAGGTAGCGCCCGATGTGCTGGTGTACGGCACCTATTCGCGCGGCAACAAATCGGGCGGGCTCAACCTCACGCAACTGCCGATCACGATCACCGATCCCAGCGTACGGCCCGAAAAGGTCGATTCCTTCGAAGTGGGCGTGAAATCCCAGTTCCTCGATCGCCGCGCGACGCTGAACCTCGCCGGGTTCTGGACCGAGATCAGCGACTACCAGACCGCGATCACCGATACCGATCCTGTCGTCATCGGGGTGAGCCGCCAGTACATCGCGAATATCCCCAAGGTCCGCTCCAAGGGTGTGGAAGGCGATTTCCGCTTCGCAGCCAGCGACCGCTTCGCCTTCAATGCCTCCGCAAGCTACACCGAGGCGACCTACGTCACCTACACCAACGCGCCGCTCGCGCCGGAAATCAATCCGGTGCGCGCCGGGTTGCCCACGCTCGTCGCCGCGGATCTCAGCGGCCAACAACTACCGGGCGTACCCAAGTTCGCCTACACCGTCGGCGCGGATGGCAATCTCCCGGTGACGCCGCGCATCAGTGCCTACGCGCATCTCGATTGGTCCTACCGATCGAGCTTCAACACATCCTCGAGCAACTCGGCGCTGGCGGAGATCAAGGGCTACGGCCTCATCAACGCGCGGCTTGGATTGCGTTCCGAAAGCGGGATCTGGGATCTCGCGATCTGGGCCAAGAACCTGCTCGACAAGGATTATTATCTCAGCCTCAGCCCCGCGGCGACGGGCGTGGTGACCGGACAGGTGGGCGAACCGCGCACCTTCGGCGCCACCCTGCGCACACGGTTCTGAAGGCGAGAAGGAGGCCGGAGCCGTGCCCATGCATCCTCTCCATTCTGCGAACACGTCTCCGGCCTCCGGACCGGCCTACTCCACAATGCGCCTCCTGCGCTTCAGCGCGCTGGTGGTGCCGCTCTATGCAGCCGCGCAGCCGGTCATGGCCTATGTCCCCGCGCTGCTCTCGCGGCACTACGGTATCCCGCTTGCCACGCTGGGGCTGCTGTTCCTGCTGGGTCAGGCGGTCAATTCGCTGCTCGATCCGCTGGTCGGCACGCTCAGCGACCGAACGCAGAGCCGCTTCGGCCGCCGCCGTCCGTGGATCCTCGGCGGCGGAGTGCTGTTCGTCCTTGGCAGCGCGATCCTGTTCTTCCCGCCAGCCGGGGTCAGCACCGCGTGGGTCGGCCTTGGCGTGATGCTCTACTATTGCGGCGCTTCGGCGCTCTCTACGCCGCTCATGGCCTGGTCGGGCGAGATCAGCGGCGACTATCACGAGCGCACCCGCATCGCCTCGCTTATCACCTTGCTCTCGTCCGTCGCGCTGGTGCTTGCGCTGGTGCTCCCCGCGATTGCGGATCAGCTGCGCCCGGGTGACGGGCAACTGCGCCTCACCCTGTTCGGCACGCTGGTGCTGGCCACCGCGCTGCCCGGCCTGTGGCTGACGCTCACCGCCGTGCCCGATAGCACCCCGCCCGCGCTCGAACACAGCCCATCGCCGCGTGCCGCGCTGAAGGCCGTGCTTGGCAACCCGCTGCTGCTGCGTGTCCTCGCCGCCGATGCCGCCGTGACGGCAGGGCAAGGCGTGCGCACCGGCCTGCTGCTCTTCGTCGTGACCTTCGCGCTGGGCCGGCCCGAATGGGCGGCAGGAATGTTCCTCTTCCAGTATTGGTTCGGCATGCTCGCCGCGCCGATCTGGCAGCGCATCGGCACCGCGCTCGGCAAGGCGCAAGGCGCGGTGCTGGCGGAGCTGGTGCAGGCCGCGATCAACTTCGGCCTCCTGTTCATCAGCGCGGACCGGTTCTGGCTCATGCTGCTGCTCGCCGCTTTGCAGGGCCTCAGCCAGGGTTCGGGTAATCTCATGCTGCGCTCGATCGTCAGCGATATTGCCGATCATCACCGGCTGGCGACGGGCGAGGACCGCACCGGGCTCTACTTCTCGGTCTTCGGTATCTCGATCAAGCTTGGCGGCGCGCTCGCGGTCGGCATCGCGCTGCCGCTGGTCGCCTCGCTCGGCTTCGATCCCAAAGCGGCCGCGAACACGCCCGAAGCCTTGCGCTGGCTGATCGTGGTCTTCGCCCTTGGCCCCGCCCTCGCCCATTCCGCCGCCGCTGCGCTGATGCTGGGTTTCCCGCTCGACGCGCACCGCCACACCGAAATTCGCCGCCAGCTCGAGGCCCGCGACAGCGTCGCTGCCGCAGCCCTCGTGCCAGCCGAATAAGCCCCGCTCCAATCCCTCAAGGAGAACGACGATGACTGCCATTACCACTTATGTGAATGCCAAGGACCCTGCCTCGCCGCTCGAAATCCACCCCGTCACCGGCACGATCGGTGCGGAAATCCGCGGCGTGCGCCTAGCGGGCGAACTCGATGAAAGCGTGATCGAGGCGATCAAGGCCGCCGTCGTGCGCCACAAGGTCGTGTTCTTCCGCGATCAGCACGATCTGACGGACGAGCGCCACGAAGCCTTCGCCGCGCGCTTCGGCGATCCCGTTGCGCACCCCACCGTCCCCGTCGCCGAAGGTTCGCGCTATCTGCTCGAGCTCGACAGCAAGGAAGGCTATGCCGCCTCCAGCTGGCATACCGATGTGACCTTCGTCGATGCCTATCCCAAGGGCTCGATCCTGCGCGCGATCACCATTCCCGAAGCCGGCGGCGATACGCTGTGGGCGAATGGCGAGACCGCCTATGAAGGCCTGCCTGAACCGCTGCGCCAGCTGGTGAACAATCTCTGGGCGGTTCACACCAATGTCTACGACTACGCTGCCGTGCTCCAGAACGCGCCGAAGAACGACGAGGCGGAAAAGGCCCGCTCGCAGTTCAACCAGAACGTCTTTGCCTCTACCATCTACGAAACCGAGCACCCGGTGGTGCGCGTGCACCCCGTCTCGGGCCAGCGCAGCCTGCTGCTGGGCCACTTCGTCAAGCAGTTCGTCGGCCTCAATCAGGCGGATTCGGCGCGGCTGTTCAATGTGCTGCAGGACCATATCACGCGGCCCGAAAACGTCGTGCGCTGGCGCTGGCGCGCGGGCGACGTGGCGTTCTGGGACAACCAATCGACCCAGCACCGCGCCATCGCCGATTTCGGCCTGCAGCGCCGCACGCTGCGCCGCGCGACGGTCAACGGTGAAGTCCCCGTCGCCATCGACGGCCGCCGCAGCCGCACGGTGAAGAAGGAAAAGGTCAAGCAGTACGAACCGGCCTGAATTCCGGCCCGCCGGAGGCAGCAAGGCCTCCGACGGGCAAGCGGAAACGAAGCCGCGATCCGTGCGATGCGCAGGCTTCGGATTGTCGAACAGATCCGGGCGGCATAGAGGATGCCGATGACCAGCGCGCAGTCTTGGTCCATCAGGCGCGCCGACCCTGGGAATGCCGTTCGTGAAAGTGCTCGTAGTCGAGGATGACGCCGCTTTGGGTGAGGCCTTGCTGGCAGCCTTCACCGATGCGAACGTGCAGGCCGAAGTCTGCGCATCGGGTCGCAATGCCGCAGAGCTGCTTTCACTTTTCGCCTTTGACGCTGCCGTGATCGATCGCGGGTTGCCGGACATCGACGGTCTGGAACTGGTGAACGACCTGCGCCGTGCCGGGAACCGGATCCCCGTCATCATTCTCACCGCCCAATCCGACGCCATGTCGCGGATCGACGGCCTCGATACGGGGGCTGACGATTATCTGGGCAAGCCGTTTCTCTTCGCCGAGTTGCGATCGCGCCTCAATGCCGTGTTGCGAAGGGTGGAGCAACGCACCGCCAACACCATGAGCTGCGGCAACCTGTTCTACGATCTCGACAGCCATGTCGTGAGCATCGCCGGAGCACCGATCGATCTTTCCGCGCGCGAGCGAACCCTGATCGAAGTGCTCTTGCGCTCACGCGGGAGGCCGCTCAATGCGGGCCAATTGGAGGATCTTCTGTGCGCGACGACGGAAGCCTTGACGATCAATGCTCTGGAGGTGAGCGTCCACCGCTTGCGGCGCAAGCTGAAGGCGGCGGACTGCACGGCCAAGATCATCTGGCTGCGCGGGCTCGGCTATTGCCTCAAGGCCGATCAGCCATGACCCGTAGCCTGTGGTCCCGCATCGTCATCGCGCAAGTCGCCGTCGCGCTCGCACTCGCGCTCGGCCTGCCCCTGATCGTCAAGCAGACAATCAACGATATCGGCGATGACCTGACCGAGCGCTTCATGAACGGCGAGGCGGCGCAGTACCTTGCGGTGGCCAGCAACCCGCTGGCCGCGCAGACCGGCAGCGGCCTGCATGGCGGTGCCGTGGCCCTCTATCTGGTGGCGGGGCAGCAGATCCGCCGCCTGTCCGGCCCCAGCATTTCCGATATCGGGGAGCTTACTCCAAGCCAGTTGTCGCGGGCAGGGTTCCTCCACGGCCGCTATTCCGATTTCCTGACCCGGCCGATCAACGCCGGGCAGACGCTGGTGGTGGCGGAAGACAGGCGGCACCCCGCTGTCCTGCGCGATGACATCACCGCCGAATTTCTCAGCCGTTTTGCGGTGATCGTGCTGGTCGCGCTGGTCTGCTCCACGCTGGCGAGCCTCATTGCGGTGGGGCGGGCGATGGGGCCGATCCGGCGGGCCGCAAGCGAGGCGCGGGCGCTCGATCCGATCCGGCCCGGGGCCGCGCGGCTGCGCGAGGAACTGGTTCCGACCGAGATCATGCCGCTGGTGCAGACCGCCAACGAACTGCTCGACCGCGCCGTCGCCAGCTACGAGCGGGAGCGGGTGTTCTCAGCCACCGTGGCCCACGAACTACGCACCGCGCTTTCGACGATCAGCCTCAGGGCCGAACTGCTGGCAAACGGCTTGCCGCGCGACAAGGTGGTCGAGGCCGTATCGCGTGCCAACGGTGTGGTGACGCAGATGCTGGCCCTGCACGGGCGCGACGGCGAGCGGATCAGCACAAGTCCACGCGCGGTTTCGGATGTGGCCGGTGAAGTTGTCGATGATCTGAGGCCGCTGATCGGATCATCGGGCCACGGCCCGGTCGCCGTGCGGCTCTCAGGCGGTGGGGCAGCCATGCTGGCGCCGGAAGGCCTTGTCCGGATCACGCTGACCAACATCATCGAGAACGCCCTGCGCCACACCCCGCCCGGCGCCGCGATAGAGATCATGTGCGATGATGCTGCGGCGATGATTGTCGTTGCCGATGGCGGGCCGGGCATCCGGATGCGCGACGGATCGGATGGGCGGCGCATCTATTCCCGCGCCGATGGCGGGCAATCCCACGGATCGGGCCTCGGCATCGCGATCGTGACGCGCCTGATCGAGAGCGCCGGCGGTTCGATTGCCTTCGGCGCGAGCGAGGCCGGCGGAACAGCGGTGACGCTGCGCTATCCCTCTGCCGGCTAGAGCTCTCGGTCAATCCTGCGCCGCTTCGGCCTGTCCGTTGGCCTGATAGAGCGCCACCGTATCGATCAGCCGCGCCGCCCATGCCGCGCTGCGCTGCAAGCGGGCCTGCTGCACCGCCGCCTGCGATTGAAGCAGCGCATACGTCCCGACATCGCCAAGCTGCTGCTGGCGCTTCGTGAACGCATAAGACTTTTCCGCCGCCGCAAGAGCGCGCACCGCGGCATCCTCGGTCCGCGCATCGGCCTGCAGGCCATTGATGGCATCGGACACATCGACGAAGGCCTGCAGCACCACGGTGCGGTACTGCGCCTTGCTTTCCTCGAGCAGGGCAACTGCTGCCTGCTGCTGGCGGCGCAGGGCGCCAGAATGGAAGACCGGCGCGCTCACGTTCCCGAGCAGCGACCAGAAGACGTTGCCATCGGTGAACATGCTGGAAAAGGTCTGCGCCGTGCCGCCCGCGCTGGCGCTCAGCATCAGCGAGGGGAACCGCGCGGCAACCGCGGCTCGCGCATCGGCAGCGGCGCCTTCGACGGCGGCAGCAGCGGCCTGCACGTCGGGCCGGCCCTGCACCACGGCAGCGGGCAGCGCGACGGGAACCTGCGGCGGCAGTGCTAGGCAGGTGCTACCGGGCAGCGCAGGCAAGGGTTCCCCCGGCGCACGGCCGAGCAGCGCAGAGATCAGCGCCCGCTGGTGAAGCTCGCCGCGCTGGAGCGCGGGCAGCACCGCTTCCTGCGTAGCGAGCGCGGCTTCCTGCGCGGTGACATCGGCATCACCGGACGCACCAAGCGCGCGGCGCTGGCGGGTGAGTTCGAGCATCTGCCGGGCTGATGCGATCGAAGCCTCGGTGGCCGCAATCTGATCTTCGAGCGCGGCCCGGCTGACGGCCGCGATGACGAGATTGGCGGCAAGCGTTTGCCGGGCGGCGAGGAGGTGGGCCGCCGCAACCTTTGCCGCCGCACGTGCCGATTGGCGCCGCGCCCGCAGTCCGCCGAAGAGATCGAGCGGATAGCTCACGGTCACTTGTGCGGTCTGCAGGGAATAAAGCGTCTGGGTGGAATCGGCGAGCGGCGACTGCAGCGAATTGGGGCTGCGCGTGCGCTGCGCGGAGTAGCCCGCATCAACCGCAGGCCCCAATGCCGCACCGGCAGCACCAGCCTGCGCCCGCGCCGCCCGCAAGGCTGCGTCGGCTGCGGCGATGTCGTTGCTGCCGGCAAGTCCTTCGCTGACCAGCTTGTCGAGATCTTCGCAGCCAAACCTCGTCCACCACGCGCGCGGCGTCGTCTCACCCACAGCGAAGGACTGCGCCGTGATGGCGCCCCCGCCCGCAGTCGTGGTTGGCGCGGAGGCCCCTGCTACCGAGGGCAGCGGCGCAACGGCGTTCGGATCACCGATCCCGGTGCAGCCTGCGGTCAGGGCACAGGCGGCAAGCGGAAGGGCGAAGCGCATAGGCGGCATCATGCCGGTTCTCCCTCGTCCGTGTGGTGGCCGATATCGCGTCCATGCGGACCGCGATCGTCACGCGGCAGGTGCAGCGAGAAGCGCTCGACGAGAGCCGGGAGCACCAGCAGGATGAGCAGCGGCGCAAGCGCCATGCCGCCGACGACGACCAGCGCCAGCGGCTTCTGCACCTGGCTGCCGATCCCGTTCGAGAGCGCCGCAGGAAGGAGGCCGATTGCAGCGACGAGGCAGGTCATCAGCACCGGCCGCATGGCGTTTGCCGTCGCGCGGCGGACCGCCACGTGGCGGGTCGCGCCATCGTCGACGACCTGGTTGAAGGTCGTGACGATGAGGATGCCGTCCATCACCGCAATGCCGAACAGCGCGACAAAGCCGATCGCCGCCGAGATACTGAACGGCGTGCCCGTCAGCGCCAGCGCCAGCACCCCGCCGACGATGGCCATCGGGATCGCCGAAAAGGCCAGCAGGGTATCCCGGATGGAGCCGAAGTTGGCGTAGAGCAGGATCAGGATGAGGATGAGGCTGATCGGCACGACGATCTCAAGCCGGGCAATCGCGTTCTGCAGGTTATCGAGTTCGCCTGCCCATTCGAGGTGATAGCCCGAGGGGATCGTGACGTGAGCCTTGATACGGGCCTTCGCCTCAGCCACCGCGCTGCCCAGATCGCGTCCGCGAACGCTGAACTTGATCGGGATGTAGCGTTCCTGATGCTCGCGGTAGATGAACGACGCGCCGGTGGTCAGGCGGATATTGGCGACTTCCGACAGCGGCACCTGGATCTGGCCCGTACCGCCGGGTGCCGGGGCACCGACGGTGATCTGGCGGATGGCCTCAAGCGACCCGCGCTGATCCGCGCGCAGGCGCACCACGATCGGGAAGTGTCGATCGGTTCCGGGCTCGTAGAGTTGCGCCGTGCTGCTGCCGCCAATTGCCGCGGCAACGGTCTGGTTGATGTCATCCGGCGTCAGGCCATAGCGCGAGGCGCGGGCGAGATCGACATCGATGCGGACAGTAGGCTGGCCGAGCGACTGGAACACGCCAAGATCCGCGATGCCGTCAACCTTGGCCATCTGCGCCTTGATCGCGTCGGCGGTCTTTTCCAGCGTGGCAAGGTCAGGGCCATAGAGCTTGATCGAATTCGCGCCTTTCACGCCCGATGCGGCCTCTTCGACGTTATCCTCGATGATCTGGGAGAACGAGAAATCGACGCCGGGGTACCGGCTGCTCAGCTTGCTCGACATATCGTCGACGAGCTTTTCCTTCGTCATCCCCGAGGGCCACTCGCTGGCCGGTTTGAGCGGCACGAAGTATTCCGCGTTGAAGAAGCCGGTCGCATCGGTGCCATCATCGGGGCGGCCATGGGCCGAGAGAACCGCACTGGTTTCAGGATAGCGCGCAAGATCGCGGCGGATGGCGTTGACCACCGGCTGGCCTGCTTCGAGGCTGATCGAGGGCGGCAGGCTGGCGCGGATGTAGAGGTTGCCTTCCTCCAGATGCGGCAGGAACTCGATGCCGAGCGCCCTGACGCCGATCCCCGCAACCACCAGCGCAATCGCCGCGCCGCCGAACGTGAGGACCCGGTTGGCCTGCGCGAAAGCGGCCGCCGGTTCGTACAGACGGCGCAGCCACGCCACCAGCTTGGTCTCGACCTCGGACAGCTGATCGGGCAGCAGGATGGCCGAAAGTACCGGCGTGACCGTGAAGGTGGCGATGACGCCGCCGGTGATGGCGTAGGCATAGGTCTTGGCCATCGGTCCGAAGATATGGCCTTCGACCCCGGTCAGCGTGAACAGCGGCAGGAAGCTGGCGATGATGATCGCGGCGGCGAAAAAGATGCCCCGGCTCACTTCGGACCCGGCGTGGAGGATCGCGCTCATCCGGCTGGCGGGGCTGAAGTGCCCATGGCCCCCCTCCACCGCGACGGATCGCTCGACCATGTGGCGGAAGATGTTCTCCACCATGATGACACTGGCATCGACCACGAGCCCGAAATCGAGCGCACCGACGGACAGCAGGTTGGCGCTTTCGCCCTGCGCGACGAGGATCAGTACCGCGATGGCGAGCGCAAAGGGGATCGTCGCCGCCACGATCAGCGCGCTCCTCAGGTTGCCGAGGAAGATCCACTGCAGCGCAAAGATCAGGATGATCCCCGCCATGAGGTTTTCGAGCACCGTATGGGTCGTCAGGCGGATGAGGTCGGAACGGTCGTAGATACGTTCGAGATGGACGCCCGGCGGCAGCACGCCCGAAGCGTTGATTTCCGCTACTTCCTTCTGCACCGCAAGGATCGTCGGCATCGATTTGGCGCCGCGCTGCATCAGGACGATGCCTTCGACGATATCGTCGATCCCGTTGTACCCGGCGATACCGAGGCGCGGCAGATTGCCGATCGAGACCTTGGCAACATCCTTGAGGAGCACGGGTGTTCCGCCCGCCGTGCCGACCAGCACATTCTCGATCGCCGAGGGTGACTGGATGAGGCCGACGCCGCGCACGATGGCCGCCTGCGAGCCGAAGTTGATCGTCTGCCCGCCGACATTGCTGTCGCTCCTGGCGAGCGCCTGCATCACCTGCGCGGTGGTCACGCCGTGGGCGACCAGCCGGTCGTTGTCGACAGTGACCTGATAGGCGCGCAACTTGCCGCCCCAGCCGGTCACGTCGGCCACGCCCGGGATGCGCTTGAACCGGCGTTGCAGGATCCAGTCCTGCAAGGTCTTGAGATCCATCGGCGAATAGCCGTCGGGCGCGACGATGCGATAGCGGTAGATTTCGCCGATCGGGCTGGTCGGCGAAAGCGTTGGCTGCGCGCCGCCTGCCAGCGGCGGCAACTGGGCCAGCCGGTTGATGACCTGTTGCTGCGCTTCCTGGAAGGTCAGGTCGTAGCTGAACTGCACTTTCACGTCGGAAAGGCCGAACAGGGAAATCGCCCGCACCGTCGTCAGGTGCGGAATGCCCGCCATGGCGACTTCGATGGGGACGGTAACATTGCGCTCCATCTCCTCGGCCGAAAGGCCCTGCGTCTGCGTGACGATCTCGACCATCGGCGGAACCGGGTCCGGATAGGCCTCGATGTTGAGCGCGGCAAACGCGAAGCCGCCTGCGACCAGCACCGTCACGAAGACGGCAACGATCAGCAGTCGCTGCCGCAGCGCGAAGCGGAGCAGGCGGTTCATTTGCCCAGCCCCGCCTCGTTCACGAAGAGCGCGCCGGCGGTGACAATGGTTTCGCCGCTGCGCAGGCCGCTCAGGATCTCGATCCGGCCGTTCTGATCCTCACCGGCGCGGACCTGCCTGCTGGCGAGGCGCTTGTCGGGCCGCAGCACCCACACCCGTGCTGAATCGCCTTCATGGATCACCGCCGTCGAGGGGACGAGGAGGCGCGTGCCGGTGCTGAAATGCTGGATCGAGAAGCTCGCGAACATCTGCGGCTTGAGCGCCCCATCGGGATTGGCGATGGTTGCGCGCACGGGCAGACGGTGGGTCATGGGATCGAGCCCGGCCCCGACGAGGTCGATCACGGCGGTAAACTTGCGCCCGGGCCAGGCCGGGGTAATCACCTCGACCTTGTCGCCCACGTGGACGCCCGAGGCATCGCTTTCGGCGATCTGCGCCTGAAGCCACACGCGCGAGGCATCGGTGATCGTGAATACAGGCTTGTCACCGCCGACACCGACATATTGCCCGGGCGAGACATCGCGCAGCGCCACCGTGCCGCTGATGGGCGCATGGAACGTGGTCACTTCATGCAGCCCGCTGATCTCCCGCGCCGATTCCAGCCGCTGGATTTCACCTGCCGACTTGCCGAGGATGGCCAGCTTGTCGCGCGCGGCACCAACTGCTGCTTCCGCGCTGCGCTCCTGCGCTTCGGCTGCGGCGAGATCGGTAAGGGCCTGCTGGTAATCCTTGCGTGCGCCGCCGGCAGTTTCCGCCAGCGCCTTCGCGCGCTCCGCGTTGCGGCGGGAATTGAGCAGGGCGGCCTGCGCGGACCGCCACGTCGCTTCGGCCGAGAACAGCGAATTACGGGCATCGACGAAATCGGTGGTGCGGATCGTCAGCAAGGGCTGGCCCGCCTTCACGACCTGCCCGGCATCGACCAGCACCTTCATCACCTGCCCGGAGTAAGGCAGCAGAACCGGCGTGCTGAGATCGCCGTCAGCCTCGATCGAGCCGGACGCCGTGGTGATCCGCTCGGCCTGGCCAGAACCCACCTTCTCGAGCGAAAGCGTGGAGAGTTGCTCCTGCGTGGGCCGGAACGTCCCCGGCGGATCAACCGGGACGACTGCAGGAGTTGGCTGGAACAGCAGCGCAACGAGCCAGCCGGCAAGCGCGAGCAGGGCCAGCGCTGCAACCGCGATGGCAAGCAGGCGGAGCTGCTGCCGGGCCGTAAGCTTCTGTGCGGGAGCGGGGGCGTCTTGGAGATCTGTAGTGGGCATCAGTGGGGCACCAGATTGCGATTGGTGCCCCTAGGCCACAGCACTTACACCCTGCTTACAGGTCTCCTTCGATGCACAGCACGCCTTGATCGGGCGTTCCCCTAGAGCAGTTCCTCGATCTGGCTGAGGCGTTCCTTGCCGAAGAACATCTCGCCATCCACGAAGAACGTGGGAATGCCGAAAGCTCCGCGATCGACCACGCTCTGCGTATTGGCGGCAAGGCGGTCCTTGACGGCCTGGGACTGCGCCCCTTCGGCCAGCGCGGCGGCGGGAAGGCCGGCGGCGGCGATCACGGCTTCGACCGCGGCGGTATCGGAGGGATCAAGCCCGTCTTCCCAGATCGCGCGGAGGAACGCATCGGCAAAAGCCTCCCCGCAGCCGAGGTCGATGGCGGCCAGCAGCATGCGCAGAAGTTCGACCGAGCGGAACGGGAAGGCCGGATTCATGCGGAACTTCGTCAGGCCATGGCGCGCGATGAAGCGCTGCATCTCAAGCTGGGCATAGGCATTCTTGCCCTTCACATCGGCATCGCGGATGAACGGCGGGGCATTGCCCGTCAGCTTGTGCATGCCGCCAAGCAGCGCAGGTGTCAGCGAAATCGCGGCCCCCTTGCGCGCGGCCAGCTCCCGCAGCGGCTGCCACACGAGGTAGCCGTTGGGGCTCACGAAATCGAAAATGAACTCGATCGTCTTGGGCATCTCAGAAGCGCTCCTGCCAGGGGCGAAGGTCAAGCTCGTGCGTCCACGACGAGCGGGGTTTCTGGTGCAGCCAGACGAAGGCCTCGGCGGCATCGGCAGGCTTGAGCACCGAGTCTTCGGCGAGCAGCGGCGCGACATCCTCTACGCGGCTGCGCAGGAAAACGCCATCGATGGCGCCATCGCAGACGACATGGGCGACATGGACGCCTTCAGGTCCAAGTTCGCGCGCCATGGATTGTGCAATCGCGCGCAGGCCGTGCTTGGCGGCGGCAAAGGCAGCAAACCCCGCGCCGCCGCGCAGCGATCCGGTCGCGCCGGTGAACAGGATCGTACCGCTCCCCCGTGGTGCCATCACGCGCGCGGCTTCGCGGCCCGCAAGGAACCCCGCAAAACACGCCATTTCCCAGACCTTGTGGAACACCCGCGAGGTCGTCTCGCGGATGCCGAAACGGACGTTCGCACCGATGTTGAACACGGTGACCGCGATGGGGCCAATCTCGCGCTCGATCCGGTCAAACAGGGCTGCGGTTTCCTCTTCGGAGCGCGCATCGACGCCGAAGGCATGGGCCGTGCCGCCCTCTGCGCGGATTTCGGCGCAGAGCGCTTCCAATTGATCGAGATGGCGGGCGCGGCGGGTGACACAGACGGTGAGGCCGGTGCGGGCGAATGCCTTCGCAATGGCGCCGCCAAGCCCGTCGCCCGCGCCGATGACGAGGCAGACGCCTGTGGCTGATGGGTCGCTCATGCCTCTCTCCCGTTCGCTTATCTGCCATTCGTAGCTCGCGCGGCGTGCAGATAGCAATCGCCGGAAGGAATCGGCGCTGCTAGGTTTCACGCCATGAGCCATTCACCATTCCGCGCCGCCGTTGTGCAGGCGGCATCCGACCCCGCCGGAAGCGGCGCATCTGCGGCCAAGGCTGCCCGGCTGATAGCCGAAGCCGGCGCGGCAGGTGCGCGGCTGGCGGTGTTTCCCGAGGCCTTCATCGGCGGCTACCCCAAGGGCGCGCGGTTCGGCGCACCGATCGGGTTGCGTCTGCCAGAAGGGCGTGAGGCCTATGCTCGGTACTATGCCGCTTCGGTGGCGCTGGAGGGCCCGGAAATCGCGTTGGTGCGCGAGGCGGCGGGCGCGGCTGGCATGGTCGTGGTGATCGGAGTGATCGAGCGCGTGGGCTCGACGCTCTATTGCACGGCCCTCATCATCGACGGCGAACGCGGCACCATGGCGCACCACCGCAAACTGATGCCGACTGCAGCTGAGCGGCTGGTGTGGGGCTTTGGTGATGGCTCCACGCTCCCGGCGGTGGAGACGGCGCTCGGCACCGTGGGCGCGGTGATCTGCTGGGAAAACTACATGCCGATGCTGCGCATGGCGATGTATGGTCAGGGCGTGACGCTCTACTGCGCGCCGACCGCCGATGACCGCGACGGGTGGGTTTCGACCATGCGGCACATCGCGCTCGAGGGGCGCTGCCACGTGCTTTCCTCCTGCCAGTACCTCAAGCGGCGCGATCTGCCTGAAGGGCAGGAATGCGTGTTGGGCGAGGATCCGGACACCGTGCTGATGCGCGGCGGGAGCCTGATCGTGGGGCCGCTCGGCGAAATGCTGGCGGGGCCGGACTATAGCGGCGAGACGGTGCTCTATGCCGATATCGACCCGGCCGAGATCGCCCGCGCCCGCTATGATTTCGATGCGGTGGGGCATTATTCACGCCCCGACGTGTTCCGCCTGACGGTGGACCGGCGGGCCAAGGCGGCGGTGGCGTGGATGGACGATGATGGATGATTGCACGTGCGATTGATTCACTCGATTGAATCGATGCAAACTCTAGGCTAAGTGCAAGTTCAAAGGCTCCGTCGAGAGTCGCGCGGGAGAGAGCCCTTGAGCATTGCCACCCCATCTGGAACCGACCGGGCCGAGACGAAGCGGAAGCCGATTCTCTCGTTGATGCGCGTGATCGAGATGAATCTCGGCTTCCTCGGCCTGCAGTTCAGCTTCGGCCTGCAGCAAGGCAACATGGTGCCGATCTATTCGTGGCTCGGCGCGGACGAATCGACCCTCCCCATCCTCCAACTGGCCGGCCCGATGACCGGGCTGCTGATCCAGCCGCTGGTCGGCGCGCTCTCTGATCGCACCAATTCGCGGTTTGGCCGCCGCACGCCCTACTTCCTGATCGGCGCGGTGATGTGCAGCCTCGGCCTGCTGTTCATGCCGTTTTCGGCAAGCATCCTGATGGCGGCGAGCCTGCTGTGGCTGCTCGATGCGGGCAACAACATCACGATGGAGCCATACCGCGCCTATGTGAGCGACCGGCTGGACGAGAGCCAGCACGAGATCGGCTATCTCAGCCAGAGTGCGTTCACCGGCCTTGCGCAGTGCCTCGCGTTCCTCTCGCCCTCGATCCTCGTCTACTGGGTGGGGATCGATCGCAACGCGGTGGATGCGCACAACATCCCGACGATCACGCATATCTCCTTCATGGTGGGTGCGGTGCTTTCGATCACCACGATCCTGTGGTCGATCTGGCGCGTGCCCGAACTGCCGCTGAGCGAAGACGAGAAGGCGCGCATTGCCGCTGCCCCGCGCTCCGCCGGGGCGACGCTGGGCGAAATCGGCCGCGCCATCGTGGAAATGCCGCAGGCGATGCGCAGCATGGCATGGATGAGCCTGTTCCAGTGGTACGGTTTCTCGATCTACTGGTCGTACAGCTCGCTATCGATCGGCCGCTCGATCTACGACACGGCGGACAAGAGCAGCGAAGCCTTCCGCGCCGCCGTGCTGACGACGCAGCAACTGGGCGCGTTCTACAATCTTGTCGGCTTTGCGGCGGCGCTGGCGATGGTGCCGATCTCGCGTGCGCTCGGCGCATCGCGGGTGCACATGGCATGCCTTGCTTCGGGCGGGCTGGGCATGGTGGCGCTGGCGCACGTTTCAGGCGCCGCGAGCGCGCCGGGTCCGGTATTTTCGGCGCTCGCGATGCCCGACCTTGGCAGCCACACCCCGCTGCTGCTGATCGCGGTAACGCTGGGCGTGTGCTGGGCGAGCATCATGGGCAACCCCTACATCATCCTCGCAGGCTCGATCCCGCCGGAGCGGACCGGCGTTTACATGGGCATCTTCAACATGATGATCGTGATCCCGATGCTGCTCAACGGCGTGACGTTCGGCTGGATATACAACCATGTGCTGGGCGCAGACCCGCGCAATGCGCTGACCTTTGCCGGTGTGCTGCTGCTGGCGGCGGCAGTAACGATGCTGCGCGTGCCAGATCCGCGCCGGGCGGCGGGGCTGGCACATGCCTGAGGCCGCACCGCAGATCATCGCGCTGGAAAGCCCCGGTTGCAGCGCCGTATGGGAACTTCCCCCCGGCGAAGCACCGCTGTGGCGCTATTGGGGGCCCCGCCTGCCAGACGGCGCGCGGCCCGGCGCCACGCTGCGAAGCGAGCGACCAGAGCCCAGCTTCTCGCTCCATTTCGACCAGCCGCTGACGGTTTTTCCCGGCTTCGGCATGGGCTGGTTCGGGCAGAGCGCATTGCTGGCGGACCGCGCGGGGCGCGACTGGAGCTTTCAGGCGGGCGAGTGCAAGGTCGAGCGGCCCGATGCGCAGACGGTGCGCTTCGTGCTGCACGATGCGGCGGCGCGGATCGCGGTGACGACGAGCTATTCGCTCGATCCCGCGACCGACGTGATGACGGTGCGCAGCGCGATTTCCAATCTTGGAGATGCGCCGCTGCATGTGCAGTGGCTGGCCGCGGCTGCGCTGCCGCTCCCCGAGGATGCGGCGGAAGTGCATTCGCTGGCTGGTCGCCATAACTCCGAATTCGTGCCCGTGCGCGATCCCCTCACCCGCAGCCTGTGGCGGCGCGAGAACCGGCGCGGGCTTACCTCGCACGATTGCTTTCCCGGCGCGGTGGTGACCTGCGCTGATGGCAGTGCCTATGGCGCGCAAATCGCGTGGTCCGGGAATGCAGTGCAGAGCATCGAGTGGGTCGATGACGGGCGGCGGCAGTGGCAGCTGGGTGAATGGCTGGCGCCGGGCGAGGCGATCCTTGCGCCGGGCGCCGTGATGCAAAGCCCCGAAGTGCTGGCGACAGCTTCTGCCGAGGGGCCAAACGGGGTGGCGCACGCCTTCCACCGCGGCATCCGTGCACGGATGACGTGGCCGGGCGGCGCTGAAGGTGCAGCGAAGCGCCCGGTGCATATCAACACTTGGGAAGGCTTCTACTTCGCGCACGACGAAGCCGCGCTGATGGACCTTGCCAAAGCGGCGGCGGACATCGGGATCGAGCGCTTCGTGCTGGATGACGGATGGTTCGGCAAGCGCGACGACGACACCTCCTCGCTCGGTGACTGGACCGTCGACAAGCGGAAGTATCCGCGCGGTCTGGCCCCCCTGGCGCAGCGCGTGACCGAACTGGGCATGGAATTCGGCCTTTGGGTCGAGCCGGAAATGGTCAACCGCAACAGCGACCTCTATCGCCGCCATCCCGATTGGGCGCTGCATGTAGATGGGCGTCCGCTGCTGGAGGCGCGCAACCAGCTGGTGCTGGACATGGCGAAGCCCGAGGTGAGCACCTACCTGTTCGACGCGATTGCCGCGCTGCTGCGTGATCTGCCGATCGGCTACCTCAAGTGGGACCACAACCGCGATCTCGTCCATGCCGGGAACCAGCCGCACTACCGCGCGCAAGTGCTGGCGACTTATGCGCTGATGGACCGGCTGCGCGCGGCCTTCCCGAATGTGGAGATCGAGGCCTGCGCCGGCGGCGGCGGACGGATCGATGCGGGGATCATCAAGCGCACCCACCGCTTCTGGACCAGCGACTGCATTGACGCGGTTTCGCGCGCGGGGATGCAGCGCGGCTTCCTGCAGTTCATGCCGCCCGAAGTGATGGGCAGCCACGTGGGCGCTAGCCCCGCGCATTCGACCGGGCGCTCGCAATCGATGGCGTTCCGCTGCGGTGTGGCGCTGCCGGGGCACTTCGGTGTCGAGCTTGATGCGCGGAAGCTGGGCGACAAGGAACGTAGTGAACTCATGGCCGGGATCGCGCGCTACAAGGCCTTGCGCGAGCGCCTGCACCAGGGCCGCGTCTGGATGGGCGAGGTGGGCGACGGCGTTGTGTGGCAGGCGCATGGCTCAGCGGAAGACATGGTCGTGCTCGTCACCCGCACATCGCCCACCACGATGCGGCATCAACCGAACCTGCGGCTGCCGATGGCGCTGCCCGGGCGCACGTATACGATTGCGTCAGACAGCGGCGTGCTTGCGAGCATGGACGGTGGCTGGCTCAGCCGCGTAGGCATGGCCGTCCCGCCGCTCCCCGGCGAGGCGGTACTCGTGCTTGAGGTGCGTTCATGAATTTCGATCCGGCGGAGCATCCGCACCGGCGTTACGACCCGCTGAGTGATACCTGGCTGCTCGTTTCCCCGCACCGCGCCAAGCGCCCGTGGCAGGGTGCGGAGGAAGTGCCGGATACCACCCGTCCGCCGGCGCACGATCCTGCCTGCTACCTCTGCGCCGGCAACACGCGGGTGAACGGGGAACGCAATCCGGACTACACCGGCACTTACGTCTTCGCGAACGACTTTGCCGCGTTGCTGCCCGATACGCCTGCGCCGGAGGCTGGCGGTGGGCTGTTTCGCGCCGAGCAGGCGACCGGCGAAGCGCGGGTGATCTGCTTCTCACCCGATCACGGCCGCACCCTGCCCGAGCTTTCGCACGGCGAGCTGCGCGCGGTGATCGATTGCTGGTGCGAGCAGGCTGCCGACCTCGGCGAGCGCTATGCCGTGGTTTCGATCTTCGAGAACAAGGGCGCGATGATGGGGTGTTCGAACCCCCATCCGCACGGACAAGTGTGGGCGACGAACCACGTGCCGCAGCTGATCGCAACCGAGGACCGCACACAGGCAGCGTGGCTGGCCGAAAAGGGCAGCGCGATGCTGGCGCAGCTCGTCGAGGCGGAAGCGGACGGGCCGCGCGTGGTCTGTGCTTCGGAGTATTGGCTCGCCATCGTGCCGTGGTGGGCGGTCTGGCCGTTCGAGACGCTGCTGCTGCCGCGCTTCGATGTGGCGCGCCTGCCTGACTTGACGGACGCGCAGCGCAGCGATCTGGCGGTGATCCTGGCCGATCTTACCACGCGCTATGACAACCTGTTCCAGTGCTCCTTCCCCTATTCGATGGGCTGGCACGGGGCACCCTTCGGGCATGAGCCAAGCTCCCACTGGCGGCTGCACGCACATTTCTATCCGCCGCTGCTGCGTTCCGCATCGGTGCGCAAGTTCATGGCCGGGTTCGAGATTCTGGCCGAGACGCAGCGCGACCTGACCGCCGAGCAAGCGGCCGAGCGGCTGCGTGCCTGTGGCGGCCCGCACTTCCGGAGCGTCGCATGACCTTGGCGCAGCAGTTCGAAGCCGCCTTTGGCGCGGCGCCCGCGCTGATCGCCCGCGCCCCGGGGCGCGTGAACCTGATCGGCGAGCATACCGACTACAATGACGGCTTCGTGCTGCCAGCCGCGATCAGCGTGGAAACGCGCATCGCCGCTGCGCCGCGCAGCGATGGCCGGATACGCGTGCTGGCCTGCGACTTCGGCGGGGCCATCGCGGAATGGAAGCTGGAGGCGCCCTATGCGGCCGATCCGGCCCACCCCTGGGCAGACTACGTGCGTGGGATGACCGCCGCGATGATCCAGCGCGGCCATGCGCTGGCCGGGGCGGATATCGCGATGACCGGCAACGTGCCCAAGGGCGCCGGGCTGTCCTCCTCCGCATCGCTGATGGTGGGCATCGGCACCGTGCTCGCGGCACTGGCAGGGCTTTCCATCGCACCCGCCGATATCGCCCGCATGGCGCAGGCCGGCGAGTGCGACCATGTCGGCATGCGCTGCGGGATCATGGACCAGTTGGCTTCCGCTGCGGGGGTCGCCAGCCATGCGCTGATGATCGATTGCCGGACACTCGACGTGCGCCCGGTGGCAATGCCGGAGGACGTGCAGATCCTGATCGTTCATTCGGGCGTGGCGCGCGGGCTGGTCGAAGGTCACTACAACGAGCGGCGCGCCCAGTGCGAGGCTGCGGCAGCGGCGATCGGCGTATCGGCTCTGCGCGATGCCGACATGGCCATGCTGAACGGTGCGGGGCTCGATCCGCTGACCCTTTCGCGGGCGCGGCACGTGGTGACCGAGAATGCGCGCGTGCTCGCGGCAGCCGAAGCGCTTGCGGCGGGCGACCTCAGGGCGACCGGCGAACTGATGGCCGCTTCGCACGCTTCCATGCGCGACGACTTCCAGATCACCGTGCCTGCGGTCGATGCCCTGGCCGCCGAACTGCAGGCTCTGATCGGCCCCGAAGGCGGCGCGCGGATGACCGGCGGCGGCTTTGGCGGCGCGGTCGTCGCGCTGTGCCGGGCAGACCGCACCGACGCGGTGCTCGGCGCCCTCACCTATCGCAAGCCCGACGGCACCGCGCCGCTGGTGCTGCGCGAAACCGCGTGCGCCGGGGCTGGCCTCGTCATGCGGTAGGCATTTCAGACATCTCACCCTGCTTGCGGGGAACAATTTAATCGTTTGTTTTCAGGACCGACTTTCATGCCCGTACTCACCTCCCCGACAACCCTCTGGACCGCAGAGCACCTTGGCGCGCTGCGAGACGAGCCATGCCACCAGATCCCGCTGGTCGATGGCACCGCGCTGCAGCACCCGCTGCCGGGGTTTGACCTCTGGGATCTCTGGCCGCTGCAACTGGCTGATGGCAGCACTGCATCCGTCGACGGTTGGGCGCTGTGGTTCGTGCTTTCGGCACCGGCTGGTGAAGACCCCGAAGCGCGGCACGATATTGTCCGCATCCGTCTGATGGCCGAGCGCGGTGGGGCATGGCGCGATCATGGCAATGCCCTGCCGGACGAGCTCAATCCCGGCAGCCGCGAATGGGCTGGTTCCGCGCTTTATGATCCTGAAACGGGTGCGGTGACGCTCTACTGGACGGCATCGGGCCTGCGCGGGGAAGAACCGCGCACTTTCGCCCAGCGCATGTTCGAGACGACCGGGCAGCTGGTCGGCGGCGCCGATCATTTCACGATCGAAGGCTGGACGGCACCGCGCGAGATCGCTGGCGGATCGATCCCGCACTATGTGCAGGTGACGGCCAGCGAAGGCGTGCCCGGTTTCATCAAGGGCTTCCGCGATCCGGCCCATTTCCGCGATCCAGCGGATGGGGCTGAGTACCTGCTGTTCACCGGTTCGCTCAAGGAGGCGACGAGCGACTGGAACGGCTGCATCGGCCTGCTTCGGCGCGAGGACGGCGACTGGGCCGTGCTGCCCCCGCTGCTCAGCGCGGACGGCCTCAACAACGAGCAGGAGCGGCCGCACGTGGTGTTCCATGCGGGACGTTACTACCTGTTCTGGTCAACGCAGCGGAAGGTCTTTGCGCCGGGTGTGCCCAATGGTCCGAACGGGCTTTACGGCATGGTGGCCGAGCGCATGGAGGGGCCGTGGCTGCCGCTCAACGGTAGCGGGCTCGTGGCCGGCAATCCGCCCGAGGCACCGGTGCAGACCTATAGCTGGTGGGTGACGAGCGACCTCACGGTCCACGGCTTCGTTGATTACCCGAACTCGCTCAAGGGCAATGACCACGGCGATGCAGCGTGGCGCCGGGCGCATTTTGCCGGGGTGCCGGCGCCGGTGTTCCGCCTCGTTCTGGACGGCACGCACGCGGAAGTCGCGGCATGACCGCCCCGGCGCGCTATGGCCTGATCGAGGCGGGCGGCACAAAGTTCGTGCTCGGCGTGGCCGATGCCGAGCGCACGATCATGGCACGGACACGCATCCCGACGACGACGCCCGAGGAAACGCTGGGCGCGGCAGTGGAGTGGTTTGCGGCGCAAGGCGGAGCCTACGCGGCATTCGGCATTGCCTCGTTCGGGCCGCTCGATCTCGATCCCGCCTCGCCCGATTTTGGCTGTGTCCGCGCGACGCCCAAGCCGCACTGGAGCGGGGCAAGCCTGATCGCGCCCTTCATGGAGCGCTTCGGTGTGCCGGTCGCGATCGACACCGACGTCAATGGCGCGGCGCTTTCCGAAGCACTGTGGGGCGCGGGTGCCGGTCTGGGCTCAGTGCTCTATCTCACCATCGGAACCGGTATCGGCGGCGGGTTCTGCAGCGACGGCCAACTGCTGCGGGGGCTTTCGCATCCGGAAATGGGCCATATCCGGATGCCGCGCCATCCCGAGGACATGGACTTCGTAGGCAGCTGTCCGTTCCATGGCGATTGCCTCGAAGGCTTGGCCTGCGGGCCGGCGGTGACCGCACGGTGGGGCCAGTCATTGTCCGAACTGCCCGAGGACCATCCCGGCAAGCGCATCATCGCGTGGTATATCGGCCGCGCGCTGGCAACGTTCCAGACGGTGATGGAACCCGCCCGCATCGTGCTCGGCGGCGGGGTGACAGCCACCGAAGGCCTGCTCGACCTGATCCGCGCAGAAGCGCTGGCCGCGAACGGCAGCTATACCGTGGGCAAGATCGACGAGCTGATCGTGCCGCCGGGCCTTGGCGACAACGCGGGGCTGCTCGGCGCGCTGGCCTTGGCGCTCAGGTAGATTCGCGCACAAGCAGGCGCGGCTGGAGGATGACCGAGTGGATCTCCTCCCCCGCGATGCGCTGGATCACGCTGGTGACGAGGTTCTCGGCGCCCTGCTCCAGATCCTGCGCGATCGTGGTGAGCGGCGGCATCGTATGTTCGCCCAGCGGCAGGCCGTCATAGCCGATCACCTTCACGTCGCCGGGGACTGAAAGGCCCTGCTCCGCCAGCACGCGCATGGCGGTGACGGCGATGACGTCCGAGGCCGCGACAACGCCGTCAGGGCGGTGGGCCTTGGCGCGGAAATACTTGCCGATCTCGCCTTGAGCGGCATCGGCGACGAGATGGGTTGGCACCACGCTGAACTGGGCGCCGGAACGCTCCACCACCGAACGGCAGCCTTCGAGCCGCTGGCCGATTTCGATCGCACGGGCATCGCCGAAGAACACGATATTGCGGCAGCCGCGCTCCAGCAGGTGCTGCGCTGCGAGCGCGCCGCCGCGGAAGTTGTCCGACCCCACCGAGCAATGCGCCTGCCCCGCGATATGCGAGCCCCAGACGACGAGCGGACGATAGAGTTCGGCCACGCGGTCCAGCACGGCGGACTGGTCCGACTGGCCGATCACGATGATCCCGTCCGACTGGCCCGAGCGCGCCAGCTTGAGCAGCCAGTCCTCGTCCGCCGGCACAACGCGCGAAAGGAGGAGGCTGTAGCCGCGGTTCGTCAGCTTGTCGGCCAGCAGGCCGAGCAAGGTGATGAAGAACGGATCGGAGATGTTCTGCCGCACTTCGTGGCCAAGCGGGATGACCACGCCGATCGTGTTCGTCTTGCGCATACGCAGGTTGCGTGCAGTGGCGTTGGGCGTGAAGCCGTGCTTGCGCGCGAGCGCGACGATCATGTCGCGCGTGGCGGGCGTGACGAGGTTCGATCCCGACAGCGCGCGCGAGACCGTGCCGCTGGTGACACCCGCCAGCTCGGCAAGTTCCTTGAGGGTCTTGGGCCCGGTCATCGTGAAAGCATCATGGCAATGTCTGGTCTTCAGACGGAGGTGGGGACGACATCGAAGGCAATGTTGAGCCGCTCTCCCGCTGCGAATGGATAAGTGCCATGCCACAGGATGGAGGGGAAGGCCACTACGTGTCCCACGTGCGGCGGTATTACTGCATAGGGGTCCAGCGTAACACCGAGCTCGGGCGGAGGCGCACCGAGATGCAGGGCGCCAGCCGGAGCCGCGCCGGGATCATCGGGCAGCGCGACATAGAGCACCGCAGAGAACCAGCCGACAGGATGGCTGTGGGTGACATTGAAGCCCCCGGCCCCAAGGCGCACCGACCAGCTGCCCGAGATCTGCAGGCCGCCGCGAGCGCGCCCCAGAACGGGGTGGCGCGGATCCGGCGGCGGCAAGTTGGCAACGAAATCGCGCAGCGCCTCCATCAGACGGGCACGGACAGTGCCGAGCAGTGGCTCATGCCGGAGGAGGATCGAGCGATCCGTCTGCGTACCATGCCGCACCGATTGTTCGGCGTAGGGCAGCGATGCGGTGTGCAGGCGGCGCAGCAGGGCGGCAAGGTCGGTGATCTCGGCAGCGGACAGGCCCGGATCGAGGACGCCGTGGAGCACCGGATCACCATCCAGCCAGGCCGCGTTCGGGTCGCCCAGCATCCGCCAGGCGGTCGAGAGATAGGGCCAGACCTGCCCGGCCAGCCGCGTGGCCGTGAGCGGCAGCGCAAGGTCGCGCGCGGCCGCGGCATCGCCGGCCCTGAGCGCGGTGCGGATGCGGCAGAGAACGAGGAATTCGTCGTCCGCGCCGGTCAGCGCGGCGAGACGGGTCTGCGCTTCGCCAAGCGCGCCGCATTCGCTGGCGAGGAAGGCGCGCGCCACTGCCAGCGCGCGGGTTTCGCCGAGATGAGCCCCGGCTTTATCGAGGATGCGGCGCGCAGCGGGCCAATCGCGCTGCTGCGCGCGCAGGGTGAACCAGCCGAGCCAGAGCCCCTGATTGCGCGGCTGCGCGCGGACCGCCTCGGCAAAGCCGGCGTCGTAGGTCTCTGCATCGCCGTGGCTGTAGCGCAGGCTCGCAAGGACGCGCTGGCCATCGAGCCAATCGGGCCGGGCGGCAAGCGCGCGCGTCAGCACGGCTTCTGCCTCAGCATGATGACCTTCCGAAGCGAGAGCAAGCGCGTGGTTTCGGAGGACATCCGGATTTTCTGGCCAGCACCGGACGGCCTCTGCAAAGAGCGCTGCGGCGGGGTGGCCGAGTTCGTAGGCCGATTGGGCGCGCAGGAATGTCGTCAGCGGATCGGTCGGCGCAAGGCGCGCGGCTTCGGCAATGGCGCGGTCGGCACCGGCCATGTCCTGCACGGCGCGCAAGGCCCGTGCCTTTTCACGCCACACCTCGGCCTCAAACGCAGCGGACATGCGCTTCAGGCCGCAGCTGCCGCGCCGGTAAGGCCGGCGATGAAGCTTTCGTGGCTTGGCAGGCGGGCGGCTTCAGCGGCCATGGCGGCGCGCAGCTTGGCGAGATAATCACGCGCATCGATGCCGCGGAACTCGATCAGAGGATCGAGACCTTCGGGATAGTTGTGCTGGCCGATGTGCACTGCAAGCCACGAGGCGGGCGCGAACAGGTCCATCTCGCGCGCGATCAGGCGTCCATGGCGGCGGAAGTGTTCCAGCTTGAGCGCCAATGTCTCCGGCACGTCCATCGCGGAAACGTAGCGCCAGAGTTCATGATCCTGCCGCTGCGTGAGCTTGTAGTGGAGGATGATGAAATCGCGGATGCGGTCCGTCTCGGCATGGGCAATGCGGTTGAACTCGTCAATCGTGGCGGGATCGAAATCGCGATCGGGAAACAGGCCGATGAGCTTGGAAATGTTGGCCTGGATCAGATGGATCGAGGTTGATTCCAGCGGTTCGAGGAAGCCGCTGGAGAGGCCGACGGCGATGACGTTGCGGTTCCAGTGCTGCTTGCGGCGGCCGGTGCGGAAGCGCACGAAGCGGGGATCACCCAGCGCTTCGCCATCGAGGCGCGAGGCGAGCAGCTCGGCAGCCTTGTCGTCCGCCATGAACTGGCTCGAATAGACATAGCCGTTGCCGATGCGGTGCTGCAGCGGAATGCGCCACTGCCACCCGGCCTCGCGCGCGGTGGAGCGAGTGTAGGGCGTCGGTTGCCCCGCCTGCGCGCAGGGCATGGCGACGGCGCGGTCACAGGGGAGCCAGTGGCTCCAGTCCTCGAACCCGGTTTTCAGCGCGCCTTCGATGAGGAGTGCACGCAGGCCCGAGCAATCGATGAAGAGATCGGCTTCCAGCTTGCGGCCGTCTTCCAGCGTGACGCTTTCGACGAAGCCGGTCTCACCATTGAGCGAAACGTCGCCGATCTTGCCCTCCACGCGGGTGACGCCGCGCGCTTCGGCATGGCGGCGCAGGAACGCGGCGTAGAGCGAGGCATCGAAGTGGTAGGCATAATCGAACGTGGAGAGCAGCGAGCGCTGATCGGGCACCGGGCGCGCCATGCGTCCGCTCCGCGCGATGTGCCAGGCCATCGAGAGGTCTTCGAGTGGGAAGGCGCCCGGCTCGCTCCGGGTCCGCAGCCAATACTGGTGAAGCGGCACCATATCGAAGTTGCGGCCATGCGGGCCGAACGGATGAAAATAGCGGCTGCCGACTTGGCCCCAGTCGACGAATTCGATGCCGAGCTTGAAGGTGCCGCGCGTCTCGCGGATGAAATCGGCTTCGCTGATGCCCAGCGTTTCATTGAACAGGCGGATGGGGGGGATCGTCGCCTCGCCCACACCGACGATGCCGATTTCGTCGGATTCGACCAGCGTGATCCTGCAATCCTGCCGCAGCATGGTGGCGAGCATCGCCGCTGTCATCCAGCCGGCCGAGCCGCCGCCGACGACGAGCACTGAACGGATCCGGCGATCACTCTGGTTCACTAGCTATCCCCTGCCAAAGTGCCCTGCCGTTTCCCGGCACAGGCCATTGCTTACGCAAAAAAGGGTGGGTGCGGAACCATTGGCCGCACCCACCCCCTTTGAAGTCACCCCACCCTTGCGGGCGGGCTTCAGCCCTTAGAAGCTGAAGCGCACCGAGGCGTTCACGTTGCGGCCAAGCACCGGCGCGATGCCACCGACGAACGTACCGTTACCCGGCTGATAGTCCGTTCCGGCCGGCCCGAGCGGGGTCAGCTTGTTGAACAGGTTGTAGACGTTGACGCCCAATTCGAGGTTCTTGATCGGGCGAACCTTGAGGTTTGCGCCAACCACGCTGCCACCCGGCCACTCGTTGCCAGCGCCATCGAGCGTGCTGGTCACGCCGGTGATGTTGGCCCCCAGCGCGACCATGTCGTTGACATCGTAGTTCGCGGCGAAGGTGTACGAGAGGTCGGGAATGTTGTTCGACCGCGAGAACACCGAGCCCGGTGCCGAGGGCTGCTTCTTCGACTTGTTGTACGTCATGTTGGCCAGGAGGCTGAAGCCGCCCATGTTCAGCGTGCCGTAGAACTCCGCACCCGTCGTCTTGTACTTGTCCGAGATGATGCAGGTGAAGGTCGTCGGGCTGCCCGTGACGATCGGGCAGATCGTCTGGCTGAGCTCGAACGTCGTGATGTTGAAGTGGCTGTGGTACGCGGTCAGTTCGACCGTGTAGCGCGCCGCGCCGATGTTGCCGCGGTTCTTCAGGCCCACTTCGTACTGGTACACGTTGTTCGAAACCGCCGTGTTGCCGCGATCATTGAGCGTGCCATTGGCATTGAAGTAGCCGCTGAAGCTCAGACGATCGGCGTTGGCGCGGACGCCCTTCGAAGCGCGGACGAACAGGTTGAGGTTGTCCGCCGGCTTGAAGCTGGCACCCACCGACCACGAGGTGGTCGCCTTGGTGTAGTTGATAACCTCACGCGCGCCATCGGGCAGGTAGTAGGGCAGGCTGACCTGCTGCGATGCGCCCGTCACCGGGTTCACCGCATTCTGCGTGATGAAGTGCGTCACCGCATCGCCCACAGCCGGGTTGGCGTTGATGCCCGAACCCGTACCCTTGTTGATGTCGTGGCGGACCGAGGCGTCGAGTTCGAACTTGCCCACGTCGAAGATGAAGTCGGCGTAAGGCGCGTTGTCGGTGAAGGTGTAATCGTAGGTGCGGGCGCAGCAGCCGCCCCAGTTGTTGTTATAACCGGTGAAGCCGTTGGCGCTGAGCAGGTTGCCAGCCGAATCGAGCAGGTCGATGGGCGAGGCAGCGGGGGTCAGCGAAGCGTTGAACTGGTTGGGGTGCCAATCCATCGCGACCTTCTGGTTCATGTAGAACCAGCCGGCGGTCAGGTTGGCCTTCACCGCGCCGAGATCGCCCTGCCAGTTGAGCTTGGCATCGTTGACGAAGCTGCCGACGTCGCGGATCCGCGTGTAGACCGAGACGTTGTTGTTGTAGAACGCTTCGGCGACATCCTTGCCCTTGTCCGGGCCAGCCGAATAGACCGCGCGGGCGACCACGCTGCCGTTCTTGGTCGAGCCGATCAGGCCCGACAGCGGCGAGACGCTGAGGAAGTTCGACGAGAAGCCGCCGCTCATGTTGGTGTAGCGGGCGTTGTTGTCGACGGTGATGCCGTTGTCGAACTTGTAGTGCAGCTGCGCCTGGATCGACTGGGCATTGGTGGTGATGCCGTTCAGCGGGGTGCTGGCAAGACCGCCGCTGTTGAAATCGACGTAGTTGACGTTGGTGTTGTAGGGCGAGAAATTCGAAGCGCGACGCGGATCGAAGCCCGGGCACGCGGTGAGGCCGGAAACCTTGCCGCCGGAGAGATTGCCGCAGGCGATGCCGCCCTGCGTGTTGGGCTCCTGCGTGTCCTGCGCCTTGAAATAGAGGCGGAAGAAGCCGCGGTTGTCGTCGAACTCGCGGGTGATGTTGCCCTTGATCAGGTACGACTTGCTGAGCTGGTAGCCCGAGTGCCACGGACCATCACCGGCGCCGTAGTAGCCGCCGATATTGAAGTGGGTCTTGTCGTCGATCGCGCCCGAGAAGCGGAAGCTCGCGCGGGTGTAATCGTAGGTGAGGTTGCGCTCGACCTGAACATAACCGCCTTCGCTGCGGTCGGTCTTGCTGATGTAGTTGATGACCGCGCCCGGCGCCTGGCTGGCGAGAGTGGCGGCGGTGCCGCCGCGGATCGCGTCAACGCGGGCGTCGATCGGGCTGGACTTGGTCCAGTAGTCGTTGTTGCCGAACTGGATATCGCCGAACAGGACGGTGGGGAGGCCATCTTCCTGCAGCTGGACGAAGGTGGCGCCGCCGGTGGCGACGGGCAGACCGCGGACGGCGAAGTTGCCGTTACCGCCCGGACCCGAAACGTTGGGCTGAAGACCCGGCAGCAGGCGAAGCAGATCGCCTTCCGACATCGGGCGGAAGTTGGCGATGATCGCCGAATCGACCGACGAGATCGAGACCGAGCTGTCGAGCTTGCTCTTGGTGCCGGTCGAGGCGGTGACGACGATTTCGCTCAGCGTATCGGCGGGCGCGTCGGTGGCGGCGGTTTCGGCAGCGGCAGGCGCGGCGGATTGCGCGTGCACCGGCGCCGCAAGGCCGGCGACAGCCAGCGCAAGGACGGATGCACACGATTGAATCACAGTTTGCTTCACAGGTCTCTCCCCGGGTTGCGAGCACTTTTGTGCGTGCTTACGCGGCGAATCGATTGGCTGATTCGCCTTCGTGCAGCTTCCTTGGCAAAGGCACTGGCGCCTTGCAAGCATCAATTCAAGCGATTGAATCAAGAACCGGGCACAAGGCTCGACCTGTGGCTTCCATGTCACGCCTGCCGGATGCGGCCTGTATCGAAGCCCCGCCCTGCCAACCGCGCGCTATATCTCCTCGTAGTGCAACCCGCCCCTCCCCGGACCAACGCCCCTCTTGACGTTTACGTAAAGTGGAAGGATGGAGGGAGCAGGAGACCGGCCCGCCTTGCGCGCCCGAGTCCCGTCGCATCGCGGCCGTAAAGGCCCTGAATGAAAAGGGAGAGCACCATGCATCTGGATTTCAGCCCCGAGGACCTCGCCTTCCAGCAGGAAGTGCGGGCGTTCATCGCCGAGAACTATCCGGCCGAGCTGCGCGGCAAGCAGGATGAAGGCGACGAGCTTTCGAAGGAAGACTTCCTCTCGTGGCACAAGGTGCTGGCGAAGAAGGGCTGGGTCGCCCCCGCATGGCCGGTCGAATACGGCGGCACCGGCTGGACCGCGACGCAGCGCTACATCTGGTCGGAAGAGACCGCGCGCGCGGACTGCATCCGCCTGATGCCCTTCGGCCTCTCGATGGTCGGCCCGGTGATCTACACCTTCGGCACACCCGAGCAGAAGGCCAAGTTCCTCCCCCGCATCCTTTCGGGCGAGGACTGGTGGTGTCAGGGCTATTCTGAGCCGGGTTCGGGCTCTGACCTCGCCTCGCTGCGCACCAAGGCGGTGCGGGATGGCGATCACTACGTGGTCAACGGCCAGAAGACCTGGACCACGATGGCGCAGCACGCCGACTGGGGCTTCTTCCTCGTCCGCACCGATCCCGATGCCAAGCAGCAGGAAGGTATCTCGTTCCTGCTGATCGACATGAAGACGCCGGGCATCGAAGTGCGCCCGATCATCACGCTGGGCGGCGAACACGAAGTCAACGAAGTGTGGCTCGAAGACGTGCGCGTGCCGGTGGATCAGCGCGTTTATGAAGAGAACAAGGGCTGGACCTGCGCCAAGTTCCTGCTGGCGCACGAGCGCACCGGGATCGCGGGTGTCGCCGCTTCGAAGCGCGGGATCGAGAAGGTGAAAACCATCGCCCGCGCCGAGATGGACGGCGACAAGCCGCTGATCGCCAACGCCTTCTTCAAGCGCAAGATCGCCGAGCTGGAAATGGACCTCACCGCGCTCGAGTTTACCGAGCTGCGCAGCCTTGCGGGTGAAAGCGCCGGCAAGGGTCCGGGGCCGGAATCGAGCCTGCTGAAGATCAAGGGTTCGGAAATCCAGCAGCGCCTGACCGAGCTGACGCTGGAAGCGGTGGGCCACTATGGCGCGCCCTATTTCCGCGGCTTCGGAGAGGGCGACAACGAGCATCCGATCGGTCCGGACTACGCGCACCGCGCCGCGCCCAGCTATTTCAACACCCGCAAGACGACGATCTACGGTGGTTCCAACGAGATCCAGCGCAACATCATCGCCAAGATGGTGCTGGGGCTCTGAGAAAATGACACGAGGCCGCCGCAGGCAAAAGCCGCGGCGGCCCTTTAGCGGGATTTGAGGACAATGGATTTCAGCTACACCGAAACGCAGGGCATGCTGCGTGACACGCTCGCGCGCTTCCTTGCCGACACCTATGATTTCGAGACGCGCAAGAAGATGCTGCTGCGCCCCGAAGGACGCGATCCCGGCATCTGGCAGGCGCTGGCGACCGAGCTCGGCATTCTGGGCGCGCCCTTTGCCGAAGAGCACGGCGGCCTTGGCGGCGGCGCGCTCGAGAACATGATCATGATGGAAGAGCTGGGCAAGGTCATCGCGGTCGAGCCTTACCTCCAGACCGTCGTGATCGGCGGCGGCGCGATGAAGCGCGCGCCTTCAGCCATGGCCGATGCGGTGATCCCCGAGATCATCGCGGGCAATGCCGTGATCGCGTTCGCCTATGCCGAGCCGCAGGGCCGCTATGACCTCGCCAACCTGCGCACCACCGCGAAGGCTGATGGCTCAGGCTACGTCCTTTCGGGCCACAAGGCGGTCGTCTACGCCGCGCCGTGGGCAACGCACCTCCTCGTCACCGCGCGCACCGGCGGCAGCCAGCGCGAGCGCGGGGGCGTCGAGCTGTTCCTGATCGATGCTACCCTGCCCGGCATCGTGCGCCGCGACTACCCGTGCGTCGACGGCTTCCAGGCAAGCGAGATCTACTTCGAGAACGTGGCTATCCCAGGCGATGCGCATATCCCCGGCGGGATCGATCTGATCGAGCTGCTGGTCGATGAAGCCACCGTCGCTGTTTGCGGTGAGGCCTGCGGGGTCAGCCGCAAGTTGCACGAGGGCACGCTCGACTACATCAAGCAGCGCAAGCAGTTCGGCCAGCCGATCGGCAAGTTCCAGGTGCTGCAGCACCGCATGGCGGACATGTTCGTCGAAATGGAGCAGATCGCCTCGATGGCGCTGATGGGCGCGCTGAAGCTCGAGTCGCCGGCTGCCGAACGCAAGGCGGCAGTGAGCCTCGCCAAGGCGAAGGTCTCGCGTTCGATAAACTTCGTCGGGCAGAACGCGATCCAGACGCACGGGGGCATCGGCATCACGGTGGAGCTGGCCATCGGCCACTACTTCAAGCGCGCCACCATGATCGAGAACCAGTTCGGCTCGGCCGACTTCCATCTCGGCCGGTTCGAGGATCTGACGCTGGCGGCGTAAGAAACGCCGCCTTGGCTCCCCTCCCCGGCGGGGAGGGGTTGGGGGAGGGGGCTCGGCGCTTCAAACCAGAGCTGCCGCGCACCCCCACCCAGCCTCCCCCGAGCGGGGGAGGGGCCTGTCGTGCTTGTTGCGGGGTAGCGCTTACGCCATCCCCGCCAGCCGCTCGCGGATGATTGCATCGGCCTGCGCCATGATGCGGTCCACCAGTTCCTTGCACGTCGGGATATCGTGGATGAGCCCGGCGACCATGCCGCAGCTCCACGCGCCCGCTTCCATGTCGCCTTCCATCATGATGCGCGGATAGACGCCCGCGACTTCCTCGATGATGTCCTCGAACTTGATGTCGGGGCCGAGGCGGCGTTCCTTTTCAAGCAGGCGCTCGACCGCGGCATTGGTCAGCACGCGCTCGGTATTGCGCAGCGGGCGCATGACGAGGCGGGTGTCGAGTTCGGAAGCCGCAACCAGCGCCTGCTTCACCTTCTCGTGCACCGGCGCTTCCTTGGTCGCGATGAAGCGCGTGCCCATGTTGATGCCTTCCGCACCCAGCGCCAGCGCGGCGACGAGGCTGCGGCCATCGGCCATGCCGCCCGAGGCGACGAAGGGAATGGTCAGTTCCTCAGCCGCGCGGGGGAGCAGGATGAAGTTCGGGATATCGTCCTCGCCTGGATGGCCGCCGCATTCGAAGCCATCGACCGAGATCGCATCGCAGCCCACATTCTGCGCCTTCACGCTGTGGCGCACCGAGGTGCACTTGTGGATCACCTTGATCCCGGCGTCCTTGAAATAGGGCAGGAACGGCGCGGGGTTGTTGCCCGCGGTTTCAACCACCTTCACCCCGCCTTCGATGATCGCGCGGATATAACCGGGATAATCGGGCGAATTGACCGTGGGCAGGAAGGTGAGGTTCACGCCGAACGGCTTGTCGGTCATGTCCTTGCAGCGCGCGATTTCATTGGCGAGATCGGCAGCGGTCTTCTGCGTGAGGCCGGTGATGATGCCAAGGCCGCCCGCGTTGGAGACGGCAGCAGCCATTTCAGCAAAGCCGACATAGTGCATGCCGCCCTGGATGATCGGGTGCTCGATGCCGAACAGTTCGGTAATACGGGTCTTCATATGTGCTCTCTCCCTTTGGCAGGGAGATTGGCCAGCACGAGGCCCACGCGCAAGAGGGGCAGCGCTGCTATTTCTGGCAGCTAGCGCAGAAGAACGTCGAACGTCCGCCCTGCACCACGCGGCTGACCGGCTTGCCGCAGGCGCAAGGATCGCCTTCGCGCCCATAGACGCGCCAGTCCTTGGCGAAATAGCCCAGCTCGCCATCGGGGCGCACATAATCGCGCAAGGTCGAGCCGCCGGCGCGAATCGCTTCCTCGAGCACGGCGCGGATTTCGGGCACGAGCCGGTTCAGCGCAGCGCGGCTGACCTTCCCGGCCTCGCGCTCCGGGTGGATCTTCGCGCGGTGAAGCGCCTCGCAGACGTAGATATTGCCCAGCCCCGCGACGATCTGCTGATCGAGCAGGAGCAGCTTCACGGCGGCGAAGCGGTTCTCGAAGGCCTTGGCGAGATGCGCTGACGTGAGGCCCGGCCCAAGCGGCTCTGGCCCCATCGCGGCGAACTGCGGCCATTGCTCAAGCGCGCCGGTATCGACGAGATCGACCGAGCCGAAGCGGCGCGCGTCGTTGAGCGCAAGCGTCCGCCCCGCCCCGGTTTCCAGCACCAGATGATCGTGCTTGCCGATTTCATCGGGATCGATTCGCCAGCGCCCACTCATGCCAAGGTGGAACACCATGGTCTGGTCGCGGTCCGTATGGATGAGGCCGTACTTGGCGCGGCGGCCGAGACTGGTGACCCGAGCGCCGGTCAGTGCCTGCACCAGATTGGGCGGAAACGGGCGCCTGAGGTCCGCGCGGCGGGTCTCGATACGCGCGATCACCTGTCCATCGAGGACATGGGCTAGGCCGCGGACGGTGGTTTCGACTTCGGGTAATTCGGGCATGACACAATTGCCCCTAACAGGCTTTGCCGTCGCGGCAATTCCCACGTAAAGGCGCGGGGTATGACTGACGCAACTGCTGCCGAGCCCGAAACCGTCTCCTTCGGCTATGAGGAGGTGACCCCGGAAGAAAAGACCGAGCGCGTGGGCGCGGTGTTTTCGTCCGTCGCCAAGAGCTACGACCGGATGAACGACGCCATGTCGGCAGGCATGCACCGGCTGTGGAAGGACCGCTTCGTGCGCCGGGTGAAGCCGCGTGAGAGCGAAACGATCCTCGACATGGCGGGCGGCACTGGCGACATCGCGTTCCGCATGGCGCGGCACGGCGCGGCGATCACGGTTTCGGATATCAATCAGGACATGCTCGATGTCGGCATCGAGCGCGCCGAAAAGCAAGGCATTCAGGGCCTGACATGGTCGCGCCAGAACGCCGAAGAGCTGACCTTCGGCGACAAGACCTTCAACGCCTACACGATCGCGTTCGGCATCCGCAACGTGACGCGGATCGACAAGGCGCTGGCCGAAGCGCACCGCGTTCTGAAGCCGGGCGGGCGCTTCTTCGTGCTCGAATTCTCGACCACCGAATGGCCGGGGTTTGCGCAGGCCTATGACTTCTACTCGCACAAGATCGTGCCGCAACTGGGCCAGATGATCGCGGGCGATGCCGACTCGTATCGGTATCTCATCGAATCGATCCGGCGTTTCCCCAAGATGCGCGAATTCGAAGGGATGATCCGCTCCGCCGGGTTCCGCCACACCAAGGTCGAGCCGATCCTTGGCGGCGCCGTGGCGATCCATTCGGGCTGGAAGATCTAGGACCGCCCCCT
This sequence comes from Novosphingobium sediminis, assembly GCF_007991615.1. Lineage (GTDB taxonomy): Bacteria > Pseudomonadota > Alphaproteobacteria > Sphingomonadales > Sphingomonadaceae > Novosphingobium > Novosphingobium sediminis. The sequence continues at coordinate 134,207 of NZ_BJYR01000019.1, read as the reverse complement.
TGCTGCGCCACACGACCCATATTCGCCGCCTGCTCGGCTGGGGCATCACGCTTGCCCGGCACGGCGCGCTGATCGGCATCGAGAACGATCGCAACGCGCCGCCGCCGGTCCGCCGACTGGCAAAGCTGGCGCGGTGGGCCTCGTTCACCGGCAAGAACCGCGAGCGTGACTATGCGGGGGCCTTCCGCGCCATCGGCCCCGCCGCGATCAAGCTGGGGCAGACGCTGGCGACACGCCCCGATCTGGTCGGGCCGGGGCCGGCGGAAAACCTGCTCAAGCTGCAGGACAAGCTGCCGCCCGTTTCCTTCGCGCTGATCCGCAAGGAGATCGAGGAGAGCTTCGAACGGCCACTCGAATCGCTGTTCGCCGAATTCGAGGAGGAACCAGTCGGCGCGGCGTCGGTGGCGCAGGTTCACCGCGCAGTGACGACCGATGGCCGCAAGGTTGCGGTCAAGATCTTGCGCCCCGGTGTGCGCGAAAAATTCGCTGCCGACATCGCAACTTACGAATGGGCCGCAGCGCATCTCGAAGCCTTTGGCGGCGAGGCTTCGCGGCTGCGTCCGCGCATGGTCATCGCCAACTTCAAGCGCTGGACCTTGCGCGAGCTTGATCTGCGGCGCGAGGCGGCCTCCGCCTCCGAGCTGGCCGAGCAGATGCACGCCTTCCCCGGCTACCGCGTGCCGAACATCGATTGGGACCGCACCAATGGCCGGGTGATGACGCTCGATTGGATCGACGGCATCAAGATCAGCGACAACGCAGCGATCGACGCCGCCGGACACGACCGCAAGGCCCTCGCCAGCCGGCTCGTCATCGCGTTTCTGCGGCAGGCGATCAGCGGCGGGTTCTTCCACGCCGACATGCACCAGGGAAACCTGTTCATCGAAGCCGACGGCACGATCACCGCGATCGACTTCGGCATCATGGGCCGGATCGACCGCCGCGCGCGGCAGTGGCTGGCAGAAATCCTCTACGGCCTGACAACGGGCAACTACACCCGCGTCGCCGAAATCCACTTCGAGGCGCAGTACGTGCCGAGCTATCATTCGGTGGCCGAATTCGCGACGGCGCTCAGGGCAGTGGGCGAGCCGATGCGCGGCAAGCCGGTGAGCGAGCTTTCGGTGGGCCAGATGCTCGACGGGCTGTTTGCGATCACCCGCGACTTCGACATGCAGACCCAGCCGCACCTGCTGCTGCTGCAAAAGACCATGGTGATGGTTGAAGGCATAGCCACGCAGCTCGATCCTTCGATCAACATGTGGGACGTGGCCGCGCCCTTCGTGCGCGACTGGATCCGCGACGAACTGGGCCCCGAAGCCGCGATTGCCGACCGCATCCGCGAGAACGTGAAGACGCTGCTGGGCCTACCGGACCTTGTCCGCAGGGTGGAGGAACGCTTCCCGCCCAAGGGCGGCGCACCCGAAGATCCGCCCCTGCCACCGGCCGTGCTGATCGGCGATGGCGGCGGGTTCAAGTGGCTGGGCTATCTGCTGGCCGGCGCGCTTGGCGCAGCGGCGAGCACCGGGATCATCCTGCTCGGACCCTGGTCGTGATGCGGGGCTGATGTGGGCCACACGGCTCCCCTCCCCGGTCTGCGCCTGCCCAAGCGCCACTTCAACGCGCTCGACCTGTCGCGCCTGCTCGCGGCCTGCGCGGTGCTGTTCTGGCACTACCAGCACTTCTTCGTGCCGCCGGTGGACTTCCAGTTCCATGTGAACCGGGCGAAAGTCTCGCCGTTCTACCGCGAGCTTTGGTGGCTGTTCGATTATGGCCACGTCGCTGTGCAGTATTTCTGGGCCGTATCGGGCTTCGTCTTCGCGCATGTCTACCTTGCCGATGCCGGCGCGCGCGGGCGGTTCTGGCTGGCGCGGGTGGCGCGGCTCTGGCCGCTGCATCTGCTGACGCTGGCGCTCGTGGCCTTGCTGCAGGCGGCTTATAACGGGGTGAACGGCACCGAGTTCATCTACCACCATCAGGACCTCAAGCACTTCGCCTTGAGTCTCGGCCTGGCGCATTACTGGGGCTGGCAGGCAGACCAGTCCTTCAACGGTCCCTCATGGTCGCTCTCGACCGAGATCCTTGCCTATGCCGCGTTCTGGCTGCTGCTGCCGGGCTTGCGCAAATCGCCCACCATGCTGGCGCTGACGGCAGCGGTTCTCGCGCTTGCGCTGTTCTTCCTGAAGGCGCCGGACGGGCCGGTCCTGACGTGCATCGGCTACTTCTTCGGCGGTGCGGCGGTTTATGGCGCGGCGCTCAAGGGCGGTCTGCGCGCTGGTGTGCTGGTCGCACTGGCGGCGATGTTCACCATGACGGCGCTGTGGCTCGGGCTCAGCCTCCATTTGGGTGACGCGGCGACGCTGGCGGGCACGTTTGCCGCGCTGTTTGCGGTATTGGCGATCGACACCGCCGACCGGGACGACAAGCTGGCCGTAGCGCGGCATCTCGGCGATGCCTCCTACGGCGTCTACCTCTGGCACTTCCCGATCCAGCTTGCGCTCGTGCTGTTGATCGATGGCGTACTGGGTTCGCGCGGGATCGCGCGGCAGCCCGCGTTCCTGCTGTTTTTCGTCGGCGCGAGCGTGCTGGCGGGCTTTGCCTCGCACCGCTGGTTCGAACGGCCGGCGCAGAAGCTGGTGCTGAAGCTGGCGGCAAAGCGGCGCGAGCCAGCGCTGACAGCCTGAGGCCCGCGCAAAACGGATTGCGCCTCCCCGCGAGGCATTGCACAAGCGCGGCCATGCAGGGAAAGCGCATCCTTCTCATCATTGGCGGCGGCATCGCGGCCTACAAGGCCAGCGAACTCGTGCGGCTGATCCGCCGCGAGGGTGGCACCGTTACCTGCGTGCTGACCAAGAGCGGCACGCAGTTCGTCACCCCGATGACGCTTGCTGCACTGAGCGAGAACGAGGTGCACACCACGCTGTGGGACCTCGATGCCGAAGCGAAGATGGGGCACATCCAGCTTTCGCGGAATGCCGATCTGGTGGTGGTCTGCCCGGCGACGGCGGACCTCATGGCCAAGATGGCGGCGGGGATCGCAGACGACCTCGCCACCACGCTGCTCCTCGCGACCGACAAGCCGGTGCTGGCCGTGCCCGCCATGAATGTGCGGATGTGGGAGCATCCCGCCACCCGCCGCAACGTGGCGACGCTGCGCGGCGACGGCATCGAGGTGATGGAGCCCGACGAGGGGCCGATGGCCTGCGGCGAATTCGGCCCCGGCCGCCTGCCTGAACCGCCTGTGATCCTTGCCGCGATTGCCGCCAAGCTGGGCAGCACACCGTCCGGACCGCTGGCGGGCAAGCATGTGCTGGTGACGGCAGGCCCGACGCATGAGCCAATCGATCCGGTGCGCTACATCGCCAACCGTTCGAGCGGCCGACAAGGCTTTGCGATTGCGGCGGCGGCTGCCCGGCTGGGCGCGCGGGTGACGCTGGTCGCTGGACCGGTCACGCTGCCGACGCCGCCCGGAGTGACCCGCATCGATGTCGAATGCGCGCGGGAGATGGCCGCTGCCGTGGCAACCGCGCTGCCCGCCGATGCAGCTGTCATGGTCGCCGCCGTGGCAGACTGGCGCGTCGCTTCGGAGGCGGATCAGAAGCTCAAGAAGGATGGCTCGGGCGTCATTCCGCCGCTTTCCTTGACCGAAAACCCGGACATTCTCGCGCGGCTCGGCGCATCGCCTGATCGCCCGCGCCTGCTGGTGGGCTTTGCCGCCGAGACCGAGCACGTAGTGCCCCATGCGCAGGCCAAGCTCATCAAGAAGGGCGCGGACTGGATCGTGGCAAACGACGTTTCGGGAGATGTGATGGGCGGCCACCTCAACGCGGTGCACATCGTTCGCGCGGACGGAGTGGAGAGCCTGCCCGAAATGCCCAAGGACGCGGTCGCCGCCGCGCTGGTCGAGAGGATTGCCGATGCACTCAGCTGAGCCCGTGCCCGTGATGGTCAAGCGCCTTCCCGGTAACGACGACCTGCCGCTGCCAGCCTATGCCACAGCAGGTGCGGCGGGCATGGACGTGGTTTCGGCGGAAGACATCGATATCGCACCCGGTGCGCGCCATGCGGTGGCGACGGGGCTGGCCATGGCGATCCCCGCAGGCTTCGAGATTCAGGTGCGCCCGCGCTCGGGTCTGGCGCTGAAGCACGGCGTTACCGTGCCCAACACGCCCGGCACGATCGACAGCGACTATCGCGGCGAGTTGAAGGTCATCATGATAAACCTCGGCGCGGAGACCTTCTCGATCCGCCGGGGCGACCGCGTGGCACAACTGGTGCTCGCGCCGGTGACGCAGGCAAGCTGGCTGGAAGTCGAGGAACTGGATGAGACCGCGCGCGGCGCGGGCGGGTTCGGTTCGACGGGGGGCCTTGCGGCGCTCCCCGGCTGAACCGAACCGCTGCGGGCAATCAGCCCTTCTTCTTCTTTTCCGGCGCGATCGAGATCTTCACCGTTTCACCGTTGTGGCCGGGGAAGCCGGTGAACATCGCCTCGACCAGATTGGGCACGAGGTAGGGCAGGCGGTTCGAGGTCGAGGCCGCCTCTGCCTTGCCTTCAAACAGGCGCTTGCCATCGGCGCGGCGGTCGATCTTCATGTCGATCCCGCTGGTGTAGACGGTCACCACATCGACGTTGTTGTAGCCGCCGCCGTAGAAGAACGGATCATAGAACCCGTAGCCCCAGGGCCCGCCGAAACCGCGACGGCCCCAGCCGCCGCCCCAGCCCGGACCCCAGCCGGGACCGATGCCGCCCCAGCCCGGACCATACCAGCCGCCCCAGTAGGGATCGCCGATACCGGTGGTCCGCACCTTGTCGCGGCCCTTGTCGACACCGTAGTCGAACTGGACGACAAGATCGGCAGCCTGCGGGCTGGTCGCGGGCACATAGCCCACCTTCTGCAACTGCGCCGCAACGAGGCTGGCGTACTGCGAGAATTCGAGGCCGCCGGCATTGCGCGGATCCTGCGGGATGATCGCGAAGGTCTGGCCGGCAGGCGCAGGCAGCTCGGCCTGGAAACGCGAGACATTGGCATTGAACGGCGTGGCGCAGCCGCCAAGCGCGAGCAGCAGGGGCGCTGCCAGCATGGCGAAGCGATTACGCATGGGCATCAGACTCATATCCGGCAACTCCTTGGTGCATGAGCCAGCTCCCCTGTCAGCCAGCACCGCCTCTATTGGTAGCACCCAAAAGAGTGCGCGTCAGGTGCTGAATGCCGGTTGAACGATGGGGCAAAAACCCCGCGATTCCGGGAGGTTCGAGTGCCTATTCGTCCATCTGATGCAATTTGTTACACCCCCGCAGTGCAAGGAATACCCAGCAACGGATGTTAACCGCGCAGGAGACCAAGCGCCGCGTAGGCGCGCTCAAGCGTGGGCGCCGCAAGCGCCTTGGCCCGTGCCGCACCATCCGCCAGAATCGCATCGAGCGCAGCGGTATCGGTGCGTAGATCGCGGTAGCGTGCGGTGATCGGCGAAAGCTTCTCGACCAGCAGTTCGCCCAATGCCGGCTTGAACGCGCCGAAGCCCTGCCCGCCAAACTGCGAAAGCACGTCAGCCTGGCTCATCCCCGCCATCGCAGCATAGATGCCGACGAGGTTGGCCGCCTCAGGACGGCCTTCGAGGCCTTCCTTTTCGCTCGGCAACGGCTCGGGATCGGTCTTGGCCTTGCGCACCTTCTGCATGATGGCATCGGCATCGTCCGTCAGGTTGATGCGGCTCATGTCCGAGGGGTCGGACTTCGACATCTTCGCGCCGCCATCGCGCAGGCTCATGATCCGCGCCGCTTCGGGCGGGATGATCGGCTCGGGCAGAGTGAAGACGGGCGCTTCTTCAGATGCGAAGTCGTTGTTGAACTTCTGCGCAATGTCGCGCGCAAGTTCGAGATGCTGCTTCTGGTCCTCGCCCACCGGCACGTGTGTTGCCTGATAGAGCAGGACATCTGCGGCCTGCAGCACGGGGTAGGTGAACAGCGCGACCGAAGCGCCTTCACGGTTCTTGCCCGCCTTGTCCTTCCACTGCGTCATGCGGTTGAGCCAGCCCATGCGCGCAGTGCCGTTGAGCAGCCATTGCAGTTCGGCGTGAGCGGGAACCTGCGTCTGGTTGAACAGGATCGAGCGCTTGGGATCGATCCCGCAGGCGACCAGCGCGGCGACCATCTCGCGCGTTCCGGCGCGCAGCTCGGCGGGCACGTGCGGCATCGAGATCGCGTGGAGATCGGCGAGGAAATAGAGGCACTCGCCGCCTTTCGCGGTCCATTCGTCCTGCATCGCCACCCAGTTCCGGATCGCGCCCAGATAGTTGCCAAGGTGGAGATTGCCGGTGGGCTGGATGCCCGAAACGATACGCATGGGTCGTGTCACTCTAGGTTAGAATTGGCTAGGTTAGGTTTGGGCTGGGCCGCGTTTGCGACGCAGGAGAAGTTGGAGGTCAGCCTTCGAGAATGCGCCGAGGATGATCGCGCTGAGCCCATAGACGAGCCCGCCCGCCGAAACCAGCACCGCCAGCGCCAGGAAGCGCACCAGCCAGGTGCCGTGGACATACGGCATGAGCAGGCCCTGCCCCGCCCATAGCACCACGCCCATGGCCAGCGCGGCGAGCGCGAGGCGGGGCACGCGGCGACGGAGGCGCGCATCGGTGGTGAACTGTCCGCGCGCCACCAGCGTGCGGTAGAGCATCGCCACGTTGACGGTGGAGGCAATCGCGGTCGCCAGCGGCGGGCCGACATGCTGCAACGGCAGGATCAGCGCGAGATTGAGGACGAGGTTCACGACCATCGAAATCGTGGCGTAGCGCACCGGCGTAACCGTATCCTGCCGCGCGTAATACCCCGGCGTGAGCACCTTCACGAGGATGTAGCTGGGCAGGCCGATCGAGAAGGCGGCAAGCGCCTGCGCGGTGAAATGCGCGTCTTCCGGCGTGAAGCGGCCATAGCCGAACAGCGCGGCGGCTATCGGTTCGCCGCACAGCACGAGCGCGACGGTTGCAGGCAGCGTGAGCAGCAGCGCAAGTTCGAGCCCACGGTTCTGCGTTTCCATGGCGCCTGCTTCGTCGCCACCCCCGAGCTGGCGCGAGATCGTAGGGAGCAGCACGGTGCCAAGGCCAATGCCGATCAGGCCGAGCGGGAGCTGGTTCAGCCGGTCCGCCATGTAGATGTAAGTCACCGAACCATGCGCGAGGAGCGATGCGGCGAGTGCGGTCGAGATCACGAGGTTGATCTGCACCGCACCGGCCCCCGCTGCCGCCGGCCAGATCAGCGCCATCAGCCGCTTCACATCGGCATCGAGGCGCGGCATCCGCAGGCGCAGGCTAACCCCGGCCCGGCGGCAGGCCCAGACCAGCCACGCCAGCTGCAGCGCGCCCGAGACCGAAACGCCGATCGCCTGATTGCGCGCGGTTATCATCGGGTCCGCCGAATGGAACAGCAGCAGCGCCGCGATCAGCGTGAGGTTGAGGAGGATCGGCGCCGCCGCATTGACCCAGAACTTGTGCAGAGAATTGAGGATCCCCCCGCACAGCGAGACGAGGCTGATCAGCATCAGGTAGGGGATCGTCATCCGCGAAAGCGCGACGGCAAAGGCGAACTGATCCGCGCTGACCCCGTTGAACTGGCCTGAAAGCACGAACGTGACCGGCCACGCGAACACTTCGAGCAGCGCGGTCATCAGCACGAGGGTGGGCAGCAGCACGGCGAGCGCGCGCTCGGCAAAGTCGAGCCCGTCGGGCAGGCCCTTGCCTTCCGGATTGCCAACCTTGCGGTTGAACATCGGAATGAAGGCGGAAGCGAACGCGCCCTCGGCGAAGAGGGCGCGGAACATGTTGGGCAGGCGGAAGGCGACAAGGAATGCGTCGGACGCGAAACCTGCGCCCACGTAGCGAGCAAACAGGCTGTCGCGAACGAGCCCGAGCACGCGGCTGGCGAGCGTGAGCCCGCCAATCGTGCCGGTCGCCTTCAGGAGGTTCATGGCGCCTGCCTGATGGCCGGATGCCCTATGACCGGATGGGGCATGAAGCCCGCCGGATCAGGCCTGACCGGCGGTGCCGGCGGCCAGTTCTTCAGCCTGACGGGCCTGAAGCTGCTGCAGGTAGAGCCCGTTGAAATCGATCGGCTCGAGCAGCAGCGGCTGATAGCCCGCATCGCGCACGGCATCCGAAATGATGCGGCGGGCGAAGGGGAACACCAGGCGCGGGCCTTCGGCGAAGAGGAACGGATGGGCCTGCTCCTCGGTCACGTTGCGCATCCCGATAAGCGCGCCGTAGAGCAGCTCGACGGCATACTGGGTGCCCTGCGCCGTCTTCGAGGTGGCGGTGATCTTCATCTCGATCTCGTGCACATCGGGGCCGAGCGGGCGGGCGCCGATGTTGAAATCGATCGACACATCGGGTGCATCGGTCCAGCCGTAGCTGTCCGGCGCATTGGGGTTCTCTACCGAGAGATCCTTGATGTACTGCGAGATCAGGCCGATCGCGGGGCTGGTGTCTTCACCGTTCGGGACAGGTGCGCCAGAATCGTGGTTGGGCGCGTCGAGATCGAGCGGGGTGATGATATCGCCTTCTTCGGCCATGATCGTTCTTTCGTGCGAATGAATTGAAGAGATTGGCGCGCCGCCTAGCATCTGCCGCAGAACGGGGCAATCGCGCTCGCACGGGAAGTCCCCCCAAGCCCGGCTTCACGCACGATTGCGGCAGGGTGCACCTTGAGGCAGGCGAAAAACCGCCTCAGGAAGCCATTCCGGGTGCCGTCCACGCGTTGTTCATTTGTATTTCGTAACCACATAGGGCACGATGACCTCTTGGCAGCGATCGGGACCCGCAGGCCCGACTACTGCCCAGATTATGCAGGATGTGGCCTTGTGATTGTTGAAATTGTGATTCTCGCCATGATCGCAGCATTCCTGGGCCTGCGACTCTATGCAGTACTGGGCCGCCGTCCGGAGCAGAACGAGGAGCCGCTGCGCCGCCGCGTTGAGCAGCCCGATCCCTCAAGCGCGCCGCGCGCCCTGGCGCCGCGCCTGCCGGAAAAGACCGCTGCCGCCCCGCGCGCGCTGCCGCTGCCGCAGGATAGCCAGCTCGATTTCCGCGCCGAAGCGGGTATCCGCGCCATCGTCGGTGCAGATCGCCGCTTCGATGTCGGCCAGTTCCTTGCCGGGGCACGCGGTGCTTATGGCATGGTGCTCGAAGCGTTCTGGCGCGGCGACAAGGATGAACTTTCGCAGCTGTGCGACAGCGACGTCTACGCCGGGTTCGCCGAAGCGATCGACGCGCGCAATGCAGCCGGCGAAGCGGTGACGGCCAACCTGATCCGCATCGAGGAAGCGCGCATCGTCGATGCCAGCTACACCGCGCCCCGCGCACGGGTCACCGTCCGCTTCGTGGCTGATGTCGCCTCGGTCACCCGCGACGCAAGCGGCGCGGTCGTCGCCGGCTCGCTCGACGATGCCATTGAAACGCGCGATGTCTGGACTTTCTCGCGCGATCTCACTTCGCGCGATCCGGACTGGGTGGTCGACGAGACCGACGAGGCCTGATTTCGCGTGAACGTTTGGGGTGCAGGACGGGTCGGCAAGCTGGCCTGGCTTGCGATCATCGCACCCGCGTTCCTGTCAGGCTGCATTCCCCTTATCCCGCAAAGCGCACCGGTTCCCCCGGTTCCGCCCACGGCTCCCAATGCCGCATTGATTGGCACCTTCCGAGGGCCACTGACCGCGGGACTGGGCTTCACCGATGCGAATGCGCGCGCGGCGCTTTCCGCTTTCGTCACAAGCTGCCCGCGCCTCACCCGGCGCAATGACACCAGCGGGCTGACCCGTCCGGAAGACTGGGCGCCCGCTTGCGCGGCTGCCGCGGGATGGCCGCCGGAAGACGCAAAGGGCTTCTTCACCCGCTACTTCGAGACGGCAACCGTGGCGCGCGGCGAAGCGCTGGTGACGGGCTATTACGAGCCGGAGATTGCCGGGGTGCGCGTGCGCCAGCCGGGCTTTGACGTGCCGGTCTATGCCCTGCCCCCCGATCTTGTCCGCGCCAGGCCGGGCGATGCGCCGCCACAGCCCGATGGCAGCCAGCCTTTGGGTCGCTACGATGAGACTGGGCGCTTCGTCCCCTACTACGACCGCACCGCGATCGAAAACGGCGCGCTGGCTGGCCGCGGGCTTGAGATCGGCTGGGTGGCCGACCGGGCCGAGCTGTTCTTCCTCCAGGTTCAGGGCTCGGGCCGCCTCCGCGCGCCTGACGGGTCCATCGTGCGGCTCGGCTTCGCCGGGCAGAATGGCTACCCCTATACGGGCATCGGCAGCGTGATGCGCAATCAGGGGCTGATCGGCAGCGGTCCCGGCCAGTACCCCGGCTCGATGCAGGGCATCCTGCGCTACATCCACGAACACCCCGTGGAAGGCAGCGCGCTGATGCAGCAGAACCAGAGCTATGTGTTCTTCCGCGAGCGTGCAGGGACTGACACCGTGGGCGCGCTGAACGTGCCGATCACGCCGCGCACCACACTTGCCGCAGACCCAGCCTACGTACCGCTCGGTGCGCCGGTCTGGCTGCAGGGCGAAGGCGGCATTTCCGGGCTCTGGGTGGCGCAGGATACTGGCGGCGCGATCAAGGGCCCCAACCGCTTTGACAGTTTCTGGGGTGCTGGCGCCGATGCACGGACCATCGCCGGCGGCATGCGCGCGCAGGGGCAGGCGCTGATCCTGCTGCCCAAGGGCACGCTCGCCCGGCTGAACGGGCCCAGATCGGACGGCATGTGAGGGCGCCCCCGCGCGGGCTCAGCCCCGACGAAGCCGCGCTGTGGCGGAAAGTGGCTGCGACTGTCACCCCGCTTCATCCGAAGAAGGTGGCGCCTGCACCCGCGCTGCCTGCAGGAGAGCCAATCGAGCCACCTGCCCCGCCCCCCAAGCGCGTCAAAGGCCGCATTCCCCAGCCTCGCCCGGAAGCGGCTCCTGTGGCGGCGCCAGTACGCCCGCTCACCGCAGGCGGGCTCGATTCAAGCTGGGACCGCAAGCTGACGCGCGGACCGCTGCAACCCGACGTCACCATCGATCTTCACGGCCTCACCCTCGCCATGGCGCACATGCGGCTCAACGGCGGGATCGAGCAGGCGCTGGCAATGGGCGCGCGGGTGATCCTGCTGATCGCCGGCAAGCACCGCCCGGTGCCGGAAAACGACCTGCGCGGCGAGAAGCGCGGTGCAATCAGGGCGAAGCTGCTCGATTGGCTCGCCGCCAGTCCCCACGCCGGACGCATTGCTTCCGTGCGGCCCGCACAGCCCCGCCACGGCGGAGACGGCGCCGTCTATATCGTGCTCAGGAAAGCGCGCTGAGCCTTCAGAAATAGGCGTGCGAGTTCAAGGGTTTGTCGGCAATCGGCTGGAGAATATCCCAGTGCTCGACGATCTTTCCGCCCTTCAAGCGGTAGATATCCGCCACCGTCCCGCCATTGCCCGCAGCACCAGCGCGGCCGTGGAGATGGACCACCGCCATGTCGCCATCCACCACGATCCGCTTGATCTCGAAGCGCGAGCCTTCCTGCCGGAACATCGGCTCCAGCGCGGCAATCGCGGCATCGCGGCCATCGAGGATATTGGCGTTGTGCTGGATATAGTCCGGCGCGACGTACTTCGCGAAGGCGGCGCGGACATCGCGCTTGTCGTAGAACAAGTGCGCGAAGTCCGTGATGATCGCGCGGTTGCGCTCGGTCAGCGAAGGCGCCGGCTTGGCAGACAGCGGTGCAGCGAGGAACGCGGCCACGGCAAGGCATGCGGCAATCCGGCCCAGCATCTTCATGCCAGCGCCGCCTCAGCAATGCGGCGGTAGATGCGCGTCAGCACCTCGAGATCCTCCACCGCCACCGCCTCGTCGGTCTTGTGCATCGTGGCATTGGTGAGGCCAAACTCGATCACCGGGCAAAGCGCGCGCAGGAAGCGGGCGTCGGACGTGCCGCCGGTGGTCGAAAGCTCGGGCGAGAGGCCGGTCTCCGCCTCGACCGCCGCTGCCACCAGCGCGGACTGCGCACCAGGCAGCGTGATGAATGCCTCGCCGTGCAACGTGGCGCGCACCTCGGTGCGGTGCCTGGCGGCGATTTCCGTCACACGGTCAACCAGCGCCTGCCCGGTGTGGTGATCGTTGTAGCGGACCGAAAGGCGCGCGCGCGCTTCTGCCGGAATCACGTTGGTGGCGCGGTTGCCGACTTCGAGATCGGTTACTTCGAGGTTCGAGGGCTGGAACCACTCGCTGCCTTCGTCGAGCACCAGCGCATCAAGCTCTGCCAGCAGCGCGACGAGGCGCGGGATCGGGTTATCGGCGAGGTGCGGATAGGCAACGTGGCCCTGCGCGCCCTTGGCGGTGAGCCACATGTTGACTGAGCCGCGCCGGCCGATCTTCACCATATCGCCCAGCCGGTGGACCGAAGTCGGCTCGCCCACGAGGCAGAAATCGGGGATCGCGCCGACTTCGCGCATGTGGGCGATCAGCGGAACGGTGCCGTACTTGGCCGGTCCTTCCTCATCACCGGTGATGATGAAGCTGATCGTGCCGGCCTCCTCCGGGATCTGCTCGACCGCGCAGACCATGGCCGCGATGGCGCCCTTCATGTCGACTGCGCCGCGCCCGTAGAGCATCCGGCCACCGGGCACCTCGCGCAGGTCCGCCGTGAACGGCGCGCTCGACCAGCCTTCGCCGGGCGGGACGACATCGAGGTGGCCGGCAAAGGCGAAATGGCGCGAGCCCGCCAGGCCCTGCCGGATGGCAAAGAGGTTCTCGACCGGGCCTTCGGGCGGCTCTCCGGCAAGGAATCGGTGCACCGCAAAACCCAGCGGGGCGAGCATGGCTTCAAGGCAATCGAACACCGTGCCGGTGGCAGGCGTGATGCTGGGCGCCTCGATCAGCGCGGCGGTGCGTGAGAGAACATCGGGAAGTTCGGCCATCTCCCGGCGTTAGACGAGCCGGGAAGCAGAGGGAAGCACCCGCGCGGGCCGGATGACGTGCGAGGTAATTGCCGGGGCGCGGTTTGGGCGCAAAAACAAGGCACAACCGCAATGCCGGAGGCCGGACACCATGCGATCACGCGCGTTCCACAAGTTCTGGCTCAAAGTAGCCGCGGTGATCGTCGGATCGTTCGGGCCGGTGTTCTTCCTCGGCACAATGGTCGCGGCAACCGAGCCTGCCCGCCTTTCGCTCGATATCCTGAGTTGGCCCATCGACGGCAGCGTGACCTATGCCTCGGCCGATACGCGCTTCCTGTCCGCGCTGACCGGCGGCTTCCTGCTGGGCTGGGGCGTCACGATCTGGTGCCTCTCGGCGTGGGTCCACGATGCGGCGCCCGAAGGCGTGCGGCGGACGGTGGTGACGGGGCTCACCGCGTGGTTCTGCCTCGACAGCGCGGGCTCCATCGCATCGGGCAATGCTGCCAATGCGGCGATCAACGTGCTCGTGCTGCTCGCCGCCGTCGGCCCACTATGGCTGCCGGCGCGGGACTGAGATCAAACGTCGGCCGCAGCATCGAAGTGCGGGATTGACCAGCTCTCGTCCGCCGCGGCGGCGCGCCAGGCCTCGAGCCATTCGTGCTCCCAGATCGCGTCCATATAGGCTGCGGCAAAGCCCGGCACCGGCACGCCGTACTGCCGGAACCGCACGACGACCGGCGCGAAGAATATGTCTGCCGCGCTGAACGTACCGAACAGGAACGGACCGCCCTGCCCAAACCGCGCGCGCGCCTGTGCCCAGAGCGTGAGGATCCGCTCGACATCGGCGCGAACGGAATCGTTGAGCGGCTTGGCCACAGGCTCCATCCGCAGGTTGAACGGCAGTTCACTGCGCAGCGCGCCAAAGCTCGAGTGCATTTCGCTGACCATCGCTCGGGCAAGGGCGCGGGCATCGTCCTGCTTGGGCCAGTACCTGTCGCGCCCAACCTTGTCCGCAAGGTATTCGAGGATGGCGAGGCTATCCCACACGACGCCGTCACCATGCCACAGCACCGGCACTTTGCCCGCCGAGGGCGCGAGTTCGGGAATGGCGCCCTTCACCGCATCCCAGTTTTCGCCATAGAGCGGGACAACCTGCGTTTCGAACGCAAGGCCGGATTGGCGGGCGGCCAGCCATCCACGCAGGGACCAGCTGGAATAGGAGCGGTTACCGATGACGAGCTTCATGGGCGAATAGGCCTAACCCCTTAGCGCCGCGCTGTCGAGGCAGCGGGGCCGCGCGGGGGTCCAAGGTTAGTTTTTTCATCGCCAACCCGGAGTGTTCTCGCGGATAGCCGGCGCAACGCCGCGACAAGGCCCTGCGCGTGAATATGCCACATGGCATCGAAGGCTGACGTGGCTGCTACGCCCCATTCGGCGGGTGGCGGATCTCTTGATCGGGGATCCGGACAGCGCCCCCTGCCCGTCGAACAATTCCTGCGCCTGCGCAAGCAGTTGCCGCCCATGTACCTCATCCTGACGATGAATGCGGCGGCGCTCGCCTATACCCATCACGCCGCCGCGCCGCTGTGGCTATCGCTATGGTTGCCGATCGTGCTGATCGGCGCTTGCGCGGTGCGAGTGATGCAGTGGATGCGCCCGATCGACGAGAGCCGCATCGAAGAGCCCTACGCCATGCGCATGCTGCGGCGGACGGAAGTGATGGCCACGCTGCTGTCGGTCCTGTTTGTCAGCTGGGCCCTCGCGCTCGATCAGTATGGCAATGGCGATCAGCATGGCCATGTCACCGTCTTCGTGGCCATCACGGTGATGGGCTGCATTTTCTGCCTGACCTACCTGCCCCGTGCGGCTCATCTCGTCTGCTACGTCGTGCTCGGCGTGTTTCTTACCTATTGTCTGGCGCGCGGGACCGTGACGATGGCCTCGATGGCGCTCAACATCCTGATGGTGGGCGTGGTCGTGCTCAAGGTGCTGCGCGATTCCTACGGCTCATTCACGGCGCTCGAGGAATCGCAGGCGGCGCTCCACCATGAACGCACGCAGGCTCACCACCTTGCGGAGGAAAACGCGCGGCTGGCGCATTCCGATCCGCTGACGGGGCTGCCCAATCGCCGCTATTTCTTCGCCCGGCTCGATGCGTTGCTGGCTCGGGGGGATCAGGCCCAGCCTTTCGCAATCGGAGTGATCGATCTCGACCAGTTCAAGCCGATCAATGACGTCCACGGCCATGCGCAGGGAGACCGCCTGCTGCAGGTGATCGGAGAGCGGCTGCAACGCGCAAGCGGACCAGATGCGGTGATCGCGCGGCTCGGCGGCGATGAGTTCGGGCTCATCATCGAAGGCCCGATGGAAGCGGCCGAAGCGATGGGTGCGTGGCTTTGCGGGCGCGTGCAGGAGCCTGTACCGCTGGGCGACACGGTGGTCTCGGTTGGCTGTTCGGTGGGCCTTGCGGCATGGCCGGAAGCGGGCGCGAGCGCGCATGACCTGTTCGACCGCGCCGATTTCGCGCTTTATCACGCCAAGAAGGCGCGGCGCGGCGGGATCGTGCGGTTCTCTTCCGAGCTGGAGCGGATCATCCGTTCCGAGCAGGCGCTTGAGGCAGCGCTGCAGAGCGCCGACCTGAAGCGCGAACTGACGATGGTTTACCAGCCCATCGTGCGAACGCGCTCGATGGCGATGGTCGGTGTGGAGGCGCTCGCGCGCTGGGAATCGCCGACGATCGGGGCGGTCGCCGCCGAACTGCTGTTTGCCACCGCCGAGCGGCTGGGCATGGCGCGCACTGTCACGCTGGCGGCGTTCGAGCGAGTCCTCGGCGATTTCGCGCAGTTGCCAGCCGGGCAGCGCCTTTCGTTCAACCTCGCACCGACCGACATCGCCGATCCGGGTACTGTCGCAGCGCTGATCGATCGCATCGCGAGCAGCGGGATCGATGCCAGCCGGCTGGTGCTCGAGATCACCGAAACCTCGCTGATCGACGACTTTGCGGGCGCACGTGCGGCGCTGGAGAAGCTGCGCGGCTGCGGGGCCAAGATCGCGCTCGATGATTTCGGCACGGGCTATTCCAGTCTCAGCACGCTGCACATGCTGCCGATCGACATCATCAAGATCGACCGCAGCTTTGCCGTCCGGCTCGACGACGGCGAGGGCCGGCGGCTGGTCCGGGCGATCTTCAACCTTACGCGCTCGCTGCGGCTGGAATGCGTGTTCGAGGGGATCGAAACCGAAATGCAGCTGATGGAGGCGACCCTTGCGGGCTTCCACTATGCGCAGGGCTATTTCATCGAACGCCCGGTTGCACTGGACACGCTGCTGGAACGGCGGGCCGCCCGTGCTGCCTAGATCGCGGCATCCTCGAGGATGGCGGCGCGCAGTTCGGCGATCCCCATCTTGACCTCGGACGAGGTGACATGGACCTGCGGGAAGGCCGCGGTACGCTTGCGCGCGGCGGCTTCCGTGGCGGCGACCGTCGCGGCAAGATCGCTGGCCTTGATCTTGTCGGCCTTGGTGAGGACGACGCGGTAGCCGACGGCCGCCTCGTCGAGCATCTGCATCATGTCTTCGTCGACCGGCTTGATGCCATGGCGCGCGTCGATCAGCAGCAGCGTGCGCTTCAGCACAACTCGCCCACGCAGGAAATCGCGCACGAGGCGCCTCCACTGCTCGGTGACCGAGGGCGGTGCCTTGGCGAAGCCGTAGCCGGGCATGTCGACGAGCCGCATCTGCAGCGGCGTGCCGACGTCGAAGAAGTTGAGCTCCTGCGTGCGGCCCGGCGTGACCGAGGTGCGCGCAAGCGAATTGCGCCCCGTCAGCGCGTTGAGCAGCGAGGACTTGCCGACGTTGGAGCGGCCAGAAAACGCGATCTCGGGCGCCTCGGGATCAGGCAGGAACTTGAGCGCAGGCGCGGACTTGAGGAAGGTGATCGGCCCGGCGAACAGCCGGCGCGCACGTTCTTCGAGGTCCGCGCGCGCTGCGGCTTCAGCTTCGGTCAATTCGCTCATCGTGCTTTGGGCTTGCGCGGCCCATCCTTGGGCGCTTGCGCCTTCTGCTCACGCGCCACGACCCGGTCGATATCGAGCTGGTCCTTGTTCGCCTGCGCCTTCAGCTGCGGGTGGCGGCTGTAGAGATACTTCTGCTGCGCGATGGTGAGCAGGTTCGAGGTGATCCAGTAGATCAGCAGGCCCGCTGCAAAGGGCGCCATCACGAACATCATCATCCACGGCATCAACGCCATGACCTGCTGCTGCGAGGGGTCCATCGCGGCCGGCTGCAGCTTGAACTGCGCCCACATCGTGATGCCAAGCAGAATCGCCAGCACGCCGATCGCAAGGAACGCGGGCGGGTTGAACGGCAGCAGGCCGAACAGGTTGAGCACATGCAGCGGATCAGGCGCGGAGAGATCCTTGATCCAGCCGAAGAAGGGCTGGTGCCGCATTTCGATGGTCAGCACGAGCACCTTGTAGAGCGCGAAGAACACCGGGATCTGCAGGAAGATCGGCAGGCACCCGGCGAGGGGGTTCACCCCTTCCTCCTTGTAGAGCGCCATGATTTCCTGCTGCTGCTTCTGCTTGTCGTCCTTGAAGCGTTCCTGGATGACCTTCAGCTTGGGCTGGATCGCGCGCATCGCCGCCATCGAGGCAAACTGGCGCTGGGCGACAGGGAACATCATGCCGCGCACGATCAGCGTGAGCAGGATGATCGCCACGCCGAAGTTGTGCACCGCGCGGAACAGCGAATCGAGCAGCCAGAAGATCGGCTTCTCGAACCAGCGGAACCAGCCCCAGTCGATCGAGAGCGAGAGGTTGGTCGCGCCCTGCTTCTCGTAGGCTTCGAGAACGTTGTTTTCCTTGGCCCCGGCAAACAGGTGCACGGTCTGCGTCCCGGTCTGCCCCGGCGCGACGGTGGCGACCGGATAGATCAGGTCGGCGCGGAAGATATCGGGCGAAACGTTGCGGAAATCGCCCTTGGGCTGCACCGCACCATTCGCGGTGTCCGGGATCAGCGCGGAGAGCCAATAGATGTCGGTAAAGCCGATCCAATTGGCCGAACCTGCCGGGCTGACGGTGCCGGCTGTCTTCACGTCGGCATAATTGTTGTCGAACGTGACGGCGCCATCAAACGCCGCGATCGGACCGGAGTGGACGTTCCACGTATCGATGCTGGCGGTCCGATCGGTGCGGTTGACGAGAGCGAAGGGCTTCGCCGCGACCGGTGCGCCCCCGGCATTGCTGACCGACTGGGTCACCGTGATCATGTAGTTCGCGTCGATCGCATAGCGGATCGCGAAGGTCTGGCCGGTCGGGTTGGTCCAGCGCAGCGTGATCGGCGTCGCGGGCGTCAGCTTCGCGCCGTCAGCCTGCCACATCGTGTCCGGTCCGGGCGCGGCCAGGCCGTTCTGACCGATCCAGCCGACTTGCGCATAGTGCTGCGCGGGCGTGCCGGCGGGCGAGAACAGCCGCACCGGCGGGCTGTTCTTGTCGAGCGTCTCGCGGTGGCGGGCGAGCGTCAGATCATCGACGAGGCCGCCAAGCAGGTTGATCGAGCCCTTGAGACCGGGCGCATCGATGGCGACGCGGTGACCGGCAGCCAGCGACTGGGCGAGATCCTGCTTCTCAAGCGCGACATCCGCCGGCGCCTGCAGGCCGCCTTCGCGGTTGGGCTTGAGCGTGGGTGCTGGCGCGGGCGCCGCGGAAGCCGTTGCGGCAGACTTGGCGGGCTGCGGATAGTAGTACCGCATGCCGATGTCCCAGCCCAACAGCATGAGGGCCATGAGCACCATCGCCAGGATCACATTGCGCTGATTTTCCACTCTGCCTCGCGTTCGTAAATCTGCTGTGCCGGGTACGGAGCAACGGCACCGGACCTAGGGAACTGGATCGTAGCCGTGGCCACCCCAAGGATGGCAGCGCAATAGCCGCTTCACCGTCAGCCAACCACCCTTAATCGCACCGTGTTTGCCGAGTGCTTCGATCGCGTATTGCGAACAGGAAGGACTGTAGCGGCAGGACGGCGGCAGGACGACCGACGGGCCGAGTTGCCACAGGCGCACCAGCAGGATCAGCAGGCGGCGGATCACTTGCCCCGCCCCCTTGGCTTGCCTTTCAGGCCGGGCTTGCGAGGCGGATCGCCCTTGCCGGCTGCGGCACGGGCCAAGGCTGCTTCGAGTTCCTGGCGGAGCAAGCCGAAATCGCGCTCGATGCCGTTCTCGCGGCCGATCAGCACGTGATCTGCTCCGGCGATTCCCTGAACCGGGAGCAGTTCCCGCGCCAACGCGCGCAGGCGGCGCTTCATGCGGTTGCGAGCCACCGCGTTGCCGATGCGCTTGGTGACGGTAACTCCGAAGCGCCGCAGCCCATCGGGGCGCGCCAGCGGGTTCACCAAAAGCACGAATCCGGGCCTTGCGACCCGGATTCCGTTGTTCGCGGCGAGGAAATCGCTGCGCTTCGCAATCGTTTCCAGCTTGCACCCCATCACAGGGGCAACCGGCGCCTCAGCGATCAGGCCGAGAGCTTCTTGCGGCCGCGGGCGCGGCGGGCGCGGAGCACCTTGCGGCCACCCGGCGTTGCCGAGCGGGTGCGGAAACCATGGCGGCGGGCACGCACGAGGTTGCTGGGCTGGAAAGTGCGCTTCATCGGTCTACTCTTTTCTATCGAATCGGTTTGGCCGAGGCCGGCGCAGAACGCGGCCCGGAATCAGGTGGGCGCCGATACGCTGCGATGCCCTTGCAGTCAAGCTTCGCGGCGGCTCTGCAGGCTTGCGCTGCTCTGAGCCGCGCGGATGCCGCTGCCAAAAAAATGGCCCGGTCGTTGCCAACCGGGCCTGAAAGTTTTGGGAGAGGATGCCTGAAAGGCAATTTTCATATGCAACTACCTCCCTTTTTTCGCAAGTGCGAAACGAGCCACTATGGTTGCACTTTTTGCAACACACTCATTGCAATCGTGGTTGAATGGCCAATTTCCATCGTCATTACAGGGCTATGACTCCTCGGCACGCGGCTAATGCCGAAATCAGATAGCGCCATTGCTGCGTCGCACCATGCCCCAAGGGGTAGGTCAGGCAGGCTTAGTGCGCCAGCAGCAGCGGCACCATCGACTTGTCGAGCAGATCGCGCGAGACGCCGCCAAGCAGCAATTCGCGCAGGCGGCTCTTGCCGAATACCCCCATCACGATGAGTCCCGCACCCAGTTCATGGGCCTTGTCGGCGATCATCGTGGCGATCGCGCCGTGCTTTGCCACTTCGTGGACTTCGGCATGGATATCGTGACGCGAGAGGTAGCAGGCGGCATCGCGGGCCGGGAAGCTGTCTTCCTTCTCGCGCACCATCAGGATGTGCACCGAACCGGCGAGTGCGAGCAGCGGAAGCGCGGCACGCATGGCCGCCGCCGCTTCATGCCCGCCATCCCAGGCGAGCAGCACCGGCTTGTCGAACACCACCAACGAAACCCCGCGCGGCAGCGCCAGCACCGGGCAGTGCGAACCCAGCGCCACTTCCTCCAGCGCCGGATCATCAAGGCTCGCCACGATCACATCGGTGAACCGCGCGGCAGCAGCCACACCTTCGACCCGGCCCTGATCGGTCAGCACCACGTCGAAGGGCACGTCTTCCTTGGCGATGCGCGCATCGAGATCCTTGGCAAGCTGCTCGTCCGCCGCGCGCACTTCGTTGATGACCTCGGCAGAGAGCGCCGCGCCGCCGAACGGTTCCCACAGCGCCATCTGCGCGAACGGCGTCGCGATCTGGAACGAGACATGGCCGCGCACGGCCCGCGCGAGCGCGAGCGCGGTTTCGACGCGGTCGTCGAGGGTATCGGCAGTATCGGCCGGGCAAAGAATGGAGCGCATCGTGTTTCTCCCAGAAACTGGCTTGCCGCTGCATGGCGAGCAGCAAACCAATACACCCGATCCGGACTTTGGCCCAATGATCCAAGTCAATTCCGTGCCTTGCGCAAGGCGCACCGACCGCTATGCCGCCAAGGCACCAAAGCAGGGAGCGGACAGGATGGCGGAACGGGCATTTTCGGCAGTGATTTTCGATTTCGGCGGGGTCATCACCTCTTCTCCGTTCGAGGCGTTCAACCGGCTCGAAGCCGAGCGCGGCGTGCCGCAGGACTTCGTTCGCCGTGTCAACGCCACCAATCCCGACGACAATGCCTGGGCCCGATTCGAACGTGCGGAAATCGGCGCTGCAGAGTTCGACGCACTGTTTGCCGCCGAAGCCAAGGCGCTGGGCCATGACCTCGCTGGCGCCGACGTCCTTGCCGTGCTGGCGGGGGCGGTGCGCCCGGCGATGGTCCGCGCGCTCGATCAGCTCAAGGCCGCAGGCTACCGCATCGCGTGCATCACCAACAACGTGCCGACCGGGCACGGCGCAGGCATGTCACGGAGCGCCGACCATAGCGACGCGCTGGAGCAGATCTTCGCGCGCTTCGAGCACGTGATCGAAAGCAGCAAGGCCGGGGTGCGCAAGCCCGATCCGCGCATCTACCAGATGATGTGCGAAAAGCTGGGGCTGGAACCGGCCACCTGCATCTACCTCGACGATCTGGGCGTGAACTGCAAACCTGCGGCAAAGCTGGGCATGCATGCGATCAAGGTGACAAGCGGCGAACAGGCGCTGGCCGATCTTTCGGCGGTACTTGGCTTGCCGCTGGGGTGACAATCCGGCCCTGCGCGCTAGATAGGCCCAGCACAGCAAAGGAGCCGGATTCGCGTGGCCAAGAAGCTATACCCTGATGCCGCCAGCGCCCTTGAAGGGCTACTGCGCGATGGTCTGCTGGTCGCCTGCGGGGGCTTTGGCCTTTGCGGCATTCCGGAGCGCTTGCTCGATGCGGTGCGCGATTCGGGCGTGAAGGACCTTACCTTCGCCAGCAACAACGCCGGCATCGACAACGAGGGCATCGGCAAGCTTCTGCGCACACGGCAGGTCAAGAAGATGATCGCCAGCTACGTCGGCGAGAACAAGGAATTCGAGCGCCAGTACCTTTCCGGCGAGCTCGAGGTTGAGTTCAGCCCGCAGGGCACGCTCGCCGAGCGGATGCGCGCGGGCGGGGCCGGCATTCCTGGCTTCTACACCAAGACAGGCGTCGGCACGCTGGTGGCCGAGGGCAAGGAAGTGAAGTCCTTCCGTGGGCAGGACTACATCCTCGAGGAAGGCATCTTCGCCGATCTTTCGCTGGTGAAGGCGTGGAAGGCGGACGAGACGGGCAACGTCGTGTTCCGCAAAACGGCTCGCAACTTCAACGTGCCGGCGGCGACTTGCGGCAAGGTCTGCGTGGTGGAGGTCGAGGAGATCGTTCCCGCGGGTAGCCTCGATCCCGATGCGATCCACCTGCCGGGCGTCTACGTCCAGCGCATGATCGTGGGCGCGCCCTACGACAAGAAGATCGAATTCCGCACCACCCGCAGCACGGATGTCGGCTGATGACCAAGCATGATGGAATGACCGCGGGCTGGACCCGCGACCAGATGGCCGCCCGCGCCGCGCGCGAGTTGCAGGACGGCTTCTATGTGAACCTCGGCATCGGCATTCCGACGCTGGTGGCGAACCATATCCCCGCAGGCATGACCGTAACGCTGCAGAGCGAGAACGGAATGCTGGGCATCGGCCCCTTCCCGCTTGCGGGCGAGGAAGACCCCGATCTCATCAACGCGGGCAAGCAGACGATCAGCGAACTGCCGCACTCGGCCTATTTCGACAGCGCGCAGAGCTTCGCGATGATCCGCGGCGGGCACATCGACCTTACCGTGCTGGGCGCGATGGAAGTCGCGGAGAACGGCGACATCGCCAACTGGATGGTGCCCGGCAAGATGATCAAGGGCATGGGCGGCGCGATGGATCTCGTCGCCGGCGTCAAGAAGATCATCGTCGTGATGGAGCACTGCGCCAAGGACGGCAGCCCCAAGTTCATCCCCGCCTGCACCCTGCCGCTGACCGGCAAGGGCGTGGTCGACATGATCATTACCGACCTCGCCGTCTTCGCACGGCCGGACCACGCCTCGCCGTTCAAGCTGGTCGAACTGGCCCCGGGAGTGAGCGCAGAAGACCTGCGCGCCAAGACCACCGCGCACTACGTGGAGTAGCACCGTGCCCTATACCCTCATCACCGCCAACCGGAACTATTCGAGCTGGTCGCTGCGCCCGTGGGTGCTGATGAAGGGGCTGGGCATTCCATTCGCGGACCGGATCGAGCCGTTCACCAAGCCGGTGAACTATGACGAGTTCCGCGCGTTCTCGCCCACCGGGCAGGTGCCCGTGCTGCTCGACGGCGAGACGACGGTCTGGGATTCGCTGGGCATCGCGCTCTATCTGGCAGACCGGCACGAAGGCGTGTGGCCGGCAGACCCCGCTGCGCGCGCTTTCGCGCAGTGCGCGGTGACCGAGATGCATGGCGGCTTCTCGGCGCTGCGCAATGATTGCCCGATGAATGTCGGCGTCCGTGTGAAGCCGCGCCCGATGCGCGATGCCCTGATCCGCGACGTGGCGCGGGTGCGCGAGATCTTCGAAGAGGGCCTTGCCCGCTTCGGCGGGCCTTGGCTGGCCGGTGACGCGTTCACCGTGCTCGATGCGTTCTACGCGCCGGTCGCCTTCCGCATCCGCACGTATGGCCTCGATGTTGGCAAGGGACAGGCCTGGGTCGACCAGATGATCGCGCATCCCGCCATGCAGGAATGGGAAGCAGCGGCGCTTGCAGAGACCTGGCGCGAGATAAGCCACGAGGAAGAGCTGGCAGCCTGCGGAGCAATTACCGCGGACTACCGGACCATCTGAGGGCTGTGGCAGCGCGCATGCTGACATTGGTTCCACTCGCCGAGCTTCATTTCGCAACACTTGCCAGCTGGTTTCCGACCGAAGCAGACCTGATCCAGTGGGGCGGGCCGTTTATCAACTTCCCGCTCGATGACCGCCAACTGCGCGCCATGGTTGCTGAAACAATGGCAGCACCGCCCACAAGGCTGTGCTGGATGGCCGACGACGCGGCATCGTCCATTGGGCATGCACAACTGGGACTCGACTGGCGCAATGGCGTGGCGCTACTTTCGCGCGTGGCAATCGCACCACAGGCGCGCGGACGAGGTCTGGCCACACCAATGCTGCGCCTGGTGTTGGAAGAGGCCTTTGCCGTCACCGACGTCGCCCGGGTTGAGCTTAACGTCTACGCTTGGAACCGGCCGGCGATCCGCACCTACGAGCGCCTTGGGTTCCGGATGGAGGGCACGCGCCGCTCATCCGCGCGCGTCGGGAACGAGCGGTGGGACACGGCGACCATGGGGCTTCTGCGCGACGAGTGGCAAGCGCATGCGGATCAGGACGTCTGATCGTCTGCCTTCTCGCGCGCGTTGAGATCGGCCCAGAGGCCCTCGGTGCCCGCCTCGACCGCCTTGTTCACGTATTGCGAGGCGGCGAGCCAGCCCTTGAACGGGCGCAGCGTGGCCACGCAGCCCAGCACGAGGATCGGCATCGATGTGAACACGTGGACCCACCACGGCGGATCGAAGCGCACCTGCACATAGACCACCACGAACACCAGCGGGAACGCGGTGAGGCACAGCGCGAAGAACGCAGGGCCGTCGTCTGTCTGCGCATAGCTGAAATCGAGCCCGCAGTGATCGCAGGTCTTTGCCAGCTTCAGCCAGCCGGCAAACATGTGCCCTTCACCGCAGCGCGGGCACTTGCCTTGCCAGCCGCAGCGGAGGATCCATGCAAGCTTCGGGTTGGAAATCAGGGCCATGCGATTGCCGTTAGACCTCGCTGGCGCCCCCCGCAATTGCTTAGTGGTCTGCCGCAGCCATTTGCGGCGCACCCGCCGGAGGTGCGTTGCCCGCCTTCACGAAGAACAGCACCGGGATTGATGCCCAGCACAGCAGGCCCATCATGTAGAAGTCGTTGAGGTAGCCGATCATCGCCGCCTGCTTGTTGACCATACCATCGACGACCCGCATCCCCGCCTCTGACACGCCGCCGAATGCCGTGATCCGGTCCAGATCGAAGGGCACGCTCATCCGCGTGATCCGGGCGCCCATTTCGGCGTGGTTCACCTGAATGTTGCGTGCGAGCATGAATGTGCACACGGCGATGCCGATCGAAGCCCCGATCGAGCGCATCAGGTTGTTGAGACCAGCCGCATCGGTGCGCATCTCAGGCGGCAGCGTGGCGAAGGCGATCAGGTTGATCGGCATGATCGTGAAGCTGATGCCCACGCCCTGAATCAGGCCGGTAATGAAGATCGGCCCCATCGGCATATCGGGCGACCAGCCGGACATGAGCCATAGCGACCAGCCCGAGAGCCCCATGCCGATGGCGAGCGCGATACGCGGATCCATCTTCGTGATCCAGCGCCCGAGCAGCGTGATCGTGACGAGCAGGCCGATCCCGCGCGGGGCCAGCAGCCAGCCGGCATCGACCGCCGGATAGCCGTAGATCCCCTGCAGAAGCCCCGGCAGCAGCGCAAGCACCGCCATCATCACGCAGCCGATCAGGAACATGAAGATCAGACTGGCGACGAAGTTGGCGTCCGCAAACATCCGGCCCGGGAACAACGGCCGCTCGGCGGTGACGAGGTGGACTATCGCCATCCACCCGCTGCAGGCCCAGATCACGCCATACGATACCACTTCGGCACTGCCGAACCAGTCCTGCGAGGGGCCGCGATCGAGCATGAGTTGGAACGAAGCGAGCGCAAGCGCGACGAGCAGCCAGCCGGTGAGGTCGATCGGCCGCCGGATCGCCGGCTGGCGCGGCAGCAGCCACCACAGCACGCAGCCTGCGGTGATGCCGATCGGCACGTTGATGAAGAACACCCAGCGCCACGAATAGCTCTCGGTGATGTAGCCGCCCAGCAGCGGACCAGCGATAGGGCCGAGCATCACGCCCTGTGTGAACAGCGCCATCATCTTGGGCCGCTCCTCCGCAGTGCTGGAATTGAGCATCACGGTCTGCGCAAACGGCGAGAGGAACGCCCCGCCCATGCCCTGGATCACGCGGAACGCAACCATCTGGCCGAGGTTCTGGGCAAGTCCGCAAAGGATCGAAGCGGCGGTGAAGGCCACAACCGAAAGCGTGAACACCACGCGGATGCCGAAGCGGTCTACCAGCCAGCCGCCAAGGGGCAGCGCAACGGCGGAGGCGAGCACATAGCTCGTCAGAACCCAGCTGATCGTTTCCTGCGTTGCCGAAAGCGAGGCTTCCATGTGCGGCAGCGCGACGTTGGCGATGGTGGTGTCAAGCACCTGCATCACCATCGCCGCCATCACCGAAGTGAACAGCAATGGCCTGTGCTTCACCACCCATGCAGGTTGCTGCGCGCTACTTCCCGTCGACATGGACCGTGACGTTCGCGCTGAGGCCTGCAATCAGCGGGCGGTCGCCGCTGCTAGAGTCGATGGCAATACGCACCGGCACGCGCTGCGTTACCTTGACCCAGTTGCCGGTGGCGTTCTGCGCCGGGAGCACCGAGAATTCCGAGCCCGTGCCCGCGCCGATGCTGTCGACATGGCCCTTCAGCTTGAGGCCGGGATAGGCATCGAGCTTCACTTCGGCGGGCTGGCCGGCACGCATGTGCGCAAGATCGGTTTCCTTGAAGTTCGCTTCGACCCGCGCCCCGCCTTCGCGGACGATGGAAAGCATCGGCACGCCAGTGAACACCATCTGGCCAATCTGGAGGCGGTTGACCTGCGTCACGCGGCCGGAGACCGGAGCGCGGACGACCGTGCGCGTTAGATCGAGCGCTGCCTTGGCACGCGATGCCTCAGCGGCGGCGACCTGCGGGTTGAGACCGGGAACCTGAGCGCCAGTGGCAAGCTGCGCCCGTGCCTTCTCGACCTCGGCCCCGATGGAACCGAGCCGGTCGCGCGCCACGGCGACGGCATGCTGGGCCTCGTCGATACGGGCACGGGTGTTGAAGCCGCGGTCGAGCAGTGCCTTCTCGCGCGCATACTGCGCCTCGGCGAGGGCAAGGTCATCGCGCGCGGCCGCAAGATCGGCAGCATTGGCGCCAACATCGGCCTGCAGCGCCGTGATCCGCGCCTGCGCGCCGGCGATCTGCGCATCGGCCTGCTGGATGGCCACGCGGTAGCTAGTAGGATCGATGCGGAAAAGCACGTCGCCAGCCTTCACCTGCTGGTTCTCGTGGACGTTCACTTCCACGACGAGGCCGTTCACCTCGCCCGCGATCGAGACGATGTCCTGCTTTACATAGGCGTTGTCGGTCGAAACCTCGCCGGGCTGGCCGAACCACCAGTAGAGCGCGCCGCCGACGATCAACGCCGGAACAAGCAGCATGGCGATCAGGCGCATCCGCTTGAGGCGTGTGGCCTTGCGGCGTTCGGCGGCCGAGGCTTCGGCCGCGGCTGCGGGCTTGAAGGGATCGGCCTCAGCCATGAGCGAGCGCTCCTTCGACCAGAGACTTTTCGGGCGGCGTCTCCTCCAGCAGGTTCGCGCGCACGCGTTCGAGCAAAGACAACAGCATGTCGCGCTCGGCGGGCGCGAAGCCCTGCTGCGCTTCCTCGAACACATCGGTGGCGCAGCCGAACAGCTCGTCGAGCAGCGGGGTGGCCGCATCGGTGAGGAACAGGCGCCAGGCACGGCGGTCGTTGGGATCGGCGCGGCGCTCGACCATGCCGGACTTCTCCAGCCGGTCGATCATGCGCCCGGCGGTGATGGCCTCAACTTCGAGCCATTGCGCGAGCGCGCCCTGATTGATGCCGGGGCTGCGGCGCAGCGCCGCCAGCATCCGCCACTGCGGGCCAGTAACGCCGAAGCGGCGGCTGACCACATCGAAGCGTTTGCGCAGCAGGCGGCTCACGTCCGAGGTCAGGAAAGCGATGTTGTTTTGCATAAGCGCGCACATAATAACTATGCTTATTATCGTCAAGCTTGCCTAAAGTGTCAGGCCCGCCCTTTTGTTCCCTTCGACAAGCGAAAGCGTCCCCGCTAAACCATGGGGTAATAGGGGAATGATGAATGGGCGAAGGGGTGCTGGAGAGCGGTCCGGGCGGCCGGAAGGCGAGCCTGTCGTCGCGCCTGGTCAAGCGCGCACTGCTGGGTTTTTACCGGATGCAGGGATGGAAAGCGGTAGGAACGCCGCCGCCGGATGGTCGCTATGTGATTATCGCCGCGCCCCACACCTCGAACTGGGATTTCGTCTACTTCCTCGGCCTCGTCAACGAACTGGGGATCGATGCCCATTTCATGGCCAAGGACAGCCTGTTTCGCTGGCCGATGGGCGGCTTCATGCGCGATATGGGCGGGATCTCGGTCGATCGTTCTGCGCGCCACAATGTGGTCGATGCAATGATTGCAGAATTCGCGCGGCGTGACCGTTTCGCCCTCACCATTGCGCCCGAAGGTACTCGCAGCGCGGTGAACCAATGGCGCACCGGCTTCTACCATATTGCACTGGGCGCGCAGGTGCCGATGGTGGTGGGGCTGATGGACTATGGCCGCAAACTGGGCGGTCTCGGCCCTGCGATCATGCCGACGGGGGACTACAAGGCGGACATGCAGCAGGTCGCCGAGATTTACCAAAGCGTGACGCCGCGGCATCCGGAGCGCGGGATCAAGGACTTTGCGGGGATGTTCAATGCTTGAAGGTCTGATCGTGAATGCGCTTGCGCTTGCCGTGATGATGGCGCTGCTCGCGCGCACGGCGGCGAAGATTGGCGATGTCAGCTTTATCGATGCCGTCTGGGGCGCAGCCATGGCGGTGCTCGCTGCCTCGGCCTGGGCGCAAGCGGCGGAGAAAGGCCCGCGCGCCAGCCTGATTGCAGCGATGGCCGTGCTTTGGGGCGCGCGGCTTGGCTGGCATCTTTACACCCGTTGGCGCGCGCATGGCGAAGATGTGCGCTATGCGCGGATGCTCGGCAAGGCGCGCAAGGCCGGCAGGTACGGCGCGGCAGCGGCGCAGGTTTTCGCGGTGCAGGCCGTGCTGCTTTATGTGACGTGCCTCCCCGCGCAGATCGGCGTGCTGGCTGCAGGCAGCGAAGGCATCGGCCCGCTCGCCATGGCAGGTGCCGCGCTCTGGCTGATCGGCTTCACGTTCGAGACCATCGGCGATGCGCAGCTCACCCGCTTCCGCGCTGATCCCGCCAACAAGGGCCGCGTGCTCGATACCGGGCTATGGCGCTATACCCGGCACCCCAATTACTTCGGCGATACCTGCGTGTGGTGGGGCATCTGGCTTGCCGCGAGCGAGGCCGGGCTGCCGGTGGCGCTTGCATCGCTGGCCGGGCCAGTGTTCCTGACGTTCACACTTACCCGCTGGTCGGGCAAGCCGCTGCTCGAGAAAGGCCTCGTGCAGCGGCGGCCGGACTATGCGGACTATGTCGCGCGCACCTCGGGCTTCATTCCATGGCCGCCGAAGCGGTAGCTCAGCGCACCCCGCTGGCCCCTGACCTGCTAGAGCGCGCGCTCGGCTGGGCCGCACTGGCCCTGCTCGCCGCAGCACTTGCGGCCATCGCGCGCGGCCATGCCGGGTGGGGCTCGGTGCCCACGGCGGTCTGGCTGCACCTCGCCGGAGTGGTCATCGCGCTGGCACTGACCCCGGCTATCCTGTGGCAGAAGCGGGGTACGCGCCTGCACCGGCGGCTGGGGTATGTCTGGGCCAGCGCCATGTTCGTCTCGGCAATCGACAGCTTCTGGATTCTCGAGACCAACCATGGCCACTTCAGCGTGATCCACCTTCTCTCCGCCTTCGTCGCGGTGCAGACGCCGCGGCTGGTGCTGACGGCGCGGGCGCATAACCATGCCGCACACCGGCGGACGGTGCGCGGGCTGGTAATCGGCGGACTGCTCACCGCCGGCGCGCTGACGTTTCCCTTCCACCGCCTGCTCGGGCGCTGGCTGCTTGGCTAGAAGTCAGCCGCCCGCGTCGATGGTCCGCGCATCATGCGGCACCTCGACCAGCGCATTGCTGCGGAACAAGCCTTCGAACGCCTCGATATCGGTTGGCCCAGTCACCGCATCACGCCCGGCCTTGAACACGGTGAAACCATCGCCGCCGAGCGCAAGGAAGCCGTTCATGGTCACGCGGTAGCTGGCGGCGGGATCGAGCGGCTTGCCGTTCAGGGTTATGGCGGTGATCCGGCTGCCGACAGGCTGGCGTCGATCATAGCGAAACACGAAGCCCGCCGACGGCGCGAGCACCTGCTCCGGCCCGTTTGCATCGAAGCCCTGTTCGAGCACGGCCTTGATCTCGGCGCCGGTCAAGGTCTCGGTCACGAGCGCATTGCCGAACGGCTGGACGAGGTAGATGTCGCCGAAAGTGACCGTGCCATCTGCCGCCGGAACCAGCGCGGCGCGCACGCCATAGGGGTTCATGAACGCGATCTGCGCGCCCGCGCTGCGGGTTGCCGCGAGCTGCGCATCGGCGATCAGGTGGGCGAGCGGCCCGCCGGTGCTGCCCGCCGGCGCCTCACCGCGCTCCGCAGGGCCGGAAAGCTTGCCCACCGGACGCGTGGCAAAGGCCTTCGATGCATCGACATAGCGCTGGACATAGGCCGCGATATCCGCACGCGGTGCATAGGCAGGCACCAGCGGAGAGAGTGCGACCAGCCCCTTGGCCGAAGTGAACGGCTGCGACTGCACGATCAGGTTGCGTGCGCTGCGGGCGGTGACGCGGTGCGCGGCAGGATCGATGGTCAGCGTGATTTCGGTGAGCTCCTTTCCATAGAGCCCAGCACTGGTGAGCAGCACCCGGCGCGCCGGATCGCTCGTCGGCATCTCGCAGATATAGTCGGCATGGGTATGACCCGAGACGACGACATCGACAGCGGGGGACATACGGGCAAGGATCGGCTGGATATCGCCGATAAAGCCGCCGCAGCCATTGGGATCAGGCGCGCCCGCCTGCTTGCCGCCTTGGTGGATCAGCACGACGATGGCATCGGCGCCCTGCGCCTTGAGCTTGGGCACCTCGGCGTTGATCGTGTCGGCCTCGTCGGCGAAGGTTACGTCGGCGATTCCAGCCGGATTGACCAGCATCGGCGTGCCCCTGAGCGTGAGACCGATCACGCCGACTTTCACCTGCGCCGCGCCGCTGCCGAACGTGCGGACTGCGCTGGCGGGAAACAGCGGCGCGCCCGATGCGGTCAGCGTGCTGGCGGCAAGATAGTGGTAACGCGCTCCGGCAAAGCGCTCGAGCTGGCAGGGTTCGCGCAAGGTCAGCTTCTCGCAGCCGCCAGTCTGCATCCGCAGCAGTTCCCGTGTGCCGCGGTCGAATTCGTGGTTCCCCACCGCCGCGTAGTCGAGGCCGATGCGGCTGAGCGCTTCGACCGAGGGCTCATCGAGAAACAGCGAAGAGGCGAGCGGCGAAGCGCTGATCAGATCCCCCGCCGCCACGGTGAGCGAATTGGGGTGCTTCGCGCGGAGCGAATCGAGCGCGCTGGCGAGCCAGGCCACGCCGCCAGCGGGAACCTGCGCGGTGCCACCCTGCCCGTCCGGCATGCCCACGCTCTGGCGCGGCGGCTCGAGATTGCCGTGGAAGTCGTTGAAAGCGAGGACGGCCACTTCGACGGGCGCCGCCGCCGCTGGCGAGGGTGCCGAGGCCATTTTGCTGCCGGCATGCGGCGCGGCGCAACCGGAAAGCAGCACGCTGAATGCAAGCGCGCCCACTGCCAGAAGGCCGCTGCGGCGCGAATTGCTGCTGAACATCATCGATACTTCTCCTCATGCCCCGACCAACGCCGATCCGGACCAGATCAATTACCTGAAGCACAATTGAAACCGGCTCCGGCAATCCCTAAAATGGCCCTTAGGCCTAACAGGCGACAGGATCATAACATGCCGCGCGCGCAGTCCGATATTGAAGCCGGCCAGGAGCGCCTGGTCGAGTTGGCATGTGCGCTGATCGAGGAGCGCGGCGGGCAGGCGCTGACCTTGCAGGAAGTGGCCGTCCGCGCGGGGATCTCTCCGGCCCAATTGGCCCGCTATTTCGAGAGCCGCGAAGCGCTGCTTGAGGCTGTGGCCGAGTACTGGTTCCGCCCCAAGGTTGCGATCATGGAAGAAGTGGTCGCCAGCGAATTGCCGCCGCGCCGCAAGATGTACGAATTTTTCGCGCGCCGCTACGTGATGATGCGCGATGCCTACCGCGCCGATCCGGTCGCGTATGAGATGTATGTCGAACTCGGCAACGAATACTTCGAGCAGGTTCGCAGCTACGTCGATCTCGCGGACCACTATCTCAGCATGATCATCGCCGAAGCGATGGGCGAAGGGTTCTTTCCGGGGCTCGAGATCGACATGACGCTGAGCCTGATCAACCAGATGGTCGCGCCCTATTGCACCATCGGGGTGATGGGCATGCTGATGGACCGGCTGACCGAAGAGAAGCTCGCCCGGATCATCGATGCGGTGTTCGACGGACTGTCCGCGCAGGACCGCGGCGCGATGGGCGTAAGCGGTCTGAGAGCCGCCTAGATTTCACACCAATCTCCGCGCCGGCCGTGCCAGTGTTCGGCAAGGCCTTCGCGTTCCAGCACCTCGCCCAGGCTGCGTCCACCGCGCAGGACCACGCGCAGCGCACGGCCATAGCGATCCGTCTCGCGCCCTTCGACTGCGAGCGTGAATGGCCCGGCATTGAGCAGGTCGGTCAACCGACGTGTCGCGCCTTCGGCCAACCGCGCTTCATCGGCGCAGGAGGGATGGCCAAGCTCGGGCGCGTTGATATCGGCGATGCGGATCTTGAGGCCGCGATACCAGAACGTGTCGCCATCGACGACGCAGGTAACGCGCGCCGGTCCCTCGCAGCGCCCGAACGCGGCGACTTCATGATCGCCTGTCATCGCTGAGGCCCCGGACGCAATCGCGGTCGGCACGGTGAGACTGAAGCCTGCGATTGCGGCAATCACAGGCAGGAGGCGAATGGGAGACAGGTGCGTCATATCGCCGAAATGGCGCAGATTCTTGCTTTGTTCTATTCGCAAAAAGACTTATAGTGCAATAGCTTAGTTTAATTCCTTAGAAACATTGAATTCGTTTCGGATCGCTTTGCCCTTCCTTAACCACACAACCGGCAATGGTTTTCGCAACGTAACCAACCGGACCCACAGATTCGTGTACGAACTGCTTTTCCGCAGCCGCTGGTATGCTCTTGCCTGGGCGCTGTTCATGGCGGCGAGCGCCGTGATGTTCACGACCACCGGTGCAGGTGCCTGGCTGGTATCGTCCAAGCCCGATGCGCGCACGAGCGAGGAGCTACGCGAGAACGCCTATCGCTCGTGGGCGGAAGACGACAAGCGCCGGTCGGTGGATGAAAACGGCTTCGATCCATCAAGCCCCGAACAGGTCCGTGATGGAGTGTCGCAGCGCGATGAAGCGGCCGGTGCGGAGCGCCGCACCGTGCCGTTCAACGCAGACGAGACCGAGGACGAAGAAGCGAACGCCCCGGTCAGTCAGTAACTCAGCGCGTCGGGACCGGGACTTCGCCGCTGTAATCATAGAAGCCGCGACCGGACTTGCGGCCCAGCCAGCCCGCCTCGACATACTTCTGCAGCAGCGGCGCGGGGCGGTACTTCGGATCACCGGTCGAGGCGAGGTAGATCTTCATGATCTCGAGCAGGGTATCGAGCCCGATGAAATCGGCGAGTTCGAGCGGGCCCATCGGGTGGTTGAGGCCAAGCTTCACGCCCTTGTCGATATCCAGGATCGAACCCGTGCCCGAGCCGAGCACGAACGCCGCTTCGTTGATGAAGGGCACGAAGATGCGGTTGACGATGAAGCCCGGCTCATCCTGCGAGAGCACGATTTCCTTGCCGATATCGGCAACGAAGCCGCGCACCGCCTCGATGGTGCCGATCGACGTGGCAAGGCCGGGGATCACTTCGACCAGCTTCATCAGCGGCACGGGATTGAAGAAGTGGATGCCGATGAAGCGCTCCGGATCGGGCGAGGAAACGGCCATGCGGGTGATCGGGATCGACGAGGTATTGGTCGCCATGATCGCGCTCGGGGAGAGGTGCTTGCCCGCGGCTTCGAAGATCTTGTGCTTGATATCCTCGCGCTCGGTCGCCGCCTCGATCACAAGGTCGGCCTCACCCAGCCGGGCATAGTCGCCCACCGCCGTAATGCGCGAGACCGTGGCGATGGCATCTTCGGCGGGGATCTTGCCGCGTTCGGCAAGCTTCATCAGGCCCTTCTCGATCTTCGCGCGCGCTGCTTCTGCCAGCGCGAGCGACACGTCGGAAAGCAGCACGGCCTTGCCCGAAGCGGCCGCGACCTGAGCGATGCCCGAACCCATCTGCCCGGCACCGATGACTGCGATTGTCTGCATGACTTGAACCCCGCCTGATGTTGCGTTTGCGAGGGGCCCTAGTGGGGATTGGCCAGCATGGAAAGCTGCCAAATTGAGGGGGTGATCAGCGAGAGCCGCCGGGCACCCACAGCGGATCGCCGCCGGCATTGATAGCGCGGGCAAGCACGAAGAAATAGTCCGACAGGCGATTGAGATAGGCGAGTGCCGCCGGATTCACCGGCTCACTGGCGGCCAGAGCGGTCGCGGCGCGTTCAGCGCGGCGGGCAATCGCGCGGGCGAGATGGACGCGCGCAGCGCCTTCGCTGCCACCAGGGAGGATGAAGCTCGTCAGCGGCGGCAGCCCGGCATTGAGCGCATCGATCTCCGCCTCGAGCCGCTCGGGCTGCGCAGCCACCACACGCAGAACCATTTCGGACGGTGTGAAATCTGCACCGCCCACGTCGCCCAGCGGCGTGGCCAGATCGGCGCCGAGATCGAACAGGTCGTTCTGGATCCGGCGCAGCGCGGTGGCCCGTTCGGCCTCAAGCGCCAGCGCGGCAAAGCCGACCATGGAATTCAGTTCATCGACTTCGCCAATCGCCTCGAGGCGGAGATCGTGCTTGGCGCGGCGCGAGCCATCGACGAGGCCCGTCGTGCCGTCATCGCCGGTGCGCGTGTAAATCTTGTTGAGCTTGACCACAGTGGAAAGAGGTCAGCGACCGCCGTGGGTGAACAGCAGCAGCAGCGCGACTGCGGCCACGGCAAGGCCCTGATACTTGATGCGGTTGAACATCATCTTGTTCTGCAGCAACTGCATCTCGGTTGCGCGGGTGCCATCGCCCTCAAGCTCCGCCTTGGTGCTGTTGAGGAAGGCGCCGATGCCGCGCAGCAGCGACCAAACTGTAAGCCCCATCAGGATGAGGATCACGGGGACAAGGAAGAGTGTCATGGCGCTAGGTCTAGGCCCTCGTGCAGCGAAATGCCACTGTCAAAGCGGGTAGCTCGCAATGCGGCTGCGAGAGCGGCGCCGTCCTCCCCGGCGCGGCGCCGATCAGCGAGCGAGGGCGCGTCGCGGCGCTTGGCAAGCTTGCGCCCGTCTGGCCCCGTCAGCAGCGGATGGTGGTGCCAGCGCGGCTCGGGCAGGCCGAGCAGGACTTGCAACAGGCGATGGATATGCGTGGCGGCGAACAGGTCCGCGCCGCGCGTGACAACGGTCACCCCGTCCTGCGCATCATCGAGCGTGGCGGCAAGGTGGTAACTTGCAGGCGCATCGCGGCGCCAGATCACCACATCGCCGAGCATGGCCGGCCGCGCGCTCTGCGGCCCGCGCAGTTCATCGAACCAGGTCAGCGGGCCGGCAAGTTCCGCCGCCTGCTCGACATCGAGACGCCACACGGGATCAGCGCAGCCGATCGGCGGATTGCGCAAGCAGGTTCCCGGATAGATCGGTCCATCGGGGCCCTGCAGCGTCGCGACGGCGGCAACTTCGGCACGAGTGCAGCGGCAGGGATAGAGGAGGCCCATCGCACGCAGGTTCTGCGCAGCCTCACGGTAGCGCTCGATGCGAGTCGATTGGGCGGGCACTTCCTCGAAGCTGAGGCCCAGCCACGCGAGATCGGCGCGGAATTCGTCGGCGAGTTCGCCCCGGCTGCGTGCGCCGTCGATATCCTCGATGCGCAGCAGGAAGCGGCCGCCATCGCGCAGCGCGCGGTCATGCGCAATGATCGCCGCATAGGCGTGGCCGAGGTGCAGCGAGCCGTTGGGGCTCGGCGCAAAGCGGGTAACGGTGGAGCTTGCAACGGTTTGGCCGGTCATGATGGCGGAGCATAGCCATCCGGCCGGAAAACAAAAACGGCTGCCTTAAGGTGCAAGGCAGCCGTTTTAGTCTGGAAGACCCGCTCGGTTCGCCCCGCGGGAAGGGGGCAGTATCATCGAAGCCAGCTCAGACGAGCGTGGCACCGAAGAACATGCTGCTGATGCCAGCAGCCAGAACCAGCGAGACGATCGCCGAAGTGTAGTTACGCATAATGTCCTCCTGTTTTGGGCTCTTTCAGGGGACTCTCCCGTTCTCGAGGCGCCGGCAGGGTGGTGGATTGCAGGAGCGTTCGGAACGAGGGCGCAAATAGGCATTCCCCGCCGTGCCGCAAGTGCGAACAAGGCAACTACAGTTGCATTCTATGCAATCAGTTTTCATTCGCGACTGATATACTGAAAAACAAGGATTTTTTTGATATATGCCCTTTGGTGAAGCATGAATGTTTCAAAGCAAAAACATTTTCTAAACCAGATGCACGCTGCGCAATCGCTTGCTCCGCCTTTTTTCGCACGTCGCTGGACAGCGGATAACGAGATCATTATCCGCCTGCCATGAGCATTCAGCCTTCAGAATCGATCCTGATCGTCGACTTCGGCAGCCAGGTTACCCAGCTGATCGCGCGCCGCGTGCGCGAAGCGGGGGTCTACTCCGAAATTGCCCCCTTCACCCAGGCCGAAGCCGCCTTCCACCGGATGAAGCCCAAGGGCATCATCCTTTCGGGATCGCCCGCCAGCGTTCCGGCTGAAGGCAGCCCGCGCGCGCCGCAGGTGCTGTTCGATAGCGGCCTCCCGATTCTCGGCATCTGCTATGGCCAGCAGGTGATGAGCCAGCAGCTGGGCGGCGAAGTGCTGCCCGGTGATTCCGGCGAATTCGGCCGCGCCTTCCTCACCGTTACCGAGCCCTGCGCACTGTTCGACGGGCTGTGGCAGCCGGGCGAGCGCCATCAGGTGTGGATGAGCCACGGTGACAAAGTAACGCAATTTGCGCCGGGCTTCCGTATCGTCGCGGTTTCCGATGGCGCGCCCTTTGCGGTGATCGCGAACGAGGAAAAGCGCTACTACGGAACGCAGTTCCACCCCGAAGTGGTGCACACGCCGGACGGCGGCAAGCTGATCGCCAATTTCGTGCGCCATGTCTGCGGCTGCACCGGCGAATGGACCATGGCCGAATTCCGCAAAACCAAGATTGCCGAAATCCGCGAACAGGTCGGTGATGCGCGCGTGATCTGCGGCCTTTCGGGCGGCGTCGATTCGGCGGTCGCGGCAGTGCTGATCCACGAGGCGATCGGCGACCAGCTGACCTGCGTCTTCGTAGATCACGGCCTGATGCGCCTGGGTGAGGCCGAGCAGGTCGTCAGCCTGTTCCGCGGGCACTACAATATCCCGCTCGTCCACAAGGACGTTTCGGCGCTGTTTCTCGGCGGCCTTGCCGGCGTCACCGATCCCGAAGCCAAGCGCAAGTTCATCGGCAAGACCTTCATCGACGTGTTCGAGGCCGAGGCCAAGCAGGTCGGCGGCGCAGACTTCCTTGCGCAGGGCACGCTTTACCCTGACGTGATCGAGAGCGTCTCCTTCACCGGCGGACCTTCGGTTACGATCAAGAGCCACCACAACGTGGGCGGCCTGCCCGAGCGCATGAACATGAAGCTCGTCGAGCCGCTGCGCGAGCTGTTCAAGGACGAAGTGCGCGCGCTGGGCCGCGAGCTCGGCCTGCCGGATGTGTTCGTCGGCCGCCACCCCTTCCCCGGCCCCGGCCTTGCCATCCGCATCCCCGGCGAAGTGACGCGCGAGAAGTGCGACATCCTGCGCAAGGCCGATGCGGTCTACCTCGAAGAGATCCGCAACGCGGGCCTCTATGATGCGATCTGGCAGGCTTTCGCGGTGCTGCTGCCGGTGCGCACCGTGGGCGTCATGGGCGATTTCCGCACTTACGACAGCGTCTGCGCGCTGCGCGCCGTGACTTCGACCGACGGCATGACCGCAGACATCTACCCCTTCGACGCTCACTTCCTCAGCCGCGTAGCGACGCGCATCGTCAACGAGGTCAAGGGCATCAACCGCGTGGTCTACGACTACACCTCGAAGCCGCCCGGCACGATCGAGTGGGAATAAGGCACGCCCGGCCGGAGGCCGGGCGCTCCTGCCTCAGCCGGTGATCCGGATACGTGTGAACAGCATGAAGCTCGTCGGGCTCGAACCGTAAGCGGGCCGGATCGCGCTCGGCAACGCATACTTGCTGACAAGCCCGCCCAGATCGAAGGCGACTTTGCCGACCGGCAGCGAATGGTAGCCGCCAAGGCTGAACTTGCTGACGTTGAACACCTGCCCGGCAAGTGGATTGCCATCGGCCTCATCACCGAACAGTTCGTCCTTGTCGACGTTCTCGGCCCGGCCGAACACCGTCCAGCGCCCCAGTTGCAAGGCGCTGTCGAGCAGGAATGCATCGGCGGGATGGGAATGATCGCCGCCCAGATGCGTGTTGCGCCCCCATGCGAGGGTGGACTGCCAGTTGCGCTTCGGGCCGAGCGCGCGGTTCCACGTGACCGAGGCTGTCGTACGGCGCACGTCCTCTTCCGGATGCAGGCCTTCGGGGCTCTTGAGGAAGCCATGGCTCACCTGCATCGACAGGTTCGCGGTCGGGTTCCATGTCGCGCGCACGGACCAACTGTCAAAGCGCGGCCGCTCGATATCCCAGCGATTGGCATCCGGCTCGCGGCCGGTGAACACCGATCCTTCGAGCTTGAGGCCCTTGGTCGCGAGCCCTGCGGTGAGCACGCCGAACGTCACGTGGGTACTGTCGAGCCAGTGGTGCGATATCGGCGCTTCGGGATTCGCCATGCCGGGGAAGCGGTGCATGAACGTGGCGGGGCCGAGCGCGGGTTCGCCCGGCAGGCCGAAATAGACGAAGCCTGACAGCCCTTCAGTGAGCGGATGGCTGTAGGTCGCCGAAAGCTCCATGAAGGCATCGTGAGGGTGCTGGCGATCGACGAGCTTGTTCACGCCATCGGCGCTTTCACCGCTGGCCAGCAGCAGCGGATAGCCGCGCTTGCCCATCAGCGGATCAAGGCTGACCATCCCGCGCAAGGTGAGCGTACCGCCGCCCACCGGGCGCTGCGCCATGCCCATCAGCATCGAGGTGGAGAAGGTCTTGCTATCGCCGCGCGGACCACCCTGATTATCGTGGATCAGCGTGGCAAAGCCGTGGACCATAGTCGACCAACCGCCGAGCCGGCCCATGATCGCCCACATCGGCGCGCTGTCTGGCTGCCAGGCCGTGCCCGATGCATCGCGCATCATGCTGTAGGAGCCTAGGGCGCCGACAAAGCCTTTCATGTCCATGCCGCCCATGGCCATCCCATGCATGGAATGGTCCATCCCCGAATGATCCATCTGCGCATGATCCATCCCCGAATGATCCATCTTCGAATGGTCTTCTGCAGGAGGAGCATCTCCGGCGATGGCGGGCTCAGCCTGCTGATGCTGGCTGTGGTCCATGCCATCCATGGACTGGGCCTGTGCGGCGACGGGGAGTGCGAGCGCCACGGCAGCGGCAAGAGTTCTGACGATCATGGATCCTACTATATAAATGAAATGGAATGGGAAAATTTTAAGGCGGGCTTACATCCCCCCCATGCGGGCAGCCATCCAAAGCGCCATGGCGACCATCATCACGTTCTCCGTGAGGGAAACGAAGCCGAGCGGCACGTTGGAAGACCCGCCAACGCAGGCACAGTTCAGTTCGCGGCGATCGATATAGACGGCCTTGAACACCGAGACCGCGCCGATCGTGCCGATGAACAGGGCTATCGGGATCGAGAGCCATTCGAGCTGGCCCGAGACCATCAGCACACCGGCACCCGCTTCGGCGAAGGGATAGACGTAGCCATAGGGAACCCAGCGCTTGGCGAGCAGGTCGTAGTTCAGGAACATCGTCGAGAACCGCTCGACATCCTGCAGTTTCAGGATCGCGAGCACGCACATGCTCATGGCGATGAACCATTCGGCAGCGCGCAAAGTGAGCGGCGTACCGAAAGCGGCCTGGCTCGTGGCGAGCGCCATCAATGCGGTTACCGCGAAAACGGCGAGGACAGGCCGATAGCTGGTTGCACCGGGCTCCGCGACATGAAGGCCAAGATGGCGGCGCAGATCATCATAGCCACCGATCCGGCGCCCGCCGATGAACACCTGCGGCGTGGTGCGAACATCATGCTCGGACTTGAAGGCATCGGTCTCGGCGCGGGTCTTGAGCCAGATGTCCTCGACCGAGAAGCCACTGCGCCGCAGCAGATCAAGCGCCTTCACCCCGTAGGGGCAGGTGTGTTCGGGCATGACCATCCGGTAGATCCGGGCAGTATTTGCGAGGGGGGCATGCATGGGGATTGCCTTGTTGTTTGCCTTACCCCAACGCATATAGCGTCCGTACCATAGTACAGAGTCAACCCATTGCCAGCGATGACCATTGCAAGATTGGCGGCCGAAGGCGGCGTAGGCGTGGAAACCGTGCGCTACTACCAGCGCCGCGGCCTCATCGCCCTGCCGGAGCGGCCAAGCGGATCCGGTGCGAATGGCCGCGTGCGCCGCTATGGCGCGGACGACCTCCGCCGGCTGCGCTTCATCAAGGCGGCTCAGAGTGCGGGCTTCACGCTCGAGGAGATCGGCCAGTTGCTGGCGCTCGATGCGACCGAGGACCGCGCCCGCGCGCGGGAACTGGCACGGGCCCGCGTCAGCGCGCTCGACGAGAAGATCCGCGATCTGCAAATGGCGCGTGATGCGCTGAATCGTCTCGCGAAGGTTTGCGAGCAAGGTTCGACGCGGCTCTGCCCGATCCTGACTGCGTTCGAGACCTGAACGCAGGGAGGCGAATTACGCCGCGAGCGGCTGGTCCAGCTTCGGCTGCCAACGGGGGTGCCGGACAACGGGATTGGCGTTGCAATCCGAAGCGATCGTCGCAATCTCGTCGATGCCCATGAAGCGCAGCTGGGTATCGATGCAGTGCACCTGATGCGCGGCGACCGCATCGCTGGCCCAGGGCCGGTTCTTCGCCGCAAGCACAATCGCCTTCTTGCCCTTGAGCAGCCCACGCGGCCCCTGCGCCGTGTAGCGGAAGGTACGGTCGGCGCGGATGACATGGCTGAACCATGCCTGCAGCTCCGGATTGAGCCCCATCGCATAGAGCGGCGCGCCGAAGCCCTTGCTGGCGTTGGCGCGGCGACGCCATTCGGCCAGCGCAGGGGTGACCGGGTGATGGCCGATCGGCGCACCGATCACCACCAGATCGGCAGCGTCCAGTTCCTGCACCAACTGGTCCGACAGATCGCTGGCCGCACCATGCGGCGCGAGCCCGGCGAGGCTGCGATGCTTCACGGCGATATCGGGCACGTACGCGGCCACCTCGCCAAGGATGTCTGACAGTTGATCTTCGATCCACGCCTTGTCGCGCGTAACTGCAGGATGGAGGACCAGGACGTTTATAGTGACTTGTTTTCCGACACCGAAAATAGCGTGACAGTGCGCTAACTGGACGCCTGTCTAGCTTTCAGAAAGCAGACGCCGGTCGATTCTACCACTCGGAAAGATGCCGGTTTGACCGCGACCGCGAGCGCGATGGTGCCGAAATGACTACAAAAAAACCCGGCCGGTTTACTACCGGCCGGGCACACACCAAAGTGCGGAAAAACCGGGCTTTATTCGCGTTGAAAAGTATCTGCGTCGGGACTTTATCCGCGCCGGGATTGGGCCATCTTCCAGATCGGATTGTCCGGTCGGGGAAGGTCGCGGTACATCACCGAGGCGCTGTTCCAGATCACCAGATCTCCCGGCTGCCAGGTGTGCCGGTAGACATATGCCGGCTGCGTGACCCAGTTGCGCAAGTCGCCGAGGAATGCCTCGCTCTGGCTGAACTCCACGTCGACGAGCTGGATCGCAGTATCGTCGATGAGCAGGCCGTGACGGCCACCCGGCAGCGGCTGGACGAGCGGCAGTTCCGCGCTCTGCCGGGCCATCCATTGCATCAGGGCCTCATGGCGCGGTTCGCGTTCGTGATAGAGCCGGTCCTGCCAGAACCCGTGCAGCACGCTGAGCGAGGCAAGCTCGCGCTGCTCGCCAGGCGCGAGCCCGTCCCACGCGGCAGCGGTGCAGGCAAATTCGGTCGGCGTGGCAATGCTGCCCTCACCGGGGATCGCCATGATCGAGACGCCGCCGGGCGCGCGACCCATCACATGGTCGCTTTCCCATACGCGGCTGTTCTGGAGATATTCGGCAAGGGCGGAGACCTTGGGATCGCCGACGATGAGGTAGTCCTCGGGCGTCGGAACGCACGCCGGTGCAAGCGGGCCATGGAGCATGGCATCGAGCCGCTCTGCAAACGAACGCAGTGGCTTCACCGGACAGAAGGCCTGCCGGACGACAATCACCTCCATGTCTTCAAGTCGCGTGAGCAGCCATTCCTGATCACCGATCAACAGATCGGCCAGACCGCTGCGATCAAGCGTCATGATGGCTCCGCCAAGACCGGTGCTCGAATGCAACCCCACTTCATCACTAGCCATAGTAGGCATACCTCCTAAGGGAGGAGATGGGATTTATTTACCATAGTTTAAAGGGTGAATATTTTATTATTATTTTGATATAGATCAATGTTAACTTGGTGAGAATTTGCAATTATAGTTGGGGGCTGTCTCGTAAATGACCCCCAGCGGCATGAGTCGAAGCCGGTCAGGCGTGGTCAAACGGGTCCCGCATCGCTCGGTCGATCAACTGGCGCACCACCGGATTGGGAAACCGCCGCTCTATGGTGACCGCTAGGAATGTCTCGGCAATGCCCGGCAGGGCCTCGGCCTCCACCAGCGTGCCATCGGCAAGCTCGTCACGCACGGCGATAGGGGGCAGCACGCCCAGCGCATGGCCTTCTCGCACGATCAGACGCATCATCGCCATGTCGTCCACCTCGGCGGCAATCTGCGGACGAAGGTCGAGTCGGTCGACCAGCGCATCGAAGCCGATGCGCATGCCGCTGCCCGCAGCAGGCAGAACGACCGGATGCGTGCGCAGGAGATCGGCCACCGCGCGCGTCTCACCCAGCAGCGCTGGCGCACCGACGAGGCTGACCGGCTGCTGCGACAAGCGGTGGACAATGAACGGGGTCAGCGCATCGATTGCAGGGGCCTGATCGGTGAGGATGACATCGAGCCCCAGTGACTGCAGCGCGCCGAGCAGTTCCGCCTGACTGCCAGAGCGCAGCACGACCTCGATGTCGGTGCGCGCGAGCAAGGGTTCCACGAAGCTGATCTGGAAATTGCGCGAAAGCGTGGCGAGCGCGCCGATCCGCACGGCTTGCCGCGCCTTGCCGGTTTCCTTGAGCGTGCCGAGCAGTTCATCGCCGGTCGCAAAGATCGCCTCCGCATGGTCCAGCGTGATCCGGCCCGCCTCGGTCAGGTGCAACGCGCGGCCACGCCGTTCGAATAGCGCATGGCCGAGCCTGTCCTCTAGCTTGCGGATCTGCACCGAGAGCGCGGACTGCGAAACGTTGAGCCGCTCGGCGGTGCGCGAAAGGTTCCCATCCTGCGCAACGGCCCAGAAATAGCGAAGGTGGTTGTAGTTGAGATCAGCCATATCGTTCACTTAAAGCGAACGATATCGCCTAAACAATGAATTTTTTGCAGAGCGGTGCTTCCGCTAGGAGCAAGGCAACTTCGAACGCCCCTTCCAGCGGAGCACCGATCATGCCCTTCTCGCTCGCCGTTCTTGCCCCACCCGCGCTGCTGGTGATCGCTGCCGCACTTGGCTTCGCCCAGCCCGGCCGCATCGGCCGCAGCCCGCTTGCGCTGATCGAACTGCTCGCGCTGGTTGCCGTGGCAATGGCTGGCGGCACGATGGCCGCGCTCGCCATCGGCGGGGCGACCACCCTCACCCTTGCAGCGGCCGGCCCCGCGCTGCCGCTCCTCGCCTTCCGCCTCGATCTCATCAGCGCGACGATGCTGCTCCTTGTCAGCTTCGTCGGCTGGATTGTGGTGCGCTACGCCCGCGTCTACCTTGATGGCGAGACGCGCCACGGCGTGTTCATGGCCTGGCTGGCGACGACACTCGCCATGGTCATGCTGCTGGTGACGGCAGGCTCGCTCGTCCAGCTGC
This sequence comes from Novosphingobium sediminis, assembly GCF_007991615.1. Classification (GTDB taxonomy): domain Bacteria; phylum Pseudomonadota; class Alphaproteobacteria; order Sphingomonadales; family Sphingomonadaceae; genus Novosphingobium; species Novosphingobium sediminis. The sequence goes on along the minus strand of NZ_BJYR01000019.1, from coordinate 90,131 downwards.
TCGGCGCATGGATCGCGACCAGCCTCGCGCTTCACAAGCTCCTGCTGTTCTATCCGGATCGGGTCGCAGCCCAGCGCGCCGCACGCAAGAAGTTCGTCACCGCCCGCGCCGGCGACGTCGCGCTGCTGGGCGCTGCGCTGCTGATGGCCAAGGCCTATGGCACGACCGACATGCCCGCGATCCTCGCCGCCGCGCATGCCGGCATGGGTGGCTACGCCGCGATGGCCGCAGCAGGCCTCCTTGCCATCGCCGCGCTGCTCAAGTCTGCGCAGTTCCCGCTGCATGGCTGGCTGACCGAAGTGATGGAAGCGCCGACCCCGGTTTCCGCAACGCTCCACGCCGGCGTCATCAACGCGGGCGGCTTCCTCCTGATCCGCTTCGCCGATGTCATGCTGCTCGCCCCCGGCGTCCTTGCGGTCCTCGTCATGATCGGCGGCTTCACCGCGCTGTTTGGCGGTCTGGTCATGCTTACCCAGCCCGCGATCAAGACCTCGCTCGCCTGGTCGACCGTCGGCCAGATGGGCTTCATGATCATGCAGTGCGGCCTCGCGCTGTTCCCGCTCGCGCTGCTCCACATCGTGCTGCACTCGCTCTACAAGGCGCATGCCTTCCTCGCCTCGGGCGGTGCGGTCGAGCAGATCGCAGCGGCGCGGCGGCCGGGGCCGGTCGCGATCCCGCGCCCCGCGGCGGTCGGCAGGGCCTTCGTCGCGGCGCTCGCCATCTACACGCTGATGAGCTTCGCCTTCGATGCGGTCCCCGGCTTCCACCACAAGTCGCCGCAGGCGGTCGCGCTCGGCGCCATCCTGATCTTCGGTGTCGCCTACCTCTTCGCCCAGGGTCTTGCCGACAGCGCCCCTCGCGCGCTGACCCGCAAGATGGCGGTCTACGCGGTCGCTGCCTCGATCGGCTACTTCACGCTCCACGGCCTCGCGCTCTGGCTCACCGCCGGCACGCTGCCCGCCACCCCCGCGCCGGGTCCGCTCGAATGGACGCTGATGGTGCTGGCGGTCCTGAGCTTCGGCCTTGTCGCGGTGGCGCAGTCGATGTTCCCGCTCTGGGCTTACCACCCGGCGGCAGCGGGCCTGCGCGTCCATCTTTACAACGGCCTCTACGCCAACGCCCTGTTCGACCGGATGCTCGGCGGCTGGACCATCAAGCGGCCCGCCTGAGCCGAAACCCTCTTCTCGAAGGATCTCCCATGCTCATGATCCCCACCGACAACAGCCAGACCCTCGCCCAGCTCAAGGTCGCCGCAGATGGGGCTGCCCGCGCCATCCCGCCGGTCTGGCCGCTCACATCGAGCGTCGCGGTCAACCCCTACCTCGGCCAGACCGGCCTGACGCTGGCCGAAACCGCAGCCCTCATGGCCCGGGTTTCGGGCACGCCGGTCACGATGCCGCGCCAGTGGTACCGCGACCGGATCGCCAGCGGTGCAATCACGCAAGGCCACCTCGCCGCCGCGCTCGCTGCCGCGCCAGATGACGGCAAGCCCGCCACGCTCGCCGCGCTGCAGGCCGCGCTGGCGCATGATCCCGCCCCCGCCAGGGCAGTGCCGACCGTCGCCGATCTCGCCGCCAAGGCAACCGGCATCGACTGGCCCGGCATCATCGCCGAGCGCTTCGGCGCCTGGGCCGGCGGTTACTTCGACAAGGGCCAGGCCCTCTGGGCCGCGCCGCGCGGCAAGGGTGCCTTCGCCGCATGGCAGGCCGTCGCCTCGCACGATCTGACGCCAGAGATCGCTGGCCTCACCGGCTTCGGCAGCCTCGTCGCCGATGCGCCGGAACGCGCGGCAGAGGCCCTCGCCTGCGCTGTCGATGCGCTCGCCCTGCCGACAGCAGCCCTGCCGACCTACTTCCACAGCCTGCTCGTCACGCTTGGCGGCTGGGCCCATGTCGCCCGCTATGAACTGTGGCAGGCAGAACTTGCCGGCAAGAGCGATGAGACGATCACCGACTTCCTGACGATCAGGCTCATCTGGGAGCAGGCGCTGCTCACCCGCTATGGCGCCGAGATCGGCCAGAGCTGGCTGGCAACGATCGCCGCCCACGAGGAATCGGTTGCGCCCGACGCGGACCAGATCGTTGACGCGATCCTGCAGGAAGCCGCCGAACGTGCAGGCCAGACCGCGCTTGCAGATACGCTCTCCCGGCAGTTGCCCGGCATCGAGCGCCAGCCCCCGGTGCTGCAGGCCGCCTTCTGCATCGACGTGCGCTCCGAAGTGTTCCGCCGCGCGCTGGAATCGCTCGACCGGCGGATCCAGACGCTCGGCTTCGCGGGCTTCTTCGGCCTCACCGCCTCGCACCAACGCTATGCCTCGGATGTCCACGAACATCGCCTGCCGGTGCTGCTCAACGCCGGCCTCACCAGCCGCACCGGCGGCGAAGGCGCGGCCCATGCCCGCCACACCGCCCGCGCCGAACGCGCCTGGGGCCGGTTCAAGCTGGCCGCAGTCTCCTCGTTTGCCTTCGTCGAGGCGGCGGGTCCGATCTACATCGGCAAGCTCATCAAGGACGCGCTCGGCCTCAAGGCCAACAAGCCGCCGCGCGATCCCAAGCCCTTTGCCGATCCCGCGCCCGATGCGGCGACGCGCGTTGGCATGGCGGCCTCGATCCTCGGCGCGATGTCGCTGACGACCGAGTTTGCGCCGCTGGTCCTGCTCGCCGGGCACGGCGCCAACGTGGTCAACAACCCACATGCCAGCGGCCTCCACTGCGGCGCCTGCGGCGGCTATTCGGGCGAAGTGAACGCGCGGCTGCTGGCAGAGCTGCTCAATGATCCCGAAGTGCGCGCCGGCCTCATCAGCAAGGGCATCGCGATCCCTGCAACCACGCTGTTCATTGCCGCGCTGCACGACACCACGACCGACGCAGTGACACTCTATACCGAGGACCAGCCCACCGACGCGCACCGCGAAGCCATCGCGCAGGCGGAGCAGTGGCTGGCAGCCGCCGCCGTGCTCACCCGCAGCGAACGCGCCCTGCGCCTGCCGCGCGCGTCGGGCGACGCCAGTGTCATCAAGCGCAGCCGCGACTGGTCGGAAACCCGGGCGGAATGGGCGCTCGCGGGCTGCAAGGCCTTCATCGCTGCGCCGCGTGCGCGCACGGCGGGCCGCAGCCTCGAAGGCCGCGCCTTCCTGCATGACTACGTCTGGCAGCGGGACGAAGGCTTCGGTGTGCTCGAGCTCATCATGACCGCACCGGTCGTCGTCGCAAGCTGGATCAGCCTGCAGTACTATGGCTCGAGCGTGGCGCCCGAGCTGTTCGGCGGCGGCAACAAGCTGCTGCACAACGTGGTCGGCGGGATCGGCGTGATCGAAGGCAACGGCGGGCCGCTGCGCGCGGGTCTACCGTGGCAGTCGGTCCACGACGGGCACAAGCTGATGCACGAGCCGCTGCGCCTTTCGGTCTGCATCGAGGCCCCGCGCGAGGCGATGACCGCAGTGCTCGAAAAGCACGCCGGGGTGCGCGCGCTGTTTGACAACAAGTGGCTGCACCTCTTCGCGATCGACGACGAGGGCAAGCTGGCGTGGCGCTATTCGGGCGATCTCAACTGGGAAGCGATGACCGAGGCGGCTCCCGATGTAGCAGCAGCGGAATTGGCGATCTGAACCATGGACGGCGCGCGGGCGGTGCTCGCGACAATGCACGGCAAGGAGCGGGCCATCGCCCCCCTTGCCGCGCGGTTCCTTGGGCTCCGCGTTGCTGTAGCCGAAGGGCTCGACACAGACCTGTTCGGCACATTCAGCCGCGAGATCGGCCGCGCCGGAACTCCGCGAGAGGCGGCGCGTGCCAAGATCGCGGCGGCGTTCCGGCTTCATCCCGATGCGCGCGTGGGGATCGCCAGCGAAGGCAGCTTTGGTCCGCACCCCAGCCTGCCGTTCGCCGCGCTGAACCGCGAACTCGTCCTGCTGATCGACCGCGAAAGCGGACTGGAACTCGTCGGCCACTACGCGACGATGGCCACCAACTTCGCGCATGAGATCGTGACCGAGGCCGAACCTGGCTTGGCCTTCGCCGCAAAGTCCGGATTTCCTGTGCATGGCGTGATCGTGATGGGGGTGCTGGACGACAAGCCCGCACCGCACCTTGCCTTGTTCAAGGCCATCGCGGGCGAGGCCGAGCTTGCCGCAGTGCTGGCGCGCACCATCGCGCTCACCGGCGCTGCGCATATCGAGACCGACATGCGCGCGCATCGCAACCCGCGCCGGATGCGCGCGATCAAGCGGGCGATGGTGGACCTTGTGCGCCGCTCGCGCAGTCATTGTCCGAACTGCAACCAGCCCGGCTTCGCGATGACCGGCCGCGTTTACGGCCTGCCTTGCGCGTGGTGTTCAAACCCCACGCATCTGGCCCGTGCGGAAGTCTGGACCTGCGAAGGCTGCCAACACAGCGACGAGCGCGCTGTCACGGCCAGCTCCGCCGATCCGATGCACTGCGAAGAGTGCAATCCCTAGATACCGGCCCTAGGCAGCGAGCCGGTCAAACCCGGTTGCCGACACATCCTCGCCAAACCGCCATGAGGAAACGGTGATCCCGCCGAACAGATCGGCCTGCGAATAGATGCAGGTGGCAGGGTCCGCCCCGGCTGCGCCAAGCGCGACCATGAGCGGGATCAGGTGATCCTCACGCGGGTGGACCAGCCGCGCGGCAGGTGCCGCTTCCCAGCGCATCAACTGCGCGGCGCGGTCTTCGGGCGGCAGATCGAGCAAGGCATGCCGCAGCCATGCGTCGAACTGACGCGAAGGCTCCGCCGCCCTCGCGTTGAATACGCGCAGATTGTGGTAGGTGAGGCCCGAACCCATGATGACCACGCCTTCATCCCGCAGCGGCGCGAGCGCCTGGCCGAGCGCGAAGTGGGCGGCCGGATCGTAGCCCTGCTTCATCGAAAGGCTGACTACGGGAAGGTCGGCTTCCGGCCGGATCGGCTGCATCATCGAAAACGTGCCATGATCGAACCCGCGCGCGGGATCATCGCCCATGGCAATGCCCGCAGCTGCCGCCAGTTCGCGCACCCGGCCGGCAAGCGCCGGATCGCCGGGCGCGGCGTAGCGGATGCTGTAGGTATGCTCGGGAAACCCGAAGTAGTCGTAGACCATCCCCGGCTGCGCGGCGCTGGAGACGGTGAATTCCGGTTCCTCCCAGTGGCCCGAAACCGCCAGCACAGCGCGCGGAGGCTCCGGCAGCTGCGCCAGCAGCGCTTTCAGCGAAGCCTCCAGCCACGCGAAGTTCTCGCGGAAGGGGCCATCAAGCCACGGCCAAGGGCCGCCGCCATGCGAGAGGAAGAACACGGGTTGCTTCATGCTGCCAATCTAGGGCGCATGGCGTTTTCGCAACAGCCACAAGATGTGTGGGCTTGTGTTCGATTTCCTCGAACGGTCAGAGCTTCGCCAGCACCGCCGCCGCGCTTGTTGCAATGCGGGCCTTCTCGGCATCGGCGAACTTGTCATAGGTCCGCACCATCTGGGCCATGCGGGGATTGCCGCCGATCTTGCTCCGATGGCGGGCGATGAAATCCCAATAAAGCGGGTTGAACGGGCACGCGTTCGCACCCGTCCGCTGCTTCACATCATACCGGCAGGTGCCGCAGTGGTTCGACATGCGGTTGATGTAGGCCCCGCTCGCCGCGTAGGGCTTTGAGGCGAGCATTCCGCCATCGGCAAACTGGCTCATGCCCACGGTATTGGGCAGTTCCACCCATTCATAGGCATCGGCATACACGCTGAGATACCATTCGTGCAGTTCGTGCGGGTCGATCCCCGCCAGCAACGCGAATGTCCCCGTCACCATCAGCCGCTGGATATGGTGCGCGTAGGCGTGCTGGCGCGTCTGCGTGACGGCGGCGCGGACGCAGGCCATGTCCGTTTCGGCGGTCCAGTAGAACGCAGGCAGCGGGCGGGTATGCTCGAAGAAGTTGCGCCGTTCATAGCCGGGCGCGGTGAGCCAGTAGATCCCGCGCACATATTCGCGCCAGCCGATGATCTGGCGGATGAAGCCTTCGGCGGCGTTGAGCGGCACCCGGCCCGCCTGCCATTCGGCCTCGACCGCGCGGCACACCTCCAGCGGATCGAGCAGCCCGCAATTGAGATACTGCGCAATGACGGCGTGATAGAGGAACGGCTCCCCCTCCAGCATCGCGTCCTGATAGTCACCGAACCGGGGCAGCGCGCGCTTCACGAAGGCGGCGAAAGCGGCTTCGGCATCGGCGCGGGTGACGGCGAACTGGAAGGGTTCGAGATCGCCGAAGTGATTGTCAAACCGCGCGGCAACCAGCGCCATGACCTCCTTCGTGATCGCATCGGGCGCGAACACCGGTGGGCGCGGCATGAACAGATCCGGCGCGGCGGCCTTGCGGTTCTCGGCGTCGTAGTTCCACTCGCCCCCAGCGGGCTTGTCGCCCTCCATGAGCAGGCCGGTGCGGCGGCGCATCTCGCGGTAGAAGTATTCCATGCGCAGCGCCTTGCGGCCCTCTGCCCACTCCCGGAACACCGGCAGCGGGCAGACGAAGCGCGTATCGGGGAGGACTTCGACCGGCAGGCCGAACTGCGCCTCCCACCCCGCAAACATCTGCGCGACACGCCATTCGCCCGCCTCCGTGACGAGCACGCTGTCTGGCCTGTGCGCAGCGACGGCGCGCGCCACTTCGCCGGTGAAGCTGCCTGTATTGGCCGGATCGTCGAGCTTCACATAATCGACTGTCCAGCCCAGCCCGCGCAATTCCTCGGCAAAATGGCGCATGGCGCTGAACAGGAAGGCGATCTTCTTCTTGTGGTGGCGGACGTAAGTGGCCTCTTCGGCAACTTCCACGATCAGCACGCGGTCGCGCGCCTTGTCTGCCGCCTTGAGCGACGAGAGCGAGAGAGCGAGCTGATCGCCCAGCACGAGGACGAGCCGGCTCACAGATCGAGCGCCAGTTGCGAGGCAGCGGGACGGCGGCGCGATTTCTGCCCCGTCATCGGCATCCCGGCCTTTCTGCTGCCATGCTTTTCGGCAATCCGGCTCGCGGTGCTGCGGTGCCCCGATCCCTTGCGCACGGCGTGGAGTGCTTCGCGCGCTGCGGCCGCCGCCTTGCCGTGATCGACGATGGGCGGCGGATAGCCGAGGCCCGCCGCGCCGTCCCAGCGCCACGGTTCGTGGATCAGCGCCGTGGGCACTTCGGCCAGTTCGGGCACCCATTGACGCACGAACACGCCTTCCGGATCCTGATCGCGGCCTTGCTTGACCGGATTGTAGACGCGCATCGTGTTGATCCCCGTGGTGCCCGATTGCATCTGCACCTGGCTCCAGTGAATGCCGGGCTCGTAATCGACGAACTGCCGCGCCAGATGCAGCCCGGTGGCGCGCCACGGCAGCCAGAGCTGGTAGCTGGCGAACGAGACGAGCATCGCCCGCATGCGGAAGTTGAGCCAGCCGTGCGCCGCGAGCGCGCGCATGCAGGCATCGACGATGGGATAGCCGGTGCGCCCCGCTACCCACGCCGCCAGTCGCTGGGTATCGGGCTCATCGGGGCGCAGGCCGTTGTAGGCGGGGTGGAGGTTCGCGAACTCGATGCGCGGTTCGTCCTCCAGCTTCTGCATGAAGTGGCAGTGCCAGTGCTGGCGGCCGGTGAACGAGATCATCGAGGCGCGCCAGCTTCGCGCCGGGGCGCCCTCATCGGCGCGCAGTCCCATGAGCCGCGCCCGGCCGGCCTGCGCCACTTCGCGCATGGAAAGCGTTCCCCATGTCAGATGCGGCGAAAGGCGCGAGCTCGCATCGAACGCCGTCACCGGGCTCGACATCTGCCAGCGATAATCCCGCCCGCGCTTGTCCAGAAAGCTGGCGAGCGTGGCGAGCGCAGCGGCGCGCCCGCCGCTCTGGCGCTGCGGGCAGGGATCGGGCGCGAGGCCGAGATCGGCAGCGGTGGGAATGCGGGTGGGCCAATCGCCCCGCAGCGGCTCCAGCGCAGCAGGCGGCGGGGTGAGCGCTTCGCCCATCCGGCGATCCCACGCGCGAGCCCAGCCGTGGCGGGTCTTGAGACGGCGGATCACGCCGGTCTGCGGCACCTCGCGCCACGGCACCCCGGCTTCGAGCGCCCACGCAGCAACCGCCTTGTCGCGCGCATAAGTCCAGCCGTTGCCCGTTTCCTCATGGCTCCATAGCGCGGCAATGCCGTGGCGCTCATGGATCTTGCGCAGCACCGCGACCACATCGCCGCGCACCACGCAGAGCGGCTGGCCAAGCTTGGCCAGGGCAACCTGCAATTCGCCGAGGCTTTCCGCCGCGAATGCCCATTGCCGGGCAGAGGTATCCTCTTCAGCCCAGAGCCCGGGCTCCGCGATGTAGAGTGGCAGCACTGGCCCTTGTTCCGCCGCAAGCGCCAGCGGGCGATGGTCTTCGATGCGCAGGTCGCGCTTGAACCACACGACCTGCAGCGGCGTTTTCACAGCATCCCCTCGGCGCGCAGATGTCCCTCGATCTCGGCGTCGAACGCAAAATACCCCCGCCGCGCGTGGGGCCACAGCCCTGAATCCCAGCGCCGCCGCACCGGACTCAGCGCGATGCCCTCGGCCGCGAGCGCCGGCTCGAGCGCCGCAAGCGCATCGGCGACCGGGCCGACCGGCGCATAGGGCGTCAGCACTTGCCGCGCACCGACGGCGCGCGCCGCTGCCGACACCGTTTCAGCATCGAGCCGGTCGGCAAGCGTGGAGCCGCAGCGGAAATGCCCCTCGGCGCGCGTTGCGGCATCAGCCGCCGCCTCCCCAGCATAGCGCCGTGCGGCATCCCCCCACAGCAGCGCGGGATCACGCACCGCGAGCACGCCCCGTATCGGCGCGTCGGCTGCAAACAGCGATTCGGCGCTGAAGTCCTCATGGTGCACCAGAAGCAGGCTCGGCGCGGCTGCATCCGGTGCGAGGAGCGCCGCCAGCGCACCTGCAGGCCCCGCCGGCGGCTCGGTCAGGGCAATCGCCTCCTCCGCCAGCCCATGCGGCGCGAAGCGTCCCTCGGTGTAGCGGGCAATGTTGTCCGCCCGCGCGAGGTAGGTCTTGCCCGCCGTCTGCAGACCCGCCACCCAGCGCCACGAAAGCGTGTTGCTGGCGGCATCCGCATCGATCAGGTGGCGCAGGAAGAAATCAGCCCCCAGCGCCCACGGCAGGCGCAAGGTAAAAATCCAGATCGAGGCAAACCACATGCGCGCATGGTTGTGGAGATAGCCGGTCTCGGCGAGTTCCTTTGCCCATGCGTCGAAGCAATCGATTCCGGTGCGCCCCTCCTCTGCCGCCACCAGATCGGCGCTGCCCGCCATGGCATCGCGCGCGGTATCAAGCTCTGCCAGATAGCGCTGCCAGACTACGGGGCGCAGTTCTAGCCAGCCTTTCCAGTAGGTGCGCCAGCAGACTTCCTGGATGAACTTTCCGGCCGCGTTGAAGGAGTGCCTGCCCAGCACTTCGCCGACCACGTCCTGCTCGGTGACCAGCCGATAACGCACGGCTGGCGAAAGGCGCGAGACGGCAGCAGGTCGCCCCGGCCCCACATCGGTGTTGCGGCCCGAGGCATAAGCCGCACCGGCGCGCGGCACGAACCTGCGCAGATGATCGAGGGCAGCACGGCGTGAAGGGGGCGGCAACATGGCTCACGTCCTTGGCTGTGGCTGCCTGCGCAGCCCAGATGGTCATGCGGGCAAGTGCCTCGCGGATCGGCATTCCGCGAAAATGGCCAAAGCGTAATGTTCTGCTCACACCTCGGACGGGTGCGGCGCCCTAGATGAGCTTTCGACGATGGGCGCCTGTCACGGGAATCGTGACGTGACGGTCCCCTGTTCCGATTGCCGGTCCGGCGTCCATCGTCACCCAGCCCGGCTGTTGCAACCCCAGCCCGTGCGAGAGCGTTGTCTCCTGCGCGTGGCTTTGTTGTCTCGGGCGAACACATTGAGGAACTGACAAGTGTCTCGTCCGATCTTCTTCGATCCCACCGGCCGCCGCCGCCGCCTGACCCGCCGCGGCGCGTTCATCGGGCTTGTGGTGCTGCTCGTGGCCGCGGTGATCTTCGCGACAACCGTGGTGGCGGTCCCTCTCGCCGCGCCGCTCCCGCTGGGCTTCGAACGGCAGGCCCCGTTCCCCCTGAAGACGCAGGTCAGCCGTATCTCACAGCGGCTCGGCCAGCTGTTCGGGCGCCATGCGGCGGTACCGGCGCACAGCGGCGGGCAGGCACTCAGTGTCGGCTTCTACACATCGTGGTCGGACGGCAGCGCGGAGACCCTGCGCCGGCACATCGGCCAGCTCGATTGGGTTGCGCCGACGCTGTTCTCGCTTGGCCAAGGCGGCAATCTGGTCGTCAGCGACGATGCCCCGATGCGCCGCGTGCTGACTTCGGCCCTCCACCACCCGCTGGTCGTGCCAGTACTGCAAAACGCAGCCAACGCCAAGTGGGACGGCGCAGGCGCAACCGCGATCATGGAGAGCCCTGCCCGGCGCGCTGGGCTCATCAGCCAGATCGATGCCGCGCTCGACAAGACGGGCGATGGCGGCGTGATGGTCGACTTCGAGAACCTGCCCAAGCCCGGCATTGCCGCGCTCCGAACGTTCGTTGCCGATCTCCACGCCCGGCTCGCGCCAAAGCACCGCGTGGTTGCGGTGACGATGCCGATCGACGATGCCGACTGGTCAGCCAAGCGCCTCGCCGATGTCGCCGACAAGGTCGTGCTCATGGCCTATGACGAACACTGGCAGGGCGGCGAGCCCGGGCCGATCGCCTCGAACGGCTGGTTCGCCGGCCACCTCACCGATCAGCTCAAGGGGCTGGCCGCCAACAAGGTCATCGTCGCGCTCGGCAACTATGGCTACGATTGGTACAAGGGCCCCCAAGGTCAAACTCGGGCAGATGTGCAGACCGTGGAAGAGGCCTGGCTCTCCGCGCATGACAGCGGCACCACGCCCACCTGGGACAAGGCCAGCGGCAACACCGGCTTCGGCTATCTCGACGATCAGGATATCAACGCAGCCACCCCGTCAGAGCGGCATCAGGTGTGGATGCTCGATGCCGCGTCCAGCTGGAACCAGATGCAGATGCTCTCGCGCCTTGGCGTCGGCTCGGTCGCCTTGTGGCGGCTCGGTTCGGAAGATCCCGGCTTCTGGGACGTGCTCAGGGCATGGCGCAGCGGCAAGGGCGCCGCGCCCGATCTCGGCCAGATCAGGGAGGCCAACAACGTCGACGTCGAAGGCAACGGCGAGATCCTGCGCATCGACGCGACGCCGCAGCAAGGCGCGCGCCAGATCCACTACACCGCCGCTCAGTTCGGCCAGCCCATGCTGATCGACGATGAGCGCTATACCTCGCTCCCGACACCCTATGTCGTGCGCCGCACCGGCGACCGGCCCAAGCTCGTCGCGCTTACCTTCGACGACGGTCCGGACCCCAAGTACACACCCGAAGTGCTCTCGGTCCTCGAGCGCTACCATGTGCCGGCGACCTTCTTCATCATCGGCGAGAACGGCGTTGCCGGGCGCAGCTTGCTTCAGCGCATGGTCGCCGACGGGGACGAGATCGGCAACCACAGCTACACGCACCCCAACCTCGCCGAAGATTCAACCACGGGCGTGCAGCTTGAACTCAACGCCACGCAGCGCCTGATCGAAGCCTATACCGGGCGCTCCACCCGCCTGTTCCGCGCGCCTTACTTCGGTGACGCCGAGCCAACGACGGCAGACGAGATCGGGCCCGCGCTGATTGCGCAGAAGGAAGGCTACACGGTTGTCGGGCTCCACGCCGATCCGGGCGACTGGATGAAGCGCAGCGCCGACGACATCGTTGCTCGCACGGTCGATGCTGTCGAGCACGCCACGCCGGATCGCAGCGCCAATGTGATCCTGCTGCACGATGGTGGCGGCAACCGCGAGCAGACCGTGCTCGCCCTGCCGCGGATCATCGAACGGCTGGAAGCGGACGGCTACCGCCTTGTGCCCGCCTCGACGCTCGCCGGCCTCAAGCGCGATGACGTGATGCCGCAAGTGAAGGGCTGGGACCTCGCTGCGGTGCGTGTCGACGTCGCGATTTTCTCGGTGCTCGCGCTTCTGCTGGCCGCGCTCAACTGGAGCTTCTTCTTTGCGATTGCGCTGGGCGTGATCCGCGCGCTGGGGCTGACCGGCCTGGCCCTCGTGCCTGATCGGCGGAAGGTGCCCGCGCTCGACAATGGCTACCAGCCCATCGTCAGCGTGATCATCCCCGCGTACAACGAGGAACGCGTGATTGAAAGTTCGATCCATCGCATCCTCGCCAGCGACTATCCGCACATGGAAGTGATCGTCGCGGATGATGGCTCGAAGGACCGCACCAGCGCCATCGTGGCCGCAGCGTTCGGGGACAATCCCCGCGTGCGGCTGATGACCATGGTCAACGGCGGCAAGGCTTCCGCGCTCAACCGCGCGCTGGCGGTGGCCAGCGGCGAGATCGTCGTTGCGCTCGATGCCGATACCCAGTTCGAACCGCAGACGATCGCGCGGCTTGTGCGCTGGTTCGAGAACGAGCGCGTCGGCGCAGTGGCGGGCAATGCCAAGGTCGGCAACCGGGTCAATCTCGTCACGCGCTGGCAGGCGGTGGAATACATCACCGCGCAGAACATCGAGCGGCGCGCGCTCACCCGCTTCGGTGCGATCATGGTCGTGCCCGGCGCGGTCGGCGCATGGCGGCGCTCTGCGCTGAGCGATGTCGGCGGCTATCCGGAAGACACGCTCGCCGAAGATCAGGACCTCACCATCGCGATCCAGCGCATGGGCTGGAAGGTCTGCTACGACGAGGATGCGGTCGCCTGGACCGAAGCGCCGGAAACGCTCGGTGCCCTTTCCAAGCAGCGCTTCCGCTGGGCTTTCGGCACGCTGCAGTGCCTGTGGAAGCACCGCTCCGTGCTGTGGGAACGCAAGCCCGCCGGCCTTTCCTTCGTCGGCATGCCGCAAGCCTGGCTGTTCCAGATCCTCTTCGCGCTGATTTCGCCGCTGATCGACCTCGCGCTCGCCGTCTCGATCTTCGGCACAGCCGTCCGCGTCATGCAGCACGGCTGGGCGCAGACGCAGACCGACGTGCTGCGCATGGGGCTCTATTGGGCCGCGTTCACTGCGATCGACCTCGTCTGCGGCTGGGTCGCCTACCGGCTCGACGTGCGCGAGCGGCGCTTCCCGCCCATCCTGCTGCTCAGCCAGCGCTTCGTCTATCGCCAGTTGATGTACGGCGTGGTGATCCGCGCGGTGGGCGCGGCGCTGCAGGGGCTCGGCATCGGCTGGGGCAAGCTGGAGCGGACTGGCCGCGTTTCAGCCGGTCAGGCGTCAGGCGGGCAATCGCAGGGTGGCAACCAGGCCCTTGCCGCCTGAAGGACCGTCAGCCGCAGGATCGCCGAGCATGAAACTGCCGCGATGGAGCCGCGCTACTGCGGCGACCATCGCAAGGCCAAGCCCGCCACCGGGCCGGGTGCGGGCATCGTCGAGCCGGACGAACCGCTCGACCACCCGCGACCGGTCGACCGGCGCAATGCCGGGGCCATTGTCCTCCACCGCGATCTCAGCCCAGAGCGCGCCATCCGCATCCGGCACAGCGCGCGTGGTGACGATGACGGCATCGCCGCCATATTTGAGCGCATTGTCGATCAGATTGGCGAGCGCGCGCGAAATGAGTTCGCGGTCCGCTGGAGCAGTCACCGGCTCCAGCCGCGCTTCGAGCCGCACCTCGGACTGTTCGGCCAGCGGATCGTAAAGCTCGACAAGATCTTCCGCCACGGCTGCAAGATCGAGCGGGCGGCGGCGATCCTCAACGGCGCCGCCTTCGATCAGGCTTATCTCGAGCGCATTCTCAAGCATCGTGCGCAAGGCGTCGGCATCGGCGCGCGCGGCCTGCAGTGCCTCGATCGCGCGCGGCTCCTCGACCCGGGCAAGCGCGAGATCGATGGCCGCCGAAAGCCGTGTGATCGGCGATCGCAGATCATGCGCCAGCGCGCCGGAAACAGCGCTCAGCTGGCCGACCAGCTCGCCGATCCGCTCGGCCATGAGGTTGAGTTGCAGGCGCAAGTGATCGAACCCGTCACCCGTACCTTCGATCGGCACGCGGGCGCCGAAGTTGCCCGAGGCAAGCTCGGCGGCGGTTTCAGCGATGAGATGCGTCCGCCGGCTGATGACGAAGCCGACCACGGCCGCGCTCAGCAGCGCCATCAGCACGGCGACGGCAATGGTGAGCTCCGCCGCCGCGGTAAAGGCGATGTTGATGCGCCGCTCGGTCAGGCTGACCACGCCGACGACCAGCCGATCACCATCGGGCAACTGGCCGACCAGCGCCAGCCCTTCGCTCGGCGGCTGATTGGGTCCGCGTCGTACCACGATGGGTTGCGGCCGGTTTGCCAACGGGATGTCCGGCACCCGCACGAGATTGCTGAGGACCGGTTGCCCCTTGCCGATCAGCGCGATGAACACGGCGGGATCGGCAGCACTGCCACGCCGGGCGGTGATGAACTCCGCCAGCTCTTCGCGCCCCCCGTCATAGTAGGCGGCCAGCAGATCGTCGCGCACATCGACGACCTGCTGTTCGCGGTCGAGCCGCACCACATCGAGCATCTGCCCGCGCAGGAACAGGATCACGAGCGCGCTCGAAACGATCTGCAGAACGAAGATCGCAGTCACCAGCCGCAGCATTGTCGGCGAGAGGCCGCGGCGGACGGTGCGGCGACTGGATCTCAGGACTGCGCGGGCCGGCACGGTTCCGGTCAGTCCGCCGCGAGCCGGTAACCCGCCCCGCGCACGGTGTGGAACAGGGTCTGCTCCTCGCCATCATCGATCTTGCGGCGCAGGCGGCTGATGTGAACGTCGATCACGTTGGTGCCGGGATCGAAATGATAGTCCCACACCGCCTCGAGCAACATGGTGCGCGTCACCACTTCGCCGGCATGCATCAGCATGTATTCGAGCAGGCGGAATTCGCGCGGTTGCAGCGCGATCTTGCGCGAGCCGCGGCGGACCTGCCGGGTCAGGCGATCAAGTTCGAGATCGGCGCAGCGCAGCGTGGTTTCCTGCGCCTGCCGCACCCCCCCGGCCACCCGGCGCAGCAAGGCCTGGATGCGGGCCAGCAGCTCACCGAACGAAAATGGCTTGCCAAGGTAATCGTCTGCCCCGGCGGTGAGCCCTGCAATGCGGTCGTCCGTACTCGCCAGCGCCGAAAGCATGATTACCGGCGTCGACATTTCGGCCGCGCGCATCGCCTTGAGCAGCGTGAGGCCATCCATCCCGGGCAGCATCCGGTCGAGCACGACGAGATCGAATTGACTGTCCGTTGCGAGAAACAGTCCATCCCGGCCATTGCCGGCGTGATCTACGGTAAAACCTTCCTCGGCAAGTCCGGACGTAATGTAGTCCGCGATCTGGGGATCATCCTCGACGAGCAGAATGCGTCCTGCCACTGCGCCATTTCCATGTTGCAACAAAAAAGAAGGCTTGAGACTGCACAATGGAGAGTGCAGCAAGGGGCCGCAAGTGCTTTCCCCGCATATGTTTACGCCGCCCGCACCGCGCGCATAGCGCCGCACCTGAACGCTGGCTTTACGGCAGCGAAATGTTGCTGAAATTTTCCGCTAAGGCATGGCGAAGAATCGCGTTAAGACGCGCGCAAATCGCATCGGACAACCTGCCGGAAAGGGAGGGTTCGGGGCGATTTTGCATTGATCAATGCCGGTGCGCGATGACGCGGCGCGCTGGACCTATTACCACACGGGCACCGTTCGCCACCCTGGCGGCGCTCCCCATGCCGGATGACGAGATACCGATGGACAGTTCAACCCCGATCGCCCGCACCGTGAAGTCTGCGGCCAAGAGCATGGCAAACCTCCTTGCCACGGCCGCCCCGGCGGCCTTGATGGCTGGCGCAAGCCCCGCCCTTGCCGACACCACCGTCAGCACCGCGACCACAACCCCGCTGGTGACTTCGGCCGCCGGCGCGGTGACCATCGCCAAGGACGGCACGATCAAGCTCGACACCGGCACGGCCGTGACAGTCGATGCATCGAAGGACGTGACGGTGCAGACCGGCGGCACGCTCGACATGGGCGCAGGCAATGGCGCTGCGGGCATCGTCGTGCAGAGCGGCACGACCTCCAACATTTCGAACGCCGGCACGATCCAGGTGCTTGAAACCTTCACCCCGCCTGATGCCGACAGCAACGGCATCCCCGAAGGCGCCATTGCGCAGGCGACCGGGCGCTATGGCATCCGCGTCGCCCCCGGCGGCACGGCCACCGGCTCCATCTCGAACACCGGCACGATCACGGTCGATGGCCTCAATTCGGCAGGCATCGCGGTCGATTCCGCGCTGACTGGCTCGGTCACCAACACCGGCACGATCAAGGTCAAGGGCGACAACTCGGTCGGTATCCGCACCGGTGCGGTTTCGGGCAACGTTGCGGCGGGCGGCACCATCGGCGTCGTCGGCAGCGGCACGCAGGCGCTGGTCGTGGACGGCGACGTTGGCGGTCTGGTCAAGATCAACGGCGGCCTTTCGCAATCAGCCTCCTACACGGCGGACAGCGGCGCCACGCAGAACCTGCCGCGCAGCGCGCTGTCCACCGGCAAGGCTGCCGTGGAAATCAACGGCAACGTGGCGGGCGGCGTGATCGTTACGACCGCCTCCGGCAGCGGCACGACGGCGGAAACCACCGGATCGATCCAGTCCGTGGGCAATTCGCCTGCGCTTCAGATCGGCGGCACCCGCGACATCACTATCGGCGGCGGCACCACCACCAACGGCACCTATTCGCTGGGCATCGACGGTAGCGTGGGCGCGACCGCGACCTTCAGCTCAACCAATGCCTCGGCCGTGGTGATCGGCGGCAAGGGCGGCAATGTCACGCTGACCAAGGGCATCGCCGTGAACGGCAGCGTGACCGCGACGACGGTCGATGCGGGTGCGGTCGGCATCCTCATCAATTCGGGTTCGACGGTCGGCACGCTCTACAACAACGGCACGATCAGCGCCGTCATCAGCCAGCCGGGCATCGGTTCTTCGGCGGCGATCAAGGATCTGTCCGGCACGCTGACCACGATCAACAACAACAAGACCATCTCGGTGACGGGCTCGAGCGAGGACCAGCTGGCCGCGATCGACGTCTCGGCCAATACCTCGGGCGTGACGATCAAGCAGTATCTCAACAGCACTGATGCGGCATCGCAGACGACCGACAAGGCAGCGACTGGCTACGATCCCGATACCGCCAAGGTCTACACCTCGATCAAGGGCAATATCTACACCGGCAGCGGCAACGATACGCTCGACATCGGCTCCGGCACGGTGACCGGCAACAGCTTCCTCGGCGCCGGCAACGACAGCGTGAAGCTGGCGGATGACGCCAAGTATACCGGCAACGTCGATTTCGGCAGCGGCACCGCCTCGCTCGCGATGACGGGCAACTCGCGCTTCACCGGCACCTTGATCCTCAACGATCAGGTCGGCACGCTCACCCTTGCCGACAAGGCGATCTATCGCGGCACCGTCACGGGCGGTTCGCAGCTCGCCGTCAGTGTGGCTGGCGGTACCTTTGGGGCCAACTCGGCGACCACGACAACGATCAAGTCGCTCGATGTTGGTGCCAGCGGCACGCTGGGTGTCTACATCGACGGTGCTACCGGCACTTCGTCCAAGCTCGTCGCCGATACCGCCAATTTCGCCAGCGGCTCAAAGATCTCCGCCAAGGTCACCTCGCTAGCGAAGGCGGAAGGCACCTACACCGTGCTCAGCGCGGGGACGCTCACGGGCGGCTCCAATGTTGC
This sequence comes from Novosphingobium sediminis, assembly GCF_007991615.1. Lineage (GTDB taxonomy): Bacteria > Pseudomonadota > Alphaproteobacteria > Sphingomonadales > Sphingomonadaceae > Novosphingobium > Novosphingobium sediminis. The sequence goes on along the minus strand of NZ_BJYR01000019.1, from coordinate 72,370 downwards.
CAGTTCGGCCCTCAACCTGCCGGTGCTGTTCAAGGGCACCGTCGCAGCTGTCGGCAACGACGTGACGCTGACGATCGCGCGCAAGTCGGCCAGCGAAATCGGGCTCAATGCCCCGCAATCGCAGGCCTACAACGCAATCCTCGCCAATGCGGCGAAGGACACGCTGCTGCAATCGAGCCTGCTGCAGGCGGCTGACACTGCCACGCTGCAGACCCAGTTCAACCAGATGCTGCCGGATTACGCCGGCGGCTCGCTCGATCTGCTTACGCGCGGCACGCGCCTTGCCGCGCGCCGGATCGATGACGATTCGAGCTGGTTCACGATCAGCAATGCCGGTGCCTGGATCGAGCCGATCTACTTCAAGGGCAAGAAGACGGCTGGTGCCACCCAGGGCTACAGCAACAGCGGCGGCGGTCTCTCGCTCGGCTTCGAGAAGGCTTTCGGCTTTGGCCATGTCGGCGGCTCGTTCACCTACTTCTCCGGCAACTCGACCACCGACGCGACGCAGAAGGTCAAGGTCAGCGATATCGAGATCGCCGGCTTCTGGCGCCTCGCTTCGGGTCCACTCTATGCCTATGCCCGCGTCGGCTATGGCCGCCCCTCGTTCACTTCGACCCGCACCTTCACCGGCACGGTCGATAGCCAGCAGTTCGGCTACAGCGCGAGCGGCAAGTGGAAGGGCACGCTGATTTCTGCGGCAGGCGGTCTGTCCTACGCTCTCCCCATCGGCGATCACTTCAAGCTGAAGCCGCGCGCTGCGTTCGAATACTTCCGCCTCAAGGAAAACGGCTACACCGAAACTGGCAACGCGCCGCTGGCGCTGACGCTGGCGAGCCGTACCAGCACTGTCGCCAATGCCAAGACCACGCTGGTGGCCAGCTGGAGCACGGCAGCGGGCGACTATGAAAACCGTCCCTTCACCATCGAAGTGGAAGGTGGTCGTCGCAGCCGCATTTCGGGCGAAGTTGGCGATACCGTAGCGACGTTCAACCGCGGCGCGACGAGCGGAGGCGATAGCTTCACCCTCACCGGCGAACAGCTGCCTTCCGCATGGGTCGGCGAACTCAGCCTGATCCAGGGCGGGTTGGACTATACGTGGAAGGTCAGCGGCGGCTACGAAAAGCTGCAAGGCGGCGGCACTGGCTATTCGGCCCGCGCCTCGCTCGCGATTGCGCTGTAAGGCGCGCTCCAGAAACGAGTAATTGGGAGGGGGTGGCCGCAAGGCCGCCCCCTTTTCGCATCAGGCCGGCGCAAGCACCTTCTGCGCCTGGAACCACGGCACGAGCCGCGCGATGGCTTCCTCCACCAGCGGCGTAGAAACCGCAAAACTGAAGCGCACGAAGCGGTGGCCGTCGACCGGATCGAAATCGATCCCCGGCGCGGTGGCGACGCCGGTTTCCTCGAGCAGGCGGATGCAGAACGCCATCGAATCCTGCGTCAGATGGCCGACATCGGCATAGACGTAGAACGCCCCATCGGGCGGTGCGATCCGCGCGAGCCCCATCGACGGCAGCGCCGCGAGCAGAAGATCCCGGTTGCGCGCGTATGTCCGCACATGCCCGTCCAGTTCCTCGCCGCAATCGAGCGCGGCGAGCCCAGCATGCTGGCTGAGCGACGGCGGGGTGAGGAAAAGATTGCCCATCCGCGCGCGGGCCTGGCCGATGAGATCCTCCGGCACGACCAGCCAGCCGAGCCGCCAGCCGGGCATGCTGAAATACTTGGAGAAGCTGTTCACCACGATCGCCTCGCGGTCATAGGGCAGCATCGATCTTGCCGGCGCACCATAGGTGATGCCCTGATAGATTTCGTCCGAGACGATGCGGATCCCGCGCGTGCGGCACACCTCGGCGATCGCGGCCATTTCCTCGGGCGGGATGACCGTGCCGGTGGGATTGGCGGGGCTGGCGATGATGACGCCATCGGGCGCGGGATCGAGCGCGGCGAGCGCCGCGGCGGTGATCTGATAGCCGACTTCGGGGCCGCACGGCAGTTCGACCGGCTCGATCGACAGCGCGCGCAGGGTGTTGCGATAGGCGACATAGCCCGGCCGCGCGATCGCGACGCGGGCACCGGGGCTGAACCGGAGCGAAAGCGCGATGACCAGTGCGGGCGAAGCGCCGCAGGTCAGCACGATCTGCTGCGGCGAGACGGCGACCCCCGTGGTCTCCTCCATGTAGCGCGCCAGCCGCGCCAGCAACTCAGCGCTCTCCCAATAGCCCTTGTCCTCCTCGTCCAGCACCGCGCGCGCACGGGCAAGCGCCGCAGAGGGGGCGCCAGTCGAAGGTTGGCCATACTCCATGCGGATGACCGAGCGGCCCTCGGCCATCAGGCGCTGGGCGATGGTGGAAATCGTGATGGCGTGAAAGGGTTCAAGTTGCGGTGTCATGGGGCCGACCTAGCACCGGGCAGGTAATGGCGCAAAGTCGCTGCAGTTGACAACGGCCGGCGCGCGGGCGAGCCTTGCCGCCAGATCCGGGCGAAATGCCGCACCGGGCACCGCGGGAGAGCCAGACATGTCCACCACATCCGCCGGCGCGGGCGCGCCGCCGCAGCTGCCTCTTGGGCAGGCCGCCATCGTCACGCTGGGCGTGATCGTCGTTATCGCGGGATTCGTCGCGCTTGGCGCGTGGCTCCATGTGACGCCGCTCTACGCGGGCTTCCTGCTGCTGTGGGCATGGTCGGCGCTGCACCAGCTATCGATGAAGGCGCTGCCGGGGGCGCTCATCGGTGCTCTGACCGGCGCAGGCATGAGCTTCCTGCTGCAGACGGGCGCCGCAACCGGCAACACCCCGCTGATCCTGCTCGCGCTCGGGCTGATGATCGTCGCGGTGTTTCTCGTCGTCGCGGGCCGCGCGGCACTGGTGTGCAACCAGAGCACGATGCTGTTCATCACCGTGCTCAATGCGCCGGTGATCCAGGCCGGCGAGGATTTCCGCCAGGTCATCATCGCCATCGCGCTCGGCGCGGTCTGGTTCGGCGTGGTCGCGTGGGTGATCAGCCGGATCGTGCCTGCGCCCGAACCGGCTGCGGTATCCTAGCAGGTCGCTACGGTCTGCGCTGGCGAGGGATTGTAGATCTGCGTCAGATCGCGATCGTCACGCACATAAAGCGCGGCTTCCTTGCGGATCACCTTCGAGGGAATGACGCTGCCGAGGAAGAACGGCTTGTAGTCGTAGGCGATCTCCACGAACATGATCGCGGTCCCGGCATCGGCGGTCATCTTCGTGGTGGCATAACCCATGCCCGCAAACGAGGTGCCGGTGGCGCCAGTGCCCTGAACACCATAGCGCGAGGCCCACGTGTTCTTGCCCCAGCAGCGCTGCCAGGCGATCCACTGGCCGCCCGAGCCGTTGACCTGCAGGCTCGAAAGAATGACGCGACCACGGGTGGGGATCTGGAGATCCTCGCCCTGCAGCGCAGCAGCGCGGAACACCTGGTTCACGTCGAATTCGCGGAACTGCGGCGCGCCGTTGACCTGCGTCTGCTTGGCGCGGCTGGCGTTGTCCGCCACGGTGATCGCGAGCTGGTTGAGCCGCACGTGGATCAGCGCGAGGTTGACCACTTCGACCCCGGTCAGCGTAAGTCCCATGAGGAACGGCATGGCAAGGCCAAGCTCGACCGCGCTCACCGCACCGGTGCTTTGCGCAAGACGCGCGAAGAAGCGGCGCAGGCGCTGTGCTGCCGGAAAAGCCCGAGGGGCGCTGTGCATCAAGGCGGACATACTGAAACCCCCGTGCGGGTAGACTGGGTCGCAAAGGGCTGGTTCATCAGAATGGTTGTCTGAGGAACCGTCTGATACTCCGGCAGGCCGAAGAACTTGGCGAAACCGAACCACTGCTTGTAGGTGACGGTCACGGTGTAGACGACGATATCGTTGGCGCCGCCAAGTCCGGACTTGCCCATGTCGGCGTCCCACACGCTGTTGCCGTTCATATCGACAAAGCATTCCTTGTTATCATAGACGCCGTTGCCGTTGGTGTCCGTGAAGTCCTCCGGCATGCCGACAGAGGTGAAGTTCGAGTAGTTCTTGCGCGTGAACGTAACGCTCGCAGTCGGCATGACGTAGAGGATCGATTGCTGCACAAGCGAATCCAGCGTGGCCGAAGTGGTCTGCCCGCTCTGCATCGACGATTTGCGCGCGGCAGCATTGATCGAGCCCGTCAGCACGGTGCGTACATAGTAACCCTGCGCAACCTGAAGCGAGCCGAACACCACGAGGAACAGGATCGGCGCCGTCATGCCGAACTCGACCGCGCTGACGCCGCGCCTGTCGTGCAGGAGCGAGCCGCGCCGCAGGGGCCGGTTGCGCAGGCGGCGCAAGGCAAGCCGCAGGGAATGAAGCGCCATCACTTGTTGATCCGCAGGTCGGCCACCTGGCCGGCAATGAACTTGAACGTGTTGGTGAGCGCGGTCGTGTCGCTTGCATAGTACGCGCGCCCGGCCGTCGCGCAGGTCGTCATCTGCGTGGTGAGCGAGGTGCCGAAGCCGATCAACCACACGGTATAGCCAAGGTTCTTGGCCTTGGTGCAGGCCGCGAGGAAGCGGTTGTTGTGATAGTTGATCAGCGTGCTGCTGCTGGTGCCGCTCGGCGCAACGCGGTTGTCGTAAAGCTCCTGACCATAGGCGCTGTAAGCCGTGGTCGTCGGCGCCATCTCACCGTCGGTCATGAAGATGATGTGGCGGCTGACCGAGGGATACTTGACGTTGTCCGCGTTGACGTTGGTGGCGAAGATACCGCTTGGGCTGCCGAGGCGCGCGCCCCAGATCATGCCGATATCGTGATAGGTGCTGCCGGAAGCCACCAGCGTGTTGATGTAGTTGTCCAGCCAGGTCGGCACCACGGCCGGGTTCGTCGTATCGACCTCGGCGAACAGCGCGGCCTTCGGCGGGCACTGCGAACTCACGCGATATGTGTCGCTTTGAAGGCTCGTGACGGTGCGCGAGGTGGTGTTGCTGCTGCCGCGATACCATTCCACGTCATTGAGGTTGAGTTTCCAGCGCGTCGCGTCGCTGCTCGGCACCGTATCGATGTCGAGGTCGGTCGCGCCGCTGGGCACGGGATTCATGGCGAGGTTCTGGACCGTCTGGCGCTCTTCGATGCATCCGTCCCAGTTCGCCGTGGCCGTGGTGAGGCCGGTAACGCCCGTCGTTCCATTGAGCGCAGCAAGTGCGATCATGTCGTAGGTTCCGGCGGTGGGAACCGTTGCGTTCGAGGCAATGTTCGTCACGACAGTGTTGTTGCCAAGGCCCTTGAAGCCAGTCACGTCGAGCGTGGTGTTCTGGAAGGTCCAGTTGGTAAACTGGTAGCGCGTTTCGTAGGTCGTCGTCGTAACCGACTTGTTGCGTACGCAGGTGCCCTTCGCGCTGCTGCCGCTTCCCGAGACCTTTGCCCACGATCTGTAGGAATAGGTCGTGGAGATCGTATCGGCAGGCGCAGGCCCTCCGCTGGTCACGGGGTTGCTGCCAGTGGTCGGGTATTTGTTGACGCCGTAGTTGTTGCACTGCGTCTGGGTAATGGTCGAGCCATATGTCTCGGTAGTGGCAACCGGCGAATCTGCCGTGCCGACATAAACCGGCGTGTTGAAGTTCGCGAGCGCGGTCTGGAAGGACTGGGTATCCGCGAAGTAACTCGTCGGCATCTGCCCGGCCGCCACGATGCCGCCCATATTCACCGTTGCGGTATAGGGCACGAAGCCGAAGCGGATGCGCGTGTTGGATTTGTCGACCACGGCATTGGCGACAGTCGTGTAGAAATTGCGGAGCGCCTGGCGCAGCCCCATGATCTTCGATGTGCTGCTGCTGTTGCAGCTGGAACCATCGGGGTTGCAAGCCATCGAGCCGGTCGTATCGAGCACGAACATCACGTCGGCGCTCGCCATCTGCAGTTCGGCGCTGCACGCCACGGTGAGCGTCATCGACTTGAACCCGAAGATGCCCATCATCACCGTGGGCATGGCGGTGGACGCCGTGCCGCTGACCGAGCCGGTCCCGCTCGATTCCGTGGTGAACGTGACATTCTGGGAATTGGTGCCAAGCGGGTTGAAGTTGAAGTCGAACATCTTGTTCGCCTTCGCCGTCTCCGAGGTGCCGTAAGTACCCGAAGTCGCCATGGCCTTTCGGCCCGCCAACACGCCCGCGTCGCAGGCGTTCTGCAGGCTGGTCTTGGTCATGTAGGCGCGCGCCATGTCGGTGCCGCTGCCGACAAGGGCCACCATCAGAACGATCGTGGCGAGGGCGATGCCCATCGTCGTGCCCGCCGTATCGCGCAGCAGGCTTCCGATCAGGACGCGCATCGCGGCGCGGATGTGGCCTTCCGGTGCTTTCGATCGGCGCGGCATCTGGCAACATTCCTCCAACAGACCGGCCTCATCGGGCCGAGGACTGTTTGCGATGCACCGCGAGTCAGCCGCAAAGGACAGACAGCAGGCATACGCACAGCCCGAGTCTCGTCCATGCAGCCAAGGCGCCTTCCAAATCGTAAATTTGCACAAAAATGGCTCTCGAACGCCCTACGTAATTGCCGCAGGCGGAGCATGCTGAATGGTAAACGGACGAAAAGACTCGCGCTGAATCGCCAGCGCATCGACCCATGCCGCGCCTTTGATTCGGGAACTGCCTGAGGCCTGGCAACAAATGAGAATCATGCTTCCAGCTTGAGGATTGCACTGCAGGCCCTGCGCATGGCACCATGCCCGCGGGATGTGGGGAAAGGGGATAAGCGCATGGCTTGCTGCGCATTCGCCATCTATCTGGTGAGCCTTGTGCTCTGGCCGCTGCGCCGCATGTTGCGCCTTGGCCGCGAACCGCAGTGGCAAGCTGATCCCGCCGTCGAGTGGCGCCCCGGCGCACCCGCCACGCCGCGCCGGCCCAGCGTGCTGCGCCGTGCGCTTCAGACCCTCCTGCTGGCGCTCGGCGGCACCGCTGTGCTGGCCGGAACGGCCGCCGTCGCGGCGCCGCAGCAGGCCCGGTCTCTCGAATCCGCCATCCATGCCTCGATCTGCGGGGAACTGCCATGACCGCTGCCACGCTGACTTTCGCCCCCGAACGCCTGCCCGAAACGCGCGGGAAGACCGGCCCCGCCACCGCACGCATCCAGCGCCGCACGTGGACGATCTGGCTTGCGATGGTCGCGATTGGCGCGCTGCCTTGGGGGCTTGGCATGGCGCCTGGCTGGCAGGCCGCTGGCCTCGGACTCTGGCTACCCGGCGCAGGTTTCCTTGCGCTGGGCGGCTGGTGGAGCGTGCTGATCGTGCCCACGCTGGTGCTGTTCCTTGCCTCGCTCGTGGCGTGGTTCTGGGCCGGTGCGGTCGTCGCGCCGGTCACGGTGTGGCTCGGCGCTGCGGCGATTGCCGGGAGCCTCGCCGGCTCCGCACCGACATGGCAGGGCTCGCCATTCGTCGCCGCTGGCCTTGTCGCCGCGGTGGGCCTCTCCTTCCGCGCCCGCAATCGCAAGGCCGCGCTGGCGGGTGCCGAGACCGCCCGCAAGCGCGAGGCCTTCCTTCCTGCCTCGCTGGCCGAAGTCAGCGCGATGCAGGCTGCTCAGCCCGATCCGGCGAAGCGCGAGCTGACGCCCGATCAGATCGCCCGCCTGCGCTATCTGCTCGACCGCACGCTCCAGCCGGTCGAGAGCTTCGATGGCTTCACCATCATCGACCAGTTCCAGCCTGCCGCGCTGCGCTACCAAATCAACCACATGGGCTTCGCGCTCGCCGTCGCGCAGGCGAACTACCTACCCAGCTTCGCCGGTTACATGCGCACCGCGCAGCGCAATCTGATCGCCAAGTACCTCGATCGGCGGGTATGGGATTACTGGGTGCTCGAAAGCTGCTGGGGCCACCTCAACTTCACCGACTGGGATCCGGCGGCGCGCGACAACATCATGCTGACGGGCTGGTTCGGCGCGCATGTCGGCGGCTACATGCTGGCCAGCGGGGACACGAGCTACCTCGAACCCGGCAGCCTTACCTTCCGGCTGAGCGACAAGCGTGCCTGGCCGCATGATTTCCGCACGCTGATCGGTTCGGTGAACAGCAATTACGAGACCGCCGAGTTCGGGCACTACGCCTGCGAACCCAACTGGATCTACCCGATCTGCAACCACTACGGCATGCTCTCGCTGACAACGCATGATGCCCTGCTCGGCAGCGATCTCGTCGGCCGGCACTTGCCCGCATGGCTGCGCGGGCTGGAAACCGAGTTCACCGATACCGCAGGCTCCACCGTCGGTCTGCGCTCGCAGTATACCGGCCTGCCGGTGCCCTTCCCGGTCGGCGAGGCGGGCTATGCCTTCTTTGAAAACGCCTTCCTCCCTGCCCGCGCGCGCCAGCAATGGGCCATCGCGCGGCGCGAGATCGAACCGCTGCTGGCGCAAGACGACGCGGGCGAATGGCTCGCCATGCCAGGCGAAGGGCTCGATGCGGGCAACTATCGCCCCGGCCACGGCGGCATGCTCTCCACCCTACTCGTCGCGGCACGGGAATTTGGCGATACGCGCATGGCTGACGCCGCGCTCGCCGCGCTAGAACGCGTGTGCATGCCCGCGATCGACGATGGGGTGCACCGCTATCGCAAGGCCTCCAACATCGCCAATGCCACCGCCGTCCTTGGCGCGCTGATGGAGACGGGCGATTTTGGCCGTACCTTCACGCAAGGCGCGCCGCGGACGTGCCTTGCCGGGCCGAAGATCGAGGCCGCCGCCTATCCGGACGTCCTCGTCGCCCGCGCGTGGAGCAATGGCACCGGGCTCGAGGCCGTCTTCTATCCCGGCAAGGGAGAGGGTGTGCAAACCATTCCGGTCAGCGGCCTTGAACCCGGACGCTGCTACACGGCGAGCGGTGCTATGGATGCAGAATTCGTGGCCTCCCCGGCAGGCGAGGCCACGCTCAGGGTGCGCATTTCGGGCCGCACCGAACTCGTGATCGAACCGGCCTAGGGAACCAGCACGACCTTGATGCACTCCCCGCGAGCCTGCGCGGCGATTGCCGCGTTGATCTCAACGAGCGGGAAAGTGCGGATCAGCCTGTCGAAGGGGAACCGCCCCGCCGCGTGATGCGCCAGCAGTTCGGGAATGAACTGCTGCGGGTCGCTGTCGCCCTCGATGATGCCGATGATCCGGTGCCCCGGCGTCATCAGAGCGGCGATGTTCACCGAAATCGCCGCATCCGCGCGCGATGGCACGCCGACAAGGCCGATCGCGCCATGGCTGCCCAGCGCGGCCAGCCCGCCTTCGATGACCGCCGGAATGCCCGTCGTATCAAACGCGAAGTCCAGGCCCGCCGGCACGATCTCGCGCAAGGCGGCGGCAAGGTCCGGCGCATCAGCCGGATCGATCACATGCGTCGCGCCAAGTTCCAGTGCGATGGCGCGGCGCGCTGCCACCGGTTCCACCAGCACGATGGTGGTGCAGCCCTGAATCACCCCGCCCATCACCGCCGCAAGGCCGACCGGCCCGCCGCCGAACACCGCAAGGCTCGATCCAGCCGGGCACGCGAGCGAGCGCATCACCCCGCCGGCGCCGGTCTGGAACCCGCAGCCGAGTGGCCCCAGCAATTCGAGCGGCGCAGACGTTTCGCCGACTTTCACGATATTGACCGCGCGCGTCACGGTCAGCGCAGAGAACGAGGACTGGCCGAAGAAGTGCGAGGTTACCCGCGCGCCGTCCTTGGCATAGGCAGTGGAGCCATCCTCCAGCCGCATCCCGGCGTAGTTGAGCGGCACAAAGTTCTGGCAATAGCTCGGCAGATGTTCGGCACAGCGCGGGCAGGCGCCGCAGCTCGAAAAGCCGATCACCACCTTGTCGCCCACAGCAAGCCCGCTGACGCCCTCGCCCACCGCCTCGATCACGCCCGCACCTTCATGGCCCAGCACGCCCGGCAGCGCGAAGGGCGCAAGCTGATCGCGGAACACGAGATCGGTGTGGCACAGCCCGACCCCTTCGATGCGCACGAGGACTTCGCCGGCGCGCGGCTCGTCGACCGTGATCGGCTCGACGGTGAAATCTCCGCCCGGCTCATAGGCCACGGCTGCCATGGCTTCGCGCATAGTCTTACTCTCCCTTTGCCCGGCTTTCCTGCTGGCGGTAGGCGCTCGGCGTCGTCCCGAACCAGCCCTTGAAGGCGCGGCTGAAATGGCTCTGGCTGGCAAACCCGGTCGCCTCGGCGAGGTGCGCAAGGCTGAGCTCGGTTTGCACCAGCATCTGCTGCGCCTTGTCGAGCCGCGCCTTGAGCACATAGTGATGCGGCGAAATGCCGGTCGCCTTCTTGAACACGCGGCAGAAATGCGAAGGGGTGATCCCCGCCATCGCCGCCATTTCCTCCAGCGGATAGTCTCCTGCCGGATCGGCGAGGACGCGGTTCATGATGCGGTGCAGGCGGTAGGCGGAAAAGTCGGATACCGGGATTTCGGCCGGATTGCCCCCAGCGGGCGGGCCGGAGAGGATATGGGCCTTCAGCGCATTGACCATCGCCGCGACATAGGCCGTCCGCTCTTCAGCTTGCGGAGCATAGAGTTCGGCAAGGATCTGGCGGGTCAGCGCGACGCCAAGTGGATCGGCAAAGGCAAAGCGCATGCGGCTGAACTGTTCGGCAACGGATTGCTCCGCCAGAACCGCCGAATTCATCGACAGCGTGACCACATCAAGCTCACCATCGACGAGCCAGCCAGTCGGCATGCCTGCCGGCACGATCGTCGCGCAGCCTGGGATCGAACTTGTCTCGGTCCAGCCATCGCGGTCCCAGGTCTTCACTTGCGGCTTCCCCGCGACATGCACCGTGAAGATCGGATCAGGCAGTGCGGGCAGCGTGTAGCTCCCCACGAACTGGCGCCACCGGCACAGGGACCAGCCTTCGCCGATCGAACCCATCTCGACATCCGGCGAACGGCCAAGGACATCGCAGATGATTGCCTTGTTGTCCCACGCGGGCGTTCCGCGTGCGCCGAGCTCTGCCATCACGCTCCCACCAGACGCGCCTCCAGTCGCTTGAACCCGGTGATGAAGTTCGAGCGGACCCGGGCTGGATCGTCGACGATTTCGAAGCCGCGAACATGCCGCGCGAGCGCACCGAAGGCCAGCCGCAATTGCATTTCGGCAAGGCGCGAGCCGACGCAGACATGCGTGCCCGAACCGAAGCCGACGTGCGCCTTGATCTGCCGCGTCACATCAAAGCGATCGGGCGCATCGAACACTGCCTCGTCGCGGTTCCCGCTCGGGTAGAACAGCACGACCTTGTCCCCCGCCCGGATCCGCTTGCCGCCAAGCTCGGTATCGCGCGTGGCGGTGCGGCGCATATGAACGACGGGGCTGGCATGGCGCACCATTTCCTTCGCCGCGCCGGCAAGCAGGTCAGGATTGCTGCGGAGCATGTCCCACTGCCGGTGATCGCGCGCGAAGGCGATCACGCTGTGGTTGAGCGAATTGCGCGTCGTCTCATTCCCGCCGACAAGCGCCAGCACCAGATTGCCGACGAATTCGCCGAGCGGCATCGGCTTGCCGTCAATCACCGCATTGGCGAGCAGCGAGGCAATGTCCGGCCCCGGCTCCTTGCGCCGCGCATGATAGAGCTCGCTGGCAAAGCCCATGAATTCGCCCAGCACCGCACCCATCGCTTCGGGCGACTGGCGCAAGTCCGGATCGTCCTCACCGATGAAGGCATCGGTCCAGCGGTGCAGATCGCGCCACATTTCGCCCGGTAGCCCGAGCAACTCGGCCAGGGTCAGCAGCGGCAGCGGCACGGTGAAGCGGCCGAGGAGATCCACCGGCTCATCCAGCGGCAGGTCCGCCAGCAGGCTTTCCACGCGCGCTGCAATCCGCTCCTCGATCCCCGCGATCCGGACCGGGGCCAGCGCAGGCATCACGAAAGCCCGGTAGCGCGTGTGATAGGGCGGATCGCGCGAGATGAACGGCACGCCGATGGCCGCCTCGCCCGCACCGGCAAGGCCCGTCTCGTTCTCGTTGAAGATGCGGTGGCCGCCATTCTCGTAAGCGGACGAGAACAGGTCCGGCTGGCGCGAAACGGCTACGATGTCGTCAAACCGCAGCACCGCCCAGAAGCCGGTCCCTTGCGCCTGCTCGTTCCAATAGACCCCGTCCGCCCGGCGCAGCTCGGCAAGGGCACCATAGGGCACCCCGCCGAGGTAGAGATCGGGATCGGCAAGATCGATCGCGCCCATCGCCTCAGAACCCAAGCCGCACGCTCATCCCGTAGGTCTGCGGTGCCGCCGGAACGAGGAAGTTGTAGGGGAAGCCCGCCCCGCGCAGATCAAGCCCGTAACCATATGTCTTGCGCTGGAAGAGGTTGTTCGCGAACGCACGCACCGTGACCCGCTTGTTCGACCAACTGAGCGCGGCATTGGCCTTGGCATTGGCGCCCTGCTGCAGTTCGGCATTGACCTGCGGCGAACCCGCCACGTTGGTCTCGTTGAAGGGCGAGAAGAACTGGCGGCTCGAATAGGCGACGCTCGGCGCGAACGTCACCGTGCCGCCCGCGAGGTCCAGCGCATCCCAGCTCATCGCAAACTGCCCGGTCATGCTCGGCGCAAAGGGCAGGCGGTTCCCCGACAGATCGGTGCCTTGCAGCGTCAGATCCTTGTACTTCGAATGGAGCAGGCCAAGCGAACCATCGAAGCGCAGCCGGGCACTGGCCTTGAGGCTCGCTTCCAGCTCCAGCCCATAGACCTCGGACTTCGGCGCGTTGACGAGGAACGAGACCGGCCCCGCGCGCGTGTCCTGCAACTGCTGGTTGGTATAGTCGTAGTAGAAGGCGCTGATCGCATAGGTCAGCGCACGGTCCAGCGCACGGCCCTTGATCCCGGCCTCGAAGGCATTGACCCGCTCGGGCTTGATATAGCCGATACCCGCAGACGAGGTGTAGCCGCCGCCGTTGACCGCCCCGGCGCGGTAGCCGCGGTTGTAGCTGACAAACAGCAGCGTGCCGTTCGCCAGCGTGTAGCTCAGCGCGGCGCGGCCCGTCAGCGCGTTGTTCGTGTCCTTCAGCGCAAAGCGGGCATTGGCATCATAGGCGCAGGTGCCCGGAACGCCCGGGCACGGCACCGTCGTCGCGATCGGGAAGTCAGGCGCCCCCACCGCGCCCACGAAGAGGTAGGCGAAGGCATCGTCATAACGCGACTTGTCCTTCGTGTAGCGCGCGCCCAGCGTGAGCACGAGGCCGCTGGCAAGATCGATATCGGCCTGCCCGAACACCGCGTAGCTGCGCCGGTTCTGCCGGTAGTGCTGGAAGAACCCGCCCGCCGGTGGCAGCGGCAGGTTGAAGCGGTTGTCGGTGACATTGCGGTCCCAGCCATAGAATAGCCCGCCGACAAAGCTCAGCCCCTTGGCCGTGTAGTTCGCGCGCAGTTCCTCGCTGAACTGGCGGTACTGCGAGCGCCAGTTGATATCGAGGATGTCGAGCGGCGCGCCGTCCGCAGCCTGCTGCAGGTTCTGCTGGCCGCCATCGTAGGACGTGATCGAGGTGACTCGGAGGCTTGAAGAAAGGTCGAGCGCGACGTTGGCAGAGAAGCCCCAGGCATCGGTGCGGTTCTCGCCGACGCGGTTCTCGTTGGTCTCGAAGAAGCCCAGCCCGGTGCGGAACACGCCAAGCCCGTGGACCGCGGCCTGAGTTCCCCGGTCGCGCCCGCCATAGGCTCGCAGGGTGACATCGAGCGTCTCGGTAGGCTTCAGTCGCAGCGAGGCGCGGCCCTGCAGCGTATAGGTCGACATCGGATCACGCCCGCCCGCGAACAGATTCTTCACCTGCCCATCGCCCTTGGCATAGTTCACCGCGACGCGCAGGCCCGCCTTGTCCTCGGCCAGCGTGGTTTCGATCGCGCCTTGCGCGGTGACCAAGTTGTAGTTGCCGTATCCCGCCTCGACATAACCGTTGGCACCCGAGAGCCCGGGCTTTTTGGTGATGAAGTTGATCGCGCCGCCGGTCGTGTTGCGTCCGAACAGCGTCCCCTGCGGCCCGCGCAGCACTTCGACGCGGTCGAGGTCGAACAGCCCCATGCCGTGGCTGGTGCGCGGGGCGAGGTACACGTCATCGAGATAGACACCGACCGGCGAGGCCTGGTTCGAATTGTATTCGTTCGCAACGCCGATCCCGCGCAGCGAGAAGTTGGGCTGGGTGCGGCCATAGGGGCTGTTGATCTGCAGATTGGGCACGACATCGCCGAGCTGTGCGGAATTGCTCACGCCGCGATTGGCCAGCGCATCGCCCGTCACCGCCGTGATCGCGAGCGGAACATCGAGCAGCGATTGCTCGCGCCGCTGCGCCGTCACGATGATCTCGCCCGAATTGGCGGCCTCGCCGCTCCCGGCATCCTGCGCCAGCGCAGCGCCCGATTGGCCCGCCACAAGTGCAAACGCCAGAACGCGCGTCAAACCCATACCTGACATGGTCATCTCCCCGGATATGCCCCCTTTCCGGGGCCTTTGACGGGGAGAGTAGGCATTCAGGTAGCCAAAGGCTTTAGACCGCCTTGCGCCGATTTTTGACATTTCTTGCGCTCAGACGGCAAGCCCGGCTGCAGAAAGGATGCAGCTACCTGTCAATGAAAGGCGGGGAGATGGAGGCCCGAGCCGGAATCGAACCGGCGTAAACGGATTTGCAGTCCGGTGCGTAACCACTCCGCCATCGGGCCCCGATGCGCATCAGCGTGGAACGGCGCGGTTAGCCGAGCGCCGGTTCCGCCGCAACGGGATTCTTTCGGATTTGCGTCCCCTGGCCCTCAGGGATCGACGAAATCGGCGGCGCGCTTCTCCATGCCGGCGCGCACGGCCTCGATCTGGTTGCGCGAATACATGAGTTCGTGCTGCGCCACGCTCTCCGCCATGAGGATCTCGTCCTCGTTCATGTGGGCAGTGCGATTGGTAAGCAGCTTGGACCCGCGCACGGCGTGGGGGCTCTTCCCCGCGATCTCGCGCGCGATAGCCATGGCGCGGCCCAGCGGATCGGGATCGGCATGGGTCGCAAAACCGAACGCCGCAGCCTCGGTGCCGTTGAATTCGCGGTGCGTGTAGGTCAGTTCGCGCAGCACATCATCGCGCACGTTGCCCCGCCAGAGGACATAGCCGGCCATGTCGGGCACGAGGCCCCACTTCACTTCCATCACGGCCATGCGCGCATCGGGGTGGGCGATGCGGATATCCGCACCACTTGCCACCTGCAGCCCGCCACCGAAGCACACGCCGTGAACCGCCGCGATCACCGGCATCGGCAGCTTGCGCCAGACCATCGCCGCCTGCTGCGCCCGGTTGGCATTGCCGTGGGTGCGGTCGGTCAGGTTGCCGCCACTGCCCCAGCGATCCGGGTTGCCCATGCTCGAAAGATCGAGCCCGGCGCAGAACGACCGCCCTGCGCCGGAGAGAACGACGCTGCGCACACCCTTTTCGAAATGCAGGTGGGTGCCCGCAGCGATGATCCCGTCGAACATCGCATCGTCGAGCGCGTTCATCTTGTCCGCCCGGTCGAGCAGGACATGGGCAACGTGGTCTTCGATGGTGATGCTGACGCGATCGTGGAACTTCATCTTGGTCCTGCCCCCGTTATGCTGGTTATGCGGCGCTGGCGTTGACGCCCATGCTGGTGAGATAGCGGCGGATGTTCCGCGCTGCCTGACGCAGGCGCTGCTCGTTCTCGACCATGGCGATGCGGACATAGCCCTCGCCGTCCTCGCCATAACCGACGCCCGGCGCGACCGCGACTTCGGCGTGGGTGAGAAGCTGCTTCGAGAATTCGAGACTGCCCATCTCGCGCAGTGCCGGCGGCAGCGGGGCCCAGGCGAACATCGAAGCGCGCGGTGACGGGATTTCCCAGCCGGCACGGCCAAACGCCTCGACCATCACGTCGCGGCGCTTTTGATAAAGCAGGCGGTTCTGCTCGACGATATCCTGCGGCCCGTTGAGCGCGGCGCACGTCGCCGCCTGAATCGGCGTGAACGCACCGTAATCGAGGTAGGACTTCACGCGGGTCAGCGCCGCAATGAGCTGCTTGTTGCCCACCGCGAAACCGACGCGCCAGCCGGCCATCGAGAAGGTCTTCGACATCGAGGTGAACTCGACCGCAACGTCCTTCGCGCCCGGAACTTCGAGGATCGAGCGGGTCGGCTGCCCATCGAAATAGAGCTCGGAATAGGCAAGGTCGGACAGGACCCAGACCTTGTTTTCCTTGGCCCACGCCACGAGGCGCTCGTAGAAGGCGAGGTCGACCGTCTCGGCCGTCGGGTTCGACGGGTAGTTGACGATGACGACCGACGGGCGCGGCACGCTGTAACGCATCGCACGGTCGAGCGCTTCCCAGTAGCGTTCGTCGGGCGTGGTCGGCACCGAGCGGATCGTTGCCCCGGCGATGATGAAGCCGAAGGTGTGAATCGGGTAGCTCGGGTTCGGCGCGAGCACGACATCGCCCGGCGCGGTGATCGCGGTGGCGAGGCTGGCGAGGCCTTCCTTCGAGCCCATCGTCATCACGACTTCGGTCTCGGGATCAAGCTCTACGTTGAAGCGGCGGCCATAGTAGTTGGCCTGCGCCTTGCGCACGCCGGGGATACCCTTCGACGCCGAATAGCCGTGCGCATCGGGCTTCATCGCCACTTCGCAAAGCTTTTCGATGACATGCGCGGGAGGCGGGAGATCGGGGTTGCCCATGCCGAGATCGATGATGTCTGCACCGCGCGCGCGAGCGGCGGCCCGCATCGCGTTCACTTCGGCGATGACATAGGGCGGCAGGCGCTTCATGCGGTAGAATTCTTCGGTCACGGTGGTTTCTCGCACTCCATAGGTCCGGCAAAAGCACCGAACCAGCACGCCCCTTACGACAATCGTTGCCCCGTGGGAACCGGAAGGGATCACAAGCAGCCGAATCGGCGCTATAGGCACCACAAGCGCAACAGGGACTGGGACCACCATGGCTGACGCCGCAACACCGCCGGAAAATCCTCTCAATTCCTCTATGGATGCCGGGGTGATCGAGGATCTCATGCGCCAGCAGGGTGAGGCGATGCAGTCCCTCTTCGCCCCGTTCCTCCCCACTGCATCGACTCCCCTGCCCAATCTGGCGTCCGATCCCGCCGCCATGCAGCACTGGGCGATGTCTGCCGCGAAGTTGCAGAAGATGTGGCTCGATTTCGGGGCCGAACAGGCCGGGCAGGTCGAACCGGTGATGGCGCGCATGGCTGATCCCGCGCGTTGGACCGGGATGTTTTCCGAGTGGTACGCCGCGCTGCCGATCTCGCAGACCGAAACGCAGGCCAAGCTGTGGGAAGACGGGCTGGAGCTATGGACCAAGGTGCTTGGCCGCTATGGCATCGGCCCCGGCGCGGCGAAGGCCGAGGACACGCCGCTGCCGCGCAAGGACCGCCGCTTTGCCGATCCGCGCTGGGCCGATCAGCCGTGGTTCGCGCTGCTGCACCAGACCTACCTGCTGCTCTCGGAAAAGCTGACCGCGATGGCTGCCGACGTGAAGGGCCTGCCGCCCGAACGCCAGCACCAGGTGCAGTTCTTCACCAAGATGGTGGTCGATGCGCTGAGCCCGGCCAACTTCCCGATGACCAATCCCATCGTGATCGAGCGCACGCTCGAAACCCACGGCGAGAACCTCGTGAAGGGCGCCGAGCACCTGCTTGCCGATATGCGCAAGGGCCAGCTCACCCACACCGACCCCGAAGCCTTCGAGCTTGGCCGCAACATCGCGGTTACGCCCGGCAAGGTGGTCCACGAAACCCCGCTCTATCAGTTGATCCAGTACAGCCCCGCGACCCCCGATGTGCTCGCAGTGCCGCTGCTGATCTTCCCGCCGTGGATCAACCGCTTCTACATCCTCGATCTCAACCCCAAGAAAAGCTTCATTCGCTGGGCGGTCGAACAGGGGCTCACGGTCTTCGTCGTCTCGTGGAAATCGGCCGATGCCTCGATGGCCGACGTTGTCTGGGATGATTACGTGCTGGCGCAAGTCGAGGCGATCGACGTGGTGCGCGAGCGGCTGGACGTGCCGCAGATCCACACGATCGGCTACTGCGTCGCCGGCACCACGCTGGCCGCAACGCTCGCGCTGCTCGCGCGGCGCGGCGAGGCGGACAAGGTGCGCTCCGCCACCTTCTTCACCGCGCAGGTAGATTTCGAAAAAGCGGGCGATCTCAAGTCGTTCATCGACGACAGCCAGATCAAGCTGCTCGAAAGTTTCGTCACCGACGGCTACCTCGACGGGCGCTACATGGCCGCCACGTTCAACCTGCTGCGCGGCACCGATCTCATCTGGAACTACGTCGTCAGCAACTACCTGCTGGGCGAGGACTATCCGGCGTTCGACCTGCTGCACTGGAACGGCGACACCACCAATCTTCCGGCAAAGTGGCACAAGGCCTATCTCGAAGACCTCTACCGCGACAACCGGCTGGTCATGCCGGATTCGCTGGCGATCGATGGCACCCCGATTGACCTCAGGCTGATCGAGACACCCTGCTACATTCAGGCCGGGCGCGAGGATCATATCGCGCCGCCCGAAAGCGTGTGGAAGCTGACGCGGCTGCTGTCGGGTCCGTGGCGGTTCCTGCTCGCCGGCTCGGGCCATATCGCCGGGGTGGTCAATCCGCCGGATGCGGGCAAGTACCAGTACTGGCGTAACGATGGCGCAGCCACCACGCTTGCCGAATTTATCAGCGGCGCGCGCGAGACGAAGGGCAGCTGGTGGCCGGACTGGATCGAGTGGATCCGCGAGTCGGATGCCGCCACCGTGCCCGCCAAAGGCAAGCGCGTGCCGGGCGGGCGCGGCGATGCGGTGATCGAGGATGCGCCGGGCCGCTACGTCAAGACCCGCTGAAGTCCGCCAAAAACCGGTAAAGCCCCGCCATTCTGGGGACTTCTTCCCATGGTGCAGTGCACAATAACACTTGACCTGACTCGGTCGAGCACCTATTTTGTGCACTGCAACACGGTCCGCTGCGGATCCAACTCGTTGGATTTTGTTGATGGAGCGTGTCCGGCGCAGGAGCAGTCAGGTTATGGAAGACGAAGTCAAGGACATCGCAGACGCAGCAATCGCCGCGCCGGCTGTCGAGGCTGAGCCGGCCGCAGCCGAACTGCCAGCGCAGTCGGAAACGCTTGAAGTGGCCGCCGCTCCGGCTGCCGCTGCCAAGCCGGCTCCCAAGGCAAAGGGCAAGCCCGGTCGTCCGCGCAAGGTCGCCGTGCCCGCTTCGGAGACGACTGTCGAAGCGCCGGTGGCTCCGGCTGCCAAGCCGGTCCGGAAGATCAAGGTCAAGGCTGCCAAGCCCGCGCCGAAGTCTGCCGCGATGACCAGCACGCTTACGCCCAAGACCAACAAGAAACAGGCCGCCTCCGTGAAGAGCGCGGCTGCCAAGCAGAAGGATTATTTCATCATGACCGCCAAGACCACCGATGTGACCGAGACCATCCAGACCGCCTTCAAGGACGCCACCGAAAAGGCGAAGGTCGCTTTCGAGAAGAGCCAGGCTTCGCTCGCCGATGTCGGCACCTTCACCAAGGGCAACGTCGAAGCCGTCGTCGAATCGACCAAGATCCTCGCCACCGGCCTGCAGGAAATGACCAAGAGCTACGTCGCCGAGACGAAGACCGCGGTCGAGACGATGACCACGGAGATCAAGGATCTCGCTTCGGTGAAGTCGCCGACCGAGTTCTTCGAGAAGCAGAACGC
Source organism: Novosphingobium sediminis (assembly GCF_007991615.1). Lineage (GTDB taxonomy): Bacteria > Pseudomonadota > Alphaproteobacteria > Sphingomonadales > Sphingomonadaceae > Novosphingobium > Novosphingobium sediminis. The sequence goes on along the minus strand of NZ_BJYR01000019.1, from coordinate 52,712 downwards.
GCTGCTCCGCAAGCAGTTCGACGCCGCCGTCGCCGCGACCTCGAAGAACAGCGAAGCGATGCTCAAGCTCGCCAGCGAAGCGTTCCAGCCGATCTCGAACCGCGTCAGCCTCGCGGTCGAAAAGATGAAGCAGGCCGCCTGATCGGCACTTCCGGCGCGCGCTGCGGCGCGGGCCGGGCCTGAACACGAAGCGGGCCGGACGGGATTTCCCTTCCGGCCCGTTGTCGTTTTCAGCGCGGAAATGCGGCCCTGACGCTGGACTTTGAGGCCAAGTGTTTACCCGCCTCTTGTACGCAGCGACGCGCAATGCGATATTCCCCTTACGCCATGACCATGACAGCCATCCCCGGAGCCCCCAAGGGCCCTGCCGACTGCGGTGCCACATTTGCGGTGCGTGTGCCCGTGCGTGCGGGCGATGATGAGCCCAAGGGCCCCGGAAACGGTGACAATGGCGGCGGCGACGACCAGATCGGCATCGCCACCAAGACGCGTACGCGGCCCAAGAAGCCCAGCATGTTCAAGGTGCTGATGCTGAACGACGATTACACGCCGATGGAATTCGTCGTGATGGTCCTCAAGCGCTTCTTCAACATGGATCTGGAGCAGGCGACGCGGGTCATGCTCCATGTTCACCAGAAGGGTGTCGGCGTCTGCGGAATCTTCCCCTACGAGATCGCCGAGACCAAGGTGAATCAGGTGATGGATTTCGCCCGGCAGAACCAGCACCCGCTGCAGTGCACGCTCGAGAAGGCGTGATTCGCGCCTGAGCGCCCCCTGGCATCGACAGGGCGCTCGCAGGCCACAGCATTTTCGCCTTCCGCCGGCCCCTGAACCGGGCTAACCGAATGCCGTTCATCCGGTCCAGCGAGCCGCACAGCCCTTGCCTTTCCTTACCGCCACAGATCGATACATCGCCCGGCTCGTATTCGTGCCGATGTGCGCGGTTTTTGTGATCGCGGCGTCGCTGCTCGTGCTCGACAAGATGCTCAAGCTGTTCGACTTCGTGGCGACCGAAGGCGGGCCGGTCAGCATCGTGTTCAAGATGCTGGCAAACCTTCTCCCCGAATACGCCAGCCTCGCGATCCCCCTCGGGCTCATGCTCGGCATTCTGCTGGCATTCCGCCGCCTCGCCACTTCGTCCGAACTCGACGTGATGCGCGCGGTGGGCCTCTCCTACACGCGGCTGCTGCGCGTACCCTATCTCTTCACGCTGGTGCTGGCGGCGCTCAATCTGCTGATCGTCGGCTACCTTCAGCCGCTCTCGCGCTACTACTACGAGCAGCTCCAGTTCGATCTGCGCTCAGGCGCGCTGGGCGCCTCGATCAAGGTGGGCGAGTTCAACACGCTGCAGGACCGCACCGCGCTGCGCGTCGATGCCAGCCGCGATGAAGGGCGCGACCTGCGCGGGATTTTCGCCCGGATCGCCGCCAAGGATGGGCAGGTCCTCGTCATTTCCGCGCGCGAGGGGCAGTTCTTCGCCAACAAGGAAAATCCCGACACGGTGATCCTGCGCCTCTCCGAAGGCCAGATCGTGCAGGATGGCCCCGGCATCACCTCCCCGCGCGTGCTCACGTTCGCAACGCACGATCTCCCGATTGATCTGCCCAAGATCGAGCAGTTCCGCAGCCGCGGCGAGCGTGATCGCGAGTATTTCCTGCCCGAATTGCTGCGCATCGGCTGGAGCAAGGATGCCAGCCAGGCTGCCCGCTACCAGAGCATCGCGAGCCTCAACTACCGCCTCGTCGAAGTTGCGATGATGTTCCTGCTACCGCTGCTTGCCGTGGCGCTGGCCGTCCCGCCAAAGCGGTCGAGCTCGGCGCTTGGTGTGTTTGTCTCGATCGTGATGGTCGTCGCCTATCACAAGGTCAACGAATACGGGCAGGACGTCTCCAGCCTCGGCCGTATCGATCCGACGCTGGCGCTGTGGGGGCCATTCGCGCTGTTCGCGGCGCTGATCGTGTCGATGTACTGGCGGCTTGCCTATGTGCCCGGCGGCCAGCCGATCGGCGGGCTCGAAACCGGCTTCGCCAAGATCTCGCGTGCCGTCCTCAAGCTTTTCGCCAAGCGCCAACCGCGCCGTATCGATTTGTCGGGAGCGGTCGATGCAGCTTGAATTCTTCCCCTCGCGCACGATCACGCTCTACATCGGCCGCATGTTTGCCGTGCGGATCATCGCCGTGCTGCTGATGCTCGTGCTCGTGCTGCAGATGCTCGATCTGCTCAGCGAAAGCGGCCGTATCCTTGCCGCGCCGGGCAATGGCCAGGGCGAACTGCTGACCTACGTCGGCCTGCGGGTGCCGCAGCTCATCAGCCGGTTCCTGCCCTATTCGGTGCTCCTTGCGACGATTATCACGCTGATGACGCTCAACCAGAACAGCGAGGTCATCGCGCTCAAGTCGGCGGGCCTTTCAGCGCATCAGGTGCTGGCGCCGCTGTTTCTCGTCGCGGCGCTGACCTCGCTGGTGACGTTCGTTTTCAACGAGCGCGTGGTCGTGCGGTCCTCGGCAACGCTCAAGGCGTGGCAGGCGGTCGATTACAAGGCGATCCCGCGTGACAGTGCGGTCAAGTCCAACGTCTGGCTGCAGGACGGCAGCAACCTGCTGTATGCGCGCGCCGTATCCGGGCAGGGCGCAGAGACGCGGATGACCGACGTCAGCTGGTATCGCCGCGATCCGGCGGGCATGGTGACCGAGATCGTGCGCTCGCCCGAGGCGACGCTTGCCCGGCCCGGCTGGCATTTCAGCAAGCCCGGCGGGTTCGATGTGCAGAGCGCGCGCCGGCTCACCTACGCCGCAGGTCAGGTCTTCGCCAAGAGCGTCGATCCTGCGCAAGTGGTGATCCGCAAGGCTGATGCGGACGGCGAATCGATCGGCCAGCTTTCGCAATCGATCGAGGCGATCCGCAGCGCAGGCTATCGTACCAGCGAGCTTGAGGGCAAATGGTGGCACAAGCTGTCCGGCCCGCTCTCCGCACTGCTGATGCCGCTGCTCGGCGCGGTGGCCGCCTTCGGCCTCGCGCGCTCGGGCATGCTGTTCGTGCGTGCGGTGATCGGCATGGCGCTGGGCTTTGCCTACTTCGTGGTCGACAACGCAGCGCTGGCGATGGGCAACTTCGGGGGCTACCCGCCGCTGCTTGCCGCCTGGGCGCCGTTCTTCCTGTTCCTGCTGATCGGTGAGACGGTCCTCGTCAGGACAGAAGAGTAGCCGCAACCTCATCGCCCGCGCGCAGCGGCAGCCGCAGCGCGCGCACCCCATGCGCATCGGCCGGCGGCAGGCGGCCGGCGCGGATGTTCACCTGGATCGATGGCAGCAGCAGGCGCGGCGGCGCCAGCGTGGCATCGCGGGCCTGCCGCGCGGCGACGAACGCGGCTTCGTCGATCCCGTCGTGCACATGGATGTTCGCGCCGCGCTGCTCGGCAACGGTGGTTTCCCACGCCCAGTGATCGCGGCCCGGCGCCTTGTAGTCGTGGCACAGGAACAGCCGCGTCTCGGGCGGGAGCGAGAGCAGGCGCCGGATCGAGCGATAGAGCGCATGGGCATCGCCGCCAGGGAAATCGGCGCGGGCGGTGCCGTAATCGGGCATGAACAGGGTATCACCGACGAAGACGGCATCGCCGATGCGGTAGCTGGCGCAGGCGGGCGTGTGGCCGGGCGTGTGCAGCACCTCGATCGCAAGCGCGCCAAGGGCGATCAGCTCGCCGTCATAAAGCAGTCGGTCGAAGTCACCTGCGGCCGGCAGCACGTCGTCGGCGCCGAACATCGGCGCAAAGGTCGCCTGCACTTGCGTGATCTGCGCGCCGATGCCGATCCACGCACCAGTGCGCGCGGCGATCAGTTTCGCGCCGCTGAGGTGATCGGCATGTGCGTGAGTTTCGAGCACCACCTCGATCCGCCAGCCGCGCGCCTCAGCCGCAGACAGCACCGCTTCGACTGAACCCGAACCGATCCGCGCCGAAGCCGGATCGAAATCGAGCACCGGGTCGATCACCGCCGCCGTGCCGCTGGCCGGATCGGCAACTAGATAGGTCACGGTGAAGGTTGGCGACATTGCGCAGCGCGTCGGGCTCTCGCAGTCGGCGCTCTCGCAGCACCTTGCCCGCCTGCGCGAGGAAGGCCTCGTCGCCTTCACGCGCGACGCGCAGGTGCTGCGCTACCGGATCGCCGATGCGCGGATCGAGGCGCTGGTCGCCACACTTTACCAACTCTATTGCACCCCACTCCATCGCTCAGAGGATTGAAGTCATGTCCCTGCCTGTGATCACCCCCACCGAAGCCCGCCAGCTGATGGCCAAAGGGGCCCGTCTGATCGACATCCGCTCGCCGGACGAGTTTGACCGCGCGCGCATTCCCGGTTCGGAGAACCGTCCCATCGAGACCATCGGGCGTGTCGGCGATGCGCCGGCCGCCGTCTACCATTGCCGCAGCGGCATGCGGACGACGGCCAATGCCAGCCGACTCGCTGCGGCCAGCGATTGCCCGGCCTATCTCCTCGAAGGCGGGCTCGAAGCCTGGCGCGCCGCGGGCCTGCCGGTCGCGGAGAACCGCAAGGCGCCGATGGAGATCATGCGGCAGGTCCAAATCATCGCGGGTGCGCTGGTGGTGCTCGGCGTGGTGCTCGGCGTGCTGTTCCGGCCCGCCTTCCCCGGCCTGTCTGCCTTCGTGGGTGCGGGCCTGATGTTTGCCGGTACCACCGGGTGGTGCGGCATGGCCAAGATGCTTGCCGCAATGCCGTGGAACCGGGCACAGAACCGGAAATCGGCGGCCTGATCCCATGCCACTTGCGATGATCCTCGCAGCATTGGGCTCGGGCGCGGCGATCGGTTTGATCCTTGCCGGCCTCGGCGCCGGGGGCTCGATCCTGATGACGCCGCTGCTGGTCTACGCGGTTGGCGTGTCCTCGGCCCATGCCGCCGTGGGGACAAGCGCAGTCGCCGTTACGCTCAATGCATTGGTCGGCCTTGCCGGCCATGCCCGCGCCGGAACCGTGAAGTGGCGCTGCGCCGGGGTCTTCGCGCTTGCTGGCGTCCTCGGCGCTGCGCTGGGAGCCGAACTGGGCAAGGCGCTCGATGGCAAGCGCCTGCTCATGCTGTTCGGCCTGCTGATGATCGTCGTCGGCCTCGCCATGCTGCGCCCGCGCCGCAGCGAGGAACGCGCGGATGTGCGCCTCACCGCCGCCAGCGCGGGCCAATTGTTGCCGCGACTGATTCCGATCGGCCTCGGCACGGGCCTGCTCGCCGGGTTCTTCGGGATCGGCGGCGGCTTCCTGATCGTACCCGGCCTGATCGCCGCAACCGCCATGCCGATGCGGTTTGCCTCAGGCACATCGCTGGTGATCGTCGCAGCCTTGGGCGCCACGACCGCAACGTCCTACGCGCTGTCGGGCTATGTCGATTGGCCGCTGGTGGCCGTGCTCGCCGTTGGCGGCGCGGCGGGCGCGGCGCTCGGCATCAAGGGCACCGCAGCGCTCGCGTCGCAACGCGGCGTGGTCGAAAAAGCCTTCGCCGCTCTCGTGATCGCGGTCGGCGTATACGTCGCGCTGGGGCGCTAAACCCCCGAACGCTGTCCCATCGTGCTGCGCACTAGTCGGCCAAGCAGCGGGAACAGCCCGGCATAGCTCGACTTCACATAAGTCGAACCCGTCCCGAGCTCGGCAGTCAGCCTCCGGTGCGCTTCGCCCAGCGCGTGATAGGGCACGCTCGGCAGCAGGTGGTGCAGCGCGTGGTAGCGCAGACCGACCGGCGCCCACAGCACCGTCAGCCAGCCCGGCGGGGGCACGTTGACCGAATCGAGATATTGCCCCGTCACCGTCATCGTCTCGCCTTCGTTCTCCCACAGGTGGGCAACGAGCGTGCGCGCCTGATTGAGCACCGCGCCAAGCGCGATCACGCCGATGCCGATGAGGAGCGGGCGCCAGCCATGCGTGGCCGACCAGCCGATAAGGAACCATGCCCAGAGGCTCGCGCCCAGTTCCTGCCAGAACACCATGCGCGCGAAGTCACCCTCGGGCGGGCGGCGGCGGAAGGCAGGGTTGATCGCGAGCGCCGAAGCCCGTGCCCACACAAGGCGGCGCAGCGGCGGGATAATGACGCCCAGCGGGGTCAGCACCGCCGAACGCACCAGCAGCGCAACCGGCAGCAGGATGGCCGTGAGCAGGAACACCGGCAGCGACCACGGCTTCATCAGCGCCAGCGGCAGGTATTCAGGATCTTCCGCCGTGCCATAGCGCGTGCGCGCGTGGTGCAGCGGATGCACGCCTTCATACATGAACGAGGGCGTGAGCATCGGGATGCCGACGAGCACGTTCCACACGAAGCGGAAGCCCGGCAGCGCCGTGCGGTGGATATGCGAAAGCTCGTGGATGAACAGCAGCGCACGGTAGAACGCGAGCGCGGAGAGGACGCCGCACGCAATCGCGATCCCCATGTTGGCCGAAAGGATTGCGCCTGCCAGCGCGGCATAGCCGATCAGCGCCGAAGCCAGCATGTCCGGCCAGAAGATCGCTGCCTTGGCCTCGCCCAGATCGCGCGTCAGTTCCACAGCTGCGCGCAGCATCGCCTTGTCATCCGGCGTGCGCGCAAGGCTCGCTGCATCGCCGGGCGCAGAGGCCAGCGGCTGCGAAGCCGGTTCGAACGAGGGAGAGGCGAGCATGCGATTGTTTCCTGATTGACCCGAGACTGCTTGTCCAGAGACCCTTTGCGCCGCGTCCGGCTTGACAATCCGGTCCGGGCCAACGCAGGCAAGCCCTGCATTTTTTCCGAATACTTCCAAACAAAGGCAATATCGTGGCCGGAACCCCAGACAATAGCGGCGAAGTAGTCATCACCCCGGTTTCCGGCAAGGCCGACCGCACTGCCTTTGTGGACCTTGCCTACCGCATCAACGCCAGCGATCCCGCCTGGGTGCCGCCGCTGCGGATGGAAGCGGTCGAGCTTGTCACCCCCGGCAAGAACCCCTTCTTCGAACATGCCGACGTGCAGCTGTTCCTCGCCCGGCGCGGCGGGCGGATCGTCGGGCGGATTTCGGCACATATCGATCATCTCGCCGTCGCGATGGATCCGGTGCAGGGCATGGGCCCCGGCACTGGCAACTGGGGCCTGCTTGAGGCTGAGGATGAAGCCGTTGCCAAAGCGCTGATCGCCCGCGCCGAGGACTGGCTGCGCGAGAAGGGCATGACCCGCGTGCTCGCCCCCATCTCGATGTCGATCTGGGAGGAACCGGGCCAGCTGGTGCGCGGCTTCGAACAACCGCCGACGGTGATGATGGGCCATCAGAGCAAGCGCTACCCCGCCTATATCGAGGCGATGGGCTACACCCCGGCCAAGTCGCTGCTCACCTACGAGCTCGACATCAGCAAGGAGTTCCCCCCGCTCATCCAGCGCATCGTTTCTTCGGGCGAGAAGAACCCGCGCATCCGCATCCGCGGCGTGGACAAGAGCAAGTTCGATGCCGAGGCCAAGCTGATCCTCGACATCCTCAACGATGCCTGGTCGGACAACTGGGGCTTCGTGCCCTTCACCGACACCGAGATCGCCTACGCCGGCAAGAAGTTCAAACCGATCGTGCGCGAGGATCTCATCATGATCGCCGAGTACGACGGCGAGCCGGTGGCCTTCATGATGACGCTGCCGGACCTCAACGAAGTGCTCAAGCCGATGGGCGGTTCGCTGTTCCCGTTCAATTGGGCCAAGCTGCTGCTGTGGCTGAGGAAGCCGCGCGTGCGCACCATGCGCGTGCCGCTGATGGGCGTGCGCAAGCGGCTGCAGGCCTCGCGCCTCGCCAGTCAGCTGGCCTTCATGATGATCGAGTACATCCGTCGCAATTCGGTGGCGGACTACGGCGCGAGCCGCGGCGAGATCGGCTGGATCCTCGATGACAATCAGGGGATGGTCGCCATCGCCGATGCCATCGATAGCAAGGTCAACAAGGAATACGTGATCTACGGCAAGGGACTCTAGCGAACCTGACGGTCCGGAAGGCGGCACCAGCCCGCTCCCCCACCCGGCCACCCACGAGAGTACCCTGAATGGGTGGCCGGGTGGGGGAGCGGGCTGGTGCCGCCTTCGAAACGCGCTCTTTCGCGCGTTTCGCAAACACCTCACCGTTAACGCTCTGCCCCCGCCTTGATCCGGCCACACGCGGGGTCCAGAAAGCGAACACATGGCCGACATGCCCGATCCCGAACTGGAAGCCAGCCCTGCGCTGCCGCGTCTGCATGACGAATGGGCAGGCGATACCCGCGCGCGGCTGCAATCGGCGATCGTGCTGCTGTTGATGGCCGGGCTGTTCCTTGCCCTGCCATTTGTGCTTTCGATCGGCGCGGTGGTCTTCCTTCCGCCCGTCACGGCGGTGGTCATCACGATCATCCTCGCGCCGATGGCGGACCGGCTGTGCCGGCTCGGCCTGCCGGACATGCTCGCCGCGCTGATGGCGATGCTGACGATGGCCGGGGTCATCGTGCTCGCGCTGGCGCTGATCCTGCAGCCTGCCTTCGCGATGGTCGATCAGGTTCCGGACATGCTGACCGTGGTCAGCCGCCGCTTTGCGGAGCTGCGTGGCAATCTTGCCTGGATCAACGATTTCAACCGCCAGCTTGCCCGCCTGATGGGCCACAGCCCGCGCGAGGTCGTGCTCGCCAGCCCCTCGGTGATCGAGCAGGTCGCCTTCGCGACGCCGGGCCTCGTGCTCGAAACGCTGGTCACCATGCTGATGACCTTCTTCATGATCGAGACGCGGCTGCGCGTGCGCCGCCGGCTTGCGCGGGATGGCGAAAGCGTCAACGCATCGGTGCGGATCGCCCGCGTGATGCGCGATGTGCAGGACCGCGTGGCGGGCTACCTTCTCACCGTCGCGCTGATCAATCTCGGTGTCGGCCTGATCGTCGCGGCAGGGGCATACGCTTTCGGCCTCAGCGCGCCGATCATGTGGGGCGGCCTGGCCTTTGTGTTCAACTTCCTGCCCTACCTCGGCCCGCTCGCGATGATGGCGCTGCTCGGGCTTGTCGGCCTCGGCACCGCGAGTTCGGTGGCGGTGGGCATTGTCCCGATGCTTGCCTTCCTCAGCCTCCACGCCATTGAGGCGAACTTCGTGACGCCCGCCATCCTCGGCGCGCGGTTGACGGTGAGCCCGGTCTCGATCCTTGTCGCGATCAGCTATTTCTCGTGGATCTGGGGCGTGCCCGGCGCGCTGCTCTCGGTGCCGATCCTGCTGATTATCGAGGCGATGCTCGACAATCTCGGGCGGCCCAACATCATCGGCTTCCTTCTGGGCGAACCGCTGTTCCGGCCAGCACCACCCGTCAACCGTTAGCTTTCTCTTCGTCCAGCCCCGGCATCGCATCGACCACGGTCGTCACCGCCACGTCGAGCGTCACGTTGCCCAGCGTGCGCATGAGGTCTGGCAGCACTTCTACTGCCACCAACAGCGCCAGCGGGCCGACGGGCACGCCCATGGCGAGCGCAATCGGCCCGCATGAGGTGACGAGGCTGATCGCGCCGGGTAGGCTTACCGCCCCGAAGCTCATCACTGAGGCGACCGCGAAACCCGCCAGCATGTGCCAGCCATCGACCGGCACGCCGAGCCAGTGCGCGAGGTAGATCGCCACGGCAAAGTTCATCGCCGGGCCCGTCCCGCGAAACAGCGCGACGGCGAGCGGCAGGGTGAACTCCGCCGCGCGGTCGCGCACGCCAAGCTGACGGCAGGCGCCGAGCATGGCCGGGAGCGAGGCCAGCGAGGATTGCGTCGAAAGCGCCAGCGCCTGCGCCGGGATCACCGCACGGGCAAATGCGCCAAGCGGCTGGCGGCCGAACAGCACCGCAATCGGATAGGCGCTGAGGAACATAACCGTCCCCGTAAGCGTCACGATCAGCACATAGTGCGCCAGCGCACCGATGGCCGCCGCGCCTGTGTGCGCCGCCACCGCGAAGCTCAGTGCAAAGACGCCGGCAGGCGCGGTCCACAGGATCCAGCCGACGACCACCAGCGTCGCGCCGCCAATGGCCTCGAAGAAGGTCAGCAGGCTTTCACGCTGACGATTGGCGAGCCGGGCAGCAGCCACGGCGAAAATCGCGGTGAACAGCAACAAGGGCAGGATCTGGTCATCGGCTGCGGCGGAAAACACGTTGGCCGGCACGAACGAGGCAACGAAATCGCCCACCCCCGGCAAGGGACCTGCCGCTTTCGCATCGGCTGAAGCCACCCCTGCCCGCAGCGCCTCGATCGCCCCTGGCGGGCTGGGGATCACCGCGAGCAAAGCTGGCACGAGGAACCCGGCCATCGCCGAGCCGCCCGCAAGAATGAGGTAGAACCACCCGAGCGCGCGCCGCGCCATCGCCCCGGCGCGTGCCGCCGCCACGGTCTGCACCACGCCCATGAACAGAAGCGAGACGACGAGCGGGATGATCGTTGCACGCAGCGCGCGAAGCCACATGTCGCCCACCGGCTCCGCCACCGCGAGCAACGGGGCCATGGCGCCCGGCGCGCGCATCACCGTGAGCAGGCCCAGGCCCAGCCCGGCAACGAGGCCGACGAAGGTCCACAGCGTGGGCACCTTGGTGATTTCCGGCAGGGGGCTCACCGAACGCGGAGCATCGGCGGATGACGTATCGTTAATCGCTTGGTTCATGGGGCGGTGACATTAAGCGTGTAGGGCCATATGGCAATCCGCGCCGACCGGCGCTTCTGGCAAGGAATAGTTTCAGGCAATGGCACGCAAATTCTTCGGTACCGACGGGATCCGAGGCCGGACCAACGCCGGCGTGATGACGGCAGCAACCGCAATGAAGGTCGGCCAGGCCGCCGGCACCTATTTCCTGCGCGGCGATCACCGTCACCGCGTGGTGATCGGCAAGGACACGCGCCTTTCGGGCTACATGCTCGAAAACGCGATGACCGCGGGCTTCACCAGCGTCGGCATGGACGTCGTGCTGCTTGGGCCGATGCCCACCCCCGCGGTCGCCCTCCTCACGCGCGAGATGCGCGCCGATGTCGGCGTGATGATCTCGGCCAGCCACAATCCGTTCGAGGACAACGGGATCAAGCTGTTCGGCCCCGATGGCTTCAAGCTGTCGGACGAGGACGAACTCGCGATCGAGGCGATGCTCGAACAGGATCTGCCGCTGGCCGATGCGAACGACGTGGGCCGCGCCCGCCGCATCGATGATGCGCGCGGCCGCTATATCCACGCGGTCAAGGCCTCGCTTCCCCACAACGTGCGGCTCGATGGGCTGCGCATTGTGGTCGATTGCGCGAATGGCGCGGCCTATCATGTCGCCCCCTCCGCGCTGTGGGAACTTGGCGCCGAAGTGATCGCCATCGGTGTCGAGCCCAACGGCAAGAACATCAACGCCGGCGTCGGCTCAACCCATCTCGATGCGCTGAAGGCCCGCGTGCGCGAAGTGCGCGCCGATATCGGCATCGCGCTCGATGGCGATGCGGACCGGCTGATCGTGGTCGACGAGAAAGGCCAGACGGTCGACGGCGATCAGATCATGGCGCTGATCGGCGGGCGCCTGCATGAGCAGGGTGCGCTGCGCGGCGGCGGCGTGGTCGCCACGGTCATGTCGAACCTCGGGCTCGAACGCTACCTCAACAGCCTCGGCCTCGAACTGGTGCGCGCCTCGGTCGGTGATCGCTACGTGCTCGAGAAGATGCGCGAAGGCGGCTACAACGTTGGCGGCGAGCAATCGGGCCATATGATCCTCGCCGATCACGGCACGACGGGCGATGGCACCGTCGCGGCGCTGCAGGTCCTCGCCGCGCTGGTCGCCTCGGGCAAGCCTGCCAGCGAGACACTGCACCTGTTCGATCCGGTGCCGCAGCTCCTCAAGAACGTCCGCTTTGCCGGGGGTAAACCGCTCGAGGCTGAGAGCGTGAAGGCTGCGATCGCCGCAGCCGAAGCGCGGCTCGCCGGGCGCGGGCGCCTCGTCATCCGTCCCTCAGGCACCGAACCCGTGATCCGCGTGATGGCCGAAGGCGATGATGCGCAGGAAGTGGCGCAAGTGGTCGATTCGATCTGCGACGCCGTGCGCAAGGCCGCCTGAGGAGCCCCGGACATGCTGGAAATGCGCCCCGATTGCGAACGCTGCGGCACCGATCTGCCGGCCGAGGCGCCGGGTGCGTTCATCTGCTCGTTCGAGTGCACTTTCTGCGCCGAATGCGCCGAAGCGCTCGATGATCGCTGCCCCAACTGCGGCGGCGAACTGATGGACCGCCCCAGCCGCGCCAAGGCGCTCCACGCAAAGTATCCGCCATCAGCTGAGCGCAAGTTCAAGGGATGAGCCAACCACCGCGAGTGCTGTCTATCGCCGGCTCCGATTCCGGAGGCGGCGCAGGCATTCAGGCCGATATCAAGACGATCACGATGCTTGGCGGCTATGCAATGACTGCCGTCACCGTGCTGACCGCGCAGGACACGCGGGGCGTCACCATGGTCGAGCCCGCAAGTTCGGCGATGGTCGCCGCGCAGATCGACGCCTGCGTCGGCGATCTCGGCGTCGATGCGGTCAAGATCGGTATGCTGGGTTCGCCCGCAATCGCCGCCGTGGTGGCCGAAAGGCTTGAGCGCCTGAGCGTGCCCGTGGTGTTCGATCCGGTGATGATCGCCACCAGCGGCGCGGCCCTTGCCGACGCAGACACCGTTGCGGCGTTTGAACGGCTGATGGCCCTCGCCACTCTTACCACCCCGAACATTCCCGAACTTGTCGCACTGGGCGGCGAAGCGGCGCTGCGCGCGCGCGGCATTGCCTGGCTCGGCAAGGGCGGCGATGCGGAAGGGCCGGACGTGACGGACCGCCTCGCCGTGCCGGGCGCGGACGACGTCGTCTGGACTGCGCCCCGCATCCACACGCGCCATAACCACGGCACCGGCTGCACCCTTTCCAGCGCCATCGCCACGCATCTGGCCCGGGGGCTGTCGCTTGCCGATGCGGTGGCCGAGGCGCGGCTGTTTGTCCGCGCGGCGCTGCTGGCCGCGCCCGGATTCGGCGCGGGCAACGGCCCGCTCGGGCACTTCGCGGTCCGCTAGGCCACGTCCAGCCCGTAGAACGCGGTGATGTGGTCCCATGCTTCCTCGGCCGTCTCCACGATGTGAAACAGGTCGAGATCTGCCGGACTGATCACGCCTTCCTCGGCCAGCGCTTCGAAGTTTACCACCCGGCTCCAGAAATCGCCGCCGAACAGGAGGATCGGGATCGGCTGCATCTTGCCGGTCTGGACCAGCGTCAGCAGTTCGAACAGCTCGTCAAACGTGCCGAAGCCGCCCGGAAATGCCGCCACCGCCCGCGCGCGCAGCAGGAAATGCATCTTGCGCAGCGCGAAGTAGTGGAACTGGAACGAGAGGTGCGGCGTGACATAGGCATTGGGCGTGTGCTCATGCCGCAGCGTGATGTTGAGCCCGATGGAATCCGCGCCGACATCCGCCGCACCGCGATTGGCCGCTTCCATGATCGAGGGCCCCCCGCCCGAACAGATCACGAAGTGCCGCTTGCCATCTTCGACCACCGCGCTGCGGCTGGCGATCTGCGCAAGCTTGCGCGCTTCCTCGTAATAGCGCGCCTTGGCGATCAGACGCTCGGCCACGGCCTGCTTCTCGGGCGTCGTGGCCGCCGCGCGCACGGTGCCTGCCTCCTCGGGCGAGGGAATGCGCGCCGAACCGTACATCACGAGGGTCGATCCGATCCCCGCTTCGTCGAGCAGCATCTCCGGCTTCAGCAGCTCAAGCTGGAAGCGGACGGGACGCAATTCTTCGCGCAACAGGAAGTCCGTATCGCGGAACGCAAGGCGGTAGGCGGGATCCTGCTGCTGCGGGGTGATGCATTCGTGCGATTCGACGAACTCTGCTTCCTGCTCGGCCTTGTAGAATTTCCGGCGCGAAAGCTCGTGGGCGATTTCTTCTTCGGTCATGCCCGGCATGTCGCAAGCGCCGCCTCGAAGCGCAATGGGTGAAGCCTGCGCCTTGACGTTTTGCAGGCGAAGGGATGCCTCGAGCCCGGTCCGAACAGGAAGTTTCGACAGACCGGAGGCCAGCACGGCGGGAAGCGCGGCGGCGGCGATCACGGTCAATACGGCAACCACCGCCATGCCGCGCACCGCGGATTGCTTGTGGATGCCCGGCTTCCCACTCGAATTTTTTTCCGGCACCCGGAAGGAAATCACGCGGTCCGGACTCTAGGCCAGTAATCGAAAGAAACTCCGAAGCTTATGGAGGATGGGACGGGACCGGATTTGCGAGCCACGCTCGAACGCCGCCGCGCGCTTGCGCAGTGGGTGGCGCGCGAGATCATGCCGCATGAACCGCGCATCCGTGCGTGGTTCGTGAAGCGGCGGATCGCGCACGACGTGATCGATGAGCTGGTCCAGGACGCTTACTGCCGCGTGGTCATGCTCGACACGGTCGATCACATCGAATGTGCGCATGCCTACTTTTTCTCGATCTGTCGCAACCTCCTCGCACGGAGGCTCAAACGGCAACAGATCGCCCCATTCGACGCGATCAGCGAGATCGAGAGCTACCGTGATACTGGCACGCCAACACCCGAAGAGCAGGTCGCGACGCGCATGGCGTCCGAACGCGTGCGCGCCCTGCTCGCAAAATTGCCCGAACGCTGCCGACGCATTGTCGAGCTGCGCAAGATCGAAGGCTGGTCTCAGCGCGAGATCGCGGATCATCTCGGGATCACTGAAAAGGCTGTCGAGAAGCAGGTCTGGGTCGGCGTACGCGCCATCCGCAGCGGCTGGGATGCAATCGAACGCGAACCCGAAGCAGCCGGCGACAGCCGGCGGGTGGTGTGAACATGGCATCCGATAGAACGACACCGACTGATCGCGACATGGCCGCCGAATGGGTCGCACGGATGGATTCGGGCAGCTGGACCGAGGCTGACGAAGCCGCGCTCCAGACATGGCTCGCCGCCGATCCGCGCCGTCAGGGCCTGCTCCTGCAGACGCAGGCTGCGTGGATGCTGCCCGATGCCCTGCGCGAGCAGGAGGCCGCGGAAGTGCCGGCTCCGGCAAACGATACGGGCGGCAAGTGGATGCGGCGCGGCGTGCTGGGCGGCATGATCGCCGCCAGTGCCGCCGCGATCATCACCGTGCGGGGCGGCCTCTCACGCGATGCCGATTTCGTCACGCGGGTCGGCGAAATCCGGCGCGTGCCGCTCGATGACGGTTCGATCATGACGATCAACTCCGGCTCCGAACTCAAGGTCAGCCTCTCCCGCCGCGCGCGAGAAATCCAGTTGCTGCAGGGCGAAGCCTGGTTCGACGTGGCAAAGGACGCCGAGCGGCCCTTTATCGTCGCATCCGGTCCGGTCCGCGCCAAGGCGGTCGGCACCGCCTTTTCGGTGCGCAAGCGCGACGACGGCGTCGAAGTGCTGGTGACCGAGGGCGTAGTCGAGACGTGGTCCGATCAGGATTCCAGCCGCCGTCTCACGGTGACGGCGGGCGAACGCGCCGTGATCAAGGAGTGGGCGCTGGTCCATTACCGCGAAGGCGATACCCCCCCGGTCGACCGTGCGCTCGCCTGGCGCAACGGCATGATCGACCTCAACGGAACGACGCTGCGCGAAGCGGCAGACGAGTTCAATCGCTACAACCAGCGGCAGATCGTCATCGCCGATCCCGGCCTCGCCAGCGAGCAGTTCGACGGCCTGTTCAAGCTCGACGATCCGGAAGGGTTTGCCGAGACGCTCAAGGTCACGCTGCCGGTGGCGATCAACACCAGCGATCCGCACACCATTCGCGTCGAACGCAGCAATGAATCCATTTTGGTGAAATAATTCGTTAGAAATCGCGGAAGGAATTCCTACGTGCGTGTCTCTAGGGACATGCAGGCCAAAAATGGCCTGAAACGAGATGAAATCCTTTTGGGAGGGATCAGTGATGACGACCACTTTACGTGGCATTCTATTTGCGTCCGCTAGTGTTGTTGCTGTTGCATCGATGCCGGCTGTTGCACAAGCCAACGCCGAACTGCGGCAGTTCTCCATTCCCGCCCAGTCTGCTGAGTCTGCAATTGGCCTGCTCGGCCATCAGGCCAATGTCCAGATCATCGCCTCGCGCAAGCTGACGCATACAGTTCGCACCAATGAAGTGCGCGGCCGCCTCACCGTGAGCGATGCACTCGACCGCCTGTTTGCGGGCACCGGCCTTGCCGTGCGCCAGACCGGCCCGGCGACCTTCGCGGTGGTCGGTCGTCCCGCCGCCGCACGCCAGATTGCAAGCGCCGCCCCAGTCGCACTCGCCAGCCAGGCAGCCGACCCCCAGCCCGCGGGGGTTGCCAGAGCCGCCGAGCCTGAGCCGGAACCCCAGCCCATCGTCGTGACCGGCCTGCGCAGCAGCCTCGACAACGCGCGCGGCATCAAGCGAGCCTCGTCCGGCATCGTCGATGCGATCTCCACCAAGGACATCGGCAAGCTCCCTGACGCCAACCTCGCCGAATCGCTCCAGCGCATCACCGGCGTCTCGATCGACCGCTCCGGCGGCGAAGGCGCATTCATCACCGTTCGCGGGTTCGGCCCCGAATTCAACACCGTCCTCGTGAACGGCCGCCAGATCGCGACGCCGACCGATCCCAGCCAGGCCTCGGGCCGCGCGTTCTCGTTCGATACGCTGGCCTCGGAACTCGTCTCGGGCGTCGAGGTCTACAAGTCCTCGACCGCGCGCTACCAGTCGGGCGGCGTCGGCTCGACGGTCAACATCAAGATCGCCCGCCCGTTCGATTACAAGGAACGCAAGATCGCGGCCTCGATCGACGCCAACTACGATCGCAACTCGCGCAAGTTCGCGCCAGACGGCACCTTCCTGTTCGCCGACACCTTCGCCGATGGCAAGTTCGGCGTGTTGCTCTCGGGCACCTACCAGCACCGCTACACGCTGCTGAAGCAGGCCCAGACCGACGGCTGGCTGGTCAATCCGGCGGTCCCGGCGGCCGAAGTCAACGGCGGCAAGGGCACGGTGAGCGCCAGCAATCCGGCCGGCAACATCTTCGTGCCGCAGAACTTCGACACCAAGGTGACGCGTGAGGACCGCGAGCGCATCGGCGGCACGCTCGTGCTGCAGTATCGCCCCTCGGATGACGTGACGGTGACCGCCGACGCGCTCTACTCGAAGTTCACCAACAAGACCGACGCGCGTTCCTACGGCCACTGGTTCACCGCATCGAACCTCACCGACGTGACCACCGATGCCAACGGCACGGTGACCGACATCACGCAGGCCAGCGGCATCGCGACCGACTTCCACGACAAGAAGTTCGACAAGCGGACCAACACCCGCGAATTCGGCCTCAACGTCGAATGGAATGTCTCGCCCAACCTCACCGCCACGATCGACGGCACCTATTCGCTGGCCAAGGAGGATCCGAACGGCGGGCGGCAGGCTTACCTTTCGCTGCTCGGCTACCTGACCGGCTCTTCGCGCTACCAGTCTGATGGCGCGACCCTGCCCTACCAGACCGAGACCCTGCCGACGTTCGCCAACCCCGCCAGCCCCTGCGGCAGCGCAGTGACCAATTCCGGGAACCCGGCTGACCCCACCGTCGTCGGCGCCGGGCAACCGCTGTGCCAGCACGTCATGCTGCTGCGCGGTTATGGCATCCGCGATGAGGTGGGCCAGGGCCGGGTAGACCTTGCCTACAAGGCAGATTCCGACGTCGGCCTCGTGAACGCGAACTTCGGGCTCTATTATTCGCACGACAAGAAGGACACGTCGCTCTTCTCCAACGACGGCGGCACGGGCTGCACCACTTGCGGGTACAACCTGCCCTCGCCCTCCGGCGTCGCGATCAGCACCTACAATGCCGGCGACAAGTTCCTCTCCGGCATCAGCGGATCGAACCGCCTGCCGACGCAGTGGCTGACGTTCGATGGGCCTGCGCTGTTCGATGCGATCACCCAGCAGCAGCGGGCCACCAACCCGAACTTCACCTTCGCCCCGCCGCTGGTGAACGATACGATCGTGACCGAGCGCGTGCTCGGCGCCTACCTCGAGACCGAGTTCAAGGGCGAACTGGCCGGCAGCCCGATCTCCATCGTCGGCGGCGTCCGTTTCGAGGACACGCAGACCAGCGTGAACGGCCTTGCCACGGCCTACACCGCACTGGTCAAGCTGGCGAACGACCAGACGCAGTACGGCTCGGCCTCATCCGGCACGACGCGGACGGTGGGCAAGACGCACTACCTCGATATCCTGCCCAATATCGCGCTGAAGTGGCAGGTAACCGACAAGTTCACCGTGCGCTTCGCCGCTTCGCAGACGATCACCCGGCCTACGCTCGAACAGCTTTCGCCGGTCACCACGCTCGTCACGCTGCGGCCCGGCAACTTCGCCGCAAGCCGGGGCAATCCGGATCTCAAGCCGTTCAAGTCGAACAACCTCGATATCTCGCTGGAGTACTATTACGCCCCCGGCAGCTACGTCTCGATCGGCGGCTACCTCAAGAACGTGAACAACTTCATCGTGCTGAACCAGACGACCGGCACGGTGGCAGACGTCAACGGCGCTCCGCTGATCGATCCGGGTACGGGCCTCCCAGCGCAGTTCACCGTCACGGCGCCCGTCAACGGGCAGGATGCGACGGTTCGGGGCATCGAAGCTGCGTGGCAGTACTCGATCGGCGATACCGGCTTCGGCTTCCAGGTGAACGGCACGCTGGTCGGCTCCAACCGCAAGCTCGATCCGCGCAACCTGACCAACAAGTTCGCGCTGACCGGCCTTTCGAACTCGGCCAACGCGGTGCTGTTCTATGACAAGAACGGGATCGAAGCCCGCGTCGCCTACAACTGGCGCGACAGCTTCCTGCAGTACCTCGCGCCGCCGCCGCTCAACGGTGCCGGCCAGGCGGTCACGCAGGTTCGGCCCTACTCACAGGTCGATGCGAGCGTGACTTACCACATCTCGCCGCAGTTCTCGGTCTTTGCCGAAGGGGCCAACCTCACCAACTCGCGCACCTTGAAGTATGCCTATTATCAGAACCAGTTCCTCAACGCAGAGGATAGCGGTCGGCGCTTCAAGTTCGGGGCGCGCGTGAACTTCTGATTGCAGTGAACCAAGGGCCGGGGCGCGCATTGCGATGCGCGCCCCGATCCGCTTAGAACCTGATTGACTCCGAGTCAGGCCGCGACGGGAAACAGGAAAGGCTGATGGCCGAAAACGGCGCAATTCGTTCGGTTTGCATTGTCGGCGGCGGCTCGGCCGGATGGCTGACCGCGGGCCTCATCGCCGCCCGCCATGGCCGCGACCTCAAGGTCACGCTCGTCGAAAGCGTGCGGCGCGGCACCATCGGCGTCGGCGAAGGCACCTGGCCAACGATGCGCAACACCTTGCGCAAGATCGGCCTCTCGGAAACCGATTTCATGCGCGCCACCCATGCCTCGTTCAAGCAAGGCGCCAAGTTCGCGCGCTGGCGAACCGGCGCGGCGGACGACTTCTACTATCACCCGCTCGTCCTTCCCGAAGGCTTCCCCGATCTCGATCTCGCGCCCTACTGGAACGCCGATCCGAACCAGAGCTTCTCCGACGCAGTCTGCTTTCAGGAAGCGCTGTGCGAGGCCTCGCTCGCGCCCAAGCTGATGACCTCGCCCGATTATGTCGGCGTCGCCAACTACGCCTATCACCTCGATGCCGTGCGCCTCGGCGAACTGCTGGCGGAACACTGCACCGGCAAGCTCGGGGTGCACCACATCGATGACGACATCATCGACGTGCGCCAGTCCGAAACCGGGGATGTCTCCGCCGTCATCGGCGAACGCCACGGCGCCATCGAAGCCGACCTCTTCGTCGATTGCACCGGCTTTGCCTCGCGCCTCCTTGGCGAAGCGCTCGGCGTACCCTTCATCGACCGCTCCGACGTCTTGTTCGTCGACCGCGCGCTTGCGGTCCAGTTGCCGGTCGAGGAAGACAGCCCGATCGCCTCGCACACCATTTCCACCGCGCAGCGCCACGGCTGGATCTGGGACATCGGCCTGCCCACCCGGCGCGGCATCGGCTATGTCTGGTCGAGCCGCCATGCCAGGAACGAACGCATCGAGGAGGAGCTGGCGGCCTATGTCGGCCCCGATTTCGCCAGGCTCTCCCCGCGCGAGATCACCATCCGCTCGGGCCACCGTGCCCAGTTCTGGAAGAACAATGTCGTCGCGGTCGGGCTTGCCGCCGGGTTCCTCGAACCGCTCGAAGCCTCGGCGCTCGTGCTGATCGAACTTTCGGCGGATTACATCGCCACCGCGATGCCCGCGAACCGCGCCGCGATGGATTTCGTCGCGCGCCGCTTCAACACGATGACGCGCTACCGCTGGGACCGCATCATCGAGTTCCTCAAGCTGCACTATGTCCTCTCCGAGCGCAAGGATAGCGCGTTCTGGCGCGACAACCGCGATCCTGCCACCATCCCGCAAGACCTGCAGGACCAGCTCGAGCTATGGCGCGACAGTCCGCCCGGCGAGCATGATTTCTCCAGCGCGCACGAGATGTTCCCCGCCGCCAGCTACCAGTATGTGCTCTACGGCATGGGTTTCCGCACCCGGGCACGCCCCGGCCGCCTCGCCAACGCCGATGCCGCGCAAGACGCGTTCGACCGCACCGCTGCGCTCAAGCGCAAGCTCACCGCCACGATGCCGACCAACCGCGAACTGCTCGGCCGGCTCGCGCAATACCGCTTCCCACCGCTGTGAAGGCCGCCATGACGATCGTCCCATTGAACCGCACCGACCATGCCGACCTGCGCATCGATCCCGCCCGCGCGGCGGAAAGTGCAGCCGCCGTCCACCTCGTACCGCTGGTGGCTGGCGAGATCCGTCAGGTCGCCGGGCAGTTCCCGGTATTCCTCGCCAAGGATGCGGAGACCGGGCAGTTCTACCCCGCCGCGCTGATGGGGCTGGAACCGCAGGAAAACCTGTTCTGGAATGGCGCCGCACTCGAAGCCGATGTCCTCCCGCTCAACCTGCTCCGGCTGCCCTTCTTCGTCGTCGGCGAAGGCGCCGAAGCGGCCATCGGCATCGACGAGGCAAGCCCTGCGCTCGCGCCAGACGGCCCCTGCACGATCGTCGATACCGAGGGCGGCGAAACGGAGTATTTCCGCTCGGTCCAGACCATCCTCGGCCGCCTGCTCCAAGGGCGGGATGAAACCCGCCGGCTGGTCGATCTGATGCTCGAAACCAAAGTGGTGCGCGAGATCAAGCTGGACCTTGCCTTCCACGATGGCAGCACCAGCCTGCTCACCGGGCTCTACGGCGTCGACGAAGTCGCGCTGGGCCGCGCGCGCGAACGGATCACCGCGTTCGAAGACCTGATGATCCTCGCCGCAATGGCGCTCTCGCTCGACAAGGTTGCCGCGCTCGTCCGGCGCAAGAACGCGCGGATCGAAGCGCAGTCGGCGTGGTTCACCCCGGGCAGCTGAACGCTTGAGGCCGCATCCGGTCACCCATCTCGGCCGTGAGGCTGTGCCGCTGTGGATCGCCGATGCGGCGCATCCCGATCCGCAGAGCTTGCTGGCGGCGGTGCGGGAAACGCGGCTCGAACCATGCGAGGGCGATCTCTACCCGGGCGTGCGCGCGCCTGCGCCCGCAGCGTGGGGCGAATGGCTTGCTTCGGCACTCGGGATCTGGCCGGAACTTGCCGCAGCCGAAGTCCTGCGCGCAGACTTTGCCATCGCCTCCCACGATCCGGCAAAGCTGACCCCGGTCCAGCGCATTCCCCATTTCGACACCACAGACCCCGCCGTGCACGCCGTGCTGCACTACCTCTGCGATGCGCCGCATCGGGGCACCAGCTTCCACCGCCACCGCGCCACCGGCTTCGAGCGCATCACCCCGGCGCGCGCACCGCTGTGGCGGCAGGCCCTCGTCGCCGACGGCCAGCGCCACGGCCTCCCGCCGGCGCGCTATCACGAAGCGGACACGGCAAGCTTCGAACGCATCGGCACTGCCACACTGCGCTTCAACCGACTTGTCGTCTATCCCGCCAATTGCCTGCACTGCGGCGATGTGGCCGGCTCATGGTCCAGCAACGACCGCCTGACGATCACGGCATTGATCCGCATCGCAAGCCAGTAGCCCCGGCGCAAAGCCCGGCTGACGGCGTTCAAAATGGCGGAAAATTGGATGCCCCGCGAGGATTCGAACCTCGATAAACGGAATCAGAATCCGTTGTCTTACCATTAGACGACGGGGCAATGAGGGCGCGCCTTTAAGCGGGGGTTGGGCCCGAGTCAAGCAAGGCAACCACCTTCCTGCGCCGTACTTGCTCCAAAGCCGCAGGAACGCTAGAGTACGTGTCAAGTACCTGCCGGGCATCCCCTTGGCGGGAAAACATAAGCGATTGGTTGACATGGCGGAATTCGATCCGCCGGCGCAGCAGCGCAGGACGCGGCCAGGCAAGCGGCGCGGACGCAAATCGGCGTCCCGCGGCAAGCCCAAGGGGGCCCGTCCCGCCCCGGCAGCGTCGGCCACCATCACTGCCGGTCCAGTCTCTGGACCCGATCCGCAGCCGGTAGAAGCCCCGGTAGCCAGCATGGCCATGAACGCGCCTTCGCCCGTTGTTTCCGCCCCGCCTCCGCCGATCGAAGCGCCGCGCGCACCGTGGCAGAAAACACCGCCGTTCCACCGCCAGGCCTATGCGGCGATCGATCTTGGCACCAACAATTGCCGCCTGCTGATCGCGCGGCCTTCGGGCGATCACTTCATGGTGATCGATGCGTTCAGCCGCGTTGTCCGCTTGGGTGAAGGCCTCGCGCAGTCGGGCCGGCTTTCCGATGCGGCGATGGACCGGGCCCTTGGCGCGCTACACGTCTGTGCCGACAAGCTGCGCAAGCGCGGCGTCCACCTCGCGCGGTCAGTCGCCACCGAGGCCTGCCGCCGTGCCACCAATGGTGAGGAATTCATCGAGCGCGTCCACCGCGAAACGGGCATCCGGCTCAACATCATCACCGCCGAAGAGGAAGCGCGGCTCGCCGTGCTGGGCTGCCACATCCTGCTAGAGCCCGGCTGCGGCCCGGCCATGATCTTCGATATCGGCGGCGGATCGACCGAGATGGTGCTCGTCGATACCAGCGATGCCGTGCCGCGCATCCTCGATTGGCAATCGGTGCCGTGGGGGGTCGTCTCGCTCACCGAAAGCATCGGCCCGATCGAACTCACCCCCGAAGCGCGCGCCGCCGCCTATACCGAAATGCGGGGGCGCATCACCGAAGGCTTCGCCCGCTTTGCCGAGCGGGTCACTCCCGCGCGCGAAACCGCCGCGGTTGAGGGCGGACTGCGCCTGCTCGGCACCAGCGGCACCGTCACCACGCTCGCCAGCCTCCACCTCGGCCTGCCGCAATATGATCGCAGCGCGGTAGACGGCCTCATCGTGCCGACCGCCTCGATGCGCGAGATCAGCCAGCGCCTTGCGCATATCTCGCCTGCCGAACGCGTCGCTGTGCCCTGCATCGGGCGCGAGCGGGCCGATCTTGTCGTGGCGGGCTGTGCGATCCTCGAATCGATCTTCGATATCTGGCCTGCCGAACGGCTCGGCATCGCCGATCGCGGTATCCGCGAAGGCATCCTGCGCAGCCTGATGGCAGCGGGCGGGCTGGGCGATCGGCGCGCGGCGGAAACAGCGCAAGGAAAAGGCGTGCTGCAAGGAAAAGGCGAGCGCGCATGAGCAGAAGTGGCCGCGACCCGGGCACACGGGTCAAGACGGCACGGGGCCGCACCGCCTCGTCCAACCGCTGGCTCTCGCGCCAGCTCAACGATCCCTACGTCAAGCAGGCCAAGGCTGAAGGCTGGCGCAGCCGCGCCGCGTTCAAGCTGATCGAACTTGATACCCGCTTCGGCCTCCTCAAAGGCGTGCGCCGCGTCGTCGATCTCGGCATTGCCCCCGGCGGATGGGCGCAAGTGGTGCGCAAGCAGGCCCCGCAGGCCGAAGTCGTCGGCATCGATCTGCTGCCGGTCGAACCGATCGAAGGCGTCACGATCTTCCAGATGGACTTCATGGCCGACGAGGCCCCCGCCGCGCTCCTCGGCGCTCTCGGCGGCGAACCCGATCTCGTGATCTCCGACATGGCCGCCAACACCGTGGGCCACAAGGCGACCGACCACTTGCGCACGATGGGCCTTGTCGAAACCGCCGTCGATTTCGCCGTCCATACGCTCGCCCCCGGCGGCGCCTTCGTCGCCAAGGTCTTTGCCGGCGGCACGGACGGCGAACTGCTCACCATCCTGAAGCGCAACTTCAAGACGGTGAAGCACGCCAAGCCGCCCGCGAGCCGCAAGGACTCGTCGGAATGGTACGTGATCGCGCAAGGTTTCAAGGGGCGCGAGGAAGAGTCTGTGATCCGAGATTGAAATCTCGGAGCGGGGGAGCGGGCTAGTGCCGCCTCGAAATTCGCACTTCCGCGAATTTCGACAAAAGACGACCTATCCACAGGCTGGGTTTTGCGCGAATCGGCTCGCCCGCCCTAACGGTCCCAACCATTTTCTGACCGGAGACCCTTACCCATGGCCGATTCCGCCGACGACCGCCTGCGCCTCCTGATCGAGCGCATCGAACGCCTCGAAGAAGAGAAGAAGGGCATCGGCGACGATATCAAGGACGTCTACGCCGAAGCCAAGGCAGTCGGCTACGATCCCAAGATCATGCGCCAGATCGTCCGCCTGCGTAAGCTGAAGCCCGATGATCGCCGCGAAATGGAAATGATTCTCGATACCTACAAGAACGCGCTCGGCATCGAATAGGAAGACTGGACCCGGAGCGGGGAGGCGCTAGGCTGCGACGAAATGTTGCAGCCGGAGTTTCCCTGATGCGTCTTGCCCGCCCCGCCCTGCTTGCCGGCTTCGCCGCGCTGATTGCCGTTGCCGCGCCCGCAGCGGCAGAAGCCCCGGCCAAGCCCGCGCCCAAGGTTGTCTACCTTCACGCCGGAAAGTTGCTCGATCAACCCGGCAAGCCGCCGCGCGGCGCCTCCACCGTGGTCATCACCGATGGCGTAGTCACCAGCGTCAGCGATGGCACTCTCCCCGCTCCTGCCGGAGCCGCCACGGTCGAACTCGGCGATGCCTTCGTGCTCCCCGGCCTCACCGACATGCACGTCCACCTGTTCAGCGATGGCGATCCGCTGCGGGAACGGCTCGAACAATCCACCCGCGACCGCGAGGACGCCGCCTATCTCGCCGCACAGCACGCGCGCCAGACGCTGGAGGCCGGCTTCACCACCGTGCGCGATCTCGGCGGGCCGCCGCGCGGCATCCGCGCGCTGCGTGATGCGATCAATGCGGGCGAACTGCCCGGACCGACCATCATCAACGCCGGAACGATGATTTCGGTCTCGGGCGGCCATGGCGACGGCGGCGGGCTCAACGAGGAAAGCTACGGCGCCTTCGCTCCGCATGATTACAACAACCTGTGCAACGGCGCGGACGATTGCCGCCGCGCGGTGCGCGAGCAGATCCGGCTCGGCGCGCAGGTCATCAAGTTCGCGGCGACCGGCGGCGTACTGTCCAACGTGGCGGGCGGGCTCGGCCAGCAGATGACGAGCGAGGAAATGAAGGCGGTGATCGACACCGCGCACAGCTTTGGCCGCAAGGTCGCGGCGCACAGCCACGCGGCGGCGGGAACCATGGCGGCGGTCAACGCCGGGGTCGATACGATTGACCACGGCACCTTCCTCGATGAAGCGACGATCAAGGCGATGCTCGCGCACGGCACCTGGCTCGTGCCGACCATGCTCGCCCCGGTCGCCGCGCTGGCGCAGGCCCGCGCCGGGCTGCTGCCGCCCGCAACGATCCCCAAGGCCGAGAACGCTGCCGCTGCCGAGCGCCAATCGCACGAGCTGGCCATCAAGATGGGCGTGAAAATCGCCTTCGGCACCGATACCGGTGTCTCGAAGCACGGCGACAACGCCCGCGAGTTCGCGCTGATGGTCCGCGCGGGAATGACGCCGATGGCCGCCATCACCGCCGCCACGGTGAGCGCCGCCGATGCCCTTGGCCGCACCGACACGGTCGGCCGCATCGCACCCGGGATGCCGGCCGATATCATCGCGGTCCACGGCGATCCGCTGACCGACGTCACCCGGCTCGAACACGTCGATTTCGTAATGAAGCATGGCGAGGTGGTGAAGCAGGTGCCCTGAGCAGATGACGGATGCATTGACCATCCGCGATGCGCAGGCAGAGGACGCTGCCGCCTGCGCCGCGATCTACCGCCCGCATGTGACGGACAGCTGGATCAGCTTCGAGATCGAGGCCCCGGATGCAGCGGAAATGGCCCGCCGCATCGCTGACTACGGCGCCAGCCACGCCTGGCTTGTCGCGACTCGCGGCGGAGAGCTGCTCGGCTATGCCTATGGCAGCCAGCACCGCACCCGCGCTGCCTATGCGTCGTCCTGCGATGTCGCGATCTATGTCAGCGCCGCCGCGCCGCGCTCCGGCATCGGCCGCGCGCTCTATGGCGAGCTGCTCGCGCGGCTGAAGGCCAAGGGCTTCCACGCGGCCTTTGCCGGGATCGCCCAGCCCAACCCCGCCAGCGTCGCGCTGCACGAAGCCTGCGGCTTCACGCCGGTTGGCATCTACCGCGAAGTCGGCTGGAAAATGGGCGCGTGGCGCGATGTCGGCTGGTGGCAGCGGGTTCTCTAGACGCCGAGCAGGGCAAGGCTCACCGATATGCCATTGGCCGCGGCATGGATCAGCATCGAACCGAAAATGCCGATCCGCATCCGCGTGTAGCTCAGCGTCATCCCCGCCCAGAGCTGCGGCAGCACCATCGGCAGCAGCGCCCACGAAAAGCGCGGATAATTGCTCAGGTGCGAAAGGCCGAAGACAATGATCGAGAGCCACACCAGCACCGGAAACGCTGCCTCGAACCCCGGCACCACACCGCGCCGCCGCAGCCAGAACCAGCCGGCAGGCGCAACGATCCCCATGCCCAGCACGGCAAAGCTGGCGGGCACTTCATAGACATGAAAGTTCACCATCGCGAGGAACACAGCGGCGAGAATCGCGCAGAAAACCAGCCACACCGCGCGCACCCGCCCGGTCAGCCAGCCGCGAAACGCCAGCTCCTCGGCCACCGGCGCCAGCAGCACCACGAAGGGCACCAGCATCGCCTTGGAGACCTGATCGAAGGCTTCGGGCGCAGGCAGACCCATCGCTTTCTGCCACAGGCCCAGCAGCGGCAGCAGCACGATCAGCAGGACAAAGAGGTGCAGCGCGAGCATCCGCTGCATGAACTGCCTAGCATCCGGCGCACGCAGGCCGGAGGGCGTCAACAGGCGCGGGCGGGCGAGCCAGGCGGCGAAATCGTGAAACAGCGCGGTCATCTCAGCCCTGATGCCGCAGCGCGGGTTAAGACAGCGTGTGCGCCCACGATTGCCGTGCAGTCCTGTCTCGGCTAGGGGAGCCGCCATTCCCATCCCAAAGCGCTTGAGCAGCAGACCATGGCAGGCCATTCCAAATTCAAGAACATCATGCACCGCAAGGGCGCGCAGGACAAAAAGCGCTCGGCGATGTTTTCCAAGCTTTCCCGCGAAATCACCGTCGCGGCCAAGATGGGCATGCCCGATCCGGACATGAACCCGCGCCTGCGCGCCGCCGTCAACGCGGCCAAGGCGCAGTCCATGCCGAAGGACAACATCGCCCGCGCGATCGACAAGGCGACCAAGGGCGAAGGCGATAACTACGAAGAAGTGCGCTACGAGGGCTATGGCCCGGGCGGCGTCGCGATCATCGTCGAAGCGCTGACCGACAACCGCAACCGCACCGCCACCAACGTGCGCACCGCGTTTGCCAAGAACGGCGGCAATCTCGGCGCTTCGGGCGCGGTGAGCCACGGGTTCGAACGGCTCGGCCTGATCGAGTATCCGGGCAAGGTCGGCGATGAGGACAAGGTTCTCGAAGCCGCCATCGAAGCAGGCGCCGAAGACGTCGAAAGCGATCTGGGCGACGGCGACGAGAACCCCGGCAGCCACCAGATCTGGGTCGCCATCGAACAGCTCCACCCCGTCGCGCGTGAGCTCGAAAAGGTGCTGGGCGAAGCCGAGGGCGTCAAGCTCGCGTGGAAGCCCAACATGACGACCACCGTCGATGCCGATACCGCCGCGACGCTGCTCAAGCTGATCGACGTGCTCGAGGAAGACGACGACGTCCAGACCGTCTGGGGCAACTACGAAATCCCCGACGACGTGATGGAGAAGCTGGGCTGATCATGCGCGCATGATCATTCTCGGCATCGACCCGGGCCTCACCTGCACTGGCTGGGGCGTTGTCGCCAAGTCCGGCAGCCGCCTCAGCCACGTCGCCAACGGCCAGATCCGCACAGATGCCAAGGCTAGCATGGCCGAGCGGCTGGTCGAACTCGACACAGGCCTCGCCGCCGTGATCGCGCAGCACCACCCGGATGCGGGCGCGGTCGAGGAAGTCTTCGTCAACGTGAACCCGCAGTCGACGCTCAAGCTCGGCCAGGCCCGCGGCGTCGCGCTGCTCGCGGTGGCGCGCGCAGGGCTGCCTGTGGCCGAATATCCCACCAAGGTTATCAAGAAGGCGCTCGTCGGTACTGGCGGTGCCGAAAAGACGCAGGTTCAGGCCATGCTCAAGGTGCTGCTGCCCGGTGTCACCCTTGCAGGCGCGGACGCCGCAGATGCGCTCGCCGTCGCGATCTGCCACGCCAACATGATGGGCAGCCACCGCTAGGTCTTCGTGGGCGGGCTTGCCCGCTGCGCATGAGCCTGCCATAGAACAAACCATGATCGCAAAGCTTACCGGCCTGCTCGACGATTTCGGCCCCGACTGGGCGATCATCGACGTCAACGGCGTCGGCTATCTCGTCCATTGCTCGGCCAAGACGCTGGATCGGCTCGGTATTCGCGGCGACAAGGTGGTCATCCACACCGAACTGCAAGTCTCCGAAAACGACCAGCGCCTGATCGGCTTCACCAGCGCCGCAGAGCGCGGCTGGTTCCGCCTGCTGACAGCGGTGCAGGGCGTCGGCAGCAAGGTCGCGCTCGCGATCCTCTCCGCGCTCTCCGCCGAAGAACTCCAGCGCGCCTGCGCGGGCGGAGACGCCGCGATGGTCGCCCGTGCGCAAGGCGTCGGCCCGAAGCTGGCAAGCCGCATCGTCAACGAACTCAAGGACAAGGCCGGCGGCCTCGGCCCGATCCCCACCGGCGCCGGCAGCCCGCCGATCGAAGGCCTCGCCGCCGCACCCGCAGGCTCTGTCAGCGCCGATGCCGTCTCCGCCCTCCAGAACCTCGGCTTCAAACCCGCCACCGCCAGCATGGCCGTGGCCTCGGCGATCAAGGAACTGGGCGAGGATGCCCCCCTCAATGACCTCGTGCGCGTGGCGCTGAAGCGGGCGACGGGCTGATGACCGACAACCCCATCCTCACCCCTCGCCGCCAGACCGAGGACCCGGACGCGGCACTGCGGCCCAAGACGCTTGCCGAATTCGTCGGCCAGGAAGCCGCGCGTGAGAACCTCGCCGTGTTCATCGAAAGCGCCCGCCAGCGCGCTGAGCCGATGGACCATGTGCTGTTCTATGGCCCGCCCGGCCTCGGCAAGACGACGCTCGCCGCGATCATCGCGCGCGAGATGGGCGTGAACTTCCGCGCCACCTCCGGCCCGGTCATCGCCAAGGCGGGCGATCTGGCCGCGCTGCTAACCAATCTGGAGAGCGGCGACGTCCTCTTCATCGATGAGATCCACCGCCTGAATCCCGTGGTCGAGGAAGTGCTCTATCCCGCGATGGAAGACCGCGCTCTCGATCTCATCATCGGCGAGGGGCCTTCGGCGCGCTCGGTGCGGATCGACCTGCCGCCCTTCACCCTGATCGGCGCCACCACCCGCGCGGGGCTTCTCGCCACCCCCTTGCGCGACCGGTTCGGCATTCCGGTGCGGCTGCAGTTCTACTCCGTGGCGGAGCTTGAGCGCGTCGTCACGCGCGGCGCGGGGCTCCTCGGCATCGGCGTCGATAGCGGCGGCGCGGGCGAGATCGCGCGCCGTTCGCGCGGCACTCCGCGAGTCGCGGGCCGCTTGCTCCGCCGCGTCCGCGATTTCGCGCAGGTCGCTGGCGCAGCAGTGATTTCCCGCGAGGTGGCAGACAGCGCGCTGACCCGGCTCGAAGTCGATTCGCTCGGGCTCGATCTGCAGGACCGGCGCTACCTCAGCATGATTGCCGATATCTACAAGGGTGGCCCGGTCGGCGTGGAGACCCTCGCCGCAGGCCTGTCCGAGCCGCGCGACACCATCGAGGATGTGATCGAGCCCTACCTCATCCAGCTCGGCCTCGTCGCCCGCACTGCGCGCGGGCGCTGCCTCAACGATCGTGGCTGGCGGCATCTGGGACTCACCCCGCCCGCCGCCGATCTCCCCGGCCTCTTCGCCGGCGATGAGGGCTAATGGTAAACGCTGATAGCGTAACTGCCGACGCCAATTCGGTTCCAGATTGGCACAGACTTGCGAGGAAGGCCCGTTTTGACCCAATTCGGGCCTCCGTGAGGGGGTGAATCCCGGTTAACGGCATTGCCGCCAGCAGTCTGATCTGCGTTGTTCGATCTGTCAGGAGAGGGTTTGTCCACCATTGCGGGGATAAGGCCTTTCCAAAGGGAACAGAGAGCAAAGATATGTCGGTTCGGATGGCATTGGCAAAACTGGCGGCCTGCGCAGCGGGCGGTGCGGTGCTGGGCGGCGGCGCGGTTCACGTGTCGGAAGCGCCCTCGGCTGCCGAGATCCATCACGTCAAGCCGATCAAGGTCAAACCGGTGAAGCGGCTCTACGCCCCGGTGGTCAAGCGCCGCCCGGTCCACCGCCTGCGCCGCGTGGTCAAGACCACCGTCACCAAGTCCTGCGCCATGCCCCAGGCCCAGATGGCCTATGGCCCCCCCGTGCCCTACATGGCGCCGATGCCGCCCCAGGCGACGGGCGGCGGCAGCGCGGCTCCGGTCGTGATCGGCGGCGGCGGGATCGGCGGCTTTGGCGGCGGGTTCTTCGGCGGGTTCTTTGGCGGCAGCAGCGGCGGTGGCAGCGTGGTGGTCTCCTCGACCAGCACCGGCTCGACCTCGACCTCCGGCGGCTCCACCTCGGGCGGCTCGACCTCGACCTCGGGCGGTTCCACCTCGACTTCCGGTGGCTCGACTTCGAGCGGCAACATCTCGACCTCGACCTCCAGCGGCAACGTCTCCACCAGCTCGGGCGCGGTGACCAGCAGCACCTCGACTTCGTCGGGCAATGTCAGCACGTCCTCGGGCAACGTCTCGACCAGTTCGTCGACCTCGACCAGCTCGGGCAACGTGACGAGCAGCTCGTCGACGTCGTCGTCCACTTCTTCGTCAACTTCGTCCTCGACGTCGTCCTCCTCGTCGTCGACCGGCGGCTCCACCTCGACCTCGAGCAGCACCAGCAGCTCGACCTCTTCGTCGTCGAACGGCAGCACCAGCACGTCGACGTCGTCGTCGACGGGCGGAACGGAAGTGCCGGAACCGTCGATGGTCCTGCTGTTCGGTGCCGCCGCAGCCGGCCTCGTGGCCCGCCGCCGCCAAGGCCTCAAGGCCAAGGGCGCCGCCACGGCCTGAAGGCCCGCACAAGCTTCCGCGGACCGTCACGTACGAAGCAAACGCGGATAAAAGGAAAGGGCGGCTCCGGGGGGAGCCGCCCTTTCTGATTCCAGCACCTGCTGGCAGCCGTCAGGCCGCCAGGTTGCGCAGCACGTAGTGCAGGATGCCGCCGTTGAGGTAGTATTCCAGCTCGTTGGCGGTATCGATGCGGCAGAGCGCGGTGAAGGTGAAGGTCGAGCCATCGGCGCGCGTCACTTCCACTTCCACGTCCTGACGCGGCTTGAGGCCCGCCACGCCGCGGATGGTGAAGCTGTCGTCGCCGGTCAGCCCCAGCGTCTCGCGGCTCTCGCCATCCTTGAACTGCAGCGGCAGCACGCCCATGCCGACGAGGTTCGAGCGGTGGATGCGCTCGAAGCTTTCGACGATCACCGCGCGCACGCCGAGCAGGTTGGTGCCCTTGGCCGCCCAGTCGCGGCTGGAGCCGGTGCCGTATTCCTTGCCGGCGATGACGACCAGCGGCGTGCCGTCGGCCTTGTGCTTCATCGCCACGTCGTAGATCGCGCCGACTTCCTGGCCATAGCGGCTCATGCCGCCTTCGATGCCGGGCACCATCTCGTTCTTGATGCGGATGTTGGCGAAGGTGCCGCGCATCATCACTTCGTGGTGGCCACGGCGCGCACCGTAGGAGTTGAAGTCCGCCTTGGCGACCTGGTGCTCCATCAGCCACTTGCCCGCCGGGCTGTCAGCCTTGATCGAACCGGCCGGCGAGATGTGGTCGGTGGTGATCGAATCGCCGAGGATCGCCAGCGGCTTCGCCTCGATGATGTCGCTCACCGGCGCCGGCGTCATGCTCATGCCCTCGAAGTAGGGCGGGTTGGCGACATAGGTCGAACCCGCGCGCCATTGGTAGGTTTCGCTGCCCGTGACGTTGATCGCCTGCCAGTGCACGTCGCCCTTGTAGACGTCGGCATAGCGGGCCTGGAACATCGCGCGGTCCATGCAGCCGGCCATGGTCTCGTAGACTTCATGGTTCGAGGGCCAGATGTCCTTGAGGTAGACGTCGACGCCGTCCTTGCTCTGGCCGATCGGGGTGCTGACGAAGTCCTCGATCACCGTGCCCTTGAGCGCATAAGCGACGACCAGCGGCGGGCTGGCGAGGAAGTTCGCGCGCACGTCCGGCGATACGCGGCCTTCGAAGTTGCGGTTGCCCGAGATCACGGCGGCGGCAACGAGGCCGTGCTCGTTGATCGCCTTGCTGATCGGTTCGGCCAGCGGACCCGAGTTGCCGATGCAGGTGGTGCAGCCATAGCCGACGAGGTTGAAGCCGACCGCATCGAGGTGCTCCTGCAGCCCGGCGCGCTCCAGATAGTCGGTCACGACCTGCGAGCCCGGCGCGAGCGAGGTCTTCACCCACGGCTTGGGCTTCAGGCCCAGCGCATTGGCCTTCTTGGCAACGAGACCCGCCGCCACCAGCACGCCCGGATTCGAGGTGTTGGTGCAGCTGGTGATCGCCGCGATGGTCACGTCGCCATCGCCGATGTCGAAGTCCTTGCCCTCGACCGGCACGCGCTGCTGCGCCTTCTTGTAGACGTTCGCCATGTCGGCGTTGAACACGTCGTCGACGTCGGGCAGCGAAACGCGGTCCTGCGGGCGCTTCGGGCCGGCAAGGCTGGGCACCACGGTCGAAAGGTCGAGTTCCAGCGTCGAGGTGAACACCGGCTCGATCGCGGGATCGATCCAGAAGCCCTGCGCCTTGGCATAGGCTTCGGTCAGCGCAATCTGGTCCTCGTCGCGGCCGGTCAGGCGCATGTAATCGAGCGTCTTGTCGTCGATGCCGAAGAAGCCGCAAGTCGCGCCATATTCAGGCGCCATGTTGGCCAGCGTCGCGCGGTCCGCCAGCGTCAGCGAGGCAAGGCCGGGGCCATAGTATTCGACGAAACGGCCGACCACGCCGTGCTTGCGCAGCATGTTGGTGCAGGTCAGCACGAGGTCCGTCGCGGTCACGCCTTCCGGCAGGCTGCCGGTGAACTTGAAGCCGACGACTTCGGGGATCAGCATCGAAACCGGCTGGCCGAGCATCGCCGCTTCGGCCTCGATCCCGCCGACGCCCCAGCCAAGTACGCCGAGGCCATTGATCATCGTGGTGTGGCTGTCCGTGCCGACGCAGGTGTCGGGATAGGCCACCGTCGTGCCGTCCGGGCCTTCGCTCGTCCACACCGCCTGCGCGATGTGCTCAAGGTTCACCTGGTGGCAGATGCCGGTGCCCGGAGGCACGGCCTTGAAGTTGGCGAGGCTCTTCGAACCCCACTTGAGGAAGTCATACCGCTCGCCGTTGCGATAGTATTCGATCTCGACGTTCTGCTCGAACGCCTTGGGGTGGCCAAACTCGTCGACCATGACCGAGTGGTCGATCACGAGGTGGACGGGCACCTGCGGGTTGATCTTGCTGGTGTCACCGCCCAGCGTCGCGATCGCATCGCGCATCGCGGCAAGGTCGACCACGCAAGGCACGCCGGTGAAGTCCTGCAGCAGCACGCGCGCCGGGCGGTACTGGATTTCGCGGCTGCTCGAAGGATCCTTCTGCCAGTCGACCAGCGCCTTGATGTCGTCGGTTGAAACGGTGAAGCCGCCATCTTCGAAGCGCAGCAGGTTTTCCAGCAGGACCTTCATCGAGAAGGGCAGGCGCGAAACGTCGCCATAAGCCGCTGCGGCGGTGCCGAGCGCGTAGTAGGCATAATCCTTGCCGCCAACGGAAAGCGTGCTGCGCGCGCCGAGCGTGTCCTGTCCGACCTGGGTCATGGCGATGCGTAATCCCTTCAAGTTGATACCGATTGCCGCGCCGGAGCCGCCCCCGAGGGCACGCGTGCCCGATGCGCCGAGACTCTCTGCGCGTCAAGGCTTGCGGTGCGCTTCAAATGCATAGGGCGCCACGTGCCATACGGCCCGACCGCGCGCGTGGTTACGCGGGTGCGCGCTTTCCGGTCAGGCCCGCTCGGCGGCGCATTCCGGCGCAGGCTTGCGCTGCAAGGCGATCAGGCAGCCCGCCACGATCAGCACCACGCCCGCCAGCGTGCGCAAGGTCAGCGGCTCCGCAAACACCACCCAGCCAACCAGTGCGGCCCAGATGAACGCGGTGTACTCCAGCGGCACCAGCACTTGCGCCTCGGCCCGCGCATAGGCCCAACCGAGCAGCATCAGCGATGCCGTCGACAGCACGGCGGAGGCAGACAGCACCAGCCACAGGTGCGGCGGCGGCGCGGGGGCGAACCACCAGGCGCCCAGCCCGAGCAGGCAGAAGATGAAGAACGTCTGGAAGAACGAGATTTCCTCCGGCCCCGCCAGTTGCGATTGCCGCCGCTGCAGCACCAGATTGACCGCGTAGAGCACCGCCGACACCAGAATCGCGATCAGCCCGTGCAAGCTTTCGATGTTGTAGCTACCGCCGAACTTGCCCGCCGCGATCAGCCCGACGCCGCTCAGCGCCAGCAGCGATCCGATCACCGCACGTTGCGAAAGCTCTTCGCCAAGCAGGGCCGCCGCCAGATAGAGCGCCATCAGCGGCGCGATGAACGAAAGCGCCATCGCCTCGGCCACCGGGGTCCGCGCAAGGCCATAGAAGAACAGCACCGCCATCACGCCCGAAACGCCCGAGCGCATCAGGTGCAGCTTCATCGCCTCGCGCCCGGGCAACCCGCGGCTGCCATCCTTGTTGCCCCGCGCCAGCCAGACCGGAAACATGATGATCGAACCGACGAGATTGCGCCAGAACAGCGCCGCATAGGCCCCCACCGCCAGCGCGGCGATCTTCATGAAGCCATCCATCACGCCAAAGCACAGCAGCCCGGTCATGGCGGAAAGGATCGGCAGGAGGGGGGCAGAGCGCTTCATCGCCCGCCCATAGCGACCGCACCGCCAGAGCGCAAAGGTCGGTCTCATTGTGCAACGTGGATCAGTCAGTCGATTCAGGAAACAGTCAGCCGCCTTGCTTGATTGAAGCGGCAGCTTGGGGCAGGAATCACCAGGTAGCAGTTCCTATTCGACCCGGGCGGCAACACGGAAAGAAATCGATCCATGCGCATGATTTATCGGGCCAGTCTCAGCGGCATGCTTTGCACGGCAGCCATCGGCTGGGCCGCGCTGGGCACTCCCGCCGCAGCCGCGCAGCAAGGCCCGATCGACCTCACCGCCGCGGCCAAGCCTGCGCCCAAACCTACGCCCACGGCCAAGCCCACGACAGCGGCCCCCGCGCAAACAGCCACCCCCACCACCACTCCAGCCGGCACAGCAACCCCGGCTGCCGTGCCCGTGTTCCAGCCAGTGGCGCCGCCGCTCGCGCATTGGACCGTGGCGGACGCGCAGGCGCTGCTCGCCGCGATCAAAGGCATCCGCAGCGAAGGCCTGACCCCCGCCGACTACGAACCTGCCGCACTCGCCGCGCAGATCACCAAGGGCGAGGGTGACGATCTCGACACACTCGCCAGCCGCCTGTTCGTCTGGCTGGCGGAAGACCTGCGCGATGGCCGCACGCCGATGCCCGCGCGCATCCAGTGGTTCGCGGTCGATCCCGATCAGGATCTCCACCCCAACGCCCAGCTCCTCGCGCAGGCGACCGAGACGCATGACGTCCCCGGCGTGCTCGCCTCGCTCAATCCCACGCACCCCGATTACGCGCTGCTGAAAGACATGCTGTCCAAGGCCAAGGATCCGCGCCAGATCGCCATGATCAAGGCCAACATGGACCGCTGGCGCTGGCTCGCGCGCGACATGGGGCTGCAGTACCTCATCATCAACGTGCCCGAGCAGGAGCTCCGGCTGACGGTGAACAACAAGATCATCCGCACCTACCGCGCGATCGTCGGCAAGCCCGGCAAGACCGCCACGCCGCAGCTTGCCGAGCAGGTCAAGAACGTGGTGTTCAACCCGACGTGGACGGTGCCGCAGTCGATCGTCGTGGGCGAAGGCCTCGGCCAGAAGCTGATCGCCAGCCCCGCGCTCGCCAAGCGGCAGGGCTATGTCGCGACCAAGAACGCGGACGGCACGATCACCGTTGTCCAGCAGCCGGGTGACACCAATTCGCTGGGCCGCGTGAAGCTCGACATGCCCAACGAGCACGCGATCTACATCCACGACACACCCAACCGGAACCTCTTCGCGCTCCCCGCCCGCGCCCTCAGCCACGGCTGCATCCGCGCCGAACGCGCGACCGAACTCGCGATGACGATGGCCATCCTCGGCGCCGACCTGCCGCCCGAAACCGCGGTCGAGTACAACCTCTCGGGCAAGTACACCAAGGTGCCGATGACCAAGCCCTGGGCGGTCTACATCACCTACTTCACCGTCGCGCGCGACGTGAACGGCCTGATGCGCAGCTTCCCGGACATCTACCTGCGCGACGCCCCGGTGATCGCCAGCTTCGCCAAGCCCCGCGAACTCCACACCGACCAGCGCAAGAGCAACGAAGCAATCATCAAGCTGGATAATCCGCTGTAAGGGCCTGCCCGCATCATCTTACCCCACCTTCGTCATCCCCAACTGCGCGGGAATGACGAACAGTTTGTTCGGAACTGGTTAGAAAGCCGCATTCACCGTTTCGAACCGGTCAAGAGTCCCGTAGCATTCCGCGCGTGCGACAGGACTTCCAACCGACAGTCTACCTCCTCGCATCCAGCCGCAACGGCACACTCTACACTGGCGTCACCTCAAACCTGATCCAGCGCATCCATCAGCACCGCGAAGGGACATTCGGCGGCTTCACGGCAAGGCATACGATCCACCGCCTGGTCTGGTTCGAACAGCACGCGACGATGGAACACGCGATTATCCGCGAGAAGCGCTTCAAGAAGTGGGAGCGAGCGTGGAAGCTGAACCTGCTCGAAAAGGACAACCCCACGTGGCGCGATCTGGCAGAGGATTTCGGCTTTCCGCCTCTCGAGCAGTGATACGCCTCTCCCCTTCGTCATCCCCGCGCAGGCGGGGATCCAGAGCGACCAAGCGCCACCCTTTGCGGCCCTGGATTCCCGCCTCCGCGGGAATGACGAAAATGTGTGAAGGATACCGACGTTCATCCCCACCAGCGCGGAGAGCGCCCGTGCTCAATAAATCCCCAGCCGGTCCGCGTAGAGCAGCCGCCCGCCGGAAAGGTGCCAAAGCGCCTCGTTGAAATCCGCCTCTGCCATCGCAAAGCAGCCGTCACTGCGGCCCAGCTTGCCCCACTTTTCCAGCATGTCCGGATTGGCATACCAAGCCGGGTGCATCACGATCGCGCGGTCCAGCGTGTTGCTGTTTTCCCGGTCGATCCCGCCGAGCCGGATCGAGGTGCCGTACTTGCCCTTGTACCACTCGTAGGTGATGAACGCCCCGCGCGAGGTGGCGAGGCTGCCGACATCGTTGGAAAATGTCTTGAGGAACCCGTCGTGCTCCGGGTCGGAACCCTTGCCGTGCGCGACGAGGAACGAGCGCACTTCGCCCGTCTCGAGGTGGGCAAAATGCAGTCGCGGCATCGCCGAAGGCAGCGCGAAATCGGCGATCCCCACGATGTCGGTCCGCCACAGCACCGAGCCCACACGCTCGACCTGTTCCTTCGCAACGGCAAGGATGCGGCGGTTCTGCTCGGGCACGCTGTAGGGCTGGGCAAACACACGCGCGGGTGCTGCGGCTGCAACAAGCGTTGCCGCCGCGCCCCGGATGAGCCCGCGCCTGTTCACCAGTCCTGTCATGGCCGTTCTTTTACGGCGAATCAGGCCGAATTTCCAGCATTTGCGCCGAGTTGCACCAAAGCCGTGCCGTCCACCCGCATGACGGTCCATTCGTCCATCAGCCGCGCGCCGAGCTTCTTGTAGAAGCCGATCGCCGGCTCGTTCCAATCGAGCACCGACCATTCGAGCCGCGCACAATCGCGCTCCACGGCAATCGCCGCCAGCCGCGAAAGCAGCGCCTTGCCCAGCCCGCTCCCGCGCGCCTCAGGCCGCACGAACAGGTCTTCGAGATAGACCCCCGGCTTTCCTTCAAAGGTCGAGAAATTGTGGAAGAACAACGCAAAGCCCTGCGCCGCACCGTCAACCTCGCCGATGATGACTTCGGCATAAGGGCCATGTCCGTTGTTCTGGCCAAACAGCTTGGCGCCCAGCACCGCCTCATCGAAGCGCACCTCGTCGGCCAGCTTCTCATATTCGGCGAGCCCGCGAATGAGGTCTGCAATCAGGGGAAGGTCATCGGGCGTAGCGAAGCGGATGGAAATGGTCATGGACGGGCTCTTAGCCGGAGATCGTCAGCCGGTCACCCTTCAAGGTCACGCTGCCCAGCCGCCGCAGCACCGATTGGCCGAGCAGGCTGACGGGCAGATCGGGCACGACCACCGCCGTCACCCCGGTCAGGTCATGCCCACCGATGGTCAGACGGTCGATCTCCACCGGCGCTGCCATCCCGGTTCCTGCGGCGGTCTGCAGCATCGGGCGGTATTCTGACGGATCGGGCCTTAGCCCCAGCCGCTCGGCATCATCCTCAGTCAGCGCCACCACATCGGCGCCGGTATCGACAAGGAACCGGACCGGCTCCCCGCCAACATCGACATTGAGATGAAACTGCCCCTGCGCATCGCGCGCTATCTCGACCATCTCGGCCGGCCCGCCCTGCCTTGGCGGCGGCGCATCCTTGCTCCACGGCGAGACATGCGCGGGCTTTGCCGGCCGCGCGTCAGCCGCCTGCTCTACAGACAGCCGAGGGGCCAGCAGCGCGCTGCCGAAAACGATCAGGCCGGCAATGACGATGAAGCGGGTCATGGCGGGCGGATTGTGCCCGCAAAGGCGTTAGCAAATGACGAAGGCCGCGGCGTTTACTCCGCGGGCACTTCTTCCTTCGCCGCGGCATCCGCTGCTGCTTCCATCTCCGCCGCCTTTGCTTCCACCAGGCTGACGATGTGCTCGAGCATGTCCTCGTTCTGCACCGTGTGGTCGGTCACGCCCGAAAGGTAGACCATGTGCTTGCCGTTGCCGCCGCCGGTCAGGCCAACGTCGGTCTCGCGCGCTTCGCCGGGGCCGTTGACGACGCAGCCGAGCACCGAAAGCGAGATCGGCGTCTTGATGTGGCTCAGGCGGCTTTCCAGCGCCTCGACCGTGCGGATCACGTCAAAGCCCTGCCGCGCACAGCTGGGGCACGAAACAACGCGCACGCCGCGCGTGCGCAGGCCGAGCGACTTCAGGATTTCGAAGCCGACGCGCACTTCCTCTTCGGGCTCCGCCGAAAGCGAGACGCGCAGCGTATCGCCGATGCCCGCCCAGAGCAGGCTACCAAGCCCGATCGAGGACTTGACCGTGCCGCCGATGAGGCCGCCCGCCTCGGTAATGCCAAGGTGCAGCGGGCAATCGACCGCTTCGGCCAGACCCATGTAGGCCGCCACCGCGAGGAACACGTCGGAGGCCTTCACCGCCACCTTGTATTCGTGAAAATCGTGGTCCTGCAGCAGCTTGATGTGATCGAGCGCCGATTCAACCAGCGCCTCGGGGCATGGCTCGCCGTACTTTTCGAGCAAGTCCTTCTCGAGGCTGCCCGCGTTCACGCCGATGCGGATCGCGCAGCCGTTGGCCTTGGCCGCGCGCACCACTTCGGCCACGCGCTCGCTCGAACCGATATTGCCGGGGTTGATGCGCAGGCAGGCCGCGCCCGCGTCCGCCGCTTCCAGCGCGCGCTTGTAGTGAAAATGGATGTCCGCCACGATCGGAATGCGCGCCGCGCGCACGATCTTGCCCAGCGCCGCGGTGCTTTCCACATCCGGGCACGAAACGCGGATGATGTCCGCGCCCGCATCCTCGCAGCGCCGGATCTGGTTTATCGTGGCGACGGGATCGCTGGTGAGGGTGTTGGTCATGGTCTGCACCGTGATCGGCGCATCGCCGCCGACGGGGACGGATCCGACCATGATCTGGCGGCTCTTGCGGCGCGTGATATCGCGCCAGGGGCGTACGGATGACATGGGTGCGCTTATACCTGCTCGCTCTTGCTAAGGCCATTGGTTTCAGGAACCAGCGGCTTGGCGTAGAGAAATTCCGGGTCGCAGTGATTGCCCACCCAGAACTCGATGTCGGCGATCTTGGCAAAGCCGTAGCGGTGGTAGAAGCGCTGCGCTTCGGCGTTCTCGCTATAGACCGTCAGCTGGATTTCGTCGGCGCCGACTTCCTCGGCCTGCGCCTGCGCCCAGGCCATCAGCCGCGCGCCCAGCCCGCCGCCGATGCGCGCCGGATCGGTGTAAAGCTGCTTCAGTTCAAGCGGCGCGCGGGCATCGCTGTGCCCGGTGGGCAGCGTGCTTTTCAGCACCAGCTTGCAGAAGGCGATCAGCGCGCCCGCTTCCTCGATCACGGCCACGCGCATGCCCGGATCGGCGATTTCCTTCGCCACCTTCGCATCGCTGTGGGCCGCTTCCATGAAGGTCGCGAAGTCTTCCGGCTTGTAGAGGTGCTGGAACTTCGCGCTGACGGCGCGGCGTGCAAGATCTGCCAGCGCGGCAGTATCGGCGGGTGTGGCGAGGCGCAGGTGCGGCTGAGACGTGGCTGTCATGCCGCGCCCCATACCGCCCTCTGCACTTTCAAATCAATGCGCCGCGATCAGTCGGCCAGCGCGACCTTGGTCGGCTTCGTATAGGGCACGAACTGGTCGAGCGAGACGAAACCGCGCCAGAACAGGCCGTTGCGGTCGCGCAGCTGCACCACATCGACGTTGCACAGCTGCGAGGTCGTCAGCTGGGTGACCAGAATGTCGTCCGAATTGAGCGACGAAGCGCCCGACTTCGGCCGCTGCACATAGATCGTGCTGCCGCTGCCATAGACGATCGCGGTCTTGTCGATCACGCGTGAGGACTGGACGTTGGGCAGCGTGATGCAGTTGATCGGCTTGCCGGCAACGCGGCCTTCGAGCAGCTTGGCGAGCTGTTCCTCGCCGCTCAGGCGCGGGCGGGCGTCGGCGGCCGTGCCCGCCAGCACCATCGCACCGGCGGCGGCAGCGAGCCCGAGCTTGGTGAAAATGCGGTTCATGACGTACCCTTTCTCGTTCTGGCCGAAGACCAGCTTGCGCCGGGCTGGCTTAACCGGCGCTGACTGTAGTTTTCCTGAGGGCATCGTAAACCAAGGCGCAGCCGCTCCGCCAACTACGTAGTTCCCCTGTTGGCGCATTATGGGACTGGTGACCCACCCCAAGAGGCGCAGCGTTCAGGCCGTGCCGCCCACCGTCAGCCCCTCGACCAGCAGCGTCGGCTGGCCAACGCCCGCCGGCACGCTCTGCCCGCCCTTGCCGCACACGCCGACGCCTTCATCGAGCGCCATGTCGTTGCCGATGCCCGTCACGCGGGTCAGCACGCTCGGCCCGTCGCCGATCAGCGTCGCGCCCTTGATCGGCGCGCCCAGCTTGCCGTTCTCGACGCGGTAAGCCTCGGTGCAGGAAAACACGAACTTGCCACTGGTGATATCGACCTGCCCGCCGCCGAACGACTTCGCAAAGATGCCGTTCTTCACGCGGCTGAGCAGTTCCGCCGGATCATCATTGCCACCCCGCATGAAGGTGTTGGTCATGCGCGGCATCGGCGCATGGGCATAGCTTTCGCGCCGCCCGTTGCCGGTGGGCGCAAGGCCCATCAGCCGCGCGCTCATCCGGTCATGGATATAGCCCTTGAGCACGCCGTCCTCGATCAGCACGGTTTCCTCGGTCGGCGTGCCTTCATCGTCGATGGTCAGCGAGCCGCGCCGTCCGGGGATCGAGCCATCGTCCACCACGGTCACGCCCGGCGCTGCCACCCGCTCGCCGATCCGGCCGGAAAACGCGCTGGTGCCCTTGCGGTTGAAATCGCCTTCAAGCCCGTGGCCAACGGCCTCGTGCAGCAGCACGCCGGGCCAGCCGGGTCCAAGCAGCACGGTCATTTCGCCAGCCGGGGCATCAACCGATTCGAGATTGACCAGCGCCTGCGCCAGCGCGCTGTCGATGGCGCGGTTCCACGTCTCTGCCTCGAACAGATCATCATAGAGCCGGCGCCCGCCGATGCCGAAGCTTCCCGTCTCGCGCCGGCCATTGTGCTCCGCCACGATGGAAACGTTGAGCCGCACCAGCGGCCGCACATCCTGCGCCACAAAGCCGTCCGCGCGCACGATCTCTACCACCGACCAACTGGCCGCAAGGCTCGCCGAGACTTGCGCCACGCGCGGATCGCGCGCCCGCGCCGCCGCGTCGATGGTCTCCAGCAGCTTGACCTTGGCCGCGAAGGGAATCGCATCGAGCGGCGAGGCATCGGTATAGAGATGCCGGTTGTTCTGGCGCGGCGCCGCAGCGGGCGCGGACTTTGCCGGATCGAGCAGCTTCAGCGTTTCCCCGGCGCGCGCGATGGCGGCGGCGGAAATCTCGTTGGCATGGGCAAAGCCGGTCATCTCGCCCGAAACGCCGCGCAGGCCAAAGCCCGCGTCGCGCGAATAGTCGGCCGTCTTCAGCCGCCCGTCGTCGAAGCCGAAGCTCTCGCTGGCGATGAATTGCAGGTAAAGCTCGCCATCCTCGCAGGCGCCGAGCGCGGTGGCCGTCAGGCGCCTCGCCTCTTCAGGTGTCAGCAGGCCGGGGCGATAGAGCAGCGAGCGGGGATCGGGGGTGTGCGTCATGGACAGGGATATAGGCAGCCCTGCCGCGCTTCGCAAACGATCAGCCGTGGTCGGCCGGGCCGCCCTTCAGCACGAAGCGCCGGTCGCAATAGCCGCATTCGGCAAAGCCGCGCTCGTCGATCTCGATCCACACGCGCGGATGGCCCAGCGCCGCCCCGCCGCGGATGCCGTCCGCGCCGTCGCAGCGCACGCGGGTGCTGGTGGTGAGAACCGTCTCGGGTGCCTTGATCGTGCTCATGGCCGCGCGACTAGCAAACCATGCCCCGAACGACAAGCTGGAGGATGCACGCACACCCTTTACGCGCGGCGCTTCCGGGGGCAGGGAGAGCGCCATGAGCAACACCCCCGCCATCCGCATCCGTGATCTCGTCAAGCGCTACGCGCAGGCTGGCAGCCAATCGGGTGAAGGCAAAC
The DNA here is from genome assembly GCF_007991615.1 of Novosphingobium sediminis. Classification (GTDB taxonomy): domain Bacteria; phylum Pseudomonadota; class Alphaproteobacteria; order Sphingomonadales; family Sphingomonadaceae; genus Novosphingobium; species Novosphingobium sediminis. The sequence continues at coordinate 9,165 of NZ_BJYR01000019.1, read as the reverse complement.
TGGCGCTGGGCGGGGTCAGCTTCGATGTGCCGCAGGGCCAGATCTTCGGCCTGCTCGGCCCCAACGGCGCGGGCAAATCCACCTTGATCAACACGCTGGCCGGCCTCGTGATGAAATCTTCCGGCACGGTCGAGATCTGGGGCTTCGACATCGACAAGGAGCCGCGCAACGCCAAGGCCTCGATCGGCATCGTCCCGCAGGAGATCGTGTTCGATCCGTTCTTCACCCCGCTTGAAGTGCTCGATATCCAGGCGGGGCTCTACGGCGTGCCGGCGCCCGCCCGCCGCTCGCTCGAACTCCTGAAGTCGGTCCATCTGGCAGACAAGGCCCATGCCTATGCCCGCTCGCTCTCGGGCGGCATGAAGCGCCGCCTGCTGATCGCCAAGGCCATGGTCCACACCCCGCCGATCCTCGTGCTCGATGAACCGACCGCCGGCGTCGATGTCGAACTCAGGCGCCTGCTGTGGGAGCTCGTCGTCGATCTTAACAATCAGGGCGTAACCATCGTCCTTACCACGCACTACCTCGAAGAGGCGGAGCAGCTGTGCGACCGCATCGCCATCATCAACCACGGACGGCTGATTACCGATCAGCCCACGCGTGACCTTGTCGGCATGATGCGCGAGAAGATCGTGGTGCTCACACTCGACCGCCCGATCGTTGCCGCGCCGCAGCATGAGGCCTTCGTGAAGAGCGTTATTTCGGGTGAACGCGATCTGCGGGTGACCTATAACAAGGACCGGATCAACGCGGGCGACGTGCTCGCGCTGGTGCAGTCGCTCGGCTATGGAATCGTCGATGTCTCGACCGACGAGGCAGACCTCGAGGATGTCTTCGTCAAGCTGACGAGCACCCCGGCGAACGCGCTCGGTTAGCACGCCCCAGCCCGTCATAACCTACTGATTCAGAAAAATTTCACTCGTCCAGCCGCTTCCAGTAGCCGCGGCTGGATTTGCGCACTGGCGCCTTGCAATCACGACATATGCCAACGTGGCGCGAGCCATCCCAGCGCACCGAGGCGGGATCGGATCTGTGGCGGTTGAACAGGCAAAAAGGCAGACGCCAGATCATGGCCTGCAATCCTTCGACTAGGTGCGATCCCTGAGGTAGATTACCATCTCGCGGGTGCAAAAACAAACACCCTTGCGGGGGCAATCAATGTTTTTTACCGCTCTGGGCGGACCGCTTCGCACTTCCCAAATGCGGCGAGGACGGGCAAAGAGCGGTGGTGTCCGATCGTTTTCCTGATGCATGCCGGGTCCGGTCATGAAGGCCTCCGAACCGGCCAGCCATGATGTCCTGATCATCGGCTCCGGCGCTGCCGGCCTTACAGCTGCGCTGGTCCTTGCCGAGCGTTGCCGCGTGCTCGTGCTCGCCAAGGGCGCGCTCGATGGCGGATCAACCGCCTGGGCGCAGGGCGGCATCGCCGCCGTGCTCGATGAAGGCGACACCTTCGACGACCATATCCGCGACACCATGGTCGCCGGCGCCGGGCTCAACCGGCGCGATACGGTGGAGTTCGTGGTCGAGAACGCGCCGGCCGCGATTCACCGGCTTGCCGAACTCGGCGTACCCTTCAACGCCGAATCCGGCGCGCTCCACCTCACCCGCGAAGGCGGCCACTCGCACCGCCGCATCGTCCATGTCGATGACGCGACCGGCTGGGCCGTCCAGCAGGCGCTGATCGCCGCCGCCAAGGCGCACCCCAATATCACCCTCCGGCCCGACATGGTGGCGATCGACCTCGTCACCGATCGTCACCGCGCCGAAGGTGAAAGCGGGGCTCAGGGCGGCATCAACCGCGTCTGGGGCGTCTATGCGCTCGATACCGGCAGCGGGCGGGTCGAATGCTTCTCGGCGCGTGCCACGATCCTCGCCACCGGCGGCGCGGGCCGCACCTATCTCTTCAGCACCGCCCCGCGCGGCGCGACCGGAGACGGCATCGCCATGGCCTGGCGCGCGGGCTGCCGCGTCTCCAACATGGAATTCATGCAGTTCCACCCGACCTGCCTCTACAACCTCGAGGTCAAGAACTTCCTGATCACCGAGGCCGTGCGCGGCGAAGGCGGCCACCTCAAGCTGCCCCCCGGTGTCCCCGGCGGCGGCGAGCGCTTCATGCCGCGCTTCGACCCGCGCGAGGAGCTCGCCCCGCGCGATATCGTCGCCCGCGCGATCGACCACGAGATCAAGCGCCTCGGGCTCGATTACGTCCACCTCGATATCAGCCACAAGGACCCGGAATTCGTCCGCGGCCACTTCCCCAATATCTACGAACGCCTGCTCGGCCTCGGCATCGACATGACGAAGGAGCCGATCCCGGTCGTCCCCGCGCAGCACTACACCTGCGGCGGCGTGCTGATCGATCTTGCCGGGCGCACCGATCTCGAAGGGCTCTACGCGGTCGGCGAATGCTCCGAAAGCGGCCTCCACGGCGCCAATCGCCTTGCGTCCAACAGCCTGCTCGAATGCTTCGTGTTCGGCGATGCCGCCGCCAACGACATTCTCGCGCGGTGGGACAGCTTTGATCAGCCGCCAGCGCTCCGCGCGTGGGACGAAAGCCGCGTGTCCGATTCCGACGAGGAAGTCGTCATCAAGCAGAACTGGACCGAACTGCGCCGCTTCATGTGGAACTACGTCGGCATCGTGCGCACCAACAAGCGCCTCGAACGCGCCGCGCACCGCATCAAGCTGCTGAAGGGCGAGGTGAACGACTACTACGGCAACTTCCGCGTCACCGCCGATCTCATCGAACTGCGCAACCTGCTCCAGACCGCCGAGCTCATCGTCAAAAGCGCCCGCGCCCGCCGCGAGAGCCGTGGTCTCCACTTCACCGAAGACTACCCCCAGACGCAGCCCGCCGCGCGCGATACGGTGCTGGTGCCGGGCTGACCGCTGGGACGCGCTCGACGCGCATCACCTCACTTTCGTTATTGCGAGCGCAGCGAAGCAATCCAGAGCGTCATGCACTGCCGCACTGGATTGCTTCGCTGCGCTCGCAATGACGAGTGACTGGCCCCCTACAAATGGCGCCCGATAAAGATCAGCACCAGCGCCCCCAGCACCGACGCAAGGCATCCCGCGCGGTCGATCCCGTCCCGTCCGCTGCGGCCCGAACTCGCCGCCAGCCCTGCAATCAGCGAACCGGCAATCCCCAGCAGGATCGTCCGCCCCAGCCCCATCGGCACCGGCCCGGGATAGAGGAACCGCGCGGCAAGGCCGACGATCAAGCCGCTGAAAATGATCGAGATGAGCTTGAACACGGGGCCGCTCCACCTAAGTTGCCCGAACAGGCATATCGTGCACCACACCCCACGCGCCAGTGGATAATCTGGTTGCTAATCTCATGCCGGGTCTGGACAGCGATCTTGTCCACAAGATCGGCATGGGCATCGGAAAAAATTTCGAGCGGTGCAGATTGGGGCTTGAAATGCCCGTTTCCGCACGCGTCGCTGCGCTGCAACATGGCTGTCATGACGATGAAACGAATCGTACGTGCGACGAGCCGAATCGATAAGCGGGTGTTTACCCTCTTGTGTCTGATTCCGGTTGAGGCACTATAGGTAGTGGTCGGGTCCTGGGGGAACCTCTAAACCTAGTTTCAGTGGCGCAGCGGGTAGTTAGCTCGCGGCAACGGTGGCTGTACTGCCGCCGCCCATGGTCTTGACCCTGAATTTCGGTGCCTGCGCGGGCAGGCGAGGGGAATTATATTCTCCTTTTGTTCCGCGAGGCGTATGATGGATTTCGCGTTCCGAGTCGGCGGTTTCGATCGGGCGTGGTGGATGGAACAGGGGACTGCGGGCGTGGATTTCAGGACTGGAGAAGGTGTTGTGGAGCATGACGGCCAGAGCGAGCTGCTGCTTGCCGGCGATACCACCCCCGCAGGTGAGAACGGAAAGGCGATTGGCATGAGTGCGGACGACAAAGGCAGCGAGGCGCTCGTGGCGGCAATGGCCGCAGGGGCTGCCGGTGCGCTGGCCGCAGCGGCCAAGCCGGTTTCGGATTCCAAGACGATCAACGCGCGCCGCTTCACGATCCAGACGAACTCGGAGCGTGATGCGCTGCTGACGGCGTTCGGCAAGGATACGCTCGACGACCGCTACCTGCTCCCCGGCGAACGCTATCAGGATCTCTTCGCGCGCGTCGCAGACGCTTATGCCGACGATCAGGGCCACGCCCAGCGCCTCTACGACTACATCTCGAAGCTGTGGTTCATGCCCGCCACGCCCGTCCTCTCGAACGGCGGCACCGGGCGCGGCCTGCCCATCTCGTGCTACCTCAATTCGGTGTCGGACAGCCTCGAAGGCATCGTCGGCACGTGGAACGAGAACGTCTGGCTCGCCAGCCGCGGCGGCGGCATCGGCACCTATTGGGGCCAGGTGCGCGGCATCGGCGAATCCGTCGGCCTCAATGGCAAGACCAGCGGCATCATCCCCTTCGTCCGCGTGATGGACAGCCTCACCCTCGCGATCTCGCAGGGCTCGCTCCGCCGCGGTTCGGCGGCGTGCTACCTCGATGTGTCGCACCCGGAGATCGAGGAGTTCCTCGAAATCCGCAAGCCGTCGGGCGATTTCAACCGCAAGGCGCTCAACCTGCACCACGGCGTGCTGCTGACCGATGAATTCATGGAAGCGGTGCGCGATGGCGCCGAATTCAACCTGCGCAGCCCCAAGGACGGTTCGGTGCGCGGCACGGTCGATGCGCGCTCGCTGTTCCAGAAGCTCGTCGAAACCCGCCTCGCCACGGGTGAGCCCTACATCGTGTTCAACGACACGGTGAACCGCACGATGCCCAAGCATCACCGCGATCTCGGCCTCAAGGTCTCGACTTCGAACCTCTGCTCGGAAATCACGCTGCCCACCGGCCGCGATCACCTCGGCAACGATCGCACCGCGGTGTGCTGCCTGTCCTCGCTCAACCTCGAAACGTGGGACGAGTGGAACAAGGACGAGCGCTTCATCGAGGACGTGCTGCGCTTCCTCGATAACGTGCTGCAGGACTACATCGACCGCGCGCCGGACGAGATGGCCCGCGCCAAGTATTCCGCCATGCGCGAACGCTCGGTCGGCATGGGCGTGATGGGCTTCCACTCGTTCCTGCAGCAGAAGGGCATCGGTTTCGAAAGCGCCATGGCCAAGGCGTGGAACCTCAAGATGTTCAAGCACATCGCGGCCAAGGCTGACGAGGCTTCGCTCCTCCTCGCGCAGGAACGCGGTGCCTGCCCCGATGCGGCTGACATGGGCGTGATGCAGCGCTTCTCGTGCAAGATGGCGATTGCCCCCACCGCGTCGATCTCGATCATCTGCGGCGGCACGTCTGCCTGCATCGAGCCGATCCCCGCCAACATCTACACCCACAAGACGCTCTCGGGCAGCTTCGTGGTCAAGAACCCCTATCTCGAGAAGCTGCTCCAGTCGAAGTCGAAGGATTCCACCAACGTGTGGAACTCGATCCTCGAGCGTGGCGGCTCGGTCCAGCACCTCGATTTCCTCAGCCCTGAGGAAAAGGCCGTCTACAAGACCAGCTTCGAGATCGACCAGCGCTGGCTGCTCGAATTCGCGGCAGATCGCACGCCCTACATCGATCAGGCACAGTCGCTGAACCTCTATATCCCGGCTGACGTCGACAAGTGGGACCTCATGATGCTGCACTTCCAGGCGTGGGAGAAGGGCATCAAGTCGCTCTACTACCTCCGCTCGAAGTCGGTGCAGCGCGCAGGCTTTGCCGGCGGCGTAGAGGCGGACAACACCGCCGCTGCTCCGGTGATGGAACTGGCCGCCCAGCCGACCGACTACGAGGAATGCCTCGCCTGCCAGTGAGACCCTGCCCTGAGACAACACCTTGAGACACCGGGGATGCGCTGCTGCATCCCCGCTTGAGATCCAGACCATGCCGGACTGCCTGATACAATCAGCCAAACATTGCGGCTTGCCCGGCGCGGTTACAATCCGCGACACGGTTCCCGCTTGCCCCGGACTGTCCGGGCAGGCTACACTTGCGACTAATTCGCAATTGCAAAAGGGACCTCATCGTGCGCAAGTTTCACCGCTGGATTTCCGTCTTCTTCGGCGTCTTCCTCCTCTGGATCGCCGTGACCGGCACGCTCAGCCAGATCGTTCCGCTCATGGCGGGCGGCGAGGGCGGCAAGCCCAAGACCGAACTGGCGGCGGCGAAACCGGCGTTCACCTGCCCGCCGGACTACATGTGCCGGCCAAAGCCCAAGGCGGGCGATCCGCGCGCGCTGGTCGGCCTGCTGCACCATCTCCACTCGGGCGAGAGCTTCGGACCCGTGGGCGTGGTGATCGCGACGCTTTCGGGTTTCGCGATGATTTTCTTCAGTTTTTCGGGCCTCTGGCTCTACATTCAGATGTGGCGCAACCGGGCGGAGCGCAAGCTCACCCCGCGCTGGTTCTGGAAGTAGCACCTCCTGTCCTTCGGGGCGCCCGAACAGACAGTGGAAAAGCGGCCAGGACTCTGATTCCCTTTACCCCGCGCGCTTTCACCGGCGCGCGGACCACCCTATCCTTCTTGCGCTGAACCCGAACAGGACTCGTCCCCATGTCACTTCTCCAAGCCCGCAGCTCCTACAAGCCCTTCGAGTATCCGTGGGCCTACGAGTTCTGGAAGCGCCAGCAGCAGATCCACTGGATGCCGGAAGAAGTGCCCTTGGGCGAAGACTGCCGCGATTGGGCGCAGAAGATCTCGGACCACGAGCGCAACCTGCTCACCCAGATCTTCCGCTTCTTCACCCAGGCCGACGTCGAGGTGCAGGATTGCTACCACGACAAGTACGGCCGCGTGTTCAAGCCGACCGAGGTCAAGATGATGCTCGCCGCCTTCTCCAACATGGAGACGGTGCACATCGCCGCCTACTCGCACCTGCTCGACACCATCGGCATGCCCGAGAGCGAGTACGCCATGTTCCTCGAGTACGAGGAAATGCGCGCCAAGCACGATTACCTGCAGCAGTTCGGCGTCGATTCCGATGAAGACATCGCCCGCACCCTCGCGATGTTCGGCGGCTTCACCGAAGGCCTCCAGCTCTTCGCCAGCTTCGCGATGCTGATGAACTTCCCGCGCTTCAACAAGATGAAGGGCATGGGCCAGATCGTCTCATGGTCGGTGCGCGACGAATCGCTCCACTGCGAAGGCATCACCAAGCTGTTCCACGCCTTCGTGCAGGAACGCGGCTGCCTGACCAAGGCGGTCAAGGAAGACATCATCGATTGCTGCCAGAAGACCGTCCGCCTCGAGGACGCCTTCATCGACCTCGCCTTCGAACAGGGCCCGGTCCCGGGCATGAGCCCGAAGGAAATCAAGAAGTACATCCGCTACATCGCCGATTGGCGCCTCGGTCAGCTGGGCTTCCAGCCGATCTACATGATCGAGGAACACCCCCTCCCCTGGCTCACCCCGCTGCTCAACGGCGTCGAACACGCCAACTTCTTCGAAACCCGCGCCACCGAATACTCCAAGGCCGCCACCCGCGGCGATTGGAACACCGTGTGGTCAAGCTTCGACTCGCGCCGCAAGGCGAAGTCCGCCGAACCGGCGAACGAGCTGGTGGAAGAGGCTGAGGCCGACATGTTCAAGGCAGCAGGGATCGCGGCGGAATAAACCCACCCCCAGCCCCTCCCGTAGGCGGGAGGGGAGCCAAACGCCGCACTTCAATCCCCCTCCCGCCTGCGGGAGGGGTTAGGGGTGGGCATGCGACCTCACCGCTCGCACTACCTCTTGAAGCGCCAGCGCGACTCCCTCGGCATTCCCGAGCACATCGGCATTCGTGAACCGAAGCACGCGATACCCGGCAGCCTCGATCACCCGCGTCCGCGCCGCATCCACTTGCTGCCGCATCTCGTGGCTGAACCCGTCGATCTCGACGACCAGCATCAGCTCCCGGCACAGGAAGTCCGCAAAGTAGGGCCCAACCGGCATTTGCCGGCTGAACTTGGCGCCAAGTTGCGACTTCGCCAGATACGACCAGAGACGGCGCTCGGCGGGTGAAGCCTCCCGCCGCAATTCTCGGGCGCGGTCTGTGTCGCGAGGCTTGAACGAAACCATATCGCCAGAGTGCCCACCCCTAACCCCTCCCGCAAGCGGGAGGGGGACGGTGTCGCCGAAACCGAACGAATTCCATCCAGTCCGTATGCAACCGCAACTGCGTTCAGAAGCCCCACGCCTCAATCCCCCTCCCGCCTGCGGGAGGGGCTAGGGGTGGGCCAGCAACGCGTCAGTCCACCGCTACACTTGACAAAACAAACCAAATAGGTTAAACGCGCCACCCAGATCGGGAGCCGGCAAGGCCAGCCTCGCCCTCGCTCTTCTGGCCCGAAGCATCATGCCGATGGCCAGCGCGACCGGTGTGGGCTGCGGGCTCAAGGCGGGACATGGTCCCCAACCCTTGGCCAGGCATTCACCCCGCCAGCACCGTTCAGTGCCAGAGGTGCAAATGCGCCTCAGGATCCCGGCTGGTCTGCGAGCCGCCCCCGGGACCGGACACTGACGCTCCAGGTCGAGCCGGGTCAGGTCCTGCCCCATCCGGCCATTCGCAAGTGATGCAGTTCATGGCGTGCCGCCCCGCAGTCCCTCCCAGAGGGTTATGCAGGCGCCGCACCGGTCGCGCGATCTTCCTTCGCCCGGATGCCGCGCCAAAGCGCCGCCAAATCCAACAACGCAGCGGCTTGAACCCTCAGCCACCCCGCCATGGCCAAACCCCAACCCGCTCATGCTGAGCCTGTCGAAGCATCATGCGCGAGGCTCGCGCCATCACCCTTCGAAAAGCTCAGGGTGAACGGGGTTGGGGATATTCAATCCGGCAGTCAGCAGACGGCTCAGTGCGCCGTCTCGCCGCCCGCTTCCGCCAGCCGCGCCGCCAGCACTGCGATCTCCGCCGGTTCCAGCAGCCACGTTCGCGTCGCCCGGCCTTCGCGGTGCACCGGCACCGTCAGCAGCAGGCGGGCGTTTTCCTTCGCGTGCGGCTTGTAGAGCGTGAAGTGCAGCGCACACTCGCGGATCGTGCCAATGATCGGCACGCGCCCTTCAAGGTCGATCATCGTCGCGGGCTGGTCCCACGGAATCTCGGCAATGGTCGCGCGCTTCATTGTTTGCTCCGCTCACGCGGAGGCGGCACCGGCCCACTCCCCCGCCCGGCCACCCATCCAGGGTACA
>NZ_BJYR01000018.1 GCF_007991615.1 Novosphingobium sediminis | reverse complement strand
AATATCGGCACGATGCCGAACTGGCGGGCGCTGTTCCTGAAGGTGCCGAAGGCGCCGCCGCGCGAGCTGCAGCACGATGAGGAAACCGCGCTGTTCGAAGCGATGCGGGAGGACGTCGCGGATGCCGTTGATTTCCTGCTGAAGTCGGGCTGGCGGCGCGCCGAGGTGCTCGGCCTACGCTGGTCGGATATCAACTTGCCCGCCAAGCAAGCGCGCACGAAGATCAAGGGCGGCGATGTCGTGATGCGCCCGCTCACCACCACGCTGGTGGAGCTCATCGCGCGCCAGCCAGTCGAGACGCCATTCGTCTTCACGTATGTCGCCCAGCGCACCAAGCCGGAGTTCATCGACAAGCGCGGCCGGAAACAACCCGCGCGCCAGAAGGGAAAGCGCTACCCCCTGACCGCCACGGCCCTGCGCAAGCCCTTCGCCGACGCGAAGACCGATGCCGGCGTTGAGGACTTCCGCCTCCACGATCTGCGCCACACGCGCGGCACCCGCATCGTCCGCGCCACCGGCTCCCTCGCTGCCGCAAAGGAAGCCCTGAAGCACAAGCGCATCGAGACCACCCTGCGCTACGCGCACGTCCTGGACGAAGACGTCCGCAACGCTCTCGATGCGAGCGAGCGGTCCCGACATAGTCCCGACGTGTCTATCGATGTGAAGAAGAAAGCCTAGCCTTCAGAGCGACTTAAGTCCGCTCAAGTATCACCGTGTAAACGAGATGCTCTACCAACTGAGCTAACCGCCCGGCATGCCGGAAGCGGCGCTCATGCTGGGTTTTTGCCGCTTCGTCAATCGGCGCTATAGCACCCTGCGGCCGACAGGGAGCGCCGCCGGGACTTCGCCGCCTACGGTGTCGACGAGTTCCTCCGGCGAAATCGGCTTGTGGAACGCCACCCCGGCTTCGTTGCCGCTGCTCCACACCACCTGACCGAAGATCTCCTGCGAGCCCCAGCGCAGCAGCACGTCACGGCCCCGGCGCGGCGGCGTCATGCGCAGGCTTACGCGCGCGCCGCTCTGCGACAGGTCTTGCAGTACGCCATCCATCCGGCTGGCGACCGAGATCAGAATCAGGCGCTGGCCGGATTCGACCCGCCGAAAGCGGCGGCGATTGCCGAACCGGTCGGTCCTGGCACGCAGGTCAGCCATCACACGCTCCCCACTGGCAAGCGAACGACAGGGGCGAGGTCGATCATGCGGCCACTCCCAGCGCGGGAACGAAATCGAACTCGACGGTCTCGCGCACGTTTTCAAGGCAGGTCACCACATCGACACCGCGCTGCCGGATCGCCCAGTTGCGGCACCAGTCCAGCGCATCGCAGGTTTCGCGAAACGCCCGGCGTTCCGCGCTGTTGATCCAGCGCAGCGCCAGCGACCAATCGCAGAAGCGCAGCCAACCAGCCCGTTCGCGGCGGAAGTGCTGGTCGATCAATTGAACGGCATCGAGATACCCGTTGATTGAAGTCTGCTTCGCCTCATAGTTGCTGAACGCTTCCTCAAGCTGGACAAGCACACCGTCATACCGCTCCAGGTGGCGCTTCATCCGGCGCTGAAGCAAATCGATTGCGAACTGCATCAAAAACCTCATGTATGCTTATGGCTGCAAATCAATATTTTTGGCGGAGACGAAGAACGTGTTGTTCAGCTGGTTGCTGAACGTGTGCAACGAACCGATGATCGCCACCGAGATCAACGCGGCCAGGAAACCCAGTTCGATGGCGGTCGCGCCGCTGGTGTCGTTGGTCACCAGCCGGCGCAGAAACCGGGCGATCATGACCGCGGCACAGGGGCTGAAAGCCACTGCTCTTCAAGTGCACCGAGCGATTGCCAGTCTGCCACGCGGCGCGAATCGTCCCGCTTCAGTGCGGCCCACTCGAGTGCGTGCAAAGTTACCGATATTCGTTCGGCAATACTGATGTGATCAGACGGAGCCTTGAAAAGCTTCAGGTTGTCGATCGCCTGGTACATCCGCCCCCGCAGGCCGGGAGTGATGTACCCAGAGATATTGGCCTCCCTGATTACACGATACACTGCCCCATAACTCTCCAGAACGTCTTCCATGGTTCCGCCCCTTGTCGTTGAGGACGTTGTAAGAACCAGGCAGTTAACTGTACCCTTTAGCGACGATCACCAGAAAGGCTGAGTTTGCAGAAATTTGTCACATGACTAATAAGGGCCAGCCGACCAGTCGAAATCCGCCGTATTATTCAAATTTTTCAGATTGGTAAGATCCCGCCAGAACCAGCACAGGAGGTTTGACCCTCAGTCCGAATGGCCACCCAGCTTGGCGTCCGGTCGTGCTCAGCTGCCTCCAATCCCTTAAGGTCTGCGCAAGATTACTTAGTCGGTCGGGCCCGATCCCCTGACCAGCTCATTACTGGCTTCTGTGGCCATTGAGTCGCGTATGCCCTGCTGGGCATGGCTCGTTGGCCCCAAGACACAATTCGTCATGGTCCAGACGATAAGAGGCAAATAAAAGACACCATCGCAGCGTGAGCCCCTGCTTGTAACGGAGTCGCTCATGCTGATTGCCTCGCTTGCCCTCGTCGCCGCCCAGCCTGCGTTTGCCGCGGGCACGGTTCATGCCGCCCCCGCACCCTGCAATCCCGACGCCATGAAGAGCATCGCCTGCAATGCGCAGCGTCACGCGCCATCGGCCCGCACGGCCGCCAGCACGCCCGTTGTTTGCAATCCGGATCCGCTCAAGGGCGCGGCCTGCCATGCCCACCTCGCACAAGCCCGCGCTGAAGCGCGCAGCAATGCGCCGCGCGGCGAGGAACTCGCCGCAGCGGACTGAGCAGCGCGCCCGATCGCATGTTAAGGGGGGGCTTGCCGCCTCCCCTGCCCCCCTCTAGGCTCGGAACCCGGCCATGACTGCACCTTCCATTCTACTGGTTGAAGACGACGTTTCGCTCCGCATGCTGACAGCGCGGGCGCTGCGCGAAAACGGCTATGCCGTGCGCACCGCCGCAACCGGCGCCGAGATGTGGGTCATGCTCGAAGCCGAGCCGGCTGAGCTGGTCGTCCTCGACATCATGCTCCCCGGCGCCAGCGGCATCGAGTTATTCCGCAAGTTGCGCCGCCAGAGCGATGTGCCGATCATCTTCGCCTCTGCGCGCGGGAGCGAAGAGGACCGCGTGCTGGGCCTCGAACTCGGCGCGGACGACTACATCGCGAAGCCCTACAGCGCGCGCGAGCTGATCGCGCGGATCGGCGCCGTGCTGCGCCGCGGCGGCGGCGAAGGCCTCGCCAAGGGTGACGAACGCACCAGTGAAGTGCACTTCGATGGCTGGACGCTATCGCTTTCGCGCCGCGAACTGCGCTCACCCAGCGGCGCAATGGTCGATCTGACCGGCGCGGAGTTCGATTTGCTCGCCACCTTCGTCAGCCACCGTCAGCGCGTACTCGGGCGCGAACGGCTGATCGAACTCTCGCGCACCCGTCTCGGTGACAGCTCGGATCGCAGCATCGACGTGCTGGTCAGCCGCCTCCGCCGCAAGCTTTCCGCCAGCGGCAGCGAGCCACCGATCGTGACGGTGCGCGGCGTCGGCTACATGTTCAAGGCGGAAGTCCGGAGGGTGTGAAACGCCAGCATCGCATGGGATTTCGGCGCTTTGGCCTGACCGAACGGCTGCTGGCGATCCTCTTGCTGGTCGCCGCGGTCGATTTCCTCGCCAACACGTTCCTGTTCGATTCGGCGACGACCACCGCAGTTCAGCGCGATGATGCCGCGCGCATCGGCGAACACCTCACACTCGCGGCGCGCGCGATTTCGCGCGAGGCGCCGGAGCACCGGGCCGAGGCCGTCCGCGCACTTTCGACGCGGCGTTTCGCACTTGCGTGGCGTCCGCAGGCCTCCCCCGATGACCTGCGCTCGTCCGATCCGGCGCTCGTTTCGCGCATTCTCGCTGCCGGGCCTGAGCTCGGAACGGATGGCCAGCAACTTGTCGTGCTGCACACCCACAGCAGCCGCGAAGTCGCCGGAACACTGGTGCTCGGCGATGGCAGCGCGCTGCTTTTCCATACCTATGCCGGCGAAATCAGCGTGCAGCTGTCGTTCTGGCAGATCCTGCCGATGCTGCTGCCCACGTTCGTGCTTGGCGCACTGGCCTGGTTCATGTTCCGCGCGACGATGCGATCGTTGCAGACGCTGGTAAGCGCGCTGCGGCACATCGAAACACCCAACGCCGGCGGCTTGCCCGAACAAGGCCCCGACGAAGTGCGCCGTCTGATCCGCGCCTTCAACCAGATGCAGCGCCGCATCCAGCGCCAGCAGTCCGAACGGACCCAATCCATGCTGGCGATCGGGCACGATCTGCGCACGCCGCTCGCCCGCCTGCAACTGCGCCTCGATGGCGCAAGGCTCGAAGAGGAAACGCGCGCCGAACTGGAGCACGATATCGGCGAGATGCGGCATCTCCTCGAATCGCTGCAGGCCTTCGTCGAGGCAGGCGGTACGCAGATCCCGCCGCAGCGCATCGACATCGCGATCATGGCCGCCACGCTGGTCGATAGCGCCGCCGACCAAGGGCTCGATGCGATCTATGATGGGCCCGAAAGCTGTGAAATCATGGCGCGCGCGGTTTCAATCCGGCGGGCGCTGGCAAACCTCATCGACAATGCCCTGCACTATGCCGGTTCTGTCCGCGTCAGCCTGGCCAGCGAGCCGGATGCCGTGGTCATCCGTATCGAAGATGACGGCCCCGGCATTCCTGAAGATCGCATGGAGGACGTGTTCCAGCCGTTTTTCCGGCTCGACACCGCCCGCACGCGCGACACACCTGGAATGGGTCTTGGCCTCTCCATCGTGAAGGCCGCGGTGCTGCTGGAAGGCGGCACGCTATCGCTGATCAACAAGCGCCAGTTGGATGGCGAGGGGACGGGCCTTGCCGCGGTAATCCGCCTGCCCCTGCCGAGCGAGGCCGCTTCGGCCTGAATGGGCTGGCTGTTGCAAAAACAACGCAGCACGAGTTTTTTGCACTGCAACACGCCTAGCAACATTTAGAAACCATCCAGCAATCACCCAGCAAAATCGTTACCGTAAGTATTACTTCATCGCACAGGACGTGGCACCAGACGGTGAGAGGCCACGCGGAGTGTGAGCGCAGGCAGGAACGGTATCCTTAATCTCGGGCTCGGTCCCAGGGAGGTCGTTCCACATGAAGTTCCGTCTCGCCACCATGGCACTTATGTCCGCCGTTTCCGCGCTCGCCGCCACTGCGGCGCATGCCGAGGAAACCGCTCCTCCCCCGGCCATCACCATCTCGGGCAGCGCTGCCTTGGTCTCCGACTACCGCTTCCGCGGCGTGTCGCAGTCGAACGGCGGCGCGGCAGTGCAGGGCGGCATCACCGTCAGCCACGAAAGCGGCGCCTATGTCGGCTTCTGGTCGTCGAACCTTGCAGGCTGGGGCACCTTCGGCGGCCCGAACCTCGAGCTTGACCTCATCGCAGGCTACAAGTTCCCCGTCACCAAGTCGGTTGCCCTCGATGTCGGCCTGACGTTCTACACCTATCCCGGCGGTGCCAGCAAAACCGCGTTCGCCGAACCTTATGTGAAGGTTTCGGGCACCCTCGGGCCGGCCAGCGTGACCACCGGTGTCGCCTATGCGCCCAAGCAGGAAGCCCTCGGCAAGTGGTACAATTCGGGCGCCTCTGCCGTGGCCGGTGTCTATGACAACCCCGGCGACAAGAAGGACAACTTCTACCTCTGGACCGACGCCGCCGCCGGCATCCCCTCCACCCCAGTGACGCTCAAGGCGCACATCGGCTACTCCAAGGGCAACTCGGGCCTCGGGCCGAACGGCACCAGCGTTGCGCCGACCGGCAAGTATGTCGACTGGCTGCTTGGCGCCGATATCGCCCTCGGTAAGCTCACCCTTGGCCTTGCCTATGTCGATACCGACATCAGCGACGCCGAAGCACTTTACCTGCAGCCCAACTTCTCCTCGACCAAGAACGGCAAGACGATCGCCGGGTCGAAGTTCGTGGCCTCGATCACGGCCGCGTTCTGATCGCATTCACGAGGTACGCAGCCTGTCCCCCCGATTGTGCGATCGGGGGGACTTTTTTTGTCCGGTGTACGGACAAACTCCTCACCGCAAACGGGGACGAAAGCTGCACCGATTCTCTCCATGGAAATCGCCCGCGAGCATCAGGAACCGGACGCAGATTGACGTCGTCCGCGCCGCGCGTGGCCGAACTGCCTGTAATTCTGAATGAAAAGGAAAAGGTGCGAACCTCCCGGTGAAGCGGGGGGGACCAGAAGGCTCGCACCCATTTGCGACCGCGAAGAGGAGCTTTGCTCCATCGACCCGATGCCCAAGAGGTGGGCCTCACCCAGTCCGCTCTCAACCTGTCCCGGAGGGCAATGGCGCGGGGCTCAGAGCCCCGCTTCGATCGCCATGCGGATAGCATCCGCGCTCGTACGCACGCCCAGCGCGCGCAGCACTGCGGCGCGGTGCAGCTTGACCGTACGCTCGCTGAGGCCAAGTTCGTAAGCGATCTGCTTGTTGAGCCGCCCTGCCGCGATGCACTCGAGGATTTCCCGCTGGCGGCGCGAAAGCGAGGCGACCTTCTCGCGCGCTTCGACGGCCCGCGCGCTCGGTACGGCATCGGCGGCGCCCGCGATTTCCACCTGGCTGCCGAGGAACCATTCCAGTTCGCCAGCAGCATCGAAGATCGGTGCGATCATCACTGCGTTGCGAAACGGCGTTCCGTCGCGCTTGTAGTTGAGGAGTTCGACCATCACCGGCACCCGCGCGGCGATGCCATCGCGCAACTGCGCGGTCAGTTCGGGTTCGGTGCCCGGCCCGCGCAGGAAGCGGCAATTGCGACCGATGATTTCATCGCGCCCATAGCCGGTGAGTTCCATGAATGCCGCGTTGCAATCCACGATGGGATTGTCCGGCAAACGCGGGTTACTCACCACCGCGGCCACCAGGCTGTTTTCGATCATTGCGCCAATTGCCATGTTCTTTTCCTTCGGCTCCGGCGCGCTGCGCGCAATTGCCCTTAGGTCCATGTTCCCAAAAACCGGCCCCGTCCCGATCTTTAGAGCCAAGATTGCTGCATGGGTAAACCCATTTGCGACGGCGCTGCAATATGTGCCGCGCGGATTTCTGCCCTTTTTCTGCAGCAGATGTGTGGCCCAGCCCGGTCCGCAATTTTTCTCTCGCCCACGGAGCGCGCACATGAATTACGTCAACCACGAGTTCGAGGCGCGCGACGAAGACGGGAAACTGATCGTTCCTGAACCCGTTCAGGAAGCGATCCGCACTCTGCTGCGCTGGGCCGGTGATGACCCGGAACGCGAAGGCCTTGCCGATACGCCAGCCCGCGTAGGCCGTGCATGGCGCGAATATTGCGCCGGTTACGAGGAGGATCCCGGCATCCACCTGCGCCGCACGTTCAGCGAAGTCGCGGGTTATGACGAAGTCGTTTTGCTGCGCGACATTCCCTTCCAGTCGCACTGCGAACACCACCTCGCACCGATCACCGGCACCGCCTCGATCGCCTATCTCCCCAAGAACCGCGTTGTCGGCATTTCCAAGCTCGCGCGCGTGCTGCACGGATTCGCCCGCCGCCTGCAGATCCAGGAACGCCTGACCAGCGAAGTCGCCAATTGCATCTGGGACAATCTCCAGCCGCATGGCGTGGCCGTGGTAATTGATGCGCAGCACGGTTGCATGACCGGGCGCGGCGTGCGCACCCCGGGCGTCGGCATGGTGACCAGCCGCATGCTCGGCTGCTTCCTCGAGGATGACAGCAGCCGCAAGGAAGTGCTGTCGCTGATGGGTCGCAAGTAACGGCTGGCAGACCCATGCGGAGCGCTGCCATCGTCGGGGCCGGGGTTGCCGGCCTCTCCTGTGCCGATGTTCTGGCCGCCGAAGGCTGGCGAGTCACGCTGTTCGACAAGGGCCGCAAGGCCGGCGGCCGCATGGCCTCACGCCGCGTCGAGACAGCGCATGGCGAGGCTAGCTTCGATTTCGGTGCACAGTATTTCACGGTTCGCGATGACGGCTTTGCCGCGCAGGTCGCGCGCTGGGCTGATGCCGGGCATGCTACCCGCTGGCCCGATGCGGGCTCGGACGCGTGGATCGGCGTTCCGGCGATGCATGCCGTGGTGCGCGAAATGGCCGCGCGGCACGAAGTACGCTTTGCACACCACGTGAGCGGCCTTGCCCGAGAGGGCACGCAGTGGCGCCTGCTCGGCGAAGGCATGCCGGGCGAGCATTTCGACGCCGCAGTGCTGGCTCTGCCCGCTGAACAGGCCGCGCCGATCCTCACGCTCCACGATTTTGAACTCGCGCGCACCGCTCTTTTCGCCCGTTCGCAGCCATGCTGGACCGGGATGTTCGCCTTTGACGCCCCCCTCCCCCATGGCGAACACATCCTGCGCAACCACGGCATCCTTGCCTGGGCCGCGCGCGATAGCGCCAAGCCGGGGCGCGGCGGACCGGAAAGCTGGGTGGTGCAGGCCACGCCGCAGTGGTCGACCGCGCAGCTTGAGCGCAGTCCGGACGAGATCGCCCCGCTCCTGCTTGCGGCCTTGCATGAAGCAACCGGCTCGCATGCCCAGATGCCGGTTGCCCATTCAGCACACCGCTGGCGCTATGCGCTTTCGGCCGGCACCGGGCTCGGCTGCCTGTGGAACGAGAAGCAGCAGATCGGTGCCTGCGGCGACTGGCTGCTTGGCCCGCGCGTGGAATGTGCGTGGCTGTCAGGCCGCAAGCTTGGTCGGCGCATCCTCGGCGCAGCGCGCGAAGCCGCGGCCTGAGCGCAGGCCGACCCTGAGCGATGGCTCGTTTGCGCCACTGGGGGCGCCAGCCTTCGCACGTATCAGGGCTGCGGATACCGCGGTGGCCTTGCCAAGCAGCACATCGCTGAACCTCTGGCGGGTCTGCCGCCCGGACCTGCCATGGCTTGAGCGGCGAACGAAGCGCTCCTATTGATCGAGCGACATGACCACACCGCCCCCCTCGCTCAAGCTCAAGCTGCAGATCATGTGCGGCGATGCGATTGCAATGGGGCCCGGCAAGGCTGACCTCCTCGATGCGATCAGCGCCGAAGGCTCGATCTCTGGCGCAGGGCGCAGGCTGGGCATGAGCTATCGGCGTGCGTGGCAACTGGTTGACCTGATGAACCGCTGCTGGGCTGCGCCGCTCGTGGAAACATCACCCGGCAGCGCCCGTGGCGGCGGGGCGCGGCTGACAGCCGAAGGGCAGGAGGTGCTGACTTCCTATCGTGCCCTGCAGGCCGCGCTCGAAGTGCATGCCGCCGGAACCGAACTCGCGGCGCTCGAGGGAAGGCTCCGCTCCCGCCCCCTGCGCAGTCAGGCGGATCGGGACGACGGGGCAGCGCACGATTAAAGCAAGCCTGATCCGCGCGAAGCGGGATTGGCGCCGCCTTCGCGGATGCTGACCGCAGCTGACCCGTTGCAAGCGGGCACCCGGACCTTAGAAATCACCGCCTTCCCTCGAGACCGAGTGACGTCTGCTCCTAGCGCGACTTGGGCTTATGCAGAAAGGCGCCCGCCGTTCCAGCGAGGGCTTGGCCGCCTCTTCTGCCATCCAAGGCGACGGCTAACACCTGCCCTATCTACCTGCCTGGATACAGGAAAATCACCCCAGGCCTCTCGTCTGGCAACGAAAGACCTATCGGGGCACCTTCCTGCCTTGCCCTAGTGAAATGCATTGGCGCTCCTTCCTGCTGGAGAGGAAGAAATCAGACCAGCGTCGCGGCTGATGCGCCAAGCTCGGCGAAGTAACGGGCCATCGCATCGGCGGCCTTGTCGGTCAGCGTGATGAAGGCGCGGCGGCGGTCAGTCTCATCGTCCACCCGCTGGAGCAGGCCGGCATCCGTCATCTGTCCGATCCAGCGCAGCGCCGTCGTCGGCGGAACGCCTGAGGCGATGCAGAGCGAGGTGACTGACACGCGCACATGCTCCGCACGCGCGGCAGTGAGATCGAGCAGCATGTCCCATGCGGGATCGGCGAAGAGATCGCCTTCGAAGAAGCGCGCGCGCAGCTGGCGTTGACGGATAATCTTGCGCACGAGGCGCGGATCAGGAAGCGGCGGGCGTGCGGCCCGAACCAACCGATCCGTCCCCTCGTCAAGCCGCGCATCGTCATCCGCGCCGTCGAAGCGGAACGCCGAGCCCTGCCCCGGAGCAGCAGCGCCCGAACCGGACGACAGCGCCTCCAGCTTCTGGGCGATCTGGCCGACCTGCTCGGTGAGCCGCAGCAGCGCCAGCCGGTCTTCTTCCGACAGTTCGCGAACGCGGTTGCCGGCGCGGGCCAAGGTGCGGCCCAGCGCGATCACCCTATCCGCGCGGCTCGGCGTCACGAGGATCTGCGCCTCACACTGGTCGAGGCAACCGAACACATCATCCAGCGACCCGATGCTGGTGGAAACGACGAGCTGAGACCCGCTTTTCGCTGCACGCAGATCGAGCCGGGCGAGCGCGGCAAGCTCCGCCCCATCGATCACCGGGCAATCGACAAGCACGAGATCGCCGAGTGCAGGGCCGGGATCCGCGCCGAGCAGATTGCCGAGATCGGCGGTTTGGGCGATGCGCAGGCCGGCAGCGACCGCATCCTCCTCCATCTCCGCGCGCAGATAGCTGCGATCCGCGAAGATCGAGACAGCCAGCGCCGAGGTGCCGCGATCCTGCACGCGGCCCATCGTGCGGTCATGCGAGTGATCCCGCATCTCAACCACGCGCGGGGACTGCGCGTCGCCGTTGCCATAATCGAACTGCCTGGCAGCCTGTCCCATCGAAAGTGCACTCCGTAAAAGTCCGTATGCGAACAAGAGTGGAACAAAATGAGATCAGGTCAAGATCATATGCCTCCAAACTGGATGGAGGCTGCTCGGGAAACCTGCGCGGGGTCGCTACAATCCCCGCAAATCCAACAGTTTGAAAGGCGCTGTGCGGATGCATTCCGCATTGCATCAAAAACGCCGCAACCGGCCAGGACGCAAGCTTTCACCGCAGCCGGACTGGCTGCGGTGCAGTGTGCTTCCGATTCGGCGCCGGTCGGCGTCAGTCGATGAAGGGATCGCGCACGAGGATCGTATCCTCGCGCTCGGGGCTCGTCGAAACGAGCGCAACCGGTGTTTCGATCAGTTCCTGCACGCGCTGGATGTACTTGATCGCCTGCGCCGGGAGGTCCGCCCACGAACGCGCGCCGGCAGTAGTGCCCTGCCAGCCTTCCATTTCCTCGTAGATTGGCTCGACCGCGGCCTGATCGGCGGCGTGGCTGGGGAAGTAATCAAGCACCTTCCCGCGCAAACGGTAGCCCGTGCAGATCCGGACCTTGTCGAACCCGTCGAGCACGTCGAGCTTGGTCAGTGCAATGCCGGTGACGCCCGAAATCGCGCAGGATTGGCGCACCAGCACTGCATCGAACCAGCCGCAGCGGCGTTTGCGCCCGGTCACCGTGCCGAATTCATGGCCGCGTTCGCCGAGGCGCTGGCCAACTTCGTCTTCCAGTTCGGTCGGGAACGGACCCGAACCGACTCGGGTGGTGTAGGCCTTGACGATGCCAAGCACGAACCCGGTCGAATTGGGGCCGAGGCCGGAGCCCGAAGCCGCCGTACCGGACACGGTGTTCGACGAGGTGACGAACGGGTACGTGCCATGATCGACATCGAGCAGCACGCCCTGCGCACCTTCGAACAGGATGCGCGCACCGGCCTTGCGCACCTTCTTGAGGCGCTTCCACACCGGCTGGGCGAATTGCAGCACGAAGGGTGCGATCTCGCGCAGTTCTTCCAGCAGCGCAGCGCGGTCCACCGGCGGCTGGCCGAAACCGGCACGCAGCGCATCGTGGTGGGCGCACAGGCGGTCCAGTTGCGAATCGAGCGCATCGAGGTGCGCCAGATCGCACACGCGGATCGCACGGCGGCCGACCTTGTCTTCATAGGCGGGGCCAATGCCGCGCCCGGTCGTGCCGATCTTGCCCGAACCAGCAGCGGTCTCACGCAGGCCATCAAGATCGCGGTGCAGAGGCAGGATCAGCGGGCAGTTATCGGCAATCGCGAAGTTGTCGGCATGGATCGTAACGCCCTGCCCGGTCAGCTTCTCGATCTCAGCCTTGAGCGCCCACGGATCGAGCACGACGCCATTGCCGATGATCGAAAGCGTGCCGCGCACGATGCCCGAGGGCAGCAGCGAAAGCTTGTAGACCGAGCCATCGACCACCAGCGTGTGGCCGGCATTATGGCCGCCCTGAAAGCGTACCACGGCATCGGCCCGGCTTGCCAGCCAGTCGACGATCTTGCCCTTGCCCTCATCGCCCCACTGGGCGCCGATCACGGTCACGTTGGCCACGGCTTGCGCACACTTTCTGTTGCAGTTCAAAGTCGGCTGGCGCCCTAGGGGAGAGCGGCGGCTAGGGCAAGGGAAACGGGGCAGATTGGCCACGCATTGGAAGCTGGCGATCCGGTCATATTTCGATTATCGCCGAAATATCGAATCGGGAGTGATGCATGAACCTTTCGCTGCCCCAAGCCGTGGATCGGCTTTCCGCCCTCGCGCAAGGGCACCGGCTGGCCGTGTTCCGCCTGCTGGTGAAGGCCGGGCCGGATGGCCTGCCGGCTGGCGCGATTGCACGCGAGATCGGGGTGCGCCCCAATACGCTCTCTTCCCACCTCTCGATTCTCGATCATGCGGGCTTGATCCACGCGCGCCGGGATGGGCGATCGGTGATCTATTCCGCCGACTTTGCTGCGATGCGAGGCTTGCTGGGATTTCTGATGGAGGACTGCTGCGGCGGCGCGCCGGAAATCTGCGCACCGCTTTCCGGGTTGATGCCAGCGTGCGGAGCGGCGGCATGAACCTGCCCCGGCGGATTGCGGCCGAGGCGCTTGGCACTTTGCTGCTGCTCGCCATCGTGGTCGGCTCAGGCATCATGGGCACTCGGCTGGCGAGCGGGAACGATGCCATCGCGCTCCTTGGCAATACGCTTTCAACCGGGGCGGGGCTGGTCGTGCTGATCCATATCTTCGGTCCGATTTCCGGCGCGCAATTCAATCCGGCGGTGACGCTGATTGTCTGGCTGCGACGGGAAATGACCGCCGCGCAAGCGCTTGCCTATACAGGGGCACAATTGGCAGGCGCTGTGCTCGGCGTTTTGCTGGCCCACGCGATGTTTGGCGAGAGTATGTTGCAGGTCTCCGGCCACGCGCGTGATGGCTGGGGACAAGGACTTGCCGAACTCGTCGCGACGTTCGGGCTGATCGGCACGATCCTCGGCGTTTCGCATGCGCGGCGGGAGTTCACGCCGGTCGCCGTCGGGCTCTACATCACCTCGGCCTACTGGTTCACCGCCTCGACCTCGTTCGCCAATCCGGCAGTGACGCTTGCGCGCGGGCTGACCGATACGTTTGCAGGCATCGCGCCCGCATCGATCCCCCTGTTCATTGCCGGACAACTCGCGGGTGCGCTGATCGCGCTTGCGGTGTTCGGCTGGCTTCTGGCAGAGGACCCGGCATGACCGATACCTTCCCCATCACCATCTACCACAACCCCAAGTGTGGCACCTCGCGCAACACGCTCGCGATGATCGAGGCGGCGGGCTACGCGCCTGAGGTGGTCGAGTACGTCAAGGCGGGCTGGACCCGTCCGCAGCTGGACAAGATACTTGCCGACATGGGCGCGGCCCCGCGGGACATCATGCGGACCAAGGGAACCCCGGCGGAGGAACTCGGCCTCACCGATCCCGCTGCCACCGACGAGGCGATCCTTGCCGCGATGGTAGAGCACCCGATCCTCGTGAACCGGCCCATCGTCGTCACCCCCAAGGGCGCGAAGCTATGCCGCCCTTCGGAGCTGGTGCTCGATCTGCTGGAGCGCCGGCCCGATAGCTTCACCAAGGAAGACGGCGAGGTCGTGAAGCTCTAGAGCTTCACCGGCTCGCTGCCGGCGAGCACATGCGTGCAGCCGAGCGCCTCGGCGCCGTCCGTCTCACTCAGGGCCGCAACGGTGCGCCAACCGATGCTCCGCAGGCGGGCAGCCACATCGCGATCATGGCCGAGCGGGAGGAACACACTGTCCGCGCCGCTCTCGCCATCGGCGACTTGCGCGATCAGGCCATCGGGATAGAGCGAGAAGCCGGTCGCGACTTCGCCGGAACCTGAACCGGCAATCCGATAGGTGCCGCCACGCCCCAGCGTGCCGCGCACGCCATCGGCATAGAGCGTGAAGCCCAGCCACGACTGGTATTCGAAGCCATGCCGCTCCGATGGGTCGAGTGTGAGCCGCGCCGCGCCGCCGAGTGCGCCAGCAATTGCGCGCAGCGCCGCGATGCGGCTCGCCAGCGCGCCGCCGGCGTCGATGGCGGCGAGCTTCTCGATCGCCGTCTCGAAATCGCCGGTGGCATAGAGCAGCGGGACGTAAGCCTCTCCGCCCGCATCGACGAGGCCGCCGGCGTCCTTGGTATCAAGCTCGCGCCGCACCGCTTCGATCTGCTGCGGTTCCAGCGGGAATGCCTTTTCGGCCAGCGTATCGACGAGATCGGGCAGCGTGAAATCGACGCTGATCCCTCTCGCGCCAGCTGCCCGCAGCGCCTCGATGGCGACGGCGACGACTTCGCAGGCGGCGGCGACATTGTCCGCCCCGATCAGCTCTGCGCCGCACTGCAACCGCTCGCGCGCCGGATCGAGCGCATCGCCCTTGATGGTAAGAACCTGCCCCGCATAGCACAGCCGCAAGGGCCGCGCCGCGGCGGCGAGGCGTGTGCCGGCGATGCGGCCGATCTGCGGCGTGTGATCGCTGCGCAGCGCCATCATCCGCAGGGACGCGGGATCGACGAAACGGAACATGCGGCGCTGATTGATCCCGTCCATCCGCGCGGCGAGGCTGCGCTCGAACTCGATCATCGGCGGCAGCACGCGATCATAGCCATGGCCGTGCATGACATCCTGAATGGCGCGCATCACCCGCGTCGTCGCGGCAGCTTCGCGCGGCAGGCGGTCTTCAAGGCCCTCAGGCAGCAGATCGTTGTTCGGTTCGGTCATGACAGCTGCGCCCTAGCCCACGGCGGGCTGGATGCGAACCCCATTTGCGCCGCATTTGCGCCCCTCTTGCGCGCCGATTGCATGGGCGGCGTGGCCACGCCGCCGACGCCCATGGCGGTGGGCGGTAATAAACTGGCGCACGGTGTCATAGATCATCCGCCCGGATCCGGTCATCCTGCAAGGATCGCCGGCCACAACGATGGCGCACTCAGCCTCTGGCGGCGGCCATATGGGAGAGAACATCGCCATGACGAACGTTGCGCCGGAGAATGATCGCGGGCTTGCGGGCCGAACCGTGTTTGTGAGCGGCGCGGGCGCGGGGATCGGGCGCGGGGTGGCTGAGGCGCTGGGGGCGGCGGGGGCGCATCTTGCGCTGTTAGATCTCGATCTGGCGGCGATCGAAGCCGTGGCCGCGCCCCTGCTGGCGCGCGGGCTGCGGGTGAGCTGCCACACCGGCGATGTCACGTCCGCAGCGGATGTCCATGGCGCGATTGCGCAGGCGGCGCAGCTTCATGGGGGCCTTGATGGGGCGGTCAACAACGCCGGGATTGTTGGCGCTTCGGCCGATGTGATGGACTATCCGGCGGAGGTGTTTGCCCGTGTGCTGGATGTCAATGTGATGGGCGTGCTGCATTGCATGCAGGCCGAGCTTGCCGTGATGAAGCCGCAGGGGTGCGGGGCGATTGTGAATATTGCGTCTGCCGCGGCGATCATCGGATGGGCCGGCCAGAGCGCCTATGTCGCCAGCAAGCATGCGGTCGTCGGACTGACCAAGACCGCCGCGCTCGAATATGCGGCGCAAGGCATCCGCATCAACGCCGTGTGCCCGGCGTTCATCTATACCGATCTGACGGCTGAACTGTTTCAGACGCCCGGCGTGCATGATGCGGCGGTCGCCAATCATCCGATTGGCCGCCTCGGCCAGCCCAGCGAAGTGGCCGAAGCGGTGATGTGGCTGCTCTCGGATCGCTCGTCGTTCGCGGTGGGCAGCAGCCTGGTGGTGGACGGGGCTTCGACCATCGACTGAAGCGGGTTTGCAGAAGCATGTTGAAACGAAAAAGCCCCCGACTTTCGTGGGGGCTTTGCCGGCTCGAGTGCAGGTGAACGCCTACCAGAAGGAGGGATCTTTCTTCATCCGCACGATGCAGGAGCCGATTTCCATCGATTTCTGCTCAAAGCTGCCGCGCTGCAACTCGGCATTGGCTTCGGCCACCTTGCCGTTGCGATGCAGAAGAAGGACGTTTGAAGCGCACTGGTGAAACTCCGCGTGGGTTCTCCTGAACTCCTGGAAAATCTGGGACGTTGCGTGTTTTTGCCCGCCTTCACCGTAGATCCACTTGCCGACCTCGCAAGCATCGTCACGCTTGATGGTGTTGTAGTCGATGTTTTCCTCGCCCTTGATGGCCCTGACGAGGCGGTTCTTGACAGCACTGTGGGTCATCATGGCTCTGTCGAGAAATTCAGACATTTGGTAGGCTCCTCAATTGATGTCATGACCGGCCATATTGACCGAATTTGGCCGGAAAGAACTTTCGCGAGCCAGCAGTTATTTGGTATTTTGGCTGTATCCATTCGCCGTTAATCTATGGAATATTGCGGCGCCGTACTTTCCCTTAAATCTTTTTGCAGGTGAGGCCCTGGTTCACGCCCGCGCGGGAAAGACGAGGAGCAGGCCGCAGGGACGGCGGCGTGGGCGGCCCGCGAAGATTATGGGGACGAAAGGGCTGTGACCCTTGCCCGCCGGACGCTGCATTCCTTCTGGCGTTGCCCTATTGAAGGGCCACAGGCCGCGCGCCCCTCGCCGGAAACGGAGGGGCGTATCATCCGTCTTCGCGGGTTACCCCAGCACCGAAAAGCTGCTCGCCCGGTTGATGGGGCGCAGGCGGGAGAACGCGGCGAGGTCTATGGCGCGGCCTGTTGCGGGGAGGCGGAATTGCAGGGGTGAGCGATCGTGATCGGCGCCGTTTGCCACGCTTTCGATCAGGTGGCCCATCAACTGGCCGACCAGCGGCGCGTTCTTGAACTGGTTGCCGCTGGTGCCGATGGCGGTGAAATAGCCTTCGATGTCGCTGCGGTCGTAGACCGGGATCCAGTCCTCGCTGACGTCGTAGAGCGCGGCGAAACCTTGGGCGATGTTGGGGATGCCAAGGCTTGGAAAGCGCAGGGCGGCGCGCCAGACCTGGTTGGTCCATTGTTCGGTGAGGCTGGTCTCGTAGTCTTCGCTATCGAGGTATTCGAGGGTGTCGCAGGCCGGTTCGAGCGAGCCGATCAGGAGGTGGCCGGATTGCTCCGGGCGCATGTAGATGCCGCAGTCCGCATCGGTGAGGACATAGCGAAGGCTGGGGCCTTGAGGGGCCTGCGGCATGGGGACGGTAGCGACTTCCTGCCGCATCGGGCGGGTGCTGATCTGGTCAGGGTGGTGCGCGCCGGCGAGTTCGTTCACCCAGCGGGAGGCCGGGCCGGCGGCGTTGATGATGATCGGCGTGTGGATCAGGCCGCTCTTTTCGCAAGTGAGGCCGGTGATCCTTCCGGCGGACTGATGGATGGCGAGCACTGTGTCGTTGAAGCGGAAATGGCCGCCGGCATGCTCGACTGCTCCCGCGATCTGGGCCGTGGCGAGTTGGGGATCACTGATGTAGCCGCCCGTGGGGCAGAACATCGCGCCGGTGATGGGATCGCCTGCGGTTTCGCCGAACTGCGGATCATCGATCCGGCGCGCCGGGCTGAACTGGCGGAGGTCCGCGCCGGGGAGCCATTCGGGAAGATCGCTTGTCGCCACATTGGTGAACGGAACACCAACTTCGCGCATGATGGAGCGCGTCCCTGCGAGCTTGCGGTTTTCCGCCGCCTCAAGCACGAGACAGCCGATTTCGTGGTAGTGCAGCGCGCTTTCGGGGCGATAGCCGAGGTATTCTTCCCAGTTCTGCCACGCGAAGTGGGCTTCGAAAGCGAGCGCAGTGCCGTCCGTGGTCGAGTAGTAGGGCCGGATGATCGCAGCGGACCAGGAAGTGGAGCCGTGCCCCGGTGCGGGGCCGCGGTCCACGTTCAGGGTGCGCAGGCCGCGCCGGGCGAGATCGAGCGCGATGGCGCAGCCGATGACGCCGGCACCGATGATGACCGCGTCGTAAGTGGTACTTTCAGACATTTCGGACTGCGCCCTTGGCCGTTACATTCCTCTCACCCCACCCTCTCCCCTGAAGAGGAGAAGGCCATCCAGGGATCAATGGAAGATGTCGGTCCAGAGCATCCACTTGCCGTTCACCAGCTTGTAGACGACGACGGCGGTGACGTTGGCGTGGACGGACTTGTCGCCCTTGGTGTCGTATTCGACGCGCGAGATTTCGCGGATGTAGGTGGGCGAAAGGCGTTCGGTTTCGAGGACCGTGAGCTTGAGGTTGGCCAGCGCGCTGGTCGCGCCGACCCAGAAGGCGGTGATGTCTGCGCCCTTGTAGAGCTTGTTGTCACCGGGGAGCATCGTGGCGTCTGGCGCGTACATCGCGCCGACGGCGGCGCCGTCACCCTTGTTGAACGCCGCTGCAAGCGCGTCGTCAGCGGCCTGAATCATCGCGTTGTCGTTGGCAAGCGCCGGTGTGGCGGTGCAGGCGAGAATGGCTGCGGCGAGAAGTGTCTTGCGCATATGAAAAGCCCCCGAAGGAATGGTCCCCGGGGCGCAGGCTATGGGGCTTTCGGGGCCGGGTCAAATGGCGCGCAGGGCGTCGCCCTTTGGGGCGGGTGTTGTGGGCGGTGCTTCGACAAGCTCAGCGCGAGCGGTTTAGGTTGGCTTCAAACCAACCCCGCTCATCCTGAGCCTGTCGAAGGATGCAGACGCTACCGATCAGCTGAACTTCAGCGCGCGGACGGTGCGCACGCCCGGCACGGTGCGGGCTTCGGCGAGCACGGCTTCGGTGACCGGGCTATCGACCGAGAGCAGCAGCACGGCTTCACCGCCGGCCTCGCGGCGGCCGAGGTGGAAGGTGCCGATGTTGATCCCGGCCTTGCCCAGCAGCGTACCGATCGAGCCGATGAAACCCGGCGCGTCGGTGTTGACGATGTAGAGCATATCGCCCGCGAGATCGGCTTCGATGCCGATGCCGAAGATCTCGACGAGGCGCGGATCGCCGTTGCCGAACAGCGTGCCCGCGACCGAGCGATCACCCTGCGCGGTGCCGACGGTAACACGGACCATGGTGTGGTAGATGCCTTCGCGGTCGTGACGGACCTCGCGAACATCGAGCCCGCGCTCCTTGGCGAGGAACGGCGCGTTGACCATGTTCACGGTCTGCGAATACTGCTTCATCAGGCCCGCCAGAACGGCACCGGTGATCGGCTTCTGATTGAGCTGCGCGGCGGCGCCTTCCACCTCGATGGCGATCTTGGTCAGGTTGTCATGGGCGAGCTGGCCGACCAGCGAGCCCAGACGTTCCGCAAGTGCCATGTAGGGCTTCAGCTTCGGCGCTTCTTCGGCCGAGAGGCTCGGCATGTTGAGCGCGTTCGTCACGCCGCCGGTGGTGAGGAATTCGGCCATTTGCTCGGCGACCTGAAGGGCGACGTTGACTTGCGCTTCGGTCGTGCTGGCTCCGAGGTGCGGGGTGCAAATGAAGTTCGGCGTGCCGAACAGCGGCGATTCCTTGGCAGGCTCGGTCTCGAACACGTCGAGCGCGGCGCCGGCGATGTGGCCGGCATCCATCAGGTCCTTGAGCGCGGCTTCGTCGATCAGGCCGCCGCGCGCGCAGTTGATGATGCGCACGCCCTTCTTGGTCTTGCCGAGGTTCTCGCGGCTGAGAATGTTCTTCGTCTCGCTGGTGAGCGGGGTGTGCAGCGTGATGAAGTCTGCCTTGGCGAGCAGCGTATCGAGGTCCGCCTTCTCGACGCCCATCTCGATCGCGCGTTCGGGCGTGAGGAAGGGATCGTAGGCAACGACCTTCATCTTGAGGCCGAGCGCGCGGCTCGCGACGATGGAGCCGATGTTGCCCGCGCCGATCAGGCCGAGCGTCTTGCCGGTGACTTCAACGCCCATGAAGCCGTTCTTCGGCCACAGGCCAGCCTGCGTCTGCGCGTTGGCTTCGGGGATCTGGCGGGCGAGCGCGAACATGAGGGCGATGGCGTGTTCGGCGGTGGTGATCGAGTTGCCGAACGGGGTGTTCATCACGACGACGCCCTTGCCCGAGGCATAGGGGATATCGACGTTGTCGACGCCGATGCCGGCGCGGCCGATGACCTTGAGGTTGGTCGCGGCATCGAGGATCGCCTTGGTCACCTTGGTCGAGGAGCGGATGGCGAGGCCATCATATTCGCCGATGCGGGCGATTAGCTGTTCGGGGGTTTCACCGGTGATGACGTCTACGTCGCAGCCCTTTTCTTCGAAAATGCGGGCGGCGTTGGGATCCATCTTGTCGGAAATGAGAACGCGTGGCTTGGTCATGGGAAATGTCCTTGGGAATCGGGGTGCAGACGGCCATCCCCCGCCGCAGCGGGGGGTGCCGGGAGATCAGGCGGCTGCGGTAGCCTTGACTTCAGCCCAGGCCCAATCGAGCCACGGACCGAGATCGGCGATATCTGCCGCATCGACAGTTGCGCCGCACCAGATGCGCAGGCCCGGAGGGGCATCGCGGTAGCCCGCAACGTCATAGGCCGCGCCTGCCTTCTCGAGCAGGCCAGCGAAGGCCTTGATGAGGGCTTCGTCCGCGCCTTCGACGGTGAGGCAAACCGAGGTCATCGAGCGCGAGGCGGGATCGGCGGCGAGGTGGCCGAGCCAGCTGCGTTCGGAAACCAGCTTGTCGAGCGCGGCGGCATTGGCCGCGCAGCGCGCCTTGAGGCCTTCGAGGCCGCCGAGCGACTTGGCCCATTCGAGCGCGAAGATCGCGTCTTCGACCGCGAGCATCGACGGGGTGTTGATCGTCTCGCCCTTGAACACGCCCTCGGTGAGCTTGCCCTTGGAGACGAGGCGGAACACCTTGGGGAGCGGCCAGGCGGGGGTGTAGGTTTCAAGGCGTTCGACGGCGCGGGGGCCGAGGATCAGCACGCCGTGGCCGCCTTCACCGCCCAGCACCTTCTGCCAGGAGAAGGTGGCGACGTCGATCTTGTCCCACGGAATGTCGTAGGCGAAAACCGCGCTGGTGGCGTCGGCGAAAGTCAGGCCTTCGCGGTCGTCCGGGATCCAGTCACCGTTCGGAACGCGCACGCCCGAGGTGGTGCCGTTCCAGGTGAACAACACGTCGTCAGCAAAGTTGACGGCGGAGAGATCGGGCAGCTGGCCGTAATCGGCGCGGATCACCGTGGGATCGAGCTTGAGCTGCTTGGCGGCGTCGGTAACCCAGCCCTCACCGAAGCTTTCCCACGCCAGCGTGGTCACGCCGCGGGCGCCCAGCATCGTCCACATCGCCATTTCAAAAGCGCCGGTGTCCGAACCCGGAACCACGCCGATGCGGTGCGTATCCGGCAGGCGAAGCACTTCGCGCATCAGATCGATGCACAGCTGAAGGCGCGTCTTGCCGATCTTCGAGCGATGCGAACGCCCGAGCACTTCGGTGGCGAGTTTGGCGGGATCGTATCCGGGCGGCTTGGCGCAGGGGCCGGACGAGAAGTGAGGACGCGCAGGTTTGCGCGCGGGAAGCGAAGCAGTCATGTAGTCTCTCCTTGCAGAGAGCACGCGCGGCGTTGGGACCGCGTGGCCCGGCGCCGTGCATAGTGGCAGGGGGGGATGTGTCAACCTGTCATCGCAGCAGGGCTTCCCTTAAGCGCGATCCTAATCGCAAATTAACCAAGGACGCGGCACAATGCCCGCATGGTCCGACCGCTAGCTCTCACGCTTGCGCTTACGCTTCCGGTGCTGCTTGCCGGGTGTGCCAGCTCATACGAGCCAGCCCCGCGGCCGGCGCGCAGCGCGACCACGTGGAATCCGCCGATCGCGCCGGAAGGGCGGCTGTGCCTCGCCAATCTCAGCCAGTCCTACGCAAACTTCACTCCCTTGCCGGACCAGTATTACGGCGCAGGCTGTTCTGCGGTCGGCGCGGTGCGACTGGCATCGCTGCGCAGCGACAGCGGGATGCTGGAAATCTCGAACCTCGGCCCCGTTACCTGCCCATTGGCCAACACCATTTCCGGTTGGGCCCGCTTCGGCGTGGACCGCGCGGCCAAGGCGATCCTTGGCAGTCCGCTGGCGCGAATCGAAACGATGGGCAGCTATTCGTGCCGCAACGTCGCGGGCACCAGCCGCCTTAGCGGCCACGCCAGCGCAAATGCCGTCGACGTCAGCGGCTTCGTGCTGGCCGATGGTCGGCGCATCACCGTGCTGCGCGATTGGGACAGCGAAGACCCGCAGATCCGCGCCTTCCTCGCGACGATCCGGGACAGCGCCTGCAAGCGCTTCGGGACTGTGTTAACCCCGCAATACAATGCCGCGCACCGCGATCACTTCCACCTCGAAGTCGGCGGTGGAAAGCCCTTCTGCCACTGAGCAGGAACTGAAGGCCCAGCCCCTGCCCCAACCTTCAGGCGGCGAGACCGCCCAGACCGGTCGCTTCGATGCGCAGGCGCACCGCTTCGGCAGCATGGCGCGCGCCGAGTTTGCCCATCATCTTCATGCGGTGGATTTCCACGGTGCGCGGGCTGATTTCCAGTTCGCGCGCGATGGCCTTGTTACTGCATCCTTCGGCCAGCCGGTCGAGCACTTCGCGCTCCCTCATCGAGAGGCGGCTGATGCGCTGGCGGGCTTCGGCAGCGCGGGCGCGCTGCAGGCGCTGGGTATCGGCTTCGCGCGCGCTGCGGGCCACGGCTTCGTTAAGAGGGGCGATCTGTTCGGGCACTGTGAGGTAGTCCAGCGCACCGGCCTTGATCCCCGAGACCACCGCGTCGATCGTCGGCGCCTCAGCAATCGCGATGATCGGGAGCCACTGCCCGGCGCGCATCATGGCCGCGACGAGGTTGGATATCCCCTCGCCCACCGGCTCATCCTGCGCAAGGACAAGGCCGCCCGACGGCGCATGGCTCAAAAGCTCATCCGCGTGGGCGTAGATTTCCGCATGATGCCCTGCGGCAAATGCGAGACGAGCGAGTTGGGCCCTGCGGGCTGAGTCGCTATCGAGGATATGGAGGGTGACGCGTTCGATCATGGGTTAACCAAACCATGATCCCCGCCCCTTGCGCCAACGAGGTTAGTTTCGTTCTGAACCCACAACAGGGGCCACACGCCGCTATCTACGCCATTTCCTAAGGGAATTATTCTCCGTAATGGACGCAATGGTGCTTAGTATCGCTCCTTCGGCGCACCCCGCAGAATGAACCCATTTGGATAAGGGGTTCTCCTTAGGACTGGCACTGCGTTAACGATGTCGCGCCGGGCGCCCCTAATCGTCGAAGGCGTAATCCGGCAGCGAATAGAACGCCGAACGCAGCGCCTCGCCCCAACTCGACGAGATCAGCTTGAAGAAGGGATCTTCAGCCGTGATGCGCTTCTGGTGGAGTGGCTCGAACTTGTCGCGTTCGATCACCATGAGATCGAACGGCAGGCCGACCGAGAGATTGGCGGCCAGCGTCGAATCGAACGAGACCATGAGGAGCTTGACCGCGTCCTCGAAGCTCATGCCCTTGTCATAGCCGCGCACGAGGATCGGTCGGCCGTACTTGGTCTCACCGATCTGGAAGAAGGGCGTATCGAACGAGGCTTCGATGAAATTGCCTTCGGGGTAGATCAGGAAAAGGCGCGGCTCCATGTCCTTGATCTGACCCGCCACGATCATCGAGGCGGTGAAGCGCGGGCCTTCTCCCTGCATCCCGGCATCCTGCCGCCCTTCGATTACATCGCGCAGCAGATGGCCGACGATCGTCGCGATCTGGAACATCGTCGGCGCTTCGAGGATCGAGGGCCGGCGCTCAACCGGCGCCTTGGTGCGTTCCTCCAGCTGACTGATGACCGCTTGCGTGGTCGCGAGATTGCCCGCGGTCATGATCGAGATGATCCGTTCGCCCGGCACCGACCAGCTGAACATCTTCCGGAAGGTGGAGATATTGTCGACACCCGAATTCGTGCGGGTATCGCTCATCAGCACCAGGCCCTTGTCGAGCACCATCCCCACACAATACGTCATCGGCCCTGCTTCCTTATCCGGACTCGTGCGCGGGTTCACTGTTCCACACGCTGCTGGGCAACGGCAAGCTTCACGTGCAACGTTTCGTCATACGCCCCATAGCGGATACCGGTGATCGGCGCGGCGTCACGGTAGTCCCGGCCCGTGGCAACGCGGACATAGTGCGGATCGGGGCAGATGCCGTTGGAAACATCGAAGCCCACCCAACCGAGCCCATCGACCATCGCTTCGGCCCAGGCGTGGCCGGCGTCCTGTTCGACGCGGTCGTTCATCATCAGGTAGCCGCTGACGTAGCGCGCGGGCACGCCGAGCGCGCGGGCAGCGGCGATGAACACGTGGGCATGATCCTGGCACACGCCGTGCCCCGCCGCGAGCACGGCTTCGGCGTTGCTCGCCGTATCGGTATGGCCCGATGCATACTCCACGGCGCCGCGAATGAGCGCCGAAAGCGCGTGGAGCTTCTCCAGCGTATCCTGCTTGCCCGCAAGGCCCGAGAGGAGCGAGCGCACGCGCGGCCCGGTGCTGGTCAGTTCGGTCGGCTGGCGGAAGTGCCAGAGCGGGAGATAGCCGGCGTGGTTGCCGACAATGCCGGAGTTGTCGTTGGTATCGACAACGCCTTCGCAGCGGATCGTCACTTCGGTAACGCCCGGCTCGAACGCGATCAGGGTGACGTGGTTGGCGTTCTCGTCGTCGTACTCGACTTCCTTGCGCGCGCCTTCAAGGCCGATTTTCCACTCGGCGATCGACTGCCCCGCGCTCGTCTTGGGCGTAAGGCGCAGGCGCTGCAGCCCGCGCGCGGCAGGGGCGGAAAACGAGTAGTGCGTGGTATGATCAACCCAGAGCCGCAAGCGCGAAATTCCCTCAATCCCGAAAAGGTTTAGTCGATAAAGCGATAGTCGTACTGGATCTGATTGGCGAGCCGGGTGTTCCGGTTGATGAACTGCGCGATGTATTCGTGCAGGCCCTGCTCGAAGATAGCGTCGATCGTGGTGCTGTGCAGGTCGCAGTCCGCCTCACGCAAGATGGCATGGGCATCGGTCTCGCTGCCATACTCGCGTGCAAGGTGCTCAAGGTTCGAACGCAGCTTGCCGTAGCAGAACGCAAGGCTGCGCGGGAACCGGCTGTCGAGAATGAGGAACTCGGCAATGCCGCGCGCTTCCATGCGGCCTGCATTGAGCCAGCGGTAGGCGCGCTCACCGGCAAGGCTGCGCAGCACGTTCTCCCACTGCACGTTATCAAGGCTGGAACCGACATAGGAGATCGAAGGCAGCAGCACGTAATACTTCACATCGAGGATGCGTGCGGTGTTGTCGG
The DNA here is from genome assembly GCF_007991615.1 of Novosphingobium sediminis. GTDB lineage: Bacteria > Pseudomonadota > Alphaproteobacteria > Sphingomonadales > Sphingomonadaceae > Novosphingobium > Novosphingobium sediminis. The sequence continues at coordinate 180,125 of NZ_BJYR01000018.1, read as the reverse complement.
CGCGCTCGATGAAGCTGCCGATCCGCGCGAAATTGTAGATCTCGTTGCGCAGCATCGTGCCTTCCATCGCACCGCGCACCTGCGTCGATTGGCGGCGGAGAGAATCAAGCACATCGCCGAGGCGGGTTTCGGTGACCGGGCGCGCCAACAGATCGCGCATGCGCAGCCAATTATCGTTGACCGATTCCCACACCTCACGCGTGATCCCGGCGCGGACCATGCGCGCGTTGGTGCGGGCAAGTTCGCACATGGTGAGGACGTTGCCGGGATTGTCCTTGTCGCGCAGGATGAAGTTGATGACGTTCGGCCCGGCGTAATCGGTGCCGAACTTCGCTTCGTAGAGCCCGCGCAGGCCGAGTGTGACGATGACCGAGCGCCACTCGTCGCTCGCATCGCAGGCCTCGCGGGTCAGCGCCATGCGGAAGCCGGCCTCGATCAGGCGCGCGGTGTTTTCCGCCCGCTCAAGATTGCGGAACAGCCAGAAGATGCCGTTTGCGCTGCGGCCTAGCATGGGAACACCTCGGCCATCAGTCGTCCAGTACCCAGCTATCCTTGGTGCCCCCGCCTTGCGACGAGTTCACCACCAGCGAGCCCTTCTTGAGCGCGACGCGCGTGAGGCCGCCGGGCGTGATGTCGATCCCGGCGGGGGAAACCAGCACGAAGGGCCGCAGGTCCACATGGCGCGGGGTGAGCCCGGCGCGGCTGAGGATGGGGACGGTGGAGAGCGAAAGCGTCGGCTGCGCGATGTAGTTGTGCGGGCGCGCGGCAAGCTTGGCGGCGAAGGCGGCGATTTCCTTCTTCGACGAGGTCGGCCCGATCAACATGCCATAGCCGCCCGAGCCGTGGACTTCCTTCACCACAAGCTCCGAAAGGTGTTCGAGCACGTATTTCAGCGCGTCCGGTTCGGAGCAGCGCCAGGTGGGGACGTTCTGCAGGATCGGCTTCTCGCCGGTGTAGAATTCGACGATTTCCGGCATGAACGAGTAGATCGCCTTGTCGTCGGCGATGCCGGTGCCCGGCGCATTGGCAATGGTGATGCCACCTGCGCGGTAGACGTCCATGATGCCCGAAACGCCGAGCTGGCTTTCCGGATTGAAGGTGAGCGGATCGAGATAATCATCGTCGACCCGCCGGTAGAGCACGTCGATCGGCTGGTAGCCCTGCGTGGTGCGCATCGCGATGCGGCCGTTCTCGATACGCAGATCGCTGCCTTCGACGAGCTCGGCGCCCATCTGATCTGCCAGAAACGCATGTTCGAAATAGGCGGAATTGTAGATGCCCGGCGTGAGCACCGCGACGACCGGCTGGTGGCCCTTCGCGGCAGGCGGCAGGCAGGCGGCAAGGCTGCGAGCAAGGCGGCGGGGATAGTCCGAAACCTCCCGCACGCGGACGCGGGTGAACAATTCGGGGAACATCGCCATCATCGTCTCGCGGTTCTCCAGCATGTAGGAGACCCCCGAGGGCGTGCGCGCGTTGTCTTCGAGCACCATGAACTCGTCCTCGCCCGTGCGGACGAGATCGATGCCGACGATATGGGTGTAAACCCCGCCCGGCGGCGTGAAGCCGACCATCTGGGGCAGGAAGGCCGGGTTCTTTTCAAGCAGCCGCGCGGGCAGGCGTCCCGAACGGACGATTTCCTGACGATGGTAAAGATCATGCAGGAACGCATTGAGCGCCCGCACACGCTGCTCGATCCCGCGCGAGAGGCGGCGCCACTGGTGCGCGGTGATGATGCGCGGCACCATGTCGAACGGGATCAGACGCTCCTCGGCGTCCTCGCTGCCATAGACGTTGAAGGTGATGCCGGTGCGGCGGAAGAAGGCCTCTGCCTCGGTTCCCTTGCGGCGGAGCAGGTCTGCCGGTTGCTGGGCGTACCACTCGTTGTAGCCGCGATAGGCCGGGCGCACCGCACCATCGGCGGTGAACATCTCGTCGTATGACGAGGGCGAGGCTGCTTTCATGCGATCATCCCGATTGGGACGAAGCTTGCACAGCGCAGCGGCTTTGCCAAGCGCAATGCTGCACCTGCGAGACAAAATTGTAACCGGATTGCGCGGCGAAGTGTTTCACCGCTTCGCGCTTGCCATGGCCGCGCGCAGGTGACACGTTTAACCGCACGGCTAATTTCCGGGAGAGAGCAAGCCATGGGCGAGATCCATCACCGCACCTGCCATATCTGCGAGGCCAATTGCGGCGTGCTGGTGGAAGTCGAAGGACGCCAGATCGTGTCGATCAAGGGCGATCCCGACAACCCCCTCTCGCGCGGACACATCTGCCCCAAGGCGACCGCGCTGGAAGACCTGCAGAACGATCCCGATCGCCTGCGCGCGCCGCAAAAGCGCGTGGGTGAGGAATGGCACGAAATCAGCTGGGAGCAGGCCTTTGCCGAGATCGGCGAGAAGACCCGCGCCATCCTTGCCCGCGATCCGGCCAGCACCGCGACTTACATCGGCAATCCCAACGCGCACTCCTATGGCAATGCGCTCAACGCGCATCACCTGACCAAGGCGCTCGGCACGAAGAGCCAGTTTTCGGCGAGCACGGTGGACCAGATGCCGCATCAGGTGGCGAACCTGCTGATGTATGGCCACGCCAGCATGTTCGGCATTCCGGACATCGACCGGACCGAGACGCTCATCATCATTGGCGGCAATCCGATGGCTTCGAACGGTTCGGTGTGGACCGTACCCGATTTTCGCAATCGCGCGCGGGCGCTGAAGGCGCGCGGCGGGCAACTGGTGGTGATCGATCCGCGCCGGACCGAGACGGCAAAGATCGCGGACCGGCATGTGTTCGTGAAGCCCGCGAGCGATGTGTTCCTGCTGGTGGCGCTGCTCAAGGCAGTGCTGGCACGCAGGCCGCATCAGCCGGTGCAGGACTTCGTGGGCGGGCTGGACGACGTCGCGGCGCTGCTGGCGCGCTTCGACGATGCGGCTTGCCTTGCCGCATCGGGCGTGGCGGCGGAGGACGTGGCCTGGCTGGCCGAGCGCCTCACCGCAGGCCCTGCCGCGCTTTATGGCCGGCTCGGCATCGCAACGCAGCAGCACGGCACGCTCAATGCGTGGCTCATCGCGCTCATCAATATCGCGGCGGGGCAATTGGACCGCGAGGGCGGGACGGTGTTCCCTATCCCGGCGCTCGATACGCTGGCGATGTTCCCGCGCGGATCGCTGGGCAAGTTCACCTCGCGCGTTTCGCAGCACAAGTCGGTGCTGGGCGAATTTCCCGCAGCCGCGCTGGCCGAGGAGATCGAGACACCCGGCGAAGGCCAGATCAAGGCGCTGTTCGTGGTGGCGGGCAATCCGGTGCTTTCGACGCCCAACGGCCCCCGGCTCGACAGGGCGCTGGCAAGCCTTGAGCTGATGGTTTCGGTCGACATGTACCGCAACGCCACCAGCCGCCGCGCGCATTATATCCTGCCGCCGACGGGGCCCTTGGAGCGCGACCATTACGGCCTGTTCCTGCTGCCGATGGCGGTGCGCAATATCGCCGCTTATTCCAAGCCCACGCTGGAGCGCGAGGACCCCGAGGCCCTGCACGACTGGGAAATCCTGCGCGGGCTGGCGCAGGCGATCAGCGGCCAGCCGGTGCAGGAGCCGACCCCGCGCGAGGCGCTCGATCACATGCTGAAGAACGGCCCCTACAAGGTCTCGTTGGCCGAAGTGGAAGCTGCGCCCTCCGGCCTCGATTTCGGCCCACCGAAAGCGGGCGTGCTGCCCGAACGCCTGCGCAGCGACGACCAGCAGATCCATTGCGCGGTGCCCGCCTTCATGGAGGCCCTCGGCGCGCTCGATGTGCCTGCGGAGGGCATCCCTGCAGAGGGGGGCAAGCTTACCCTGATCGGGCGGCGACACTTGCGCACCAACAACTCATGGCTCGCCAACAGCCACCGCCTCACCAAAGGGCCCAATCGCTGCACGCTGATGATCCACCCGGACGACGCGGCGGCGGCGGGCCTTGCTGATGGCGACATGGCCACAGTCCGCTCGTCCTCGGGCGAAGTGACCATCCCCGCCGAAGTGACCGACGACATGATGCCTGGCACCGTCTCTATCCCGCACGGCTGGGGGCATGATCTGCCCGGCATGGCCATGCAAGTGGCACGCGCCCGCGCCGGCGTCAGCGCCAACGCGCTGACAGAGTCCGGCGCGCTCGATCCGCTATCAGGGAATGCGGCGCTATCGGGCGTGCAGGTGGAAGTAGCGGCAGCCTAGGCGGCGTGGGCTGGTTGGGCGGTTAGCCGAGCGGCAGGGATTGGTGGTTAGCGGACGTCAGCATCTGGGCATTCAATCCGCAGTGTCTCGCTTTGCTGGGCCCAACACCACCCATACGGAAGCGCCCATTGCGAATGTCAGCCAAACCAGGACCTGGAAACCGTAGTCTATCACCCAATCAACCCACGCGGGGCCTCGAGAAACGTCGTCCACGACACCTGAGTACCAGAGGATAAGCCAGAAGAACGAGGCTATGGTTAGAGGTGGGCCTAACATTGCTAGCAGCACGGCAAGCGCAGACAGGAGGGCTAACGACCAGATTACGCGGCCTTTTTTCGGCACCAGTTACACTCCCGGCGTGGTCATTCAGACTATCGCTGCATCGTAAGCGCCGCCGAAACGGTCCGCAGAGCCCCGTATCCTATGCGTCGGCAATTCGGCGAAAGCTGCCGTTTAGCAGCTGTCCCCGCCCCAGCGTCAGGCGCGCAGAGCCGCACTGGACTGCATCGCTGCGCTCGCAGTGAAAAAGAGTAAGGAAGCCCTCAGCCCTCTTCCTTGCCCGTGCACTCGCCGTTGTGCTTGGCATTGAGCTGCATTTCCATCGACATCGCCTTGCCTTGCGGCCCGGCGCCGTTGATCGACATCGTCATCTGGTAGGATTCGGCGGTGTAGTTGCCCTGCATCGTCATGGTCTGCATGCCCTGCTCGGCCTTGCAGGTCATCTTCGCATCGATCTTGCCGCCGCCCATCGCGAAGCTGTCGTACTTGCAGCGCTCGTCGGCCTGCCCGAAGAACTTGGCGTCCGGCTTCTCGGCCTCTTCCTTGGTCAGGCAGGTGGCGAAAGTGCGGTCCTTGCCAAGGATCTTCGACATCATCGCCTTCGCCTCGGGCGGCATGCCTTCCATGTCCATCTTGACGAACTTCATCGTCGAATCCCAGCGGCCCGGATTGAACTTGAGCCCGGCATCGGCAACCTTCTTGGCGACGCCCGAAACGCTTTCGTTGGTTGCGGTGACGGACTTGCCGCTGCCGCAACCGCCAAGCGCGAGGGCAGCCGAGAGGGCGATGAGGGGCAGGATCGGCAGGCGCATCGGTTCGGGTCCTCTCGTTCGTGATGCTGCAGGGCTAACACTGCACCGGCAGTTTTCCAATGATGCGCGTCACAGGCTCCCCGTGGGAGGGCCTAGAACCCGTAAAGCAGCGTCAGCCGGCTGGTTGTGTCCGTCAACGTGCGCGCGACGCCCGAGCCGGATTCATGCTGCAGCGTGTAGGATAGCCGGGCCTTGAGCTTGCTGCTCAAGCGCGAATCGAGCGCGGCCAGCGTGTAGTACGTCCGCCGCACCGCATCGAAATAGGTGCTGACTTCCTGGCTGTAGTTGAGCGTGGGCGTCAATTGCAGCTTGAGATCGGCGAGCGCGACGGCGGAAAGCGTCTGCTCCTGCGGTCCCTCCACTGGCTTCGTCACGCGCACGGCGGGCCCCGCCTTGATGCTGAGCTTGCGGCCATTCCCATCGAGCAGGTTGTAGCCGAGCCCGGCCGACACGCTGAAGCGGTCAGTGAAGCCCTGAAAGCGGTCCCGCTCATACTGGCCGAGGCCAAACACGTAGCCGTGCTCGTCGAACTTGTAGTTGGGTTCAATCGTGAGGCGGATCTGATTGCGCGTCACTTCGTCGGAGGTCTTCTGGTAGTCGATCCGGCCCGAAGTGGCGACGCGCCAGCGCCCTCGTTCCGCGACCACGGTGAGCCGCCCGACAAAGCCCGATCCCGGCGCGCTGCCGGTGCTGAGGAACGCGCCGAGTTCACCTTCGCCGCTCCATTTCGTCGGCAGATCAAGGAGAGCCAGCTTGAGCGGCACGGCATCTTCAGCCGGGAGATCGACTGCGACCTGCGCCTTCGCAACGGGGAGCGGCTCTGCCAGCCACACCAGCGCGCTGCGCCGCGCCATCCACGCTGAAAGGGCGGCCTGCGCTTCGGGATGGGCTTGCTGGAGATAGCGCACCAGCGCATCCAGCGCGCGCGGATCGTGCGAGGCTTCCACAGCTGCCAGCACTTCGACCATCGCCGGGGACAGCTGCGCCACATCAGGCGCAGGCACAACATCCTGCGCTGCCGCCTGCCCCGCCGGCGCCAGCAGGGCAAGGGCTGCGGAAACGATGATGTGCCGAGGAACTCGCACCGCTGTGGTTCTTCCCATGCCGCCCGCAGGCCTTCCGACGTTCACGCTATCGCCAGATGGCCATAAATCAAACGGGCATCGGTGCCTATCCATCCCCAGCCGATTGCATGTGCGCGCTTTGTTCCCCATATCTGCGGCATGGCCGAACTCGTCATCCGCAGAGGGCTGGAAGAGCCCGATACCTCCGCCAATTTCGTGCCGCACAAGCCCGCACGACCCGAGAAATCGGAGGGCGGAAAACCGTTCAAGGTGGTTTCGGACTACCAGCCCGCGGGCGACCAGCCGACCGCGATTGCCGATCTCGTCGCCTCGGCGAAGGATGGCGAGGTGACGCAGGTGCTGCTGGGCGTGACGGGCAGCGGCAAGACCTTCACCATGGCCAAGGTGATCGAGGAACTGCAGCGCCCTGCCCTCATCCTCGCGCCCAACAAGATCCTTGCCGCGCAGCTTTATGGCGAGATGAAGAGCTTCTTCCCGGAGAACGCAGTCGAGTATTTCGTCTCCTACTACGACTACTACCAGCCCGAGGCCTATGTGCCCCGGTCCGACACCTACATCGAGAAGGAAAGCTCGGTGAACGAGGCGATCGACCGGATGCGCCATTCGGCCACGCGCGCGCTGCTCGAACGCGACGACGTCATCATCGTCGCCTCGGTTTCGTGCCTCTACGGCATCGGTTCGGTCGAGACTTATTCGGCGATGGTGTTCGACCTCAAGGTCGGCGACACGGTCGACAACCGCGAGATCATCCGCAAGCTGGTGGCGCTGCAATACAAGCGCAACGATGCCGCCTTCCAGCGCGGCAATTTCCGGGTGCGGGGCGACAATCTGGAAATCTACCCCTCGCACTACGAGGATATGGCCTGGCGCATCTCGTTCTTCGGCGACGAGATCGAGGAGATCGCCGAGTTCGACCCGCTGACCGGCAAGGCGGGGACGAAGCTTTCCAAGGTGCGCGTCTACGCCAATTCGCACTATGTGACGCCGGGGCCGACGATGAAGCAGGCGGCGGACGCGATCCGCTTTGAACTCACCGAGCGGCTCAAGGAGCTCGAAGCGGAAGGCAAGCTGCTCGAAGCGCAGCGGCTGGAGCAGCGCACCAACTTCGACCTCGAGATGATCCACGCGACGGGTAGCTGCGCGGGGATCGAGAACTATTCGCGCTTCCTCACCGGGCGAATGCCGGGCGAGCCGCCGCCGACGCTGTTCGAATACCTGCCGGACAACGCGCTGCTGTTCGTCGACGAAAGCCACCAAACGGTGCCGCAGATCGGCGCGATGAGCAAAGGCGACCACCGCCGCAAGATCACGCTGGCGGAATACGGCTTCCGCCTGCCGAGCTGCATCGACAACCGCCCGCTGCGCTTCAACGAATGGGATGCGATGCGCCCGCAGACGGTGGCCGTTTCGGCGACACCGGGGCACTGGGAAATGGAGCAGGCGGGCGGCGTGTTTGCCGAGCAGGTGATCCGCCCCACCGGCCTGATCGATCCGCCGGTCGATATCCGCCCGGTCGAGGACCAGGTGCAGGACTGCATCAACGAATGCCGCAAGACGGCGCAGAACGGCTACCGCACGCTTGTCACCACGCTGACCAAGCGCATGGCCGAAGACCTTACCGAGTTCATGCACGAGGCGGGACTTAGGGTCCGCTACATGCATTCGGACGTCGAGACGCTGGAGCGCATCGAACTGATCCGCGATCTTCGGCTAGGGGTCTATGACGTGCTGGTCGGCATCAACCTGTTGCGCGAGGGGCTCGATATTCCCGAGTGCGGGCTGGTGTGCATTCTGGATGCGGACAAGGAAGGCTTCCTGCGCAGCGAGACCTCGCTGATCCAGACCATCGGCCGCGCCGCGCGCAATGTCGATGGCCGGGTGATCCTCTATGCCGACCGCATGACCGGCAGCATGGAACGCGCCATCGCCGAAACCGACCGCCGCCGCGAAAAGCAGCGCGCCTACAACGAACTCCACGGGATCACGCCCGAATCGATCAAGCGCGACATCCATGACATCGTGGCCGACACCGCGAGCCGCGACGGCGTGCTGGTGGAGATCGAGGCGGAAGGCGGCGCCAACAACCTCGTCGGCCACAATCTGCGCGCTTACATCGAAGAACTGGAAAAGAAGATGCGCGCTGCGGCGGCGGATCTGGAATTCGAAACGGCAGGCCGCCTGCGCGACGAGATCCGCGCGCTAGAGGCTAGCGAACTGGGCTTGCCCGACAGCGAGAAGAAAGCGCCGATCGTGGGGCGGAGCAACGAAGGCAAGCCGGGGACGCGCAAGACGCGGTTTGGGAAGAGCCAGAAGAAGTGGGGGCGGTAGGTTCCACCCCGCACCGCACAGGCAATTCTATCCACCGCACAGCGGCTTTCACTATCTTGCGCTGGACTTGAATTTCGGCTGCTTGGCTCCGACCTCATTGCTGCGGCGATGATCCGGTCGCGGAAGGATGAAGCCTTGATTTCGCGTGTCGCGCCTCCCCTGCTCGTTCTGTTGCTGGCTGCCTGCACATCGTCCTCGGCGACAACGACGCAGGGCAAGGACGGCCCGCTTGATGCGGTGCGCGTCGCTATGCCGGCAGATAACCCGGCCCCCACGCCCGCTCGTGCCAAGGACGCCAAGGGCGCTTGGGTTTCCGCGCCCGACGGCAGCGCGCGCTTCGGCTATGCAGGCGAACCTGCGCTGCTCAACCTGGAATGCCGGAGTGGATCGCTGGTGGTGACCCGCAATGTTGCCGCCCCCATCGGTGCCGCGGCGCTTTTCGCGCTGCAGGGCAGCGGTTATATCCTGCGCCTGCCGGTCGATGCGACCGCGCTGCCCGGCCAGCCCGGCTATATCTGGCAGGGCTCGATCCCCGCCGATGATCACCGCCTCACATTGTTCAAGGCCAAGTTTGCCGGCACGCTTCCGGGCGGCGGGCATATCGAAGTGCCCGCCAGCGACGTGCCCGGCGCGCTCATAAAGCGCTGCGCAGGCGGCTAGAGCTTCCCGAACTTCGCCTCGTAGCCCGCGGTATCCCCGCTCGCCAGCAGGCCTGCCTGCTCGATCCAGTTGTCCCGCGTGGCGCGCCCGGCAAACACGCCCAGTTGCGCGTCGATCCGCGCCACATCGGCCTCGGTCCATGCCGCGATCTCGGCATAGCGCGTCACGCCAAGCGCACGCAGCGCCGTGCTGATCTTGGGGCCAAGGCCCTTGATCCGCGTCAGGTCGTCGCCTTCATCGGCGGCAACGGGCGGCGCTTCGGCGATCACCGGCGGCGGCTCGATCGCGGCGGCCGGCGGCGCATCGATCAGCGCCGAATTGCGCGCCGCCGGGGCCGCGCCTTCGGAGAGAACATCGCGGTACTCGCGCTTTTCCGGCACCGCCTTCGAGCGGCGCAGCAGGAACACCAGCGCGAGCACCAGCAGCACCGCCACCGCGCCGACCAGCACCGCGTTTGCCTGAAGCCATTCCATCATCGATCACCCATGCCTTTCAGAGGGTCTGCTTGCGGAAAAGGATGCGGTCTTCCGGCCCGAACCCGCGCCGCCAGATCACCGTGCCGTAAACACCGAGAATCGCCGGAATGCCGAGCGCGAGTTCGACCCATTCGGGCATCAGCTTTGCAGCATAGCCCACCAGCACCGCCGGCGCAGCCGCCCAGATCAGCGCCCAGCGCCAGTTGCTGATGCGCTCGCTCAGCAGGCTGCCAAGCAGCCACGACTTCGCAAGCGAAGCGCAGGCCAGCGCAATCGCCAGCGCCGCCGCAGCGCCGGCTGCCTGCATCAGCGGATCAAGCCCCGCGCGCCGCGCCGCCAGCATGAAGCCCACGGTAAGCGCGCCCTGCAGCACGATGGTGCCAAGGCTGATCCACAGATTGCGGACGCGCGCGACATAGATCAGCGCGGCTTCGCTCACCACGGCGGTTGCTGCGGCCACTTCGGCGGCAAGCAGCAAGCCCAGCGCTGCGGTCCCGGCCACGAAGTTCGGCCCGACCAGCCCCATCACCGCCGCTCCGGGAATGCCCAGCGCCAGCGCCACCCCGGCCTGCGCCGCGATGATCCAGAACCCCACCTGGCATACCTGCCGCGCGACGGCGGGATAGTTGCCGCCCTGCAGGTTGCGCGTGATGACCGGCCCGAGGATCGGCTCGAAACTCGTCTTGAGCTTCTGCGGCAGGGTCGCGACCTGCTGTGCCACATAGTAGATGCCCACGACCGCCGTGGGCGCCTGAAACACGCCGAGCAGGAACAGATCGAGCTTGCGCGTACCCCATTCGATGGCGTCCGCCCCCGCGAGCGGCAGGTTGCTCCCCGCCAGCCGGAGGAGGTCGATCGGGCGCGGCGACCAGTGGCGCGGCACCCCGTAGCTTCTGAGGAGCGGCACGAAGGTCGTCATCGTCGCCGCAAAGATCGAGGCGACATAGGCAAGGATCAGCCCGCTTTCGCGCAGGTCGATTGTCCACATGCCAGCGAGCCAGACAAGTCCGGCGACGATCGAAAGCGTCCACGGCTCCACTACCGAGCGGGCGCGCACCGTGGCGCCCACATCGAAGCGGTAGGCCAGCGCCGCCAGCGCGATATCGCCCAAGGCGATGGGCAGGACGGTGAGCGGGAGCAGGCGCTGCAGCGGCGTGAAATGCCCGCTGGGGAACATCGGCGCGGGGAAGATGTAGAGCAGCGCCGCAAGCACAGCCGAGACGAAGCCCGACAGCAGCAGCGCGTCAGCCACCACTTCGGCGCCGTCGCGGTCATCGCTGGCAAGCTGCTGGGCAAGGCCGCGCTTCTGGCCGAGCGTGGCGAGCTGCGCGGCGAGTTCGACCGCGATGGTGGCCGAGGCGAAGCGGCCAAGGTCTTCCGCGCCATAGAGCCGCCCCGCGATGAACAGGAACGGGATGCGCGCGGCAAGCCGAAGCAGGAAGCCGAGGAAATTGGTCCGCCCGCCCTTGGCGAGCGCAGCGATATCCTGCTGTTCGGCCGAAAGAGGGGCGGTCGCCTCAACCATGGGGCGCCTCCGCACGCAGGGGCCTTGCAAGGATCTGGGCCACCAGCGCGCGCGGGCTGATCGCGCCATCGAGCAGAGCAGCGACGCCGGCTGCAATCGGCATGGCAATACCGTGCTGGTCCGCAACCCGCACCAGCACCGGCGCGGTGAACGCGCCTTCGGCCACCGTGCTGCGCTCGGCCAGCAAGGCCGCCGCGCCGCCGGTCTTGTCGCCCTCCACGCCCAGCGCGATGCCGAGCGCAAAGTTGCGGCTTTCGGAGGAGGAGCAGGTGAGGACGAGATCGCCCAGCCCGGAAAGCCCCGCCAGCGTCTCCGCCTCAGCGCCCATGGCGAGGCCGAGGCGCTGCATTTCGGCAAAGCCCCGGCTGATGAGGGCGGCACGGGCATTCGCGCCAAGGCCCAGCCCTTCGACGACGCCGCAGGCAATCGCCAGCACGTTCTTCACCGCCCCGCCAATTGAAGCGCCGATCACATCTGCCGAGTAGTAGGGACGGAAGGCCGGCCGCGCGATCACCGGCGCCAGCCGCGCCCATTGCGCCTCGCCGCCCGTGCAGGCCAGCGTCACCGCTGTCGGCAGCCCATCCGCAACTTCATGCGCGAAGGTCGGGCCGGAGAGCACCGCAAGCGCCGCGCCGGGCGCGGCAGCAGCAGCGACATCGCTCATCAGGCGGCCGGAGCCCTGCTCGATGCCCTTGGCGCACAGCACCACATCGCTACCTAGCAGGGAAAGCTGCCCCAGCACCGCACCAAGATGCTGCGCCGGAGTCACCATCAGCAGCACCGGCAGCGCAGCCAGATCGGCGAGCGCGCCGGTCGCGCGGATTGAGGGATGCAGCTGCGCACCCGGCAGGAAACGCGGGTTGCGATGCTCGGCATTGACCGCCTCGACCACATCAGCCTCGCGCGCCCACAGCAGCACGTCGCGGCCGTCGCTCGCCAGCATCTGCGCCAGCGCGGTGCCCCACGCGCCGCCACCGACAACACCAACGGCGGCGCTCATGCCTTGACCCCCGCGCCGCGCACCGGCTGGGCATCGGGATCGAGCGGCCAGCGCGGACGGGCGAGCACGTCGAGCGGATCGGTGAGCCCGGCGGCAAAGCGCTCGGCCCCGGCCCAGCCGATCATCGCGGCATTATCGGTGCACAGCTTCGGCGGCGGCGCGACAAGCGGCAGGCCGGCTTCGTCCGCCAGCGCCGTGAGCGCGGCGCGCAAGCTGGCATTGGCAGCAACCCCGCCCGCCACCACCAGCGCCGTGACCGGGCCAGATGTCGCCATCGCGCGCCGGGTGCGATCGATCACGCAGTCGATTGCCGCCTGCTGGAACGAGGCGGCGATATCTTCCGGCTTGTGAATGCCGGCATCCCGCGCACGCATCACCGCGCTCTTGAGGCCGGCGAAGGAGAAATGCGGCTCCGCGCTGCCCAGCAGCGGGCGCGGCAAGGGCACGGCCCTCGCATCGCCTTCACGCGCCATGCGTTCGACGGCGGGGCCACCGGGGAAGCCGAGGCCGAGGATCTTGGCCGTCTTGTCGAAGGCCTCGCCCAGCGCGTCGTCGATGGTCGTCGCCAGCCGACGGTACTGGCCCAGTCCGCGCACTTCGAGAATCTGGCAGTGCCCGCCGGACGCGAGCAGCAGCAGATAGGGGAATTGCAACCCCGGTTCGGCCAGCCGCGCCGAAAGCGCATGGCCTTCGAGGTGATTCACCGCCAGCAAGGGCTTGTCTGCTGCCATCGCGAGCGCCTTGGCCGTGACGAGACCGACCATCACCCCGCCGATCAGGCCCGGCCCGGCGGTGGCGGCAATCGCGTCGATCTGATCAAGCGTCAGCCCAGCTTCCTCCAGCACCGCACCGACCATCGGCGCGAGGGTTTCAGCGTGGGCGCGCGCGGCGATTTCAGGCACAACCCCGCCATAGGGACGGTGTTCATCATCCTGCGAGGCGATACGCTGCGCGACCACGCGCGCGGCAAGCGTACCTGCTGCCCCGTCGATCACGGCGACGGCGGTTTCGTCGCAGGAGGATTCGATGCCAAGGATCAGGGCCATGAGAGACTTTCCCTTAGAGACATTCGCCGTTACGGCAAGTGACGCATGAACACGTCGCTAACACCGTCCGCCGCGAACCCGCTCAAGCTGGGCACACGCCGCTCTCCGCTCGCCGTAGCTCAGGCCGAAGAAACCCGCAGCCGGCTGTGCGCCGCGCATGGTTGGGACGAAGCCTGCGTCGAACTGGTGACGGTCGTCGCGAGCGGCGATCAAGTGCTCGATCGCCCGCTGGCCGAGATCGGCGGCAAGGCGCTGTGGACCAAGGAACTCGACGCCTGGCTCGCCGATGGCAGCATCGATTTCGCCGTCCATTCGATGAAGGACGTCGAGACCGAGCGGCCCGAAGCCCTCGTCATCGCCGCCGTGCTCCCGCGCGAGGATGTGCGCGATGTGCTCGTCGGCGCTGAAAGCGTTGCTGCCATTCCGGCCGGTGCGCGGGTCGGCACCAGCGCTCCGCGCCGTGCCGCGCAGATGCTCCACGCCCGGCCCGATGTGACCGTCGTCGGCTTCCGCGGCAATGTCGCCACCCGCCTCGGCAAGCTGGAAGCGGGCGAAGCGGACGTGACGCTGCTCGCCGCCGCCGGGCTCAACCGTCTTGGCGAGACGGCTGTCGGCAGCCCGCTGGATTCGGAGACATGGCTCCCAGCCCCGGCGCAAGGCGCGATCGGTGTCGAATGCCTTGCCGCCCGCACCGATCTGCGCGCGCTGCTCGATGCCATCGACCACAAGCCGAGCCACGCCGCAATCGACGCCGAACGCGCGCTGCTGCGCGGCCTTGGCGGAACCTGCCACAGCCCCATTGCCCTGCTCACCACCGCGGAAGGCGACATGCTCACCCTGCGGGCCGCGCTGTTCAGCCCCGATGGCGCCGAGCGAATCGAAGCCAGCGCAAGCTTCCTGGCTGGCGACAGCGAGGGGCCTGCCGCGCTCGCCAGCACGCTGCTGGGCAGCGCCTCCGAGGCGATCCGCCGCCACTTCACCGGCAACTGAGGCTGCCGGGATGCTCCCGGTCATCGTCATCCGCCCCGAACCGGGCAACGAAGCCACGGTTTCTTCAGCGCGCGCGCTGGGCCTCGATGCGCGTGCGTTTCCGCTGTTCGACATGGCCCCCGCGCCATGGATCGCCCCCGATCCCGCGCCCTACCGCGCGATTCTGGCGGGCAGCGCCAATGTGTTTCGGCTCGGCGGCGAAGGCCTGGCGGGGCTGCGGAACCTCCCCGTCCACGCCGTCGGCGCGGTGACGGCAGAGGCAGCCCGCGCGGCTGGTTTCGGCGTGGAGCTGATCGGCGAAGGCGGCCTCCAACCGATGGTCTCCGCGCTGGCACCGGGCCGGTATCTGCGCCTTGCGGGCGAGAAACGCGTGCCGCTGATGATGCCGGAGGGCGTCGAGGTCGACGATATCGTCGTCTATGCCGCCGCCGGCCTGCCCATGCCTGCGCCGCTTGCAGACCTGCTCGCTAAGCCCGCCCTCGTGCTGCTCCACTCCGGCGAAGCGGCCACCCATTTTGCCGCAGAATCGGGGCGGCTTGGCGTCTCGCGCGAAACAATAAGTCTCGCCTGCCTCGCTCCGCGAATCGCGTTGATGGCCGGTGAGGGCTGGCAACATATTGAAATTGCACAGACACGAAGCGACCAAGCAGTGCTGGCACTCGCGGTTCAAATGTGCGACAAAGTGTCACCAGAAGGACACTGACAACAAAAAATGATCCTATGCAGGACATGACCTTTGGCTCGCCACTCTCTCAGCAACGCACCCGCTCGGGGCGTGGCCGTGTAGCGCTCGCTGTCCTCCTCATCCTGGCAGCATTGGCCGGCGGCCTGTGGTACGGCTGGAAAACCGGCTGGCTGGAAGTGCACGTTTCGGGCCTCCCGGAAGCACCCGTCCCGTCGCCTTCGGCCTCGATGTCGCAGGCTGCGGCGCAGACCACCGCCAACCTTGCCGCGACCGACGCCGCGCTGACCGCCGCCACCGCCAAGGTCTCCGCGCTCGAACAGCGGCTTGCCGAACTCAACCAGCAGGCTGCTGCCGCCGCCGGGCAAGCCACACAAGCTGAAGCGCTGCTCGTTGCCTTTGCTGCCCGCCGCGCGATCGAACGCGGCCAGCCGCTCGGCTATCTCGAAACCCAGCTGCGCGTGCGCTTTGGCAGCACCCAGCAGTCCGCCGTCGACCGCGTTATCGCCGCCGCGCAGAAGCCGGTCACGCTGGCGCTTCTGAATGAGACCTTCGAAAAGGCCAGCCCTCAACTGATCGGCGGAGCCGCGAGTGAAGGTACGTGGGAGTGGATGACGCGGCAGATGAGCGAACTCTTCGTCATCCGCCACGCCGACAGCCCCTCCCCCACCGCCGAAAGCCGCGCCGCGCGCGTGCGCGAAGCGCTGGCCGGGGGCCGCATCGATGTCGCCATCGCCGAAGTCGAACGGATGCCGGGCAAGGATGCCGCCACCGAATGGCTCGCCCACGCCCGCGATTTCGTGGCCGCCGAACGCGCGCTCGACCAGCTTGAAACCGCGGCGCTGTCCTTCCCGCCGACGCCGCCAGTGGCCAAGCCTGAGGCAGCGCCTGCGCCAACTCCCAGCCCGTCGGCCGAGGCTGGGACTCCAGCAGCCTAGGCCGGCTGCAGCAAGCTCGGCAGCGCGCCGCTCATGCCGCGCGCCTCGTCCATGAAGAAGCGCTTGAGCGCCGGGATGCGCTGAACGCCGGCCATGCCGAGGCGCCGGATCGCCGAAGGGATCCGCCCCGGCACGCCGAACAGCCGCGTCAGCACGTCGGTCGCGGCCGAGACCATGAAGGTATCCGCCGCGCGCCAGCGCTCATAGCGCGCCAGCACTTGCGCATCACCCGGATCGAGGCCTAGCCGCATGCCCTCGGTAAGGACTTCGACCAGCGCCGCCACATCGCGCAGGCCGAGGTTGAGCCCCTGCCCGGCAATCGGATGCATGCCGTGCGCGGCATCGCCGACCAGCGCGAGCCGGTCCGCAACCATCTTCGCGGTGTGGTGGAAATTGAGCGGATACGACGAGCGCGGCCCCATCAGCCGCACTTTGCCGAGCACATCGCCCATGCGTTCCTGCACCGCGCTGAGGTAGGCGCCGTCCGGCAGCGCCATCGCGCCGGGCGCATCCTTCTCGCTGACGGTCCACACCAGCGCCGAGCGGTGATTGCCGTCCGCATCATCGAGCAGCGGCAGCAGCGCGAACGGCCCGGCCGGATAGAAGATTTCCCACGCCGTGTTGCCGTGCGACTTCTCGTGCGCCAGCCCCACGATCATCGCGCGGTGGCCATAGCTCCAGCGCGCCGGGGTGAAGCCCGCCTCATCGCGAGTCGGCGAAGCGCGGCCTTCGGCGCCGACCATCAGGCGCCCCTTGATGATGCGGCCATCGGCAAGCGTAACGCTCACCCCATGTGCATCGCGCTCCCGCTCTGCCACGCGGGCATTGGGAAGGAACGTGATGAGCTCCTCCCTTGCCGCCGCCGCGTACATCGCGATGCGCAGATCGCGGTTGGCGAACATGCGGCCGAGCGAGCCATCGCCGGGGCCCGGCTGGAAATCGATCCGCCCAGGCTTCATCGCATCGGTCACTGCGATCGAATCGATCGGGCAGCCCAGCGGCTCGAGCACATCGGCGAGGCCGAGATGGCTGTAGAGGTTCCAGCTCGCGGTGGAGATCGCGGAAGCGCGTCCATCGAAACCCTCGGCGGTCTGCGCCGAAGGGTCCGAGCTATCGATCACCACGCTCGGGATACCCGCCTTGGCGAGCCCGATGGCGAGCGTCATGCCGACAAGCCCGCCACCGATGATGACGATATCGGACATCAGGGTCTCACTCATGGCTTCGCTCCACAGGTATCGCCGGTGCCCGCATCGAGATCGAGGCAGCGTCCGTCGAATGCGCCAGCCGCGACCGGCAGACCGATCAGTGCCGCAAGCGTGGGGGCGATGTCCACCGTTTCGACCGGGCTGGGCTGCTCGAACCCGGTCATGCCCTTGCGCCAGAACAGGATCGGCACGCGCCGGTCATAGTCCCACGGCGAGCCATGCGTGGCGACATAGCCCGGCCCCGGCGCCGGGATCGGCACCACCCCGCGCTTGAGCATCAGCACGAGATCGCCCGAACGCGGCGCATAGAACGAAGCCTTGGCGCGGGCGATCAGCGGCCATGTCTCGGGCGAGCCGGTGGGCGCGGGCGAAGCGGCAATCTCGTCGGCGGTGAAGGCGGCGGCGACTTCCGGATTGGCGAGCAGTTCGGCCTTCAGCGCCTCCAGCACACGGGCCTTGTCCGCCGGGGCGAGATCGCGGCGCAGCCAGAGATCGCCCGAAGCGCCATCGGAGAGGACGAGATCCTTCGCATCGAGCCCGGTCTTGGCCGCCACCGCCGCGCTGAGCGCTTCGGGGAGGAGCGACTTCGACACGCGGTGCGAAGCGGGAAGTGCCTGTTCGCCGAGGCGCTCGGGCATGTCGAACCCGCCGTGGTCGGCGGTCAGCACCACGGCATAATCGATGCCGCGCTGGTCAAGCGCGATGAAGAAATCGCCGAGCGCGAGATCGAGCTGTTGCAGCTGGATGCACATCTCGCTGCCTTCGGTGCCGAAACCGTGGCCGACATAGTCTGTGGCTGAGAGGCTGACGGAAAGCACATCGGGCGTCGCCGCCTTGCCCAGCTTGTTCTCGTCAACGAGTTCGGTCGCGAGATCGATCGTCGCGCGGTCGATGCGCGGCGAGGCGCGGAACGCATTCTTGTCACCCGGCGCCAGGGCGAAGCGGCCCGTGCCGACCGAGAAGCTGCCACCCAGCGGGATCGCGCGGGCCTTGCCGGCGCACCAATCCGGAAGCGGCAGTTCCGGCGCGCCTTGCGCCAGAACATCGGCCAGCGCCTTGTTTTCGTTGACGGCGGCCGGAGTCAGCGTGCGGCCATCGAGCGAAGTGAAGCCCGCGCCTTTCCACCAGTAGACGCTGTCGATCACGTGCCCGCCCATCATCAGCGCGGCGCGGTCCTTGCCCGAAACGGCGACGTTGCGGCTGGTCGGCCAGAGCGCCTTGACGCGTTCACCCAGCGTGGGGACGAGGAGATGGCCGACCGAGGCGACGTAGTCCTTGGGGTCCGCCGCAGCCTTGGTCTCGTCCTCCGCGCAATAGACCTGCTTCTTGCCTCGCGCGACGGACTGGTCGATCCACGTATTCGCGATGATCCCGGTGCGCGCGGGGTGCACGCCGGTGAGGATGGTCGAGTGGCCGGGGCAGGTCTCGGTCGCGGCGTGGCTCTGGAAGCCTGCCGGGAACACTGCGCCCGAGGCGAGGCGCGCAAGGCCGCCGGTGAAGTGCGAACGGTACTGCGCGAAGAGATCGGCGGAGAACTGGTCGATCGAGATCGCCACGATCAGCTTGGGCGCATTCGCGGCAGGCTGGATAGCCGGTGCCGGAGCAGGTGCAGGCTTGGCGGCAGGACGCGCGAAGCCCGCATGGGGCAGCACCAGCGCGGCGGCGAGCGCAGCCGCTCCCAGAGTGACGGACCGGAACTTGCGAAGCGCCATATGGGTAACCTTTCTCGGTACTTGGCCGAAGTACTGGGCTGAACCGGAGTCGCCTGCTCCGGACCAGACCGCCGCGTGATGGCCCCGCGGGCGGGTGCGCGCAAGAGGCCTCGCATGGCCGCCTGCCCGCAGGGGCAACTGGGCGGGCAGGTGGCCAAAGCGTGCCGGGTGGGATAGACGAGGCATATGGCATTATTGCGAAATCTCGTCCTCCTGATCGCGGCTTGCTGGCTGGCGCTGATCGGCTCTGCCGCATGGGCGCAAGGACCGCATATCCGCGCCTCGCTGCTGGCAGAGCGGCCGGCTGCACCCGGCGAGACGATCAGCCTTGCGGTGCTGATGCAGCCGGACAAGGGCTGGCACGGCTATTGGAGCAATCCGGGTGACGCGGGCCTGCCGGTCACGCTCGAATGGACGCTGCCGCCGGGCGCGAGCACCGGGGCGCTCGAGTTTCCCGTGCCGCAAACGCTGCTGCTGCAGGGGCTGATGAACCACATCTACGAGCATGACTATGCCGTGCTCGTGCCCTTCACCGTGCCGAAGGATGCGCAGCCCGGCACCGTCCTGCCGATCACCGCCAAGGCCAATTGGCTCGCCTGCACCGAGGCGATCTGCGTGCCGGAAAGCGCGGCCTTGCAGGGAACAGTGACGGTGGGCAGCGGCCCCGCCGACGCGCGCTTCGATGGCTGGCGCGCGGCGCTCCCCGCGCCGCTCGACCGGCAGGGGACGTTCGCCGCAAGTGCTGCCGGATGGCGCATTGCCGTGCCGTTTCCGGCGGGCGCTGCCATCGGCGATCCGCATTTCTTCATCACCGGTGAGGGCATCGCCGATTACGCCAAGCCGCAGGCGTTCAGCCGCATTGGCGATACGCTGGTGATCGAACTGGCCAAGGCCGGGTTCGCTTCGCCGGAGGCTCCGCTCTCGATCAGCGGCGTGCTTTCGCTGGGCACAGGCGCGAAGGGCGAATCGCTCGGCGGCATCGCGTTCACCGCTGTGCCCGGCACGGTGCCCGCGGGCGGTACCCCGCTCGGCAAGGGCAGCGGGCCGGTACCGTTCTCTGCGGCCACGCTCGTGCTCGCGATCCTTGGCGCGCTGGTGGGCGGGCTGATCCTCAACGTGATGCCTTGCGTGTTCCCGATCCTCAGCCTCAAGGCCTTGGCGCTCGCCCGCGCGGGCAGCCATAACGCGCATGTCGAAGGCGTGGCCTATACGGCGGGCGTGATGCTCGCTTGCATGGCGCTCGGCGCGGCGATGCTCGCGCTGCGGGCGGCGGGGACGCAAGTCGGCTGGGCGTTCCAGTTGCAGGACCCGGGCGTGGTGGCGCTGCTGCTGCTGCTGGCGGTGGCGATCACGGCGAACTTTGCCGGGCTTTACGAGCTGCCGGGCCTATCCATCGAGAGCAGTTCGGGCACGGCGAAGGGCGGCTGGCTGGGCGCTTTCGGCACCGGCTTGCTGGCTGCGTTCGTGGCGACGCCCTGCACCGGCCCCTTCATGGCGGCGGCAGTGGGCGCGGCGCTGATCCTGCCGGCATGGGCTGCGATGGCGGTGTTTGCCGCGCTCGGTTTCGGGCTGGCGCTGCCGTTCCTGCTGCTCGGCTTCATTCCCGCGCTGCGCCGCCTGCTGCCGAAACCCGGCGCGTGGATGGAACGGTTCCGCCGCGCGATGGCGGTGCCGATGGGGCTGACCGTGCTGGCGCTCGGCTGGCTGGCGTGGCGGCTGGGCGGGCCGGCCTACGCGGCGGGCGCGGTTGCGCTGGCGGTGCTGGTGGTAGCGCTGCTGGTGGCGATCGGGCGTGCGCAGCGGCAAGGCCTTGGCACGGCAAAGTGGGCACTGCCGGGGAGCCTGGTGCTGGCCGCGCTGGCGCTGGCGGTAACGCCGCGACTGGCAACGGCGGGCCCCGGCGGTCCGGTCGAGGCAGGCCTGCTCGATGCCAAGCCCTTCAGCGAGGCGGCGCTCGCCGAAGCGCGGGCGCAGGGCAAGCCGGTGTTCGCCTATTTCACCGCCGACTGGTGCCTTTCCTGCAAGGTAAACGAAGCCGCCGCCATCGAGCGCGAGAGCACGCGCGATGCATTCAAGAAAGCGGGCGTGGTCGTGCTGGTGGGCGACTGGACGCGGCGCGATCCCAAGATCACGAGCTTCCTGTCGCAGCAAGGCGCGGCGGGGGTTCCGCTATACCTGTGGTATCCCGCCAAGGCCGCCGCGCCGCAGAAGCTGCCGCAAGTGCTGAGCGCAGATTTCATGGCGGAGCTGCCGAAGGGGTGAGGCCCCGCCTTTCGTCACCCGCGAGCGTAGCGAAGCAATCCAGAGCCGTTTTGCGTGACGCCCTGGATTGCTTCGTCGCTGCGCTCCTCGCAATGACGAAGGAACATGTATTCCAACCGCTCATGCTGAGCTTGTCGAAGCATCGGCCGCGACGGTCTCGCCAGCACCCCCTTCGGCTGGCTGCTTGCAGCAGCCGCTCAGGACATGCTTCGACAGGCTCAGGGTGAGCGGGGTTGGGTGGATTGGGTTGCGTGCGAAGGCAGCCCTACAAACTCTGCCCGTCATCCACCGTGATGTGCGCACCGGTGATCTGGCGTGAGGCGTCGCTGGCGAAGAACACCATCGGTTCGTCGAGCGCGGTGACATCGGTCAGGCGGCGGCGGGGCCAGCTGGCGATCTGGGCCTTGCCGCCTTCGGTATCGAACCAGTCGCCGGCGATTTCGGTGCTGATATAGCCGGGCTGGATCGTGTTGACGCTGATCCCCAGCCGCACCCATTCCTGCGCGAACTGGCGGCCGAGGTGCTGCACGGCGAGCTTGGTAGCGGCGTAGGCGGCATCGCCCTGCGCGGTCATGTGCGAGGTGATCGAGCCGATCAGGATGACGCGGCCCTTCTCGCTCTGCTTCGAGCCTGCCGCGATCATGCGCCGCGCGCCTTCGCGGGCGGTCAGGTAAACGCCGGTGAAGTTGGTATCGACGACGGAGCGGATGCCTTCCGCCGCAACATCGACTGCACGCCCCGGCACGACGACACCGGCATTGGCGACGACCACGTCGGGCACGCCGAGCGCGGCTTCCGCTGCATCGAAGGCGGCGATGATCGAGGCCTCGTCCGTCACGTCCAGCGCAACGGCGAGAGCCTTGCCGCCGCCTGCGTTGATTTCATCCGCGAGCGCCTGAACGCGGTCCACGCGGCGCGCGCCGATGACGACCGCTGCGCCCTCGCCCGCATAGAGCCGCGCGAAGTGCGCGCCGAGACCCGAAGAAGCGCCGGTAATCAGCGCGATGCGTTCTGCCAGTCGTTTACCCGTCATGCGAACTTGTTATCCCTCGGAAAACCGGTGGGCGGAAGCCGCCCCGCCGCCCCGCGCGCGACCTTCCACGGCAGAAGGTCCTTCTCGGTGCGGGTGCGCCCGCTTTCTCCCCCCATCGCCCACGAAAGGCCATCCGCAAAAGTGAGCGTGATGGCATCGGCGAGGCCGCCGTCCTTGTAGCGCTGAAGAGTCACGCCCTGCCCCTTGCCGAGCAGCGGCACTTCGCTGAGCGGGAACACCACCAGCTTGCGATTGTCACCAATCACCGCGACGTGGTCGTGCTCGGCTGCGATCTCGCGAACCACGGTGAGCTTGACGCCGGGCTTGGTGGTGACAACGCCGCGCCCCTTGCGTGTCTCGGCCAGCAGTTCGTCCATTTCCGCCGCAAAGCCGCGCCCGCTGTTCGCCGCCAGGAGCAACTGCCCCTTGGTCTTGAACACGACGACGCCGATGATCTGCGCTTCGGGATCGATATCGACCATGGTGCGGATCGGCTCGCCGAACCCGCGCGCGCCGGGGAGCTTGTCCGCGCCCAAGGTGTAGAACCGACCGTTGTCGACCGCGAACAGCAGCTTGTCGGTGGTCTGGCAGTGGAGCGCGAAGGCGGGGCCATCGCCTTCCTTGAACTTGAAGTCCGTATCCAGCGCGAGGTGCCCCTTGGCGGCGCGAATCCAGCCGCGCGCGGAAAGGATAACCGTGACGGGCTCCTTCTCGATCATCGCATCCATGCTGAATTCGCGCGTCGGCGCGGCTTCGGCCAAGGTGGTGCGGCGGCGGCCGAGCGGGGTATCCTCCGAGTATTCCTTGCGCAGCGCCTTGAGATCGGCCTTGAGCCGCTTCTTCTGCAGCTTGGGATCATCGAGCAGCGCCTGCAGGTCCGCCTGTTCGACAAGCAGCCCGTCGCGCTCCTTGCGCAGTTCCATTTCCTCGAGCTTGCGCAAGCTGCGCAGCCGCATATTGAGGATTGCCTCGGCCTGCCGGTCGGTCAGGCCGAACTCGGCCATCATGATCGGCTTGGGCTCGTCCTCGGTGCGGATGATCTCGATCACCCGGTCGAGGTTGAGGTAGGCGATGATGTAGCCGCCCAAGAGCTCCAGCCGGTTCGCGATCTTCTCGAGCCGGTGGCGCGAGCGCCGCAGCAGGATGTCGATCTGCGAGATCGTCCATTCCTGCAGCAGCAGCTTGAGGCCGAGCACGCCCGGGGTGCGGTGGGCATCGAGCACGTTGAGGTTGAGCCCGAAGCGCACCTCAAGGTCGGTCAGCCGGTAGAGCGATTCCTTGAGCAGTTCGGGATCGACATTGCGGCTCTTGGGCACGAGCACGATGCGGATCTGGGCGTCGCTCTCGTCGCGCACGTCTTCGAGGATCGGCAGTTTTTTGTCCGCGATGAGCGCTGCCATCTGCTCGATCAGCTTGCCCTTCTGCACCTGATAGGGGATTTCGGAGAGCACGAGCTGCCATTGGCCGCCGCCCAGCTTCTCGATGCCGGTCTCTTCCCAGCTGCCATCTTCCTGGCGCCCGGTGGAGAAGCGCCCGCGCACGCGGATCGCGCCCTTGCCGCTTTCATAGGCGGCGCTGATCGCGGCGCGGCTATCGACCACGAGACCGCCGGTCGGGAAATCGGGGCCGTGGAACACTTCCATCAGCTCGTCATGGGTGGCCGCCGGGTTGTCGATCAGCTTGAGCGTGGCATCGACGATCTCAGCCACGTTGTGGCTCGGGATGTTGGTCGCCATGCCGACGGCGATGCCGCTGGAGCCGTTGGCGAGGAGATTGGGGAACAGGCCAGGGAAGATCTCGGGCTCTTCCTCCTCGCCGTTGTAGGTTGGGTGGAAGGTGACGGTGCCTTCTTCCAAGCCTGCCATGAGGCGCATCGCGGTGCGGGTGAGGCGCGCTTCGGTGTAGCGGTAGGCCGCCGCATTATCCCCGTCGATGTTGCCGAAGTTGCCTTGGCCCTCGACCAGCGGATAGCGCAGCGCGAAATCCTGCGCGAGGCGGACCATTGCATCGTAGACCGAAGCATCGCCGTGCGGGTGATACTTGCCGATGACATCGCCGACGACGCGCGCGGATTTCTTGAACGCGCCCGTGGGATCGAGCCGCAGCTGCTGCATCGCCCAGAGCAGGCGGCGGTGAACCGGCTTCAGCCCGTCGCGCAGATCGGGCAGCGAACGCGCGGTGATCGTGGACAGCGCATAGACGAGGTAGCGCTCCGAAAGCGCGGCATCGAAAGGCGCATCGACAATCGCGTCGAATGGATCGGGCTCGTCCGGTGTGGTGGTCTTGGTCATGGCTGGTGATGCCATAGCAAGCCGGACGGGCCCAAGGGAACAGGCGCGAGGGCGAGTTTACCCCGATGTCTTGGGGATCATCGCTTGTTCAGCCCGGCCTCGCCACCTCTGCGCTCAGTTCCGCAACGCGCAGCTCGCCTTCGCGGGTGTGGCCGCCAAGATCGAGGAAGCGCTGCATCTGGGAGCGCGCGGTATCGGTGAACAGCACGGACTGGAACAGTTCAGCCTCGATCCGGCAGCCTTCGTCGAGCGGCAGGGCAGAGGTTTCGATGGAACGCTTGGCCGCCCGCACCGCACCCGGCGGGAAGCTGGCGATGCGCCGGGCGAGCGCGGTGACATGCGCGTCGATGGCGTCCGCCGGCAATGCGCGGTTGAGCCAGCCCCACTTCTCGGCTGTCTCGGCATCGAGGTCTTCGGCTCCGAGGATGATCTCGATCGCCCGCGCCCGGCCAACGAGGCGCGGCAGGCGCTGGGTGCCGCTGCCGCCGGGGAGAATGCCGATGGGCACTTCCATCTGGTTGATCACGGTCTTGCCAATGACGCCGAAGCGCATGTCGAAGCTCATCGATAGTTCCGCGCCGCCGCCACCGACCCGGCCTTCGATCTGCGCGATGGTGACCTTGTCCATCCGCTGATAGCGCGCGCACATCTCGTGGTAGGTGTTCACATCGCCGACTGGCCCGGCGGGCGCATTCGCCATCGCGATCAGCAGCGCGACATCGAAATGCGCGAGGAAGAAATCGGGGTCCGCGCTCTTGAGCACGAAGACGAGCGCATCGGGATCCGCTTCCAGTTCGATGGAGAGCGCAGCCAGTTCCTGAAACAGTTCCATGGTGATGACATTGATCGGCGGCGCATCGACGACCGCTGTGACCAGCGCGCCCTCGCGCACGACACGCAGCAGCTTGTAGGTATCGTAGGCCATGGCTTGTTCTCCCTCTCCGGTCCCGCAGCATACGCGCGAACGAGAGCCCCGCAACGCGCACTCCTGCTAGTTCAGCGTCGCATCAAACGTGATCGCAAAGCTCGCGCCGGGGGCCAGCGTCGTCGCGGTGGCCGTGAGGGTGCCGGTGAGGAAGGAGACGCCGTAGGGATCGGTCTCGTCCGCGCCCGCCGCATCGTCGTCTTCCACTGTGGTCGCGGTGGCGCAGGTGCCGCCGCTGCGCGAGGAGCCTGCGGTGTAGGTGATCCCGGCGGGCAGCAGGTCGGTCGCGGCAACATTGCTCCCCGCCAGCGTGCCGGGATTGTTCACGAGAATGCAGTAGCGCAGCACCGCGCCGGGGATCGCCTTGGGGTTGGACGTGTTGATGGGATCGGACAGCACGCTCGATGTCTTGCTCACCACCAGCGCAGGCACGCGGGTATTGGTCCAGGTGCAGGTGATCGCGGTTTCGGCAGCACCGATGGTGAGGCCGTCCGCGAGGTTGGTATCCGCCGCACCGGTGCAGGCCACAGTGCCGAAATAGCGGCCGGCGTTGCCGCTGCCGAGCGTTTCGGCGAGCATCACCGTCTCGCCCAGCACAACCGGCGTGGGCGCGGCGCTGGTGACGAGCGCGCCCGCCGTGGTTGCGGTGGCGGCGAGCGTGCCGATTGCCGTTGTCCCGCGCGAGAGTGTGACATTGGCCTGATCGCCAACCGTCGCATCGGCCCACTGCTTGCGCAGGGTGACGCGGCCATCGTTGTCGGTGATCGTGTAGGTGCCGGTGGTCTGCACGGTCGCGCCGCAGCTGGTGGTGTTGGCGATGGTGTAGCCGGTGCCCGCGCTGACCGAGTAGGCGATGGTTTCCGCCGTTTCGACCGCCGTATCGTCGACCACATTGATGCCGAGCGCGATGGGGCTGTTGTAGTACGTGCCCGCAGGGATGGTGACCGTGAACGTGCTGGCATTGCCCGGCGTGGTGTAATCGGTGCCGCGGGTGGCGCTGCCACCGGTGATGTTGACGATCACGTTGATCGCACTGGTCGCCGTGCCGGTGACGAGCAGGGTCGCCATGTTCGCGCTAGGCACACTTTCACCCCCGGTGCTGCTCGCGGCCGAGATCTGCACGAAGGGCCGGAGCGTCAGCTGGATCGCATCGAGAAAATTGCCGAACGAGCCCGTGTCGCTCGTTGTGAACTGCACGCGTTGCAGGCCCGAAGCGCCGTTGTAGGTCGCGGTGCCGGTGTTGACGTTCCACACCTGGTTCGCGGTGGTGGAGGACTGCGTCGCCAGCGTCTGGATCACCGTGCCGGTGCTGGAGGCCACCTGAAAGCGCGCCGTCTGCGTCGCGGGACCGCCCGAGCGCGCCCGGTGTGCAAAGGTCCAGCCGAACGGTTCGCCGTTGATGAGGCAGATGTTCTGGAACAGCGTGCCGTTGGTGTTGGCGTTCATTTCGGCGAACACGTTGCCCTGATACGCAGGCACTCCGTTGAAATTGCTGTCCCACAGTTCGATCTCGCCGGTGGTCGAACTCCACCCCTGCACCGAGGCGATGGGCAGGATCTCGAAGTTTGGCGTACCGGGGCCGGCGGGATCGTTGGCTTCGAACGACGGGTTCTGCAGCGCGCGAAGCTGGGCGTGGGCGGGGGCCGCAAGCAGCATCGTCAGCGCACAAAGCAGCGCCCGGAACAACCACTGCTGCAGCGCCTGACGCAAATTCACTCCCCGATCTGGCCCTTGGTTCGGGCCTAGGGGCATCTACCTAGCGCGCCTCAGCGCCCCTGCATATCCCGCGCCTCTTCCGGCACCCGCACTTCGAGGCCATCAAGCGCGTCGGTCAGCACGATCTGGCAGGACAGGCGGCTGGTACGGGTCACTCCGGCGGCGAGGTCGAGCATATCCTCTTCGTCATCGCTGGCGGGCGCAAGCTTGTCGAACCATTCGGAGGCGACGACGACATGGCAGGTCGAGCAGGCCATCTGGCCCTCGCACGTTCCTTCCAGCGGGAGCCCGGCATTCTGGCCCACCTCGAGCAGGCGCGTGCCCGGATCGGCCTCGCGCACGATGCGCTGGTCCTGCGCGGTGATGAAGGTGACCTTGACCATGGCTACAACGCTCCCTGAGCACCCAACGCCGCATGAATCGCGGCGGCGGCCCGTTCAAGATCCTCTGCCCTGGTATAACGTCCGAAGCCGATCCGGATCGCGGTTTTTGCTTCCCTGTCCGAAAGTCCGAGCGCGCGCAAGACATGGCTGGGCCGACCCGACCCGCTGGCGCAGGCGGAACCCACAGAAAACGCCAGAGTGCGGCAATCCGACATCAGTCTGGAAACATCGAGGCCATCGCGCCGGATGTTGAGATTGCCGTGCCAGCGCTGATCGGCGCTGCCGTTCAGCGTCCAGCCGGGAAACAACGCGCGGGCCTGTTTCCACAGGCTCTCCACGTGCTGTCCATCGCTTTCCCGCAGACTTGTACACAGCGCCGCCGCCGCGCCGAACCCGGCACATAGCGCGGGGGAGAGGGTGCCGGAACGCAGCCCCTGCTCCTGTCCGCCCCCGTGGATCAGCGGCGTGAGGCTCACCCCATCGCGCACCCACAGTGCGCCGATGCCCTTGGGACCGTGCAGCTTGTGGGCGGAAATGGCGATCATGTCCGCACTCGCGGGCGGGGCGAGCTTGCCCGCGCCTTGCACCGCATCGCAGAGGAACAGGGCGTCCGCTGCATGGGCAGCATCCGCGAGCGCTTCAACTGGTTGCACCGTGCCGATCTCGTTGTTGACCTGCATGACGGCGACAAGGCCGGTGCCTGCCGGGATCGGCGTTGCCGGATCGACCAGCCCTTCGGGCGTGACGGGGAGCAGCGTGCAACCGGGATCTACGAAGCGCGCGGTATCGAGCACGGCGGCATGTTCGATGGCGGAGACCGCGAGCCGCTTCGCCCCGCAGCCGAAAATCGCCAGATTGAGCGCCTCGGTCGCGCCCGAGGTGAAGATCACGCGCCCGCCGGACGGAAACAGCGCAGCGACCTGTTCGCGCGCCAGTTCGACCGCAGCGGCAGCGGCACGGCCGGGGCGGTGCGGGCTGTGGGGGTTGGCGAAACCCCCAACATCGTCAGCGCCCGCCAGCCAGCGCAGCATCGCCTCGCGCGCTTCGGGAGCGAGCGGGGTGGTCGCCTGATAGTCGAGGTAGATATTGGCTCGGTCGATCATCCCCTGATCTCCCGCCATGCGGCAAGGAATGCTTCTATCTCGGCTTCCGTTGTCTCGCGCCCGATCGAAACGCGGATCACCTCGCCCGCGTGGGGATAGCCCATCGCGGTCAGCACCGGGCTCGCCTTGAGTGATCCGGAGGAACACGCGCTGCCCGCAGAGACGGCGATCCCCATGCCGTCGAAGCGGATCAGCTGCGCATTGGCGGAGCGCCCGGGCATGCGGTATCCGGCGATGGTGGCAAGGCGCGGCGCAGCTTCGGCAACCACTTCGCCGCCGCCTGTGCGAATGCCGTCGTCAAGCATCTGACGCATCCGTGCGGCCTGCTCCAGCCAATCGCTGCCCGCTTCGAGCGCGGCGACCATCGCCAGCGCGCCGGGCAGGTTTTCAGTGCCGCCGCGATAGCCGCGCTCCTGCCCGCCAGTTGGCCGCAGCAGCGCCCAATCGCGCACCAGCAGCGCGCCCACGCCGATGGGGCCGCCAAACTTGTGCGCACTCACGGCGATCAGATCAGCCGGGGGCAATGCGATCTTGCCAGCGGACTGCGCGCAATCGGCAAGGAGCAGACCTCCTGCCGCGCGCACCGCTTCTGCCACGTCCGCAAGCGGCTGGATCACGCCCGTCTCGTTGTTGACCTGCTGGACCGCAACGAGGCCGTTCAGCGCGCCCTCAACCGTCACCCTGCCTGCACCATCGACCGGCAGACGCACTGCATCACTCGCCCACCGCAGCACGGCTTCGTGTTCCACCGCCGAAACCGCAGCGAGCTGCGCTGCACTGCGCGTGATCGCCAGCGCCAGTGCCTCGCTCGCGCCGGAGGTAAAGATCACTTCGCCCTGCCACCCCAGCACCGCCTTTACTCGCGCCCGCGCGTCCTCCAGCGCCGCACGCGCGGCGCGGCCTGCCTTGTGCGGGCTTGAGGGATTGGCCCAGAGCGCAAACCCTTCGAGCATGGCCTCGCGCGCGGCGGGGAGCAGCGGCGTGGTGGCGGCATGGTCGAGATAGATCGGCGGCATGATTGTTCGCTTTGGCGGGAATGATTGCTTTTGAGGCAACCATTTCTATATAGCGGCCTCTCGCTTTTCCCAGCCCCGGCGTGTTTTGCGGCTCATCAGCCCCTGCGCCCGGCCCGGCAGTTCAGGACAGTCCATGCCCGCAGTCATCTTTCCCGGTCCCGATGGTCGCCTCGAAGGCCGCTTCCAGCCCGCCACGCGCCCCCGCGCGCCCGTCGCGATGATCCTTCATCCGCACCCACAGGCCGGGGGCACGATGAACGACCGCATCACGCAGGCGATGTACAAGACGTTCGTCGCGCGCGGCTTTGCCGTGCTGCGCTTCAACTTCCGCGGCGTCGGCCGCAGCCAGGGCAGCTTCGACAACGGCATCGGCGAACTGTCGGATGCCGCTGCGGCGCTTGACTGGGTGCAGTCGATCCACCCCGAGGCGAGCACGACGTGGATCGCCGGCTACTCGTTCGGCGCCCTCATCGGCATGCAGCTGCTGATGCGCCGTCCGGAAATCCGCGGCTTCATCTCGGTCGCTCCGCCGGCCAACATGTATGATTTCAGCTTCCTCGCCCCCTGCCCTGCCTCGGGCATCATCGTGCAGGGCGCGGCGGATACGGTGGTGACACCGAACGCGGTGCAGAAGCTGGTCGACAAGCTGCGCACGCAGAAGCACATCACGATCCACCACGACGAGATCCCGCGCGCCAACCACTTCTTCGAGAACGAACTCGACGACATGATGCGCGCCGTCGACAACTATCTCGACATGCGTCTCTCGCCGGATTGCCCGATCCGCTGAGTTCCTGAAGCCCCCTCCCCGACGGAGAGGGGGCTATCGGATCAGAACTGCACGCGCTTGGTGTAGCCGCCATCGACGACGATGTTGGCGCCCGTCATCGCGAGGCAGGCCGGCGACGCGGCGAACACGATCGCCCGCGCCAGTTCCTCGCCCGTCGCCATCCGGCCGATCGGAATCTTGGCGAGCGTGGCGTCGTAGAACGGCGTCATCTTTTCCTTGATGTAGGCCCAGGGGCCATCCTCGGTCATGATCGGGCCGGGGGTGATGCAGTTGACGCGGATGCCATCGGGCGCGAGCGCCTGCGACAGGTCCGACGAATAGACCATCACCGCCGCCTTGAGCGCGTTGTAGGGCTGAACGCCCATGAATTCCTCGACCGCGCCGGTCGAGCTCATGCAGATGATCGAACCGGCATCGGACTTGAGGAGATGCGGCTTTGCGGCGGCAACGCCGCGGCGCATCGGCAGGATATCGGCCTGCATCACCGCATCCCAACCGGCATCGCTATCCTCACCCAGATTGGCCGAGGTGAAGCTGATGAAGATATCGCAGCCGCCCAGCGCTTCCGCCGCCTTGTCGACGAAGGCCGGGACCGCTTCAGCGTCGGTGACGTTGAGTGCTTCGGCGTAGACCGTCACTCCGCTCGGCGCGAGTTCGGCAACGATCTTGTCGACCTTGACCTGCGTGCGGCCGCAAACCGCGACATGGCAGCCCTCGGCCGCGAGCGCGAGCGCCACCTGCCGGCCGATCCCGCCATTGGCGCCAACCAGAATGGCCTTCCTGTCCTTGAGCCCCAGATCCATCGCGCAGTTCCTCTTTCGCTGTAGTGAAACAAGACCATGGGAACGGCACGCCGATGCGGCCACTCCCGATTTGGGCAGGGGTGCCCCTCACCCATCCGACAAATGCCGATAATGCTGCCAGCACCCCCAGAGCGCTAGGCCGATCATGATATGGACCGCCGTGATCGGCGGCCAGCCGAACAGGAAGATGATGTTGTTGATGGTCACGTCGCCCGGAAAGGGGCCGCCGCCGAATTCGAGGCCGCGCGTGCCGAAAATCGCGTTGGCGATGGCGGGCAGCGTGAACAGCCAGCCCGCCGTCAGCGCGGACCAGAACAGCCACGCCTGCGCCCGCTCGCCCAGACGGATATAGCCGCCGCCCGCGCCAAGCGCGATGAGCAGGGTGCCCTGGGTGATCCCTTCCATGTGCGCCATGTTCCACGCCCGCCGGTCGCCTCCGATATGCACTGGCACATCGGTGATGATCGGCCAGAGGTCGATGGCTCCCAGCAGGAAGAAGAAATAGATCCAGCCCGCGACCATCGCTGCCGCGATCAGTCCGATTCCGTTGAAAACCAGCAGCGCGCGGCGCCGTTCGTGCAGCATCATGGTCCTCCCCCTCAAGGCCCGCCCTGCCCGCTTGGATGCGGCTTGCGGCGACCCTTTGCGCCAATAGACCACAGGCAGGCGGCTGCGTCATCCAGCCGCGGAAATTTCCTGCACGGCTCGCTTGCGGGAATGACAAGGAAGATGTGGACGAAGCGCCCCTCCCCTCGGCGGAGGAGGGGCGCTTCGAGTTCTGTTCAGAACTTGATCGTGGCTTCGATGCCGAACTGCTGGCGAGGCGCAACCACGCCGAAGTAGAACAGCCCGGCATCCAGCACGTTGGCAAGCCGGCCACCCTTGTTGAGCATATCACGTGCATAGGCCGAAACGCGCAGGTTCTTGATCGTGGAGCCTTCGTGGAGCAGCGCAATCGACGCATCGAGCGTGCCGTAGGCCGGGATCACGTCTCGGCGCAGACCGGTGGTATCGGCGAGCGGCGAGGCGGTGAGATCGTCGATGTAGGCATAGTCGAGCGTGAAGGTCACGCGGTCTGCGCTGCTGATCTGCATCCCATAGTCGACCCCGGCGTTGAACGAGTATTTCGGCGCGCGGCGGAAGTTGCGCTGGCCCGAAACATTGAGGAACTGGCCGGGATTGGCGAGGTCGGGGATGAGGAACGAATTGTACTTGGCGTTGAGATAGCCGCCCGAGGCGCGCAAGGTCAGATCAGGCGTTGGCCGTGCCTGCATTTCGAGCTCGATGCCCCAGATGCGCGCCGAGGCCGCATTTTCTACCACCGTCTCGGTGCCGGCACCGGCAGCGCGGATGATGTCTTCCTGCTTATTGCTGTATTTCACATAGAACACGGTGGGATTGAAGCGCAGCTTCCCGCCCATGAGGTCGCTCTTCACGCCGCCTTCAAAGCTGTCGACGCGTTCGGGGTTGTAGGGCCCGATCGAGGTGGGCGAGGTGGCGCGGCCATTGAACCCGCCCGAGCGGAAGCCGCGCGACCAGCTGGCATAGAGCATGGTGTCCGGGTTCGGCTTCCAGTCGAGGATGACGCGGCCGGTGGGATCGCTGAAGGTCTTCTTCGCCGCCGCGCTGAACGCGCCGGGCACGGTGAAGTCGATGTTGAAGTCCTTCGTTTCCCACGTGTAGCGCCCGCCGACGGTGAGGCGGACGTTGCTGCCCAGCTTGATGATAGATTCCGCGAAGACCGCGAAGGAATCGAGCTTCTGCCCCGCGGTAAAGCTCTGCGCCGGGCCATTGAGCACATAGACCTGCGCGGCGCGGGAGCCGTTATAAGGGTAGGGCTGGATGAAGTAGTCGGTGTGCAGGTAGTAAGCGCCCGCGACGATGTCGATCCGGTCGGTGAGGTTGCCGCTGACGCGCACTTCCTGGCTGAACTGCTTGTACTTCTGATCGCGCGCCGCCACGAACAGCGGCAGCGAAACGCCGGGCGCCACGGGGATCGGCGGCGCGCCGGTGTTTTCCTCGAGCAGCGAGTCCGTCGTGTCGCGGTAGCCGGTGATTGCGGTGAGCTTGAAGCCGCCGAGCTTGGCGTTGATTTCGAGGCTGGTGTTGATCCCGTCGATGAAGCTCTGGAACGGGATCGTCGAGTTGGCGAGGGTGTAGTTTTCCTTGGCCTGCTTGAGATAGCCTTCGGACGCGCAGCCAAGGCCCTGAAGCGGGGGAATGCCGGCGAAGATGGCCTGCGTGAAATCGCAGATATTGCCGCCCGCGCCGAACGGCAGGCCGCTCGCCGTGGTGAGGTTGACCGTCGAGGGGTAGGCGGAGCGGTCCTTCTGGTAGTCCACCGAAAGCAACGCCGTGGTATCCGGCCCGAGATCGAGCAGCACCGAGCCGCCTACGTTCCAGAAATCGCGGCCCTTCTCGCGCTCGCCGGTATAGCGGTTACGGGTGAAGCTGTCGCTCTTGCGCAGGAGGCCAAACAGCTTGATCGAGGCAACATCGCCGATCTTGGGCAAGTTCACCACCGCATCGAGATCGTAGGTGCCGTAGCTGCCATATCGGCCATGCAGCGTGGCGCCGAGCTCACCGGTCGGCTTGGTCCGGCGCATCGAGATCGTGCCGCCGATGGTGTTGCGCCCATAGAGCGTGCCTTGCGGACCGCGCAGCACTTCGACGGATTCCAGATCGAAGAAATCCACGTTGGCGCCGGTGTTGGTGCCCAGAAACACGCCGTCGATCGAGATGCCGATGGCCGGGTCGAAGGTCTTTTCAAGGTCGGCAAAGCTCACGCCGCGGATCGAGGCGGCCAGTGCGTTGCCCGCGAAGGAAATGCGCGCGAGCTGCACGTTGGGGAGGAACTTCTGGATGTTCTGCACATCGAGCAGAACCGAGTTCTGGATGATGTTCGAATTGAGCGCGCTGACGGACAGCGGCGTATCCTGCAGCTTTTCGTTGCGGAAGCGGGCGGTGACCACGATGTTATCGACCGCGCCGGCATCGGTTTCGCTCGCGGTCGTGCCGGCCGTGCCCGCAGCATCCGGCTGAGCCTGCGCCATGGCCGCGGCGGGCATCAACGCACCGCCAATCATCATGAGTGTGAACAAGCGCGCTCTATTGGCGCGTGCCAATTGCTTCATGCTGCCTCTCCCCAAATGCTTTTGTATCGGGTCGATCTGGCGCAAGGCCAAAAAGCCCGTGGAGAGAAGCTGAACCCCATCCGGCCTCACGGCCACTGCGGATTTGATTAGGGGTTAGGGTGCACGCCAGCGAACGCGTCGCAGCCGTTTCAGAGCACGAAGTGATCGCCCGCCGCGCGAACTGTGACTTCTGAAATCGAGACGCCCCACGGCTGGTTGATGGCGTGGATGATCGCATCGGCAATGTGATCCGGCGCGAGGCTCGCGTAGTCGATCGAGTCCGGCTCGAGCCGCTCTGCCGGGAAGGTTCCGGCACCCATCTGCTGCACCATGTCCATGAAATCGGGCATGTTGTGCGCGACGATCCCGACGCCGGCGGCGGGGTTGATAACCGTGCCGGAAAGCCCGGTGGTGGGCACCCCCGTCGGCTTGATCGTGGTGACCTTGATCTTGCCCCGACTTTCAACGCGCAGCGATTCCGAGAGGAAGTTCACGGCGGATTTGGACGCGCCATAGACCGCCGCGCCGATCACCGGAAAGTTGCCATAGATCGAGGACAGGTTGACGATCTGGCCGCGCCCGGCCGCGATCATCGGATCATAGGCGGCGACCATGCCGTTGAGCACGCCCTTGATGTTGATATCGATGCAGCGCTCCCACGCCGGGTAGGCCGCTTCGTGATCGGAAAAGAACGCCAGCGGCATGATGCCTGCGTTGTTGATCATCACATCGATGCCGCCATGCGCCTCTGCCGCGCGGGCGACGAGCGCCTTCATCGCCGGCAGGCTGCGCACATCCGTCTCCACCGCGATCGCCGCGCCGCCCGCGCTGGTGACGGCATCGGCCGTGGCCTGCGCGGCGGCAAGGTCGATGTCACCGCAGGCCACCTTTGCACCGAGCGCTGCCGCCTTCTGCGCAACGAGGCGGCCAAAGCCGCCACCCGCGCCGGTGATGACGATGGACTTGCCGGCGATGTGGTTGGTCATGTGCATCTCTCCCGGAAATGGTTTGGTGCCGGTTTAGCAGGCCAATTCCGGTTTCCAAGCAAAGGCGCGTTGGCGCGATCAGGCGCCCTGCATCTCGGCGAGAAAGCGCTTCCAGTTGGCCGGGGTGACGACCTCCTCGTACCGTGCGGTCTGCGCAGGGTCCATGAACTCGATCATGAAGCAACCGTCGACCCAGACTTCGACGAGATCGAACAGGCCATTGCCGCGATCGCAGTGCCGGGCCTTCCAGCCGGCATCCTGAGCGATGCGCAGGACTTCGTCGGCGCTGCGAGCGACCGAGATCGCAAAGTGGACTTCGGTCTCGCGCACAGCCTTGCTGCCGGCGCGCCAGTTGCCCTGATCGGCTTCGTAGCGCAGCGGCGCTCCGCGCGGTATGACCTCGAGCTCGATCGCGCCGTCGCCAGACCAGGCCATCCAGGCATCGGGGCCGCCGGGCGGGAACGGGATCGCCTCACCGCCCATGATGTTCGCCAGCACTTCGGCGGCAAAGCGGGGATCGTCGGCGGGCATGCTCGCGTGGACCAGTTTCATGGCTGTTCTCCTTGTGATTCGGGCGCATTCCGGCCCAGCAGGATGGCAATGGCTTCGCTCGCAGCGCGGCCGGCCTCCGCCCCGTCAAAACCCCAGAAATCGCGCAGGACGGCCCAACAGTAGGCACTGTCGAGCAGTTGCAGCACGGCGGCGCGGCGACGCGCGACATCCGCCGGAAGACCGGGCAGCGCATCGGCGACGCAGGCCATCGCCGCTGCGGTGCGTTCCTCGTTTGCACGCAGGCGCACTTCCAGCCCGGCGTCGGAAAAGGCCGAAGCGCGCACGAGATTGGCGTGCTCGTCGAACTGCGGGAACAGGTATTCGGGCGTGGCAATGATCTCGTCCGCCGTGCGCGGAAAGCCGCGCGAGCGGACCCGGGCCTGCATGCGCGGCCAGACCGCTTCGATCAGCCCCTCGCGTGTTTCGAAATGCCGGTAGATCGTGCGCGTGGTGACGCCCGCGCGGCTGGCAACGTCTGCGACCGTGAGCGGCGCCATGCCGGCTTCGGCCATGAGGTCGATCGCGGCATCAAGGATGCGCTCGCGCGTCATGTCCTTGTACTGCTGCCGGATGGATGTCGCACTATGAGTCGTCATGTCACACTGTGTGACATTACTTGCGCAGATGGTCAAGCCGCGGGGCGCGGCGGGTGCCTTATTGGGGGAAGGTTAGCGCTGGGCGCTGGCGGCGAGGGTCTGGCCGCCAGTCGTCGGCAGTGACCAGATCACGACATTGGTGATCATCACTGCGGCGAGGATGGCCATCAGCGCGGGGCGCTGGCGTTCGCCCTTGCGCCACAGGAACACCGCGCCCGCAAAGAGCGCGAGCGCGGTGAGCATGGCAAGGGAAAGGGCAGCGTCGGTCATTCCGTCTGCAAGATCAGGACTTGAACAGGCCCGAGGCGAGGCTGCCGAGATTGCCGAGCGGGCTCTCCCCGTCCTTGCCGCCGAGCAGGCTGCCGATCATGTTTGCGGCATCGGGGTGCTGGGCCAGCGTGGTCGCGAAGCTGGCGAGCGAGCCCTCGCCCCCGATGTGGCCGACGATCTGCTGCAGAATGCCCGCATCGATGCCGGTATTGGCGGCGGCGGTCTCCACCGTATCGGTCGGCGCGGCGTGACCGGCAGCAAGTCCGGCGATCGCGGTTTCGACCATTGTGGGATCGATGCCGACCTTGGCAGCGAGGTTCTTCACATCGACGTTGCTGCTGATCTGGCCGAGGATCTGATCAAAAATGCTCATGCGCCGCGCTCCCGTTGGGGTGGAGTGCGCAGACTAGCCGATGCCGGACCGGAAGCCATCCTCAATCTGGCGCGGCGGGCGGAAACCTGCGCCGCGCTGCTAGGGGCATGGACCGGGGCCGGAACAGGGCCGGGGCCGGGGCGCGCCGCAGACCGCCTTGCTGACGATGCGCGCCGCTACCCCCCGCCCCGGTTATCTCATCAGATCACGATAGCATCCGGATGGACATTGTTCAGCGTGAGCGCCTGAACGTGGCCGGCGGCATCGTTCATCAGGAAGGTCGTGCCATCGGAGGCCCCGCCCTTGACCTCATAGTAGCTGCCCTTGCCCGGATTTGCGGCGAGGAACCGGGCCATGGCGTTCACGTCTTCCTGCCCATCGATGAAGTAGGAACCGGTTCCCTTGCGGCTCATGCCGAGGGCACCGAAAATATCATCGAAGCCGGTGATGCGGACGCTGTCGCCATCCGTGAAGGTGAGATCGGTGACGATGACCCACTGCCACACTTCCGAAACGCCATGACCGCCGCTGAAGGCAATCGGCGAGAAACCTTCCGCCGAGCGGAACACGAACTGATCGGAACCCGCGCCGCCGGTCAGCGAATCCTGCCCGCCGCCGCCCTTCAGGATATCGTTGCCATCGCCGCCATAGAGAAAATCCTTGCCCGCGCCGCCGTAAAGCTGGTCGTCACCAGCGCCGCCCAGGATGACATCCTTGCCAGCACCACCCGTAATGACGTCCGCACCGGATGAACCGGTAATCAGATCGCTGCCCTTAGTTCCGTTTATCGTCGCCATTGTATTCTCCAATACTCTAATCGCCCGCGCTCATGACGCCATTTTACGGAATTAACGCCCGATAAATTGAAATTATTAATTCCATTTTGAGCATACCATGTTTGATCGTTACTTCACTATACGTGGTAACCGAGTCGGTATTGGCCGTGATCGGATCAGGCGGCACAGGGGAGTGCTTGTGGCGCATCGGGCATAGCCGCGCGGTGATGGTCCGACGCACGGAAACAGGTTCAGTTCCGAAGCAATTGGCGGCGCATCACCCGCTGCGCCGCGCCCGCGCGCTGGAGGCGGCGGACACTTCGCGGTGCGGGCACAAAGGCACGCGAATCGGTGCGTATTGGAATGAACCGGGCCAGCCAGACCCGCGCAGGCTCGTCGAACCAGACGAGAACAGCCCAGGCCGCGGCCAGCAGAAACGGCACGAGCAGCAGAACCGTCCAATGGTTGCCCGCCACGCCGCCAGCATACTTCAGCGCGCCTGCCGTGAGGGCGAGCAGCGGCACATGGGTGCCATAGAGCGGATAGGAAAGACGGCCGAGCAAGGCGCCGCCGGGCAGCACCTTCTCCTGCCCGGCGGCGATGGCGACCAGCAGCACCGCAGGCATGCACACGAGCACGATCAGCAGTTGCCAGCCCAGCAAAGGCAGCGGCAGAATGAGGAAATAAACGAGCGTTGCCAATGCCATGACCGCACTTGAGTGGCCCATCAGCGGTATGCCGGCACGCACGCGGTGCAGCAGCAACCCGATACCGAACCCGAACCCGACCCGCGCCGCACCGCCTGCCAGCGAAACCGCCTCCCAACCGATATGAAGCGTACCGAAGTGGAGGCCGAGCGAGACGAGGAACCCGGCGCTGACTGCCACGAGGAGGCACAGCAACCGGGTGCTGCGCCCGGCGAGGAAGGCCGCCCAGATAAGGTTGATCGCGATCTCGAAAAACAGCGACCACAGCGGGCCATTGGCGGGGAACAGTTCCCACCCCGTCGCCCTGCCTTGCCACAGTTTGGGGAGGATCAGCAGGTTGAGCAGGTTGGCGCCGACCACTTCGAACAGCGGATCGGAGCGGGCCGGCGCGGCGAAGGCGCGCGCAACGAGATAGGCGCCCCCGGCGAGCGCGCCGAGCATGGCCACGGGAGCCATGCGGACCAGTCGCCGGGCAGCGAATCCGCCGAAGGTCATGCCGCTTTGAAGGCGCGCCTCATAGGCTTCGGCAATGACGAAGCCACTGAGCATGAAGAAGAAATCAACCGCAAGGAAGCCGTTGGGCAGCAGCATCGGCCCGCCGCCCCGCGTACCGATGTGGAAGACGAGCACCGCCACAGCGGCAACACCGCGCAGTTCATCGAGCAGGCGATAGCGTTCGTGGCCGCCCATCGGCAGGGTTCTCCTTGGTTCGCACCGTGAGGCGCAAGAAGGCCCGGCAAGTCCACGCGCGGTTGCTCCATTTCCGAATCAATCCACGCGGCAAGGCGATCCACAGCCGCGCTTTGACAGCGCGCAGCGGCTGGCGCAGGGTTCGCGGCATGACTCAGCAAGCCTCTGACACGCCCGCCGTTTCCGCCGCTCTCACCCGCCGCGAGGCCATTGCCGGCCTTGCCGCGGGCGTCGCCGCCGCCGCGCTGCCCGCGCAGGCGCAAACGGCGGCATCTCCCTCCCCCGCCGCAGCGCTACTGGACGATGCCGCCTGGCGACTGCTGACGCTGAAGCCCGAAACCGCGACCTCGCTGGGCATCGATACCGGTGCGCATGCCGCACTGCGTGGCAGGCTGGATGATCGCACGGAAGCGGGGCAGGCCGCCGTGGCCGCGCTGGTGCGCGCGGACCTGGCGCGGATCGAGGCCATGCCGGATGCCGGTCTGGATCACGCGACCCGCACGAGCCTCGCCGTGGTGAAGAGCGCCTATCGCACCGCGCTTGATGGTTTCGCGCTGCCCTATGGCGACGTGTCGGTCGGCGGCTGGCGCAACACGCCATACGTCGTGATCCAGAACGTCGGCGCCTACATCGACACGCCGCGCTTCCTCGATTCGGATCACCCGATCAATACGAGCGCGGATGCGGAAGCCTATCTGGCAAGGCTCGCGCAGTTCCCGGCAGTGCTGGAAGGCGAGACTGCTCGGCTCAAGGCGACGGCGGCGCAAGGGGTGATTGCGCCTTCGTTCCTGCTCGAAAAGGCGATCAAGCAGATGGGCGCGAGCCTTTCGGCGATGGGGTCGGGCGGCGGCCTCGTCGAATCGATCGAGAGGCGCACGCGCGAGAAGGGCATCGCGGGCGATTGGGGCGCCCGCGCGCGGGAGATCGTCACCAAGCAGGTCGCGCCGACGCTCGAGCGGCAGCTTGCCGAACTGATCGCGCAGCGCAGCAAGGCGGTTCGCGATGCAGGGATGCACACGCGGCCCGGCGGCGATGCGTTCTACGCCTGGGCCCTGCGCGCCAGTACGACGACGCGGATGACGCCCGACGAAATCCACAAGCTTGGCCTCGAATCGCTGGCCGAGCTGCAGGGGCGGATGGACCCGATCCTTCGGAAACTGGGCTATACCAGCGGCACGGTGGGCGAACGGATGACTGCGCTGGGCAAGGACCCGCGCTTCCAGTTCCCCGACAACGACGAAGGCCGCGCGCAGATCATCGCCTTCATCCAGAAGCGCCTGACCTATATCCGCGCGCAGATGCCGCGCGCGTTTTCCAAGCTGGTGCGCGGCAATGTCGAAGTGCGCCGCTTGCCTCTGGCGGAAGAGCCGGGCGCTCCGGGCGCTTATGGCGGTCCCGGCTCGATCGACGGAACGATCCCCGGCAAGATGTGGATCAATCTCGGCACCACGCGGCTGCACAGCACCTACAGCCTGCCGACGCTGGTCCACCACGAGGCAATTCCCGGCCACGTTTGGCAGGGCGAGTATTCCAACCAACTGCCGACGATTCGCGCGATGCTGGCGTTCAACGCCTATTCGGAAGGCTGGGCGCTCTATTCGGAGACGCTGGGCGACGAGCTTGGTGCCTATGACGACGATCCCGTCGGCAAGCTGGGCTACCTCCAGTCCATCGCCTTCCGTGCCTGCCGCCTGGTGGTCGATACCGGCCTCCACGCCCGCGAATGGAGCCGCGAGCAGGCGATCGACTGGTTCGCCAGTACCAACGGTTCGGGCCGCGACGAAGTAACCAGCGAAGTCGAGCGCTATTGCAGCTGGCCGGGGCAGGCCTGCGGCTACTTCATCGGGCGCAGCGAGATCCTGCGCCAGCGCGCGCGGGCACAGGCAGCGCTGGGCAAGGCCTATGATCTGCGGGATTACGACAATGCCGTGGTCGAGGGCGGTAACGTGCCGCTCGATGTGCTGGCGGCAAACATCGACCAGTATATCGCGTCGAAGAGGGGCGGCTGAACGAACGGCGCAGAGCTACCGGGCCGGAGGTTTCAGTCCCGGTCCGGCGCGCCGGGTGGGAAAAAACCGCGGTAGGGGCGCGCATCCTCGACGCAGCGGACCACGGCGGGCAACGCAAGCAGGTGCGCGCGATAAGCGGCCAGACGCGGACATGAGGTTGGGATCGGCACGATCCAATCGGCGTAGAACAACGCCGGTGCCGCAGCACATTCGATCAGGCTGATCGTGGTACTCGGCACGTAGTGCTCAAGCCAGCCCTCCAGCCAGCCATAGGCCCGCTCCAACTGGCTGCATGCCTCGTCGATGCGCGCCTGATCCTTGCCTCCGCCGCGCAAATGTTCGGCGACGGCGGCCTGCATCGGACCCATCACGTAGTTGTCGAACACACGGTCGATCATGCGGACCTTGGCCGCTGCCACCGGATCAACCGGAAGCAACCGCGCCGCGCCAGAATGGTTCAGCCACAGATGTTCGATGATCGAGGTTGCCTCGAACACCTCGGTATCGCCATCGACCAGCAGCGGAAACTTGCCGAGCGGGCTGGCGGCGGCGACGCGCGCGCCGTTTTCCGGCTGATCCGGGCCGAGCATCCGGAAGATGAACGGCGTTTCGCCGGCATGGAGCGCGATCAGCGCCTTCCACGTATAGGACGAAAAGGGATGGCCATAGAGCTCAAGCATCAGCCTGCTCCTGCACGCGCCGCGTCGATCGCGGCGATATCGATCTTGCCCATGGTCATCATCGCCTCGAACACGCGCTTGCGGGCGGCGGGGTCCGGATCGGCCATGCCGCGGGTGAGCGCGCGCGGGGTGATCTGCCACGAGAGGCCCCATTTGTCCTTGCACCAGCCGCAGCGGCTTTCGCTGCCGCCGTTCGCGACGATGGCGTTCCACAGCCGGTCGGTCTCTTCCTGCGAGTCGGTCGGCACCTGAATCGAAAAGGCCTCGCTGTGCTTGAAATAGGGCCCGCCGTTGAGGCCGATGCAGCGAAAGCCGAGCACGGTGAATTCGACAGTGAGGACATCGCCCTGCTTGCCGTCCGGATAGTCCCCCGGCGCGCGGTGCACGGCGGTGATGCGGCTGTCCGGGAAGGTGCCAGCGTAGAACGCGGCGGCTTCCTCTGCCGCGCCTTCGTACCACAGACAGAGGACGGCGTCCGTCACCCCTTCGCGGCCCTGATCAGATCGCGGTCGACCGCCTTGGCGGACTGGTATCCCGCGCGGGTGCGGATGCGTTCGGCATAGGCGGCAAACGAGGGCAGCGGCGGGATCGAGCCGAAATTGAGTCCCCAGTCGATCTGGCTGCCGACATAGACGTCCGCCATCGTGAAGCGCGCGCCGCAGACCCAGTCGCGGCTCGACAGCAGGCCGTCCATGACCTCGATGGTGCGCTCGTAGGTGCCGAAGCCCGCCATTCCCGATTTGCCATCGGGCACGACCCAGCCCATCGCTCGGCTGATGACCGCCTGTTCGAGCGGACCGGCCGCGAAGAACAGCCAACGGTAGTAGTCAGCCTTCTCGGCATCTTGGGGAAGCAGGCCCGCCGCCGGGTGCACATCGGCAAGATATGCGCAGATGCCCGCGCATTCGGTGATGACCCGGCCCCCCTCTGGCGCATGGTGGATCAGCACCGGC
Organism: Novosphingobium sediminis; assembly: GCF_007991615.1. Lineage (GTDB taxonomy): Bacteria > Pseudomonadota > Alphaproteobacteria > Sphingomonadales > Sphingomonadaceae > Novosphingobium > Novosphingobium sediminis. The sequence continues at coordinate 137,122 of NZ_BJYR01000018.1, read as the reverse complement.
ACCTTGTTCATCGGATTGGCGCCGACGAGTTCGGGCGGACGGTTGGCCCAATCGACCAGCACATGCTCGTAATCCGCACCGGCCTCATGCAGCGCCCAGCGGGCGATCTGGCCGCGCGACATGGGGACGGTGAAGAAGGTGTAGTCTGCCATCAGGCTGCTCCTCTGGCGCCGACAAGGGCAAAACTCGCGCCTTGCGGATCGGTTCCGGTCAGCGTCCTGTCTCCGCCCGGCACTTCGTGCGGCCCGCTCAGGATCTGCCCGCCGCCGCTGGTTACGGCGGCGGCGGCGTGGTCGATATCTGCAACGCGGATGTACAAGATCCAACCCTTGCGCGGCCAGTCTGGCGGCGCCTGCATGGCCGCACCGATGTCGATGCCGCTGAAATCGATGAAGCAATAATCACCGAGTTCGCCCATCGGCATCGTGCGGTTGAATTCGAAGCCGAAGTGGCGTGCGTAGAAGTCCTTGGCCGCGCCGAGATCGGGGGTCACGAGTTCGTTCCACGAGACGTGCTGGGGCGTGGTCCGATCATAGGATGTGCTGCCTGCATCGGGCCGGTCCTCGGGCGGGTTGGGCTGCATGAGATAGAACGGCATGCCCTGCGGATCGGTCACCATGGCGAAGCTGCCCTCGCCGATGTCCATGCGCCCGGAAAGCTGATGGCCGCCATCGGCCAGTATCTCGGCGCATTTCGCGTCGATATCCGCGGCGTAGAGATAGGGCACCCAAGCCGGATGCGCGCCTTGTGCGATCATGTCTGGCGAAAGGTGGAGTGCCCCGCCCGTGGCACCGCCATCGGCGCGCATGATCATTCGGTAGAAATCGTCCCCCGGTTGCTCGCCCGGGCCATCGATCCGCCAGCCGACGACGGCATCGTAGAATGCCTTCGCCCCGTCGAGATCGGTGGTCATCAGTTCATACCAGACAAAGGGAACGTTCCGACGAGTGGCCATGGCGTGCTTCCTTCGCTTGGGTTCAGGCGGTGGCGAGATCCGGCAATATGCGCTGCATCAGTGACGCTTCCTTGACCGCGACCGCCTGCCACGATGGGCGCGCGGTAACGCGGGCATGCCAGGCAGCCGTCCTCGGATAGGAATGTGAATTCGGGCCATGGCCGACGTAAGTCAGCGTGCACAGCATTGAGGCGATGGTGATGTCGGCGATCGAGAAACCGCCTTCGACCAGCCAGCCATCATCCGGCACAACGCTCTCGATGTAGTCGAAAATGCGCGGCAGTTCGGCTTCGCCCTCAAGGGCAAGCGCTTCGTTCCCCGGCTTGCCGAGGAGGCGCGGGCCGACCACGCGGTTGAACAGGATCTTGAGGCCCGAGGCGGCAAAGATCGTATCGCCGAACTCATCGAACCATACCGCCATGCCGCAGGACTTGGGGTCTGCCGGGATCAGCGCCGGATCGGGGTACTTCGCTTCAAGATAGTGCACGATTGCCGACGAATCGGCGAGCGTGAAGCCCTCGTCGTCGATGGCGGGAATCTTGGCGAAGGGGCTGGCGGCAAGGAACTCCGGGTCCGTGCTGCCCGGGCCGCCGCGCGCAGGGGTGTAGTCCACGCCCTTTTCGCCCAGAACCACCGCAACCTTGCGGACAAAGGGTGACAGCAATCCCCCATACAATTTCATAGCATCCGCCTCCCGCGGTCGAGTCAGCACGCAAAGATTATTGCAGGCTTTGGCTGGCCCGTATAGGCGATGAGGCGATGACCGATATCCCAAACCTGCAGGCCGATACCCGCGCCACCACCGTCCTTGCCGCCCCCGATACCACGCTGAGCGTGCGGGAGACCTTCGGCATTCCCATCGACATGACCGTTCCGGCCTTCTCGGTGGCCGACGAGCGCGTGCCGGATCTCGATCCGAACTATGTGTTCGATCCGGATACCACGCTGGCGATTCTGGCGGGTTTTGCCCACAACCGCCGCGTGATGGTGCAGGGCTATCACGGCACCGGCAAGTCGACGCACATCGAGCAGGTGGCTGCGCGCCTCAAGTGGCCGTGCATCCGCATCAACCTCGATGCGCACATCAGCCGCATCGACCTCATCGGCCGCGACGCGATCGTGCTGCGCGACGGCCTGCAGGTGACTGAATTCCGCGAAGGTCTGCTGCCTTGGGCGCTGCAGACGCCGACGGCGCTGGTGTTCGACGAATACGACGCGGGCCGCCCCGACGTGATGTTCGTGATCCAGCGCGTGCTGGAAACCGAAGGCAAGCTGACGCTGCTCGACCAGAACCGCGTGATCCGCCCGAACCCCAACTTCCGCCTCTTCGCCACGGCGAACACGGTGGGTCTGGGCGACACGAGCGGGCTCTATCACGGCACGCAGGCGATCAACCAGGGCCAGATGGACCGCTGGAACATCGTCGTGGCGCTGAACTACCTCCCCGCTGCGACCGAGATCGACGTCGTGACGAAGAAGGTGCCGGGCCTCGATGCGAAGACGGCGGCGGACATGGTCCGCGTGGCCGACCTTACCCGCAAGGGCTTCATCGCCGGCGATATCTCGACCGTGATGAGCCCGCGCACGGTGATCAGCTGGGCGCAGAACACCGGCATCTTCGGCGATACCGGCTTTGCCTTCCGCCTCTCGTTCCTCAACAAGTGCGACGAGACGGAACGCGTGCTGGTGGCCGAATATTACCAGCGCGTGTTCGGCAAGGATCTGCCCGAAAGCGTCGTCGGGAAGGTCTGAGAATCAAGAAAGGGGCGCCCGGCAAGGCGCCCCCTTTTTTTCGTCAGGCAGTCGGCACCACGAGATACTTCTCGCCAGTGCGCCGCGCATTGTATTCCGCCACCGCAGCCTGATCGAGCATGCCCTCAAGGCTGACTTCGGCCTTGTAGTGGCTGGCGAACGTGGTGGTGAGATCGCGCGCGACGCGGGCGCGCATCCGTCCCACCGTTTCCATGCCGGCCTTCGCCATGAACGGCGTGAGCAGCCATCCGCCGAGATCCCAGGTAAGCCCAAAGGCGCGGTTGAGGATCGTCGGCCCCAGATCGAGCGCGCCGTAGATATAAACCTTCTTGGCCACCGACGAGCCATAGCGGCTGAACGCTGCACCGCGGCTGGCGGAAGATTCCATCGCCGCGAGGATCTGCCCCGCCAGTGTGCCGCCGCCGATCGGATCGAAGCCGAGCATCGCGCCGGTTTCATGGATCGCATCGGTGAGCGCGGCGTTGAAGCCGGGCGCGGTCATGTTGAGCACATGCGTTGCGCCGAGGCCCTTGAGCAGCGCAACCTGTTCTTCGCTGCGCACGATGTTGACGAGCGGAACGTTGTCTTCCTGACAGATGCGCACGAGCATCTGGCCAAGGTTGGAAGCAGCAGCGGCGTGGACGAGGCCGGTGAAGCCTTCCATCCGCATCGTCTCGACAAAGCCCAGCGCGGTCATCGGGTTGACGAAGCTGGAGGCGGCCTGCGCGGCGCTCACGCCCTCGTCCACCGGCAGGCACATGCCCGCCTCGGCATAAGCGTAGCTGGCATAGGCGGTGCCCGGCACACAGGCGACGCGCTTGCCGATCAGCGCCTGCGCGGCAGGGCTATCACCCGCTGCGACCACGATCCCGGCGGCTTCGTTGCCCGCCGGCATGTCAAGCCCATGGCGCGCGGTCATCGCACGGGTGGCGTTTTCCGGCATCTTCGCGACGACCTTGCCGGGGGTATATTCGGCGTTGGCGGTATCGGCAGAGGCGAACAGCAGGCCAAGATCCGAAGGGTTGATCGGCGTCGCCTCGACCTGCACGAGGACCTGGCTGCCGGTGGGCGCATCCCACGTCTTGGGCACGATCTGGACGGTGAGCGTGCCGTCTGCGTCGAGTCGGGTGGTGAGCTGCTTGCCGGTGAATGCCATGTTTGTCTCCCGAATGGTTGCCGCGCCGGATTGGCTCCGACGCGAGTTTCAAAGCGCAACCTAGCGGCTCATTCGCCGGGGTAAAGCGCGCCCATGAAATAGAGCCCATCGGGCGGCGCATTATGACCCAGCCGCCGCCGGTCAGCGGCCTCGAGCGCATCGCGCATGTCGGCGGCGGTCCAGCGCCCCTCCCCCACAAGCGCGAGGCAGCCGACCATCGAGCGCACCTGATGGTGGAGGAAACTGCGGGCCTCCGCCGCGACGATCACATGATCGCCCTCGCGCCGCACGGAAAGATGGCGCAGCGTTTTCACCGGGCTGGCCGACTGGCACTGGGCCGAACGGAAAGTGGTGAAATCATGCCTGCCGACAAGGACTTGCGCCGCCTCGTGCATGGCGCCTGCGTCCAGATCCTGCGCGATGCGCCAGGCACGCCCGGCCTCCAGCACCAGCGGGGCGCGGCGGTTGGCGATGACGTATTCGTAGGAGCGTCCAAGGCAGGTGAAGCGCGCATGCCAGTCCTCGCTGACTTCCACGCAATCGAGCACCGCCACCGCCTGCTCCGCCAGCCGCAGCCGCGCATTCAGCGCCTCGCCCATGCGGAACGGCGGCAGCGTCTTCTCGCTATCGAAATGCGCGCGCATCGCCCGCGCATGGACGCCGGTATCGGTGCGTCCGGCGGAATGGAGCGTGACGGGGTGTCCGACGACGGTCTCGGCCGCTTCCTCGAACGCCTGCTGGACGGACGGGCCATGCGCCTGCCGCTGGAAGCCCATGTAGGGCCGGCCATCATATTCCAGGGTGAGCGCGTAGCGGGTCATCGTGTGCTGCCAAGGGTGCCGCCAGCATCCGACGACAAGCTCAGAATGAGCGGATGTGGGAGGAAGTCCCCAAAACGAAACCGCTCGTGCTGAGCATGTCGAAGCACAATGCGCCGCGCCCGCCCCATCACCCGAGCACCGCCCCCGCCGCAATCGTCCGCCCGCGCAGCAGCGCGGCGGTCTCCATCGCCGGTTTGCCCGCGCGCTGGATCAGCGTGGGCCGCAGGGCGCCCTCCCCGCAGGCTATGGTGAGCGCGGCATCGAGCGTGACGCCCGGCGCGCCCGAGCCTTCGACAACCTCTGCCGCCAGCACCCGATAGCGTTCGCTATCCAGTTCGAAAAACGCCCCCGGTGCCGGCGCAAAGGCGCGGACCTGCCGCTCCACATCGACCGCGCTCCGTGTGAAATCGAGGCGGCTCTCCGCCTTGTCGATCTTGTGGGCATACGTCACGCCCTCCTCCGGCTGCACGACCGGAGGATGCCCGGCCAGATCGGCCAGCACCGAAACCATCAGCGCTGCGCCCTTCTCGGCGATCTCGGCTGTGAGCTCGCCCGCCGTCTTGCCCGCAATCGGCGTCTCCACCGTCGCCAGCATCGGCCCAGTATCGAGCCCACGCTCCATCTGCATGATGGTCACGCCCGTCAGCGCATCTCCCGCCAGAATTGCGCGCTGCACCGGCGCCGCCCCGCGCCAGCGCGGCAGCAGCGAACCGTGGACGTTAAGGCAGCCGTGGCGCGGCGCATCGAGGATCGGCTGCGGCAGGATCAGGCCATAGGCCGCCACCACCGCCACATCGGCCTCCAGCGCCGCGAACGCGGCCTGCTCGTCCGCTTGCCTGAGCGAAAGCGGCGTGCGCACTGCAATCCCGAGCGCTTCTGCCACCCGGTGCACGGCCGAGGGCTGCAACTGCTTGCCCCGCCCCGCCGGACGCGGCGGCTGGCTGTAGGCGGCCACGACTTCGTGTCCGGCCGCCACCAGCGCCTGAAGGGTCGGCACCGCGAAATCGGGGGTGCCCATGAAGACAATGCGCATAACCGAGGGAAAGGCCTTTCGTTTGCCGCAACCGGCCCTATCTCTCACCCCATGGCATCGCAAGAGATCGAGGCATTGGCGAGCGCGCTGGCGCGGCTCCCGGGGCTTGGCCCCCGCTCGGCGCGGCGTGCGGTGCTGTGGCTTATCAAGCGGCGCGAGACCAGCCTTGTGCAACTGGCCGAGGCGCTGGAAGGCGTGCGCGCACGGCTCGTCGAATGCACCACATGCGGCAACGTCGATACTGCCAACCCCTGCAGCGTCTGCACCGATCCCCGCCGCGATGCCCGCGCGCTCTGCGTGGTGGAGGAAGTGGCCGATCTCTGGGCGCTAGATCGCTCGCGGCTGTTCACCGGGCGCTATCACGTGCTCGGTGGGCGGCTTTCCGCGCTGGAGGGCGTAGGGCCGGAGGACCTCTCGATCGGCCAACTCCTCCAGCGGCTGGAAGCGGGCGGAATCGACGAAGTGGTGCTTGCGATGAACGCCACGCTGGAGGGCCAGACCACCGCGCACTACATCGCCGAGCGCATCGAGCATCTGCCGCTGCGCGTGACCCAACTGGCCCACGGCCTGCCGGTCGGCGGCGAGCTCGATTATCTCGACGAGGGCACGCTGGCGCAGGCGCTGCGCGCGCGGCGGCCGGTCGGTTAGCCAGCCCACCCCTAACCCCTCCCGCAGGCGGGAGGGGAACTACGTCGCACCCTTCTGCTCCCCTCCCGCTTGCGGGAGGGGGCGGGGGTGGGCCGGACCACAAGACCACCTTGCGACTCCGCGCCTCCACGCTTATCTGAGCGCCATGGCTATCCGTGAAATCCTCGAAGTCCCCGATCCGCGCCTCAAGCAGATCTCCGCGCCCGTCACCGTGTTCGACGAGGAGCTGAAGACGCTCGTCGCCGACATGTTCGAGACGATGTACGATGCGCCCGGCATCGGCCTCGCCGCGATCCAGGTTGGCGTGCCGCTGCGCGTGCTGGTGATCGACCTCCAGCCCGATGATCCGGATGCTGAACCGGTCGCCTGCAACCACGACGGGCACCACCACCATCACCAGCCGACCAAGCGCGAGCCGCAGGTCTTCATCAACCCTGAGATCCTCGCCCCTTCCGAAGACCTGCGCGTCTACAACGAAGGCTGCCTCTCGGTGCCCGAGATGTACGCCGAAGTGGAGCGCCCGGCCCGCATCCGCGCGCGCTGGCAGGACCTTGATGGCAAGGTCCACGAAGAGGACATGGACGGCCTGATGGCAACCTGCCTCCAGCACGAGATGGACCACCTCGAGGGCATCCTGTTCATCGACCACCTCTCGCGCCTCAAGCGGCAGATGGTGCTGAAGAAGCTGGAAAAGCTGCGCCGCGCGGCGTGATCCCCATGGCGCTTTGGCCCGTGCTTGCGCTGCGGGTAGAAGCAGGATAGGTTCACGCTTCGTTCCAGTTTCGGAGTCGGCGTGGACAGCACCTTTGCTTTCGTTTTCGTGATCGTCGCGCTGCTGGCGGGGCTTGCTGTCGGCTGGTTTCTGGGTGCGCGACCAATTGCCGAATGGCAGGCGCGCCTCACCGCGCGTGATGGCGAGGCGCGCGAACTGGACGAGAAGTTTCGCCGCGCGATCACCGAACTCGCCGCAGCCAGCGTGAAGGCGCAGGCGCACGATGCGCTGGCGGCAAACATGGTCCTGTTGCGTGAGGAGCGCGATTCGCTTGCGGCGCAGTTCGCTGCCGCGCAGGAACGCGCCGCCGATGCAGACCGGATGCGCGCAGAACTGGCCACGCTCCGTGCGGACCGCGAAGCCCTGCGCGCAGAGCTGGAGCGGATGAAGGCCGATGCCGAGAACTTTGCCGAGCAGAAGCGCCTGCTGATCGAGGCGCAGGAGAGCTTGCGCAAGGAATTCGAAAACGCCGGTCACAAGGTGCTAGAACGCGCGCAGGAAGCCTTCCTCGCCCGCGCCAACGCGCGCTTCGCCGAAAGCGAGAAGACCAGCGAGGCGCGGCTGAAGGCAGTGCTGGAGCCGGTCGGCGCGCGGCTCGAGAAATACGAGCAGCAGGTGCAGGAACTGGAAGCCAAGCGCGTCGATGCGTTCGGGCAGCTCAGCGGCCTGATCGAGGGCATGCGCCAGGGACAGGAAGCGGTGCGCACCGCTGCGCTGCAACTGGGCAATTCGCTGCGCAATGGCCCCAAGACGCGCGGACGCTGGGGTGAACTGCAACTGCGCAACGTGCTCGAACAGTGCGGCCTCGCCGAACACACCGACTTCGTCACCGAGCATTCAGTCGATACCGAGGACGGGCGGCTGCGTCCTGATGCCATCGTCAAGGTGCCGGGCAACAAGATCCTCGTGATCGACGCCAAGGTCTCGCTCAACGCCTATCAGGATGCGTTCGAGGCGGCGGACGACGATGCCCGCGCGGTGGCACTTGCGGCGCACGTGCAATCCATGCGCAATCACATCCAGACGCTCGGCGCCAAGAGCTACCAGAGCCAGTTCGACGAAGCGCCGGACTATGTGCTGATGTTCGTGCCGGGCGAACATTTCATCGCCGCCGCGCTCGAACGCGATCCCGCGCTGTGGGACTTCGCCTTCGAACGCCGCGTGCTGCTCGCTTCCCCCACCAACCTTGTCGCCATTGCGCGCACCGTAGCGCAAGTCTGGCGGCAGGACGGCCTGGCGCGCGAGGCGCGCGAGATCGGCAAGATGGGTACGGAAATCTATGAGCGTATCAGGGTCGCCGCCGAGCATCTGAAGCGTGTTGGTGGCGGCCTTCAATCCGCGGTCAGCAACTATAATAAGTTCGTTGGTAGCTTCGAACGCAATGTCCAGTCAGCAGCAAAGCGCCTTCGGGACAAAGGTGTAGAGATCAGCAGCGAAATTGATGAGGTAGCTCTGGTCGATGTGGTCCCGCGCCACGCCGAGCAGAGCCCACTCCTTGCTTTGGTTGAATCAGAAGGCGAACCGGCCGCGGAGTGACAGAATGTCGGCGGTAGCCGCCAACGTCATCTAGCGCCCTTTTCTGGTCATTCCCGCGAAAGCGGGAATCAGAGACCATGGGCGCCACGATCGCGCTGTCCCCCCCACCTTCATTGGGATGACGAATGAAAGTGGAATGGAGCAGTGCGCCTAATCGCCCAGCGCGGCCAGCACTTCGTAGGCGAGCACCGCCGCCGCAACCGCTGCATTGAGGCTGTCGGCGCGGCCCTTCATAGGCATCGTCACGCGCAAGTCGCAGGCCATTTCGTATTCTTCCGGAAGGCCGCGCGATTCGTTGCCGACCATCACGAAGCACGGCGCGGCATAGGGCGCGCCGCGATAGGGGACCGCCTCGCGCAAGCTGGCGGCGACCAGTTGCCCCTCACCCGCGCGCAGCCAGCCGAGGAAATCATCCCATCGCGCCTGCGCAAGCGGCACGGTGAACACCGCGCCCATGCTCGCGCGCACGGCTTCGACCGAGAACGGATCGGCGCAATCATCGAGCAGGATCACCCCGCCAGCGCCCACCGCATCGGCGGTGCGCAGCATCGTGCCGAGATTGCCCGGATCGCGCATCGCCTGCGCCACCAGCCACAGCGGCGCGCGGTTGCGGTCAAGCGCTTCAAGCCGTGTATCCCATTCGGCGAAGACGCCCGCGACGGCCTGCGGATTATCCTTGCCCGTCACCTTGGCGAGCAGTTCCTCGGGCATTTCGATCACGTCGCCGCCGGCCGCCGCTACGGCCACTTCCAGCGCATCCAGCAGCGGATGCGCCTCGCGCGCCTCGGCCATCAGGAGCAGTTCGGGCAGGCGGCCGCATTCGCGCGCATCGGTGAGCAGGCGCAGGCCCTCGGCCAGGAAACGGCCCTCGCGCTTGCGATGCTTCTTCTCGCGGAGTGCGCGGACGGCCTTGATGGTCGGGTTGGAAAACCCGGTGATCTGTCGGCGGGTCATCAGGCGTTCGCCTCAGTCTTCGCCGAAGCCGTCCTTGACGAGCCCGGCAACTTTCATGAGCACGGCTTCCGCATCCAGCCCGGTTACGACGATCTCGACATGGTCGCCCTTGGCCGCGCCAAGCATCATCAGGCCGAGGATCGAGCCGCCCTGCGCCTCGGTCCCGTCCTTGATGACCTTTACGTCGACGCCTTCGGGCAGACGCGCCACGGCGTTGACGAACTTCGCGCTTGCCCGCGCGTGCAGGCCGCGCTGGTTGATGATGAGTACCGTCTCGCGCGCCGTGGTCACGTCACTGGATGTGGGATCGGCGGCGTTTTCGGTCATAGTCAGGCGTCCTGCCCCAGAAATTCGGAAGCGATGGTGATGTAGTTGCGCCCCGCATCGCGCGCGGCGGCGGTGGCTTCACGCACACCCATCGCACTGCGTGCCTTGGCGAGGCGGATCAGCATGGGCAGGTTGATGCCCGCGATCACTTCGACCTTGCCCGCTTCCATCAGCGAAATCGCAAGGTTGGACGGGGTGCCGCCGAACAGGTCGGTCAGGATGATGACGCCGGAGCCGGAATCGACCCGCTTGATGGCGTCCGCGATTTCCTTGCGGCGGCGCTCCATGTCGTCATTGGGTCCGATGCAGACCGCGACGATATCGGGCTGCCGGCCAACGACATGCTCCATCGCATGGATGAATTCGTCGGCAAGGGCGCCGTGGGTGACGAGGATGAGACCGATCATCAGTTGGGGTGGCTCCGAAGGGCGATGCGGCAAGGCGCCGCGTTCAGCATGGGCAGTTTCGGTTGAGGCTGGTGCCGCATCCGGCTGAATGCCCGATCGGTCCCGCCAACTTCCAGTGCATGCCCATTCCCCCGATTCCTGCCTGTCTCCCCGGAAGGACGGCAGTGTCTTGTCTTTTTCATGTCTGCGCGCCTTCGACCATGTCGGCAGCGCGCGACCCTAGGTTGCGATGCAGCAATGTGGGAGAAAATCCCGCATCGCGCAAGGCAGAAGCGATTTGTTCGGCCATGAACACCGAGCGGTGGCGCCCGCCAGTGCAGCCGAAAGCGATGTTCACATACGCTTTCCCTTGCGCCTGGAAGCGCGGGAGCAGCAGCAGGAGGAGATCGCGGATCCGCGCGAAAGCCTCGCTAAATGCCGGATCGCGGCGGATATATTCGCCCACCGGCGCGTCCTTGCCGGACATCGGGCGCAAGGTATCGTCCCAGTGCGGATTATCGAGAAAGCGCATGTCGAACACGAGATCCGCCAGCGGCGGAGTACCGCGCGAAAAGCCGAAGCTGCTGATCGTGAGCGTGGTGCGCTGCGGCGTATGATCGCCGAACTGTTCGCGAATCGCCTGCTGAAGATCGTTGGTCGAGAAATCGGTGGTGGAGACGACGACATCCGCCCAGCGGCGCAGCGGCTCCAGCAGCTCGCGCTCGGCCGCGATGCCAGTAGCGGCGGGCTTGTCCTCGCTCATCGGGTGGCGGCGGCGGGTTTCGTTGTAGCGGCGTTCGAGTTCGGACCCGCCGCAATCGAGAAACAGCGTGGTGACGGTGAGATCAGGCCGCGCGGTGAGGCGCTTCACGCGCTCGATCGTCCTCGCCGGATCGAAACCGCGCGTGCGGGTATCGAAGCCGATCGCGAGCGGGGAGCCTGCATCAAGCTGCGCCGAGCCGGGCTCGGTCTCGAGCAGGCGGTCGAGCAGGCGGATCGGGAAATTGTCGATCGCCTCCCAGCCCATGTCTTCCAGAGTGCGCAGCGCGGTCGTCTTGCCGGCGCCAAGCACACCGGTGACAAGCAGGATGCGCTGCGGTTTCACTTGCTGTTCCGACTCAGCCGACATGCCGCGTGGTTTGCGCCCAACACCGCGCGAAGGAAAGACCGCAAGGGTGCAACGGGCGTGGGAAAGCCTGCCGCACTGTTTCGCTTTGCGACATCCGGCTCAAACCGCGAGGCCATATTGGCGCAGCGCGAGTTCGGCGCGCAGGTGGATGACGGGGCTCTCCGGCCAGATCCGGATGAGGGGTAGCACCGCGCCGTGGCGGGTGACTTGCTCAGGTTCCTCGATGAAACGCGGCGCATCAGGCGTAAGCACGATGACGAGCGCGACGGGCACGCCGGCAAGGACCGGCATGGTAACAAACCCGAGACCGCGCACTTCGAGAAGGCCAGCTGTGGCTGGAACAGGGCTTGCCAGAAGATGCGCGCCGCGCCGTTCCAGCGCAACGCCGTCATCGCCCACCAGCATCGCGCCGCGATCAATGAGGGCCAATGCCAGGCTCGATTTGCCGGCACCGGGCGCGCCTTCGATCAGGACCGCCCGGCCAGCGATGGCCACGCAGGTCGCCTGATGGTTCATTCCTCGTCCTCCCCTGCCATCGGGAGTTCGAGAACGAGCTGCGCGCCGGGTTCGCCGCCGGGGCGATCGGTGATGGTGAGGCTGCCTTCATGCGCTTCGGCAATCGTGCGCGCGATGGCAAGACCAAGGCCGCTGTGCGCACCGAAGGCTTCGGCATCGGGGCGCACCGAGTGGAAGCGTTCGAACACCTTCTCGCGCTCGGCAGGCGGGATGCCGGGACCATCGTCGCACACGGCAAGGAAGACGCGGCCTTCACTGCCCCACACGACCACTTCGACCGTGCCGCCGGGCGGCGAGAACGAGACGGCGTTGTCGAGCAGGTTTTCGAGCACGCGTTCGAGCTGAAGGGCATCGCCGCGCACCAGCGCCGTGCCGCCACCGCGCACCATGCGGATCGGGCATGCCTCGCGGTCGGGCCGGGTGCCGCGGGCACCGACCACATCCCCGGCAAGGCCCGCAAGATCGAGCGGGGCAAAGGTGGCGCGGCTCAATTGCGCATCGATTCGGCTGGCGTCGGCGATTTCGGTGATGAGCCGGTCGATGCGCTGGACATCGTGCGCGGCAATGGCGGCGAGCTGCTGGCGCAGCGCAGGATCGTCGATTTTCTCCATCGTCTCCAGCGCGCTGGAAAGCGAGGCGAGCGGGTTCTTGAGCTCGTGCGCCACGTCCGCCGCGAAGCTCTCCACCGCGTCGATGCGCTGGCGCAGCGCGGTGGTCATGTCGGAAAAGGCGCGGGCAAGCAGGCCGATCTCATCGCCGCGTTCCGGAAGGCGCGGCACGACGACCGCGCGGTCGCGCCCAAGCCGGACGCGCACCGCAGCACGCACCAGCGCGCGCAAGGGCTGGACGATGGTGCGCGCGAGGAACAGCGAGAGCTGGATCGACAGCATGAAGGCAACGCCGATGATGATGCCCAGCGACTGGCGCGCATCGCGGACAGACTGGGTGACATCGGTCGCATTGCGAAGCGCCAGCAACATCTCGCCTTTGGTGCCGACGGGCGTGGCTGCGGTAATCACCGGCGTGCGATCAGGCGCATAGCGCAGATAGACCTCGGTCGCCTGCGCATCACGGGCACGGGCGATTTCGGGCCAGTTGGCCGCGCCGGTTTCGGGCGGCTCGCGGTAACGCTCGATGGCTGGCGCGCCGACGATGAAATCGACGCCGCGATCGAGCAGCCGTGCGGCAGTGGTGTACCACGCCTCCTGATCGGGATCGGCGAACGCGAACGGCGGCGGGGCAAGGCGGAAACTGTCGGCGATCAGGCCGCCCTTCGCATCGTAGAGCGTAAGACGTAGTTTCTGTGCGGTGCCGATTTCCGCAAGCACCTGCTGTGCTTTGGTCGGGCGTGCTTCGGTGAGTGCAATGGCCGCGATTTCAGCTTCGGCCCGGGCCAGCTTGAAGCGTTCGTCAAGGAGCTGCTTGCGGTAGCTGTCGAGGTAGAAGAACGAGCCGGCGAGCAGCGCCAGCGCGATGACGTTGACCGCGAGAATGCGCACCGTGAGCGACACGCCGCGCACCCGCCATGAACGGCGGCGCTGTCCGGCGTGGGTCGCGACCGGAGCCGGTTCAGGAATCGGTGAAACTGTATCCGGCGCCATAGAGCGTCTCGATGGCGGCGAATTCGGCATCCGCCGCGCGGAACTTGCGCCGCAGCCGCTTGATGTGGCTGTCGATCGTGCGGTCGTCGACGAAGACATCGTCGTGGTAGGCAGCGTCCATCAACTGGTTGCGCGTTTTTACCACGCCGGGGCGCAGCGCGAGCGCTTCGAGGATGAGGAATTCGGTGACGGTGAGCGAAACCGCTGCCCCATCCCACGTGACCGTGTGGCGCGCCGGATCCATCACGAGGCGGCCGCGGCGGATCGGTTCGGGCAGCGGCTGCGTCTCTTCGTCGGCATCGGCGGGCCCTGCTGCATCGCTGCGCGCGAGTTCGGAGCGGCGCAGGATCGCGCGGATGCGGGCGATCAGCAGGCGCTGGCTGAAGGGCTTGGCGATGTAATCGTCGGCGCCCAGCGAAAGGCCGAGCGCCTCGTCGGCCTCGGCATCCTTGCTGGTGAGGAAGATGACCGGAAGCTGGCTTTTCTCGCGCAGGCGCTGGAGCAGTTGGAGCCCGTCCATGCGCGGCATCTTGATATCGCAGACGGCAAGGTCAGGCGGGTTTTCGAGCAGCGCCTTCAAGGCTGCGGCGCCATCGTAATAGAGGCGCGTGGCGAAGCCTTCGGCCTGAAGCGCGATCGAAACCGTGGTGAGAATATTCCGGTCGTCATCCACCAGCGCGATTACCCGCGGATCATCGCCGGAGCGCAGCGGCGCGCGGGGAGCGGACGGAGCCGGAGGTTGCAGGGCGTCGGACAGGGCGGCTTCCGGTCTGGCTGGCGGCTTGGCAGGGCCTTGTCGATTACCGGTTCGCCCCCCTGCTGGCAACCGGGGCTGGCAACCGGGGCTGGCAACCGGCGCCGACGACACGAGCGATTATCCAGTGCAGTTGTGCGCGGTGCAACTTGCTGCGCAAAAAACTTGGTTGCCGCGAGGGCATTTGACGCAGCATGGCGGGGTGGCTATGCGCCAATCCGGACTCAGCGCATTCGTATGCAGTAATGCGACGGATTCGCCGGCGGACGAAAGCATTCTGGGTGTGATTGCAACGCGGGGCCATGCCTCGCCCGGAGCTCAAATCGGCCCGGGCAACTGGCAGACCTGCCATGGGAGACCGATTGTGTCTGATACCGCATTGAACGTTACCCTCGCTCAGCAGGGCCTTCCCGAGCCCGCACAGATCTTTGCCAACCTCGGCACCGCGCCGCTGGTGGAGCATGCGATCCGCAACGGCGAGGGCGTGCTTTCGGCAGACGGCCCGCTGGTTGTCGAAACCGGCAAGCACACCGGCCGCAGCGCCAAGGACAAGTTCTTCGTTCGCGACGCCGAGACCGAGAACACCGTGTGGTGGGGCAAGACCAACGTCGCCATGACGCCGGACCAGTTCGCCGCGCTGAAGGCCGATTTCCTTGCCGCGCTCGGCGCCAAGGACAAGGCTTATGTCGCCGATCTGTTCGGCGGTTCGCAGGCCGATTACCGCGTCAACGTCCGCGTCATTACCGAATTCGCCTGGCACTCGCTGTTCGTGCGCACGCTGCTGGTGCGCCCCTCGGCAGAGGAACTCGCCAGCTTCGCGCCGGAATACACGATCATCGATCTGCCCAGCTTCCGCGCTGATCCCGCGCGCCATGGCTGCCGTACCGAAACTGTCGTTGCCGTGAACTTCACCGAGAAGCTGATCCTGATCGGCGGCACGGCCTATGCGGGCGAGATGAAGAAGTCGGTGTTCGGCATCCTCAACTACCTGCTCCCGGTGCAGGGCGTGATGCCGATGCACTGCTCGGCCAACATCGGCGCGGATGGCACCACGGCGGTGTTCTTCGGGCTTTCGGGCACCGGCAAGACGACGCTTTCCGCCGACGCCAGCCGCACGCTGATCGGCGATGACGAGCATGGCTGGTCGGACACGGCGGTGTTCAACTTCGAAGGCGGTTGCTACGCCAAGATGATCCGCCTTTCGGCCGAAGCGGAGCCCGAAATCTTCGCGACCACCAAGCGCTTCGGCACGATCCTCGAGAACGTCGTGATCGATCCGGAAACCCGCAAGATCGACCTCGACGATGCCTCGCTCGCCGAAAACAGCCGCGGTTCCTACCCGATCGATTTCATCCCGAACACGAGCGAGAAGAACCTCGGGCCGGTGCCCGCGAACATCATCTTCCTGACGGCGGACGCCTATGGCGTGCTGCCTCCGATCGCGCGGCTGACGCCCGATCAGGCGATGTATCACTTCCTCTCGGGCTACACCGCGCGCGTTGCCGGCACCGAAATCGGCGTGACGGAGCCGGAAGCGACCTTCAGCACCTGCTTCGGCGCACCGTTCATGCCGCGCCACCCGTCGATCTACGGCAACCTCCTCAAGGAGCGCATCGCCAAGGGCGGCGTGAAGTGCTGGCTGGTCAACACCGGTTGGTCGGGCGGCCTCGCCACGATGCCGGGGATCAAGCGCATGCCGATCAAGGCAACCCGCGCGCTGCTCAATGCTGCGCTCGACGGCAGCCTGAACTCCGCCGAATTCCGCATTGATCCCAACTTCGGTTTCGAAGTGCCGGTTTCGGTGCCGGGCGTGGATACCGCGCTGCTCGATCCGCGCGGCGCATGGGCTGACGGCGAAGCCTATGACCGCACGGCCGGGGAACTGGTGCGCAAGTTCATCGACAACTTCGCGCAGTTCGCTGACCACGTGGACGAAAGCGTGCTCAACGCGGCCCCCATCGCAGCATAAGCAAGAAGACGACAATCCTATCTGGCGTGAGGCCTCGCCCTGTGCGAGGCCTCTTTTTTTGTGCTTCCGCTTCGCGACGCTCGCCATGAGGCTTTTGGGGCGGCACATAGTCCCGTTCTGAAAGGTTTTCCCAATGGCCGCCCATCCGATCCGCCTGTTTGCCGATGATGCGGCGGTGCGCCACATCGGCGAGGGGCTGCTGGCCCGCACGCTGCCCAAAGCGGAGTGGACCCACGAGGCGCACCTCGCCGCCTGCTTGTGGCTGCTCCGCGAGAAGCTCGACTTTCTGCCCGAGCGCGACATGCCCGAGACGATCCGCAGCTACAACGTGGCGGTGGGCGGCGAGAACACCGACAGCGCGGGCTATCACGAGACGCTGACGCAGCTCTACATCAGAGGCGTGCGGGCTTTCGCCGAGACTTTGCCGGAGGGCACCGCGCTGGTGGATGCGGTGAACGCGCTGCTGGGAAGCGAGATCGGGGATCGCAGCTGGCCGCTATGCTTCTATTCGAAGGATCGCCTGTTCAGCGTGGACGCGCGGCGGGGTTGGGTGGAACCTGATCTCGAACCCGCCAGCTGAAGGTACTAGAATCAGCACCCAACCCGCTGACCCTGAGCTTGTCCAAGGGTGCTGGCGCCGCGCATGATGCTTCGGCAAGCTCAGCTTGAGCGGGGTTGGTGGTGGTCTAGGCGGGCTTGTCCCTATCCCGTCCGCCGCGGCACGAAGGGATAAGTCCGCCGTTCGATCACTTCCTGCACCGCGCGGTGGGCTTCCTGGATGGCGGCATCGGTGTGCGGGCTGGCGGCGGCATCGCTGTTGGCGATGCTGACGAGGCCGAAGGGTTGGCGGCCGATCACGCAGGGGCGGTTGGGGCTCTCGCTGTAGACCCACTCCACCGGATCGTAGATCGAGTTGTAGGTATAGGCATAGCCGTGGCCCCAGCGGTTGACGGTGATCCCCGCAATATCGCGCGCGGCATCGAAGCCCGCCGCCCCCAGCATCCGCTGCAATTGCCGCCGCGTCTCGCGCTCGAAGGTTTCGAAGCTCATCGCGAGCAGTTCGGCGCGGCCAATGCGGTGCTGATCGCGGCGCGGCAGGCCGGGCTTGTTCATGTATTTGACGAGGTGGAGCACGATCGGCTCATCGGGCGATTGCGGGTGCTTGAGATCGCCGAGGCTGACTGCTTCGGTGAGGCCGACTTCCTGATGGAACATCGTCGGGCAATGGAAATTGGCTGCGCCAAGCTTCACGAAGGGCCGCCAGTTGGTGACGGCGACGCTGGTGTAGACCATCGGTCCCTTCACGCCGTAAGCCAGCGCTTCCTTCTGCGGCGCAGGCAGTTCAGGCATCATGTAGGGGATCGCCATGTTCCAGTTGGCCATGATGACGGCCTTGCCCCGCACTTCGACGAGCTTGCCCTGCTTGGAATAGTGGACGGCAACTTCACTCGCGCTGGCAGGATCACCCTTGTGCGCCACGTTGAGGACGACGCTCGAAAGCCGGATGCGGGTGGGCGCGCCGGGGCGGTCGAGCGCGGCGTAGTCGATCACCGCCGTCCCCATATCCTCCTGCGTGCGGCCTGAGGTCGCCTCGGGCACCAGCTTCGAGACGAGCAGCCGCGCGAGCGTGGCGTTGCCATCGGGGAAGTGGATCGACTTGTCGCCCTCACGCTGGCGGCCGTGCTGCCCGCCGGGGAGATCGGCAAAAAGGTCGGCAGGCACTTCGCCCAGCGCCATGCCGGAAAAGCCGGGATAGCCCTGCACCCAGCCGAACAGCGCGGGCACGGCATCGCCGCCGACGCAGAAGCTTGCCTTGCCGATATCCTGAAACAGCCAATAGACCTGCGGATCGACGCCGACCTTGTCGGTCAGGAACTCCTTGTAGGAGTGGCGCGCCAGCCAGTCCTTCTTGGCGGCCTGATCGAGACCGGGGAGATAGTCCGGCTGGTCCTTCGCAAAGAGCCGGGCGAGATCGGCCCGTGCCTTGGGGGTGAGCGGTGCTTTCTCCAGCTTGTCGGGCTCGATGGCGCCGCCACGCCAGCCGCCGCCCATCGCGAGGACCACGTCCTTTCCGCCAAATGTCTCGGCATCGAAGACCATGCCGTGGCCCATGCCCAGCGACTTGTAGAGCCCGGCGTTTGCGGTGTTGTCACGCTCGTAGCGTGCGATATCGACGCCGATGTCATCGAGCAGCACGCGCGACCACTTGTCGTAGCGTGAAGGGCTTTCGATGTTGAGCGTGCCGCCGTTGCACAGCAGCAGCTTGCCGTTCACGCGGAACTCGTTGCGTTTGGCATGGCCGCCGAAATCATCGTGATTGTCGAGCACCAGCACCTTGGCGCCGGGGCCAACGCGCTTCTGGAAGAAGTGCGCGGCGGAAAGGCCGGAAAGCCCACCGCCGACCACGATCAGATCATAGGTCTCCCCGCTATCCTCAGCGTCCGCAAGCTTGAGCGTTCCGTCGCGCAGCATGTGGGCTGCCTCAAACGTGCCGGCGTGCGAGCCGCGCATGCCCTGACGCGCCGGGGGATAGGGATTGGGATCGATTTCCGGCGTGATGACGGCCTTGGGACGCCCACCAGCCGCCAGCGCCTCGGCAGGAACACCTGCGGCCAGCGCCGCCGCCGCGACGCCATTGACGAAATCGCGCCGGGAGATCGCGCGGTCCATCCCCAGTTGCCGGTCTTCGCTCGTCATCCGCCTGTCCCCTCGCTGGCAATGCGCCGCAGCTTTGCGCTGCGCGGAGGGCTTGTCCAGCCCTCAGCCGCCGAAGGCAGGCGTCGCGCGCAGCAGGTTGTAGGCGTCGATCACGGCTTGCAGGCGGCCCTCATAGGCGCGGTCGCCGCCGTTGCGATCCGGGTGGAAGCGGCGGACGAGTTCGGAATAGCGAGTGCGCAGCGCCTTGCGATCTGCATCGAAGCCGAGGCCCATCGTCTCATACGCCTTGCGCTCCTCGGGCCCGATGCCGCGCCGGGCTGCTTCCTGCCGGCGCAGCGCATCCTCGCGCCGCGCGCGGGCGCGCTGGGCAATGGCATCAAGCGGATCAGCAAAGTCGTTCCAGCGTGGGGCCTGATCGATGCCGGCATCGGGACGGAAAACCCGCGTCTCCCGCGCCCAGCCAGCAATCGGGGATTGCGCGGCCATGATTTCCTCGGGCGTCATCCCGGCAAAGAAATCGTAGCCCGCATTGAACGCGCGCACGTGTTCGAGGCACATCCAGCGGTAGTCCCCGGGTCCATCGAAACCGGGCGCGCGAACGCCCGGCGCGCGGAACTCACCCGGTTCGTTGCAACCCGGAACGGCGCAAAGCTGGCCGGTGCCCTGCACGCGGCCATGAAAGCGGCTATGGTTATTGGCCTGTCTCATTCGGCTTTTCACATGGCGATGGATCGGCCAAGATGGAAGCCATGACCGGACCCCTTGCCCAAGAAATCACCTCGCTCCTGACCGAGGCGTTCGCCCCCGAACACCTCGCCGTGATCAACGACAGCGCCCACCACAGCGGCCACATGGGCGATGATGGCACCGGCGAATCGCACTTCACGGTGGAAATCACGAGCGCGGCGTTTGCTGGCGTCACGCGCGTGATGCGCCAGCGCATGGTCAACCAGGCGCTGGGGGATATTCCCGGCCAGCGCGTCCACGCGCTCGCGATCAAGGCTCGTGCTCCCGGTGAGTAATGGCGCGCGCCGGATCAGGCGCGCCGCGCGCATCCTCCTGATCGACGAACACGAACGCCTGCTGCTGATTCGCTTCGCCCCGCCGCAACGCCGTGCGTTCTGGTGCGGCGTTGGCGGTGAATGCGATCCGGGCGAGGATTTTCACGCCGCCGCCTTGCGCGAACTGTTCGAGGAAACAGGCCTGCAAGTCGAAAGCTGCGGCCCGGAGATCGCGCAGCGGATGGACGATTTCATCACGCTGGAGGGCGAACCCGTCACGTCTGACGAACGCTTCTTCCGCCTGCGCACCGCCAGCTTCACGCCGGATCATGCCGGGCACACCGAGCTCGAACGTGCGCTTATCAAGGAATTCCGCTGGTTTACCGCCGCCGAACTGGCAGAGTGGCATGAGCCGGTTTTCCCGGTGAACATCCTCGATCTGCTGCAAGCGGAGGTATCGTGATGTCCGAACCCGTGACCCAGACGCTGACGCCCGTAACCCACGATCTCGGCGCGTTTCAGGTGCGGCGCGTGCTGCCATCGCGGGAGCGGACGATGGTCGGCCCGTTCATCTTCGTCGACCAGTTCGGCCCGGCAGTGCTACCGGTCGGCACCGCGATGGACGTGCGGCCCCATCCACACATCAACCTCGCCACCGTGACTTGGCTGTTCGGCGGCAAGTACGCGGGCGCGATCGATCACCGCGACAGCCTTGGCACCTTCGCAACCATCCGCCCCGGGCAGGTCAACCTGATGACCGCCGGACGCGGCATCGTCCATTCCGAGCGCGGCCCCGAAGCCGAACGCGCAGCCGGACCGCGGCTCTATGGCATGCAGACCTGGCTTGCCCTGCCCGACGGACGCGAGGACATCGATCCGGCCTTCGAGCAGCAGGCGAACCTGCCGCTGATCGAGGACGGCTGCACCACCGCCCGCCTCATCATGGGCACGCTGTGGGGCAGGAGTGCCGCCACAACGCAGCACAGCCAGACGATCTATGCCGAGATCCTGTTTGCCCCCGGCGGCGCAATCCCCATCGATCCCAGCGCCGACGAGCGCGCGGTGATGCTGGTGGGCGGCGAGGCGACCATCGATGGCGTGCCGCTAGAACTCTATACGCTCGCCGTGCTCGCACCAGGTGCCACGCTCAAGCTGGCCTCCGAAGGCGGCGGACGGGTCATGCTGCTCGGCGGTGAGGCCTTTACCAGCCAGCGCCACGTATGGTGGAACTTCGTGAGTTCCAGCCGGGAGCGGATCACGCAGGCAAAGCATGATTGGGACGAAGGGCGCTTTCCCAAGGTGCCGGGGGACGAGGACGAATTCATCCCCCTGCCAAAGGTGCCGAACACCCGCGCAAATCTTTAAAAGCACAACGGGAGAGGACAGACATGACATTCGCCGGAGAGGTGGCGTGGGTCACCGGGGCATCATCGGGAATCGGCGCGGCGATGGCGCGGGGTCTGGCGGCAGAGGGCGCGCATGTGATCCTTTCAGGCCGCAACGCCGAGGCACTGGCGGAAGTGGCGGCAGACTGCGCGAAGGGCAACGCAACGGCGCTTGTGCTGCCATTCGAGGCGACGGATCATCCGGCGGGACTTGCCGCAGCGGAGCAAGCCTGGGCATGGGCCGAGGAGCGCAGCGGCGGGATCGATATCCTGTTCAACAATGCGGGCATCTCGCAGCGCAGCCTTGCCGTGAACACTGATTACGCGGTCTATGAAAAGATCATCGCGGTCGATCTGCTTGCCCCCATCGCACTGACACAGGCGCTGATCGGGCGCATGGTCGCGCGCCAGAAGGGCCGCATCGCGATGGTCTCCAGCGTGGCGGGCAAGGTCGGTGTGCCGATGCGCACCGCCTACAGCGCGGCCAAGTTCGGGCTGATCGGCTATGCCAACGCGCTGCGCACGGAAGTGTCCGGCGAGGGGCTGCAGGTCCATGTCATCGCGCCGGGCTCCGTCCGCACCAATGTCTCGCGCAATGCGCTCAATGCCGATGGCAGCCGCCGTGGGGTCAGCGACAAGGCCATCGACGGGGGCATGGATCCCGAGCTGGCCGTGGCGCAGATGCTGGCGGAAATGGCCGCAGGCAAACGCGAGATCATCGTGGCGACCGGCTTCGAGCAGATGATCGGCGAAGCCTGCCGGACGCCCGAGGAGATCTTCGACCGCATGGCCGCGCTGGTCGCGAACGGCTATGCCAACAAGCTGGAAGTGCCCGCGGTGGAGAGCGCGCCATGAGCGCTGACCAGACGCGCGTCACGCTCGCGAACGGCATCGAACTCGATGTCGTGGATGTCGGCCCGCGCGATGCGCCGGTGCTGATGTTCCTCCATGGTTTTCCCGAATCGCACCGCACGTGGCGGCACCAGATCGCGCATCTTTCCGGCCGCTTCCGCTGCATCGCGCCTGACCAGCGCGGCTATCGCGGTTCGTCCAAGCCCGAGGGCGTCGAGAACTACACGCCCGACAAGCTGATCGGCGACATCTTCCTCCTCGCCGATGCGCTGGGAGTGGGGCAGTTCACTGTGCTCGGCCACGACTGGGGCGGCGCGATTGCCTGGGGCGTGGCGCTGCTGGGGCAAGGCACGCGGGTGACGCGCGCGGTCGTCGCTAATGCACCGCATCCGGGCAATTTCCAGAAGCTGCTCTACCTCGATCCCGTCCAGCGTGGGGCGAGCCAGTACATGCGGGCCTTCCGCGATCCCGCCAACGACCCACTCGTGCGCGAGCACGGCCTCGGCGCGCTGCTGCTGCAAGTGCTGAACTGGGGCGACAAGGCGCCGGTGATGGAAGAGGCAGAGCGCGAGGCCCTGCTCAAGGACTGGTCGAACGGGGACAGCGCGATTGCCATGCTCAACTGGTATCGCGGCAGCCCGATCGACGTGCCGACGATGGATGCGCCCTTCGCGATCCCCGAAGGCTACACACCAACGCCGTTGCCCCCGCTCGCCATCCCGACGCTGGTGATCTGGGCGATGGACGATATGGCCCTCCCGCCCTCGAACCTCGACGGGCTGGACGCAATGATCCCGAACATGACCTTAGTGCAGGTTCACGATTGCGGCCACTTCGTACCGTGGGAAGCGCCGGACAAGGTCAACGCCGCGCTGGATGCGTTTCTGGGGTAGCCACTACCTTTTGCTCCAAAACCCTTCGTCATTGCGAGCGTAGCGAAGCAATCCAGAGCGTCGATGCGGGCCGCTCTGGATTGCTTCGTCGCTACTCTCCTCGCAATGACGAAGGTGGGTGTTGGGGACTAACCGAGCGCCAGCCGATAGAAATGCGTGTCCACCGCCATGCGCGGGAAGCCTTCCGGCAAGTTGTCGGGCGCGATCAAGACAAAGCCATTCTTCTCATAGAACCGCCGCGCCGCATGGAGGCGTTCGATCGTACCGAGCGTGATGCCGACGATCCCGCTGGCCCGCGCATGGTCCACCAGAATGTCGAGCAGTCGTCCCGCCACTCCCAGATCGCGCCCCCGCGCTTCGGCGGCCACGAACATCTTGCGCAGCGCGCCCTCGTTCGCGCCGTAGCCAATCAGTCCGATGGTGCCGACAATGCGGCCGCCCATCTCCGCCACCCAGAACCCGCCGGTGCCGGACTGGTAAACCTCTGCCACCGCGCGCAAATCCGGCTGGTCCTCCGCGGTTACGGGTACGGCAAACTCGCCCTGCTGGATGGCAAGGATATGCGCAATGACCGCGTCCTCATCGGACTTGGCATAAGGCCGGTAGGTGATTTCAGGCATCAGAGCGTCTTGTATCCGTCCGTCTCCGCCGAGAGCGTTTCCATCCACTTGGCGAGGAGATCGCGCTTCGCTGGCATCAGCGCCTTGCCTGCGGGCGAGAGCACACGGGCCGGCACGTCGCGCAGGTTTTCTTTGAGCATCGGCAGCACGGCGGGCGCATCGGGTTGGCCGCCATTGGGGTCTGCCAGCGCCATGATCCGCGCCGCGCCGATCGCGCCGAGCCAATCGAGCGCGTCGGCATCGTGGAGGTAGAGCGATTCAGGCACCGTCGGCGTGCGGTAGTACATGTGCTCGCGGATCGCGGCCTGCACCTTCGGCAGCTTGGCCATCGGAAAACCCATCGGCGCGAGGATCTGGCCGACGAGATCCGCAGCGACATCGGAGTGATCGAGGTCGGGCTTTTCGTAGGGCTTGAAGGCCGCGATATCGTGCAGGTACGCGGCGGCGAACAGTACATCGTCGTCGAGCGTGACCTTGTCCGTCGCCGCCATCGCCTTCGCCAGCGCGTAGTCGCGGTCCGAATGCGAGGTGCCCCATGCAGGGTGCTTGCAGTGCTCGATATTGAACGCGCGGACCTTCTCGCGCCAATCGATCGGCGGCGAATCGGCAAGCGCACTGCCCGGAACGGCAGCGACCGCGAGGGCAGCAAGGAGCAGTTTCATCGGGCGCATGAGTGAACTTTCCAAGCGAGGTTGGCGGGAGGCTAGCACGGACTGACGCAGTCGCAATTGGTCCTTGCGGCCATTCACGCCTTGCCGTGCCACGCGACCCATGCGCCGTGGGCATGCGCCTCGCCGAGCAGTACGGGCTCCCCGCCGCCGGGCCAGTGGCGGACGGTCAGTTCGTGGCGGAAGGTTTCGCGGTTGGTTTCCAGCATGATCCACGCGAGGCGCTGGCCGGCCTCGCCCGCACGGGTGATCGCGGCGGTGATCCGCGCGCGGGTTTCGGGCGGCAGATATTGCCACACGATCGAGTGATAGAACACGCGGGTGGTGCCTGCTTCCAGCGGTGCGGCAAGCCGCTGGTCGACCCAATCGCCCGCGTCCATCCGGACGAGATCGGGCGCGCGCTCCCCGGCAAGCGCAATCGCGGCGTCGATGCGCGCCAGCCGCTCGGTCACTTCGGCCCAGACGTAGCTTTTCAGCCGCAGCGCCTGCGCTGGATCGGCAAGGTTGACCGGCGCGCGGTCGCAGCCCTGGATCGCGCCGATCTCCACCGGCGCGATCTTCGGCGCGGGCCCGCGCCATTCCGGCTTGATCTGCATCGGCGAATCCACCGGGCCGACTTCAGTTCCGCCGAGATCGTAGTGATAGCGCTCCATCATCGTGTTGACGCCGGCGCTCGCGCCCAGCTCATTCATCTCGAACCGGGGTCCCACGCGGGGGGAAAGCCACAGCAGCGCCGCCATGATCGAGGCCGAGCGGCCGGCCTCGTTGGTCTGGGGCGGGCCATCGAGCCACGGCAGCAGAGCGGCGTCGTATTGCCGGGTGAGATCGAGGATCAGCGCGTCCACCGCAGCCTGATCGGCCAGTTCGCCGAGATAGACCGCCGCCAGCCGCGCATCCGCGCCCGAAAGGACAAGGTGATGGAACCCGCCCGCGAGCCGCAGCGGCAGCGCATCTTCCAGCGGTTTCCCGGGCCAATGGGCGAGGCGGCGGCCCGTCTCGGTGTCGCTCTCCAGCAGGGCCAGCTGCGCGCGAACGACCCGTGCGGTGCAGGGCGCGCCGTTCTTCGCGGCATGATCCGCCTGCCAGCGGATCGCTTCGGCGACATCCTGCCAATCCATCACCCGTTCCATACGGTTGCCCTTTCCGGCCCTTTGCCATAGGGGCGAGCGGCCATGACCGCGCCAGCCTCTATTGTTTTCGCCCTTCCGAAGGGCCGCATCCTCGACGAAGCGCTGCCGCTGCTCGACAAGGCGGGGGTCGTGCCTGAAGCCGACTTCTTCGACAAGGCCTCGCGCAAGCTGAGCTTTGCCACGAGCCGCGCAGACATGACCATCATCCGCGTCCGCGCGTTCGATGTCGCCACTTTCGTGGCGCACGGCGCGGCGCAGGCCGGAATCGTCGGCTCCGACGTGATCGACGAATTCGACTACGCGGACCTCTACGCCCCGGTCGATCTCGATATCGGGCACTGCCGCCTGTCGGTGGCCGAGCCGGCAGAAGCCGTCGCCAGCGGTGCCACCGCGCGTGAAAGCCATGCCCGCGTCGCCACCAAATATCCCAGCTTGACCCGCCGCCACTTCGAAAAGCTGGGAGTCGCAGCGGAGGTCGTGAAATTGAACGGGGCGATGGAACTCGCGCCTTCGCTCGGCCTTGCCAGCCGGATCGTCGATCTCGTTTCCTCGGGCCGCACGCTCAAGGACAACGGGTTGGTCGAGACGAGCCGGATCATGCCGGTCTCTGCGCGTCTCATCGTCAACCGCGCCGCGCTCAAGACGGACAGCGCGCGCATGGGTGCACTGATCGACACCTTCCGCGAACTCGCCGCGCGCGGGAAAGCCGCCTGATGCAGCGCCTGCACGCCCGTGACGCCGGCTTTGCCGCAGCATTTGCCGCCGTCGTCAGCGACCGGCGCGAAAGCGATGCCGATGTGGCGCACGGCGTTACCGCGATTCTCGCCGACGTCCGCGCGCGCGGTGACGCGGCGCTGGCAGACTATACCGCGAAGTTCGACGGCCATGATCTGGGCGATGACTGGCGCATTCCGGCCGAAACCTGCCGCGAGGCCTTCGACGCGCTCGATCCCGCCTTGCGCGCCGCGCTCGAACTCGCCGCGACACGCATCCGTGCATACCACGCGGCGCAGCTGCCGGAAGACCGCGACTACACCGATGCGTCCGGCGTCCGGCTTGGTGCGAAGTGGCACGCGGTCGATGGCGCGGGGCTCTATGTGCCCGGTGGCCGCGCAGCCTATCCCTCCTCGCTGCTGATGAACGCCATTCCCGCCAAGGTCGCGGGGGTGGGCCGCCTCGTGGTGACGACGCCGACGCCGAAGGGCGTGATCAATCCGCTGGTGCTGGCTGCCGCGCATCTCGCCGGCGTCGATGAGATATGGCGCATCGGCGGCGCGCAGGCGATTGCCGCGCTGGCCTATGGCACCGATCGGATCGCGCCGGTCGACGTGATTACCGGGCCGGGCAATGCCTGGGTCGCCGAAGCCAAGCGCCAGCTCTACGGCGTGGTCGGCATCGACATGGTGGCGGGCCCCTCCGAGATCCTCGTCATCGCCGATGGCCAGAACAACCCGCAGTGGATTGCCGCTGACCTCCTCAGCCAGGCCGAGCACGACCCTGCCGCCCAATCGATCCTGATTACGGACGACGCGGCCTTTGCCGATGCCGTAGCTGCGGCGGTAGAGGCGGAAATCGCCCTGCTCCCCACCGCCGCGGTCGCCCGCGCCAGCTGGGATGCCCACGGCGTCATCATCGTGGTCGATTCGCTGGACGAAGCCCCTGCCCTCGCCAATGCGCTGGCGGCGGAGCACGTCGAGATTGCGACGGATGATCCTGAGTCAGTGTTTGCAGGCATCCGCCACGCGGGCTCCGTCTTCCTTGGTCGCCATACGCCCGAAGCCATCGGCGATTATGTCGCGGGACCGAACCACGTGCTCCCCACCGGGCGCAGGGCACGTTTCGCATCGGGCCTGTCGGTGCTGGATTTCATGAAGCGCACCAGCTTCCTCGGCGTCAGCGAAGCCTCGCTCGGCGCAGTGGGTCCGGCTGCCGTTGCGCTCGCCGAAGCGGAGGGCCTTGCCGCCCACGCCCGCTCCATCGAACTGAGGCTTGGAATATGAACCGTCCTGCTCGTCTGACCGCCCGCTCCGCCGCGCGGCTTGCCGCCGTGCAGGCGCTTTACCAGCTCGAGATGGAAAAGCCGCAGCTGCACCTGCTGCTCGATGAATTCCACATGCACCGCCTCGGCGCCGAGATCGAGGACGACCAGTACCACGCTGCCGACGTCGCCTTCTTCGACGACGTGGTCCGCGGAGTCGCTGCCCGACAGGACGAGATCGACGGCGCGCTGACCGCGCGGCTGGTGGACGGTTGGTCGATCACCCGGCTCGACCGCACGATGCTCCAGATCCTGCGCGCGGGCGCCTACGAACTGATGGCGCGGCCCGATATCAGCGTCGGCACGGTGATCGGGGAATACCTCGATGTCGCCCATGCCTTCTTCGACGCGCGCGAGACGAAGTTCGTCAACGGGCTGCTCGATGCCGTGGCGAAGGACGTGCGGAAGTAGGCTGCATCCGCACCTTCAACGCGACACAAAACAAGACCCACTCACCCTGAGCCTGTCGAAGGGTGAGCGGGTTTTGGTGTTGGCGTCAGGACTTCACAGCCGCTCGGCGTGCCAGCGGATGTGATCGGCCATAAAGCTCGAGATGAAGTTGTAGCTGTGGTCGTAACCGTCCTGCAGCCGCAGGGTGAGGTCCACGCCCGCTGACTTGCAGGCCGCTTCGAGCAAGTCGGGACGCAGCTGTTCGGCAAGGAAGCCGTCCGCCGCACCCTGATCGACAAGGATATCGCCCGCCGGACGCTTGCCGTCCTCGATCAGCGCCACGGCATCATGCGCGCGCCATGCCGCGCGGTCCTGCCCGAGATAGCCGCCGAGCGCCTTGTGGCCCCACGGCACCTGGCCGGGCGCGACGATAGGCGCGAAGGCGGAGAGCGACTTGAACTTGTCCGGGAAAGTCAGCCCGATAGTCAGCGCGCCGTGGCCGCCCATCGAATGGCCGGTGATGCCCATGCGCGCCGGATCGATCGGGAAGTGCTCCTCGATCAGCGCGGGCAGCTCCTGCGTCACATAGTCCCACATGCGGTAGTGGGCGGCGAAGGGTTCCTCGGTGGCGTTGACATAGAAGCCCGCCCCAAGGCCGAAATCGTAAGCGCCCTCCGCATCGTCAGCCACGCCTTCACCGCGCGGGCTGGTATCCGGAGCGACGAACACGATGCCATGCTCCGCGCAGGCGCGGCGGTATTCGCCCTTGTCCGTGACGTTGGCGTGGGTGCAGGTGAGCCCCGAGAGGTAGAACAGAACCGGGAGCTTGGCTCCCGCCTCCGCCTGCGGGGGCAGGAAGACCGAAAAGGTCATCCCTGTCCCCGTCGCGGTGGATTGGTGCCGATAGACTCCGAGCGTACCGCCATGGGCCTTGCTGGTCGAAACGGTCTCGAACGTGGAATCAGGCGCCATTGGTATCCTGCCTCAGCTGCCGATGACGTGCAGCGCGCACAGCTTGTTGCCATCAGGATCGCGCAGATAGGCGAGGTAGAACGGCGAACCTTCGCGCGGCCCCGGCGGATCTTCGCAGGCGGTGCCGCCATTGGCGCAGCCGGCCGCGTGCCAGGCATCGGCCTGCTCGGGCGTCATCGCGAAGCCGACCGTACCGCCATTGGCGCAGGTAGCCGGTTCGCCGTTGATCGGGGGGGTGAGGAGAAACATGCTGCCGTTGTGCGCATAGATCAGGCGGCCCTTGGGATCGACCATCCCGGGCTGGCCGCCAAATGCTGCGAACGTAGCATCATAGAACTTCTTTGAGCGCTCGATATCGTTGCTGCCGAGCATCACGTGCGAGAACATGGCCTCTCCTTTTTGTAGTCAGCCTGCCAACCGGCTCCGGAAGGAACCAGTGCGAACGGGGGTGTGCCCGCGCGGGGGGCGTCCGGTCAAGGGGCCAGCGAACCGCCCCGCCAGAATTCAGCCGCCCGTATCGCGGCGCGCAATCCCGCGCACGAAAATGCCCACGGCATGCGCCACCTGCCGCTCGATCTCGGCCTCGTCCGGCGGCGGGATCAGCCCGCTGGAGACCCGCAAGTGGATATCCCCGCGCACCATGGCGAGGAATTGTTCGGCGGCGAGGCGCGGATCGGGGCAATCGATCAGCCCCATGGCATGGAACCGGGCCAGCGCCGGGGTGAGCACCGAATAGGCCGCCTCCGGCCCATAGGCGAAGAAGGTGCGCGCCACTTCTGGGAAGCGCTCCGCCTCGGCATGGACAGTGCGGTGGATGACGATGGCATCGGGCTGGCAGAGACGGGTAAGGAAGATCTTGCCAAAGGCCTTCAGCAGCGTGGCGGGATCCGGCGAACTGCCCGCCAGTTCCTCCAGCGGCCCGATCACCGCCTCGCACTTGCGGCGCATCACCTCGTGGAACAGTTCATCCTTCGAGGCGAAGTATTTGTAGAGCGTCGCCTTGGATCCGCCGAGCCGAGCGGCGATCGAGGACATCGACGTGATCCCGTAGCCCTCAAGGGCAAACGCCTCCGCTGCCACGGCGAGGATGTTTTCTCGCCGTTCGTCAGGGCTTTGTCGCCCGAGCCTCACCCTGGTCAGAGTTTCGTTAGTGACCATTCCGTACACTTATTCGCTTGACTTCGCAGAAGCAAGCTTTATCGCGTTAGTGACCGAACCGTACTGTCATTATGGTGTCATTGATGCGCTTCTCTCTCCCGATCAAGCAGGCGGCATTCCTGCTGGGCACCAGTGTGCTGCTGGCAGGATGCGCCGCCATGCCCGATCTCGGTCCGCGCCCTGCCCTGCGCGATCCCGCCACCCTTGGCGCTCTGCCTGCAGACGGTGCGATGCCTCAATGGCCCGGCGATGGCTGGTGGAAGGACTTTGGCGACCCGCAGCTTTCATCGCTGATCGAGGAAGCGCTGGCGGGTTCACCCTCGCTCGCAGTGGCAGATGCGCGCGCCCGCAAGGCAGCCGCCTATGCGCAAGGTGCCAGGGCTGCACTGCTCCCTGCGATCAACGCCAATGCGCAGGCCACTGAAGTCAAGCAGAGCTACAACAACGGCTTCCCGGCGCAGTTCGTGCCCAAGGGGCTGAATGATAGCGGCCGGGCCACGCTCGACCTCAACTACGAACTCGATTTCTTCGGCAAGAACCGCGCCGCGCTGCGCGCCGCCACATCCGAACGCGAGGCTGCGTCGATCGAAGCGCGTGCGGCGCGGCTCGCGCTCGCCACATCCATTGCCGCCGCCTATGCCGATCTTGCCCGCCTTGCCGCCGAGCGCGAGGTGGAAGTGGCCGCCGTCCAGCAGCGCGAGGAAATCGCAGCGCTGGTTGCACGCCGCGTGGCAAGCGGGCTCGATACGCGCGGCGAGCAACGCCAGGCGGATGCCGGAGTGCCGCTGGCACGCGGGGATCTTGCCGCAACCGATGAAGCAATCGCGCTAACCCGCAACCGGCTTGCAGCGCTGCTCGGCGCAGGGCCGGAGCGCGGAGCGGCGATTGCCCTCCCCTCGCAGCGTGTGCTGCCAGCACCCGGCCTTCCCGCCAATCTCGCGCTCGATCTCGTCGGCCGCCGGGCGGATATCGCCGCGGCCCGGCTGCGGGCGGAAGCTGCCGCCTCGCGCATTACCGTGGCGCGCGCTGGCTTCTATCCAAACGTCAACCTGATGGGCTTCATCGGCCTGCAATCGCTCGGCCTCGGCAATCTCACGGCCAAGGGTTCGGACATTGCCGAAGTGGGCGGGGCGATCAGCCTGCCGATCTTCTCCGGCGGGCGGATCCAGGGCAACTACCGCGCCGCCCGGGCCGACTATGACGAGGCCGTCGCGCAGTACGACCAGACCCTCGTGCGCGCGCTCAACGAAGTGGCCGATGCCGCCGCGTCGCAGCGCGCACTCACCGCGCGGCAGGCCGAGGCCCGTGCTGCGCTGGCAGCGTCGGAGGAGGCCTACGCCATTGCGCGGCGCCGCTACGAAGGCGGCCTTTCGCCCTATCTCTCGGTGCTGACGGCGCAGGACGCGCTGCTCAGGAACCGCCAGCTTGTCGCCGCGCTCGATGCGCGCGCGCTTACCCTCAATGTCGAGCTGATCCGCGCCCTTGGCGGCGGATACGGCCCCAAAGCTTGACGAAAGAGCACCCTATGGCTGACCGCGACCCCCAGATCATGCTCGAAGAGACCGAACCCATGGCCCCGCCCCCTCCCCCCACGCCGACAAGCGATGCCGCTGCAAAGCGCAAGCGCGGCTTTACCATTCTCGGCGGCGTCGTGCTGGCGGTGGCGGTGGTCTATGGCGGCTATGAGGCGCTGTTCGGCGGTCGCTATGTCGAAACCGACAATGCCTATGTCGCGGCCGAGATTGCGCCGGTGACTGCGCTTTCCGCCGGAACGGTGATCCGGGTGGCTGCGGTCGACACGATGCAGGTGAAGAAGGGCGACGTGCTGCTCGAGCTTGATCCGTCCGACGCGAAGATCGCCGTGGCCGAAGCCGAAGCCGCCGTCGCGCAGGCGCTGCGGCGCGTGAACCAGACGGTCGAGACGGGCACCGCGCTCGCCGCTCAGGTGCAGGCGAGCGATGCGGACATCCGCCGCAAGCAGGCGCTGGTCGGCGTTGCCTCGGCCAACCTCGCCAGGGCGCGGCTCGATCTGACCCGGCGCGAGGCGCTGGTTTCGGGCGGCGCGGTTTCCGGTGAAGAGCTTTCGAGCGCGCGCAATGCGTTTGCGGCGGCCCAGGGCCAACTGGCGGTGGCCGAGGCAGACCTTGCGCAGGCGCGGGCCTCTCGCGGGTCGGCTGAAGGACAATCAAACGCCAATGCCGCGCTCGTTGGCACCACCGCACCCACCGAAAACCCGGACGTGCTGGCGGCCAAGGCCCGGCTCGATCGCGCCAAGCTCGATCTGACGCGGACGGTGATCCGCTCGCCGGTCGATGGCATCGTCACCCAGCGCAATGTGCAGGTAGGCCAGCGCGTCGCGGCCGGTACGGTGCTGATGACGGTCGTCCCGCTCGGCGAGGCGCATGTCGACGCGAACTTCAAGGAAGGCCAGCTGCGCCGCGTGGCGCCGGGCCAGCCGGTCGAGCTGACGTCAGACCTCTATGGCTCGGGCGTGGTCTATCACGGCCGCGTGGTCGGCTTCTCGGGCAGCACCGGATCGGCGCAGGCGCTGATTCCGGCGCAGAACGCCACCGGCAACTGGATCAAGGTGGTGCAGCGCCTGCCCGTGCGCGTCGCGCTCGATCCGAAGGAACTGAAGGCGCACCCGCTGCGTGTCGGCCTTTCGATGACCGCGACGATCGATACCGGAGCAAAGTGAGGTGAGCGGTGCTGCTGCGCCGGGGGCCGAGCTTCCGCGGCTGAAGGGGTGGCCGCTCCTGCTGGCCGCCTTCAGCCTTGCGCTCGCCAACTTCGTGGTGGTGCTCGACATCACCATCGCCAACGTCTCGGTGCCGCACATCGCGGGCAGCCTCGCCGTGTCGCCCTCGCAGGGGACTTGGGCGATCACGTCCTACTCCGTGGCCGAGGCGATCTGTGTGCCGCTGTCCGGCTGGCTCGCCGCGCGGTTTGGCGCGGTGCGCGTGTTCCTCACTGCGATCACCGGATTTGCGTTGTTCTCGCTGCTCTGCGGGGTTTCACGCAGCCTCGAGGCGCTGATCGTGTTCCGCATCTTCCAGGGCCTCAGCGGCGGGCCGATCATGCCGATGTCGCAGACGCTGTTGACCCGCATCTTCCCGCCGGAAAAAGTGGGAATGGCGCTGGGGCTGTGGAGCATGACGGTCGTCGTCGCGCCGATCCTCGGCCCGATCTTCGGCGGCACCATCTCCGACGACTGGAGCTGGCACTGGATCTTCTTCATCAACCTGCCGATTGTCACGTTCTGCCTTGTGTTTGCGCTGCGCTATCTCCTGCCGTTCGAAACCCCGACCGTGCAGCGACCGATCGACTACATCGGCCTTGCGCTGCTGGTGATCTGGGTGGGCGCGCTGCAGATCGTGCTCGACGAGGGGCGCAACGCCGATTGGTTCGCCAGTTCATTCATCTGCACGCTTGCAGTGATCGCGGTGATCGGGTTCGCCGCGTTCCTGATCTGGGAACTGACCGAAGCCAACCCGGTCGTCGACCTCTCGGTTTTCCGGCAGCGCGGCTATAGCGCCGCGGTGGCCGCCCAGAGCATCGCCTACGCCGGGTTCTTTTCAGCCATCGTGGTCGTACCGCTCTTCCTCCAGACCAACCTTGGCTACACCGCGACTTATGCCGGCTATGCAACGGCCTTCGTCGGCGTTCTGGCGGTGCTCATGTCGCCGGTCGCCGCAGGGTTGATGTCAAGGTATGACGTGCGCAAGCTGATCACGTTCGGCGTCGTCTGGCTCGGCCTCGTATCGCTGCTGCGCACCGGCTGGGCAAGCCAGATGGACTTCTTCACCATCTCGCTGCCGCAGTTCCTGCAAGGGTTCGGCATGCCCTTTTTCTTCATTGGCACGACTTCGCTGGCGCTGGGATCGGTCCGCCCGGATCAGACCGCCTCGGCTGCGGGATTGCAGAACTTCGCGCGCACACTGGCAGGAGCATTTGCCACTTCGCTCGCCACAACGCTTTGGGAACGCGAGGCAAAAATGGCGCACGAGAACCTTGCAGGCCTTGCTCACCCTCTTCCGCAAGGTTTTGGATTTACCACCGAGCAAGGACGGATGATCCTGGAGCGAATCGTCCAGACAGAGAGCGTAACTCTCGCCACAAACGCGATATTCTGGGGCTGCACCGGCTTGTTCGCACTTGCAGCGATGATCGTCTGGATAGCGCCACGACCGCGCAGCGAGATCGATCTCAGTGCCGCTCACTGACAATCAAGATATTGATATATTTAAATTAAACCGCCTATATCAAGCCAAGTCGCGCCAGCCGTTAACCACAGCGTATTGATCATACAAAATCGTATCGTAACAGCAACAAAGCGGTTTTCATTCGAAACTGAACATAAATTTCATCTATATTATAATGTCTTACTGCAAATGCGAGCCAGTTGGTTTTTCGCCCTTTGCGAACGCATAACATGTATGTTAGGTAATCTTCCTGAGGGTCCATACGTGGACTGGGGTCCAATAAAAACATTCGCCAATTACCCTTCGCCGCTCGCGAGGCGCCGCTTTTTTGTGGAGTAGAAAGATGGCCAATCCCCCTGTCGGCTTTATTGCCAGGGCAATGTGTGCAGTTGCTGCAGCATCGCTCATTGCCGCCCCTGTGATGGTCTTCGCCGATGCCGGCGCGCCGACCAAGCACAAGGTGCACAAGAAGAACTGGAAGAAGAAAGGTGTTGCTCGCAAGGGCAAGCACAAGCGTACGCGGTCGGCTCGGTACCTTCCCAAGACGAACACCGTGACGACGACGACGACGACGCCGGCTCCCCCGCCGCCGCCGCCTCCGCCGCCTCCCCCGCCGCCTCCGCCGCCGCCGCCTCCTCCCCCGCCTCCGCCGCCTCCCCCGCCTCCGCCTCCGCCGCCCCCCAAGGTCGGCTATCACCCCAATATGGGCTTCCTCCTCGGTGGGGCTGCTCTGGGTGGCGGTATCGGTGCGATCATCGGTTCGAGCGAGAACAACGACAGCCCCGGCGGCTGATCGCTTTCTTCATTGCCAACAACGGGACGGCCCGGCCTCGCAAGAGGCCGGGCCTTTTCCTTTTGTGCTCGTCACAAAGCGGCTTCACGTCATCAGCCGCAGCGCATTTTCACGCTGCATTTTCAGCTGCATTTCTTAACGGCAGGGCATTTTTAACGGTCGATTGACGCTCGGCTCGCGCCTCGTTTGACGCACCACTCCTAGAACAGGGCCATCGGAACCGACGTGGCTTCACCCCGAGACCCTCGGGGGGAGTTCGGCGCCGAAACCGAAAGGAGAGCAAATAATGTCCCAAAGGAGTTTCTTAACCGCCGCTTTCATACTTGCCTCGGCGCTTGCGCCTTCGCTGGCCGCTGCGGCCACCGCTTCGGATGGCATGGAACAGAGCGTCGCGGTGGTCCGCACGTCTGATCTCAACCTCGCTTCGCCGGAAGGCCAGTCGACGCTCAACGCCCGCATCACGGGCGCCGTCAACCGGGTTTGCGGCACTGCAACCGGTGCGATCAGCATCGAGGAACGTCACGCCATCACGGTGTGCCGTGCCAAGACCCGCAATACCGCTCTCGCGGTTGCGCGGATTCGTGAGGGTCAGATGCTAGCGCAAAGCTGATCCCCACACACCACATCGCCACAACGGTCAGCAAAGGGCCGGGAGCACAACGCTCCCGGCCCTTTCGCGTATGACCGCTCGTTGCCGCAGCGATCGGGCTTTCATGCTGGCGCCGGCGCAGCTGACGAAGCGCTTCGCGCGCTCTTCACCTATCTTTGCCAGGCGAACGCCATTTTTTCACGGCCGATGCACTTTTGACGTTTGGCTCACGCACGCTTGGCGCTGGCCATGACGCAGGCCTCCTAGAAGCAATTCATCGGCAGCGCGAACCGCCGAATTCCCAGAGGAGAGCCACCATGAAGTCCAACATGATCCCCGCCGCCATCATCGCCACCACCGTCGTCCTTGCGGCAATGCTGATCCCCGCCCTCGCCAAGGCGGCTCCGGTAACAGAGGATGCGACCATCCAGGTCGCAGTCGTGAGCACCGGCGATCTCAACCTCTCGAGCGACGAAGGCATGTCGACGCTCAAGGCCCGCATCTCGGGCGCCGTGAACCGCGTCTGCGGCACTTCGACCGGCACGATCTCGCTCGAAGAGCGCATCGCGATCAACGCCTGCCGCGCCAAGGCCCGCACCGCTGCGCTCGCCGCCGTCCGCACGCACTCGGATCAGATGCTCGCCCAGCGCTGAGCAACTTTTCCCGATCGCCACGCCGGCCAGCACGGGCCGGGAGCACATGCTCCCGGCCCGATCGCGCGTTTCGAATCCAGATTGGCTACGTATGTCCCGACAGCGATGGACTTTTTCTACCAAGCATGAATACTTAGTCGAGGAGGCGGGTATGATACGGCCAGATGCAAACGCAACGCTGCTGATGCGGAGGCATCCCTGAGCGCTGCCTCCTCGTCCCGTTCGCGCATCCGTGTTGCCATCATCGGTGGCGGCTGCGCATCGATGGCTGCGGCGTGGGAGCTGACGGCACCGCATCACCGCGGGCGCTACCACGTCACCGTCTATCAGGAAGGCTGGCGGCTGGGCGGCAAGGGCGCCTCGGGCCGGGGTGAGAACGGACGCATCGAGGAGCATGGCCTGCACATCTGGCTCGGCTTCTACGACAACGCCTTCCGCATGATGCGCGCCTGCCATGCCGAACTGGACGCCAAAGGCCTTGGCCATCTCTACGGCGACTTCCGCGACGCCTGGACGCAGGAAAACGACATCGCGCTGTGCTCCGCCAGCGAGAAGGGCGGATTCCAGCGGTGGCAGGTCCACATGCCGCCGCGCGCGGGCTATCCCGGCGATCCGCTCGCGCCCGATGCGGTGTTCAGCCTGCAATACTACATGGCGGGCGCCTTCGATCTCCTCCGCGCGCTGGTGCTCGATACCACGGTCGACGGGCAAGGCCTCGTCACCCGCTTCGACAAGGCCGATGCGACCGGGCCGGCAAGCCCGGCTGAACTGGCCGCGCGGATCAGCGAACTGGCGCGCATGGGCCTGTTCGCTTCGGCCGCCGCGCTGTCAGAAGTGCTCGCCGTGCTGGCAGCGTTGGTCCGTTCGGTGAGCTCGGCAACAGCGGGCATCCTGATGACGGCGGTGGACGCGGTCGCCGTACCGCTGCGCCAATGGATCGAGGACCGCTTCCTCGCCGATGACCGGCTGCGCTTCCTGTGGGAGATCGCCGATCTCACGCTCGCCACGCTGACCGGCTTCCTGCGCTATGGCATCATGTTCGATCCGCGCGGGCTTGATGCGATCGACGATTGCGAGTGCCGCGAATGGATGCGCATGAACGGCGCTTCGCTGCGCTCGCTGCAATCGCCGTTTCTGCGCGGGCTGTACGATCTTTCGATGGGCTACGAGGACGGCGATCCGGAGAAGCCGCGCCTTTCCGCCGGGCAAGGCCTGCGCGGCACCTTGCGCACCTTCTTCGGCTATCGAGGCGCGTTCATGTGGCGGATGCGCGCCGGGATGGGCGATGTTGTCTTCGCGCCGCTCTATACCGCGCTCAAGGAACGCGGCGTGGACTTCCGCTTTTTCCACCGGCTCACTGATATCGAGCTGGATGAGGCAGGCTCGCACGCGGCGCGGCTCAAGTTCGATGTTCAGGCGCACATCAAGGGCGGCGGCGAATACCAGCCGCTGGTCGATGTGCAGGGCCGTCCGTGCTGGCCCTCTGCTCCAGACTACGCGCAACTCAAGCGGGGGAAGGAACTGCTGGCCGAGGGCCGCAAGTTCGAATCGCACTGGGACCGCCGGCGCGAGGGCGAGACCGTGCTAGAGGTCCAGCGCGATTTCGACATGGTCGTGCTCGGTGTCGGCATCGGCGCGGTGCCGCATTGCGCGAACGGCATCGTCGCGCGCGATCCGCGCTGGCAGGCGATGTGCCGCGATGTGAAGACGGTCGCCAGCCAGGCGTTTCAGGTGTGGCTCGACGAAGACCTTGAAGCGCTCGGTTGGCCGGGCCCGGCCTATATCACCGGCGCGTTCGCAAAGCCGTTCGATACCTGGTGCGACATGGCGCATGTCGTGCCCGAGGAAGCGTGGAAACGGCCGCCCAAGACCTCGGTCTATTTCTGCGCCGTGCTGCCTGATCCGCCGGAGCCACCGGCAGAGGGCGACATGACCTATCAGCCGGCACGGGATGCCGAAGTGCGCGCCAATGCCGAGAGTTTCCTCGAAGGTCCGGTCCGCGCGATCTGGCCGGGGGCCTACGACGCCGCCGGGCAATTCCGCTGGGAAGTGCTCAAGGCCGACGAAAGTGGCGGACCGGAGCCAGAAGGCCCCGCGCGCTTCGGCACGCAATACTGGCGCGCCAACCTCAACCCTTCCGACCGCTACGTGATCCACACACCGGGCAGCTGGCGCAGCCGCATCTCGCCGCTCGACCGGACTTATGACAATCTCACCATTGCCGGAGACTGGACCGACAGCGGCTTCCACTCCGGCTGCGTTGAAGGGGCGGTCATGTCGGGACTGCTGGCTGCCCACGCCATTTCCGGTGCGCCGGACCTCAAGGATATCATCGCCTATGACCACCCCTGAGAACCACGACCGAGCGCCCGCTGAACGGATCACGCGCCCTGAGGCGGCCCGCACCGCGCCGCAGCGCAAGCCATCCACCGGCGTGCCGCCCGAACCAGTCGCCGAACCCGCCGCACCGGCACCCGATCCGGGCACCCACGACAAGGACGTCCACACCGTCAACGAGGCGGTCGCGAGCTCGGTGCGGTCTGCCTACGACGTGCTGAGCGAAACCATCGGGCAAGGCCGCAAGGCAGCCGAGCAGTTCCGCGTCGGCGCCTACAACGTGCGCGATGTGCCCGATG
Source organism: Novosphingobium sediminis (assembly GCF_007991615.1). Taxonomy (GTDB): domain Bacteria; phylum Pseudomonadota; class Alphaproteobacteria; order Sphingomonadales; family Sphingomonadaceae; genus Novosphingobium; species Novosphingobium sediminis. Next base: position 98,175 of record NZ_BJYR01000018.1, on the reverse strand, counting down.
ATGTGCGGCACATGGCCGCCAATCTGCTCGGCCTTGCGCGGCAGCTCAGCAGCGCGACGTTCGACATCTGCGAGGCGCTGCTGCGGCAGGCCGACGGCATGATGACACCGCCGCCGCCGGGATCGACCCATGTGCCAGCCTTCCATGCGCCCAAGGTCGAACCTGCGCCCCACCATGCCGCTCCGAAGCCGGCTCCGCATCACGCTGCGGCTCTGGACGAGCTCCACTTGCACGTCCAGTTCAATGGCAAGCACACTGCGCGGGCACACACGAAGTCGGTCGCCCGCCCGCAAGTGCCGACCGGGGCCGATCAGATTGCCTGCGACAGCCTCGTCGCACACGGCGGGGGTGCGGCTCCGATCACGAGTATTGCGTTCGAATTGCATCCGACCGGGCATGGCCTCGCGGTCATGGTGATCGTGCCGCATGACCAGCCCAAGGGGATTTACGTCGGCCCGGTCTATTGCAGCACGCAGCCGCTACCGCTTGGCCAACTGGTGATCGAGATCGAGTGATGGCGGTCGAGGGTGCCCTGCTCCAGCGCTATGGTGCCGCCACGCGGGCGGAAGTCATGCGTTATCTCGCGGCGGGTGCGCCTTCGCCGTTCCTTGACGAGATGCTGGCGGAATACCCCTCACGCGGGGGCAAGATGCTGCGCCCGGCGATCTGCCTCGCCAATGCCGCGCTGTTCGGGAACGAGGCACATGCGGCTGCGGTGCGCGCGGCAGCGGCGATCGAGATGCTGCACAATGCCCTTCTCATCCACGATGACGTGCAGGACGGCAGCGAACTGCGGCGCGGCAAGCCCACGCTCCATGCGCTCCACGGGGTGCCGCTGGCCATCAATGCCGGAGATGCGCTGCTCTTCGCCGCATTTGGCCCTCTGATCGATGCGGTATGCCCGCTGGGCGGCCAGGTGATCCGGCAGGTGATGGACGTAACCACGATGATGGCGCGCCAGACGGCTGAGGGGCAGGCGCTCGAACTCGGCTGGCGTGATCGCAACGTCCTTGATCTGACCGAGGCCGACTACATGCGCATGGCGCTCAAGAAGACGGCATGGATGGGGATGATCTGGCCGGCGCAGCTTGGCCTTATCATCGGTTCGCGCGGGCGGCTCGATCCCGAAATGGTGGTGCGCTTCGGCTATTTCCTTGGCCTCGCTTTCCAGATCGAGGACGACTTGCGCAACCTTTCGGAAGATCCCGGCTACGGCAAGGAGCAGAACGGCGATCTGGCGGAAGCCAAGCGGACGCTGATGCTCATTCATGTGCGCGAAGCCTGCAGCGCCGAAGAGCGCGCGCGGCTGGACTGGTTTCTGGGTCTGCGGCGCGAGGAACGCAGCGCGGACGACGTGCGGTGGCTTACCCGCCTGATGCATGAGCACGGTTCGATCGCGCATGCCCGCGCAGTCGCTGCCGCGATGGCGGGAGCAGCGGAGCACGAGTTCGCAGCGGTCTATGGCGCGCTGCCACCATCTGAGGAACGCGCCTTCATCGGCAGCCTCGTGCGATGGGTGTTCGACCGGACATGAGCCGAGCGCTGCTCTATGGCGCCACCGGCTATACCGGCAGGGCAATCGCCGCGGCGCTGGCGGGCGAGCTGGATCTGGTCCTGGCAGGCCGCAGTGAACCGGCTGTACGTGCGGTTGCGGAGCCACTGGGACTGCCGTGGCGCGCCTTTGCGCTGGACGATCCATTGGCGGTCCGCGCGGGTCTTGCCGGCATTGATGCCGTGCTCCACGCGGCCGGACCGTTCGCGGCGACAGCCATGCCGATGCTCGATGCCTGCCTCACGGGCGGCGTGCATTACATCGATCTCGGCGGCGAATGGCGGATAATCGAAGCGCTGTTCGCGCGTGATGCAGAGGCGCGGGCGGCGGGTATCGCGGTGCTGCCCGGTGCGGCGCTGACCCCGGCGGCGACGGACTGCCTGCTGCTAGCGGCTGTCCAGCGCTGGCCAGATACGCGCACGCTGAAACTTGGCGTCTCGGCCGCGCAAGTCGTCTCGCGCGGGAGCGTGGCGACGATGGCGGGGCTGGCCGATCCGGGCACGGTGATCCGGCGCGGCGGCGCGCTGGCAATGGTGCCGGCGGGGAGCCTTACCGCCATGTTCGACTTCGGCACCGGCCCGCAGGAAACCGTTGCGACCGATTGGGCCAGCGTGGTCACGGGCGGCGCACTGACCGGGGTGCCGGATATTGCGATCTATTCGGCGATGCATTGGTCGATGCGCGCGGGCTACCGAGCTTCGGGCATCGGCATGGGGCTGGCCGGTCCGGCGCTCTTCCGGACGGCGGGGGCGGCAATGGCCCGTGTCTGGCCGGAACAACCGGACGAGGCCCGGCGCGATGCAGCGCGCTTTACCATGGTGGCCGAAGCGCATGATCCGTGGCGGCGGGTGCGGCGGCTCGCGATGGAAACGCTCGACGGGTACGGCGCCAGCGTGCGGATCGCCTGCGCGGCGCTCCACCGCGTGCTGGCAGGGAGCGCTCCGGCCGGTGTCTCCAGCCTCGCTGCGGCGTTCGGATCAGGCTTTGCGGTGGAAGCGGGCGCCGCGCGCTTCCTTGCCGATGACAGGAGCACGGCGGCATGAGAACACGCGTCCCCTACGTCCAGTCTGCGGCCAGCCAGCAGGTGCCGCCGCCCTACCATTTCCCCGGCGTCACCGTGAACGCGTTCTACATGAACATCTCGATGGAGCGGGTGCAGCGCTACTGCGACACCTATCTCAACATCGGCGAGGAGAGCACGCGCGAGTATGTCTATCGCCCGCTGGCGGCATGGCCCTATGCGACGGTGCTGTTCCTCGACTACCCGACGATGATCAGCGCCGCCCCGCCCAGCCCCGGCCTGCACGAGGTGCCCTACGCAGACCGCGGGGCCATCAGCCAGACCGAAGTGTTCGTGGCGATCCCGGTGGTGCGCTATGGCCGGGGCGCCAAGCGCCTGATCACCGACACGGCGCTCGAATGGGCCTTGCCGTTCATTGTCGTCGGCAACCCGATGTCGAGCGTTTGCGGACGGGAAATGCTGGGTCTCGGCAAGCTGCTTGCCGACATCGAGAACGGCGTGGGGCGCTATCCGGAAAGCTTCCATGGGCGGATCAGTCTGCCCGGCTGGCCGGACGACGAGCCCGGTACGATGCAGCGCATGCAGGAATTCATGCGCATCGAGACCAAGCCGGTTCTGCCCACACCGGCAGGAACCCAGCCGCCCTACCGTTCGCTCGCCACGCTGATGGAAAGCCCCGAAGCATCGAAGCTGGTTGGCGGCATGGCCAGCGTTTCAAACTTCATCGACAGCTTCTCGCTCGGCCTCATCCCCACGTCGATGCGCACGGTGGGCCTCAAGCAATACCGCGACGCCGCCGATCCCCAGCGCGCGGTCTATCAGGCACTGGTCACTTGCCGCGCCCAATACCTCAACGTGCGCGATGTCCGCTTTTATAACGAGTTGGATATCGACATGTATTTCAACGACATCGGCAGCTTCCACGAGATCCTTGAGGTATTCCTCGAGGTGGGCGCGCAGCCGACGGGCAAGCCCCATTCCGTCAACACGGTGGCAGCCTTGCGGTTCGAGGCGGACATCAATTTCGACACCTTGCGGGTGATCCGCGAGTTTCCCATCGACCGCGATGGCCTGCCGCCGACCCCCGGCGCCAGCGATCTCGTCTCGCGCTGGTATCGCCCGCTGCGCGGCTTTTTCGGTCCCCGCAGAGGAGTGGGCCTGCCATGACCGTGTTCCTTGAATCCTTCGCGACCGACCAGTTGCTGCCGCCGTGGCAATCGCTCGGCATGCGGATGTGGCAATTCGTCATCGCGGTCGACCGCAAGCTGATCGCGGCCTATCTCGATACGCGCTTCAATGCCGCGGCGCCGGACCGCGCGCCGTTTCACTACACCCCGCTGCCGGGCAAGACCTACGGCCTGCTCTGCGTGGCGCGGCACGAGCACTTTTCGAGCTGCTGCGACGGGCGGACCGGACGCGACACCACCAGCCACACCGAGCTTACCTGGACGTTCCCTGCCCTGCGCTACAGCGTGAACCCGGACAACCTGCTGGTCGATCCGCTGCAAGTGTGGGTCGAACCCTTTGCGTTCGACGACAACAGCTACGTGATGTTCTCGGCCCGCGAGATCTTCGGGTCCGAGATGGACATGGCTGTGATCCGCATGGAGGAAGGCGAATGCCCGGCTGACCTCAGGATCGACATGGCGATCGAAGGCATGGCAAAGTTCGATCCCAGGGCGCGGAGCCAGAGCATCGGCTGCATGCGAATGGGCCTGAAGCCGGGCACGAGCGAGGCTGACCTTGCCGGCCTGCGCACCGACGATGCCGATCTCGACGCTTTCGTCGACAACCTGATGGCTGACGGCATCTTCACCGGCAGCACCGCCACAGATGCCCGCACCGGCATGGAAGTGAATACCCTGCGCCAGTTCCGCGATGTGTTCGATATGGACCTCGCCGCCTACCGCGCGATTGTCTCCTCGACCACGCAGCACAGCAACGTCCGCGATCTGGCGTTCTTTTCGGGGGCGGATACGGTGGTGGAATTCCTCTGTTCGGACAGCCTCGAGGAAACGATCCACGCCATGTTCGGCGCGCGGCCGCACAATGCGCGATCCATGCTCGAAACTCCGCCGCCCCTGCTGAACGCCAAGGGGACGCCGGATACGGACTGGAACCTGAACTACATGCCCATCGAAGTGGCGATGGTGATCTGCTATACCGCCGATGCCCACTTCCACATCGACAAGACCCTGCACACCTACGGCCAGACCGCTTGATTATTCTCCGGGCGCTGGCCCCGAATCAACCGCGCGGCGCACGGCGGACTTGAAATCGAACGGCACCCAGGCGGCGCAATCGGGCCACTGCCCGGTCTCCTGCCAATAGCGGCAGAGGCCAAGCCGATGGCACACGCGGATGAAGCGCGGGTGGCTGAGCAGGCAGCTCCACGGTCCGAGCGCGACGCCAGGATAGAACAGGCTCGGTGATGGTCCGGCGGGATCGAACACATGGCTGTAGTCCGCCAGCTCGACCAGTTCGAACGCCATATCGGGAAGGCCGATGAAGCCGAGCCCGGTCGGCAGGCTGAGCGTGATCGTGCCGGTCTGTTCCAGCAATCCGCGATAGCGCGCGGCGCGGGTTTCCTTGACGGTCATGTCCCTGCTGAACACCGCCTCGACATAGGAGCGCACCGCCGCCAGATCGCGCGCCTGCCAGCCATCGAACTGATCGATCTTGCTGACGTTGCGATAATAGACTTCCGGATAGCCGAGCGAGCCGGCCCAATTGAGCAGCGCCATGAGGATGCCGGCATTGTTCGGCCAACGCTGGTGCACCTCTTCCAGCATGCTGACCGACGTATCGTAATCGCCGACATAGGCCCGCATTTGTGCGACATGCAGCCGCGCCGCGGGCATCAGCGGGTTGAGCTCGCAGGCCTGCTCGGCATAGGCGAGCGCATCGCGGAACCGGCCGACGCCCCAGCAGAAATTGCTCATGTCCGTCAGGGCAGCGGGATCGCGCGGGGCAACTTCCAGCGCCTGCAGCAGCAGCTTCTCGCGCACCGCGTGATGGCCCCACGGCTCCAGCATGGCGAGCGCGCGGTAGGCGCCGCCGCGGCGGGGATCGAGCTTCAGCGCAGTCTGCGCCGCCTCGATCACGGCTTCGCGTGCTTCGGCATAAGGCAGCGCGCCGCGCCCGCCGCGCAACACCTGCGCGCGGGCAAGCGCGAGCAGTTCCCACGCCGGGGCATGATCCGGGGCATCGCGAACAACCATCTCGAGCAGCGGCACGGCATCGCTCGCGGTATTGTCGAACTGCGCATCGCCATCGGCGAGCAGGCCCCGCGCGCGCAGGAAGCGCTCGTAGGTCGCTGGTGCCAGCGTCGGAATTGGCGTGCTGGGCAACAGCGTCAGCTCAAGCGCAGCGGCGACTTTCTCCGCGATCGAATCCTGCAGCGCGAAGACGTCCTCGAGATCGCCGTCGAATCGTTCGCTCCAGACTGCGCGGTGGCTGGCGCACTCGACGAGTTCGGCGGTGATGCGCAGGCGCTGGCCGCTGCGCCGCACCGAACCATCGAGCAAATGCGAGGCGCCGAGCGCGGCGGCGACCTTGGCGATGCTCTTGTCGGGACCGCGGAACTGGAAGCTGGACGCGCGCGCAACCACCGCGATCCCGGTACCGCGCGCCACGGTGCGCTGGATTTCCTCCGAAACGCCATCGCAGAAATCGGCAAGTTCGGGATCGGAGGAGAGATTGTCGAAAGCCAGCACCGCGAGCACGAGCCCGTCATTCGCGGGCGCCGGCAGTGGGGTGGCGGGCGGCGAAACGGGTGCGGCAACGACCAGCGGTTCGGCCACCAGCGCTTCGCTGCGCAGCGCGGCATCAACCAGCGGACCCGGCGCAACGCCGATTTCAGCCGCGAGCAGATCGCGGAACGCCTGATACCGGATATGCGCGGCGGCCCGCGCTCCGGTGGCGATCTCGGCGCGGATCAGCGCAGCGACAGCCGTCTCGCTGAGCGGATCGCGGCGTAGCCATGCGGCGGCGAGAGCCTTCACCCCGGCGGAATCACCTGCCTCTTCGCGCGCGGCGATATGGCGGGCAAGACCATCGGCCATCCGCGCATCGATCTCGGCGCGGGCGACATCGAGCCATTCGCCATAAGCCCCGCCGAGTTCGAGGTCCTGAAGCAGAGGAGCGGCGCCGACGCCGTCGATCAGACGGGCTGCTTCCTCCCAATCGTGGCTGGCAAGCGCGCCGCGCACGGCGAGCACGTCGCACGCGAAGGCCCCGGGAAAGAGGGTGACCGTCTCTCGCGTGGCGATGAGGTGATCGCCGTCGCTTTCTGCACTGCCTGAAAGCACACCGCGCAATTCGAGCAGGCACTGGCGCAGGCTGGCGCGGGCCTGTGCATCGCTCCGATCACCCCAGAACAGGCCAGCGAGACGCTCGCGGCCCATCGTCTGTTCCGGAGCAAGCAACAAGGTGGCGAGCAAGGCCCGCGTGCGGCGGCCCTGAATCGGAATGGCCGCACGATCGGGCCCGGCGAGGCGAAACGGCCCGATGAGCTGGACGTGGAAGCGGGCAATGGCGGCCGCATCGCGCCCAAGTTCTGTCGTCACCGCACCCATGCGAATCTTGTGCCCGCCCCTGTCACTTACGTAACATTAGCGTGAATTGTGCCGTTTTGGCGACAACTTAATATGCGAGGCACAAGTCAAACCGCTGCCTGATCGGGCGATTGGCGTGCGCTCACAACGGCGCTATCGCCACGCGCCGCTTTCGTCCGAGGTCATTCCCACCGCGCGGTATGCCGCATCGATCAGCGCCTGCCCGCGCGTATTGACGAGGATGCCTGCACCCATCCGATTCATCGTGTAGCCCATGCTCAGGCCTGCCGCCGGATCGGCAAAGCCGACGCTGCCCCCCATGCCGACATGGCCGAACGCGCTTTCGCCGAGGATCAGGCTGTCGCCGCCGGTCGGCCGATTGTCGGTGCTCGCCATGAAGCCCATGGCAAAGCGCATCGGCTGGCAGAGCACGGCATCGCTTTGGGTCGCTGCGCAGACGCGGCCCATGCGGTGCACCCGGTCGGCCGAGACAATGTTGCCGCCCCCGGTTGCCAGCGGCGCATACATACCAGCAAGCCCGCGCGCATTGGTGATGCCGTTGGCGCTGCCGATCTCCGCCGCATGGATCTCGCGCGAGTTGAAATTCGCGCCGCCCTGATTGGTGAGGAAGAGGTTGGGGAGGCTCCCCGGCTCGGTCGTCGCCTTGCGAAAGAAGTCGGAAGCGAAATTCACTTCCGCCGGATCGGCCGCGATCATCGGCGCGACGCGCGCTTCCTCGCTTTCGGGCAGGCCGATGTGGAAATCGAGGCCGAGCGGCCCCGCCACGTTTTCGCGGAAGTACTGCCCCATCGGCACACCGGCAACGAGGCGCACGAGTTGGCCGACCGTCCACGCATAAGTCAGACCATGATAGCCCTGCCGCGTGCCCGGCTCCCAATGCGCAGCCTCTGCGGCGACGCGCGCGGTCATGTAGTCCCAATCGGCCAGCCCGCCCTTGCGGATCGCTTCGCGCACATGGGGAACGGGCGAAGTGTGCGACAGCATCATGGCGACGGTGGTCGCTTCCTTGCCTGCGCTCGCGAACTCCGGCCAGATCTCGCCCACCGACGTTTCGTAGGACACCTTGCCCTGATCGACGAGCATGTGGAGGCACAGCGCAGTCGCCGCCTTGGTGCAGGAATAGACGATCCCGATCGTGTCGCGGCCCCATGCCTCGCCGGTTTGCGCATTGGCGAGGCCGCCCCAGAGATCGACGACCGAGCGGCCGCCCAGCGTGATCGCAACGCTCGCGCCGACTTCCTTGCGCTCCTCGAAATTGCGGCGGAACTCGGCGAGGACCCCGGTGAACTGCGCATCGCAGTGGCCGGAAATCATGCGGCCATCGGCCAGTTCAATCGCGATTGCGCTCATCTCAGGGAGAAGTCCTCTGGCTTGAAGGTCTTGGTCATCTTCCAATAGTCGACCAGCCGGTAGGGCAGCAGCGCAAAGACGCGGCCTGCCTCGTTGCGATACCAGTTGGTGAGGCCCTTGTGGGTCCAGACCATCCTCGCATGGCGCTCGTCGACATCGGCAACATAGGCGTCATGCGCCTCGGGCGTCACATCGATAGCCTTGGCGCCGGTTTCCAGCACTTCGCGTAGCGCGGTCAGGATCAGGCGCATCTGGCATTCGGTGATGAAGATGACATTCCCGCCATGCGCGAGGCCGGTGTTGGGGCCCATCAGCATGAAGAAGTTGGGAAAACCGGGAACCATCGTGCCGATATAGGCCGTGGCATCATCCGGACCCCACACCTTGTGCAGATCGCGGCCACCCTCGCCGGTGATCGTCATGGGGCTCAGCATCTTGCTCGCCTGAAAACCGGTCGCGTAGATGATCACATCCGCCTCGACTAGCGTGCCATCGGCCATCACGACGCCTTCCGGCACGATCTTCGCGATCCCGCCTGTCAGCAGATCGACATTGGGCCGCTGCAGCATCTCGTACCAGTTGTTGTCGACGAGAATGCGCTTGCCATAAGGCGGATAGCTCGGCGTGCACTTGGCGATGAGGTCCTCGCGCCCCGCGAGCTTCGATTGCAGGAACCGCTCCATAAACTGGCGGTGCCGCGCGTTGACCTGATTGATCGACTTGCCGCCATCGTCCCACGCCGGATCGACCTGCAGCGAGGCATGGAGCCCGTCCGCAAAGGCCCAGAACAGCTGGAACCGATACCACCGCGCGAAGAACGGGACGTGGGCGAGTACCCACTTCATGCCTTCGGACACTTCGGCGAAGTAGTTGGGATTGGGCACCACCCAGTGCGGCGAGCGCTGGAGGATCGTCAGCTTCGCGACATCGGGCGCGATCGTCGGGCCGACCTGCTGGCCGGAAGCGCCGGTGCCGACCATCACCACGCGTTTGCCCTTGAGGTCCAGCCCTTCCTGCCACTGCGCAGTGTGGACCGCCGTGCCGGCAAAAGTCTCGCGCCCCTCGATATCGGGCAGCTTGGGCCGGTTGAGCACGCCGACGGCCGAGATCACCGCACGCGCCTTCAGATGCGTGACCGCACCGGATGCATCGCGCGTTGCCACATCCCAGGTTCCGCTCGCGCTGTCATAGGTCGCGGACGAAACTTCGGTCTCGAAGCGGATGTGTTCACGCACGCCATACTTGTCGGTCGCGCGTTCGAAATAGGTCCACAGCTCCTCGCGCTTGGCGAAGAAGTGCGACCATTCGTGGTTGAGCTCGAACGAGTAGGAATAGAAGTGGTTCGGCGTATCGACCCCGCAGCCGGGGTAGAAGTTCTCGTACCAGCTGCCGCCGACCGCCGCGTTCTTTTCGATGATCGTGAAGGGAATGCCCGCCTGCCCCAGCCGGATCGCGGCGCAGACGCCCGACATGCCAGCGCCGATGATCACCACCGGGAAATGTTCGAGCGCGGCAGGTTCCGGACGGTGCCGCCAGATCAGCCCGCGCGGATCGGGCTGGGCAGCCTCCAGATCCTCGCGCATCATCGCAGTGTAGTCGGCGCTGACATGCTCGCCGACAGCGGTCGAAAGCATCTCCTGCAGAAAATCGCCTTCGGGCAGCGGCGGCAGCGGATCGCCGGTCCGCGCGTAATCAAGCAGCGTGTCCGCCAGCCGCGTACGGATTTCCGCGCGCAGGTCATCGGGCATCGTCTCGTGATAGTTCATCGGCCCGGTTATGTGCGGGCGGGCGCGTTCGAGCAGGCCATGGTCGCCGGTCAGCTGCACGAGCACGAGCATCAGCGTAGCGGGATCCGCTTCAGCCAGTGCGGCGCGCAGCGCGGCAGGATCAGCGGCCAGTGCCGACAGGTCCACGGAATCGGCCCCGGATGCAGCCGGGTGCTCCATTTTCAGCGTGGTCAAGCCACTCTCCCTCAATATCACTTGCCATCTACCTAACGGAACCTGTATCTACGCGCCAGTAGATAAAAAATGCACGCAGTTTCAAAGCTGCGAGGGATGAGGGGAAAAATCATGGTTCGCCGCCACCTATCGATTCGTTTCGATTCCGCAGCTCGCCGCACGGCGCTGGCTGTGCTTCTGGCTGGAACCGCGCTGGTCGCCACGCCTGCCGTGGCGCAGGAAGCCGCCCAGTCTGCCGATCAGCCGACCGAAGGCCTCGCCGACATCGTGGTGACGGCCACGCGCAGTTCGGAATCGCTCTCGAAGGTCGCCGCCTCGGTCTCCGCCGTCTCGGCTGCCGATCTCGGCGTCGGCGGCGTGAAGGACGTCGCCTCGCTCGCCACCGCGATCCCCAACCTTTCGGTGGGCGACCAGTTTGGCGTGAACCGCATCTTCATCCGCGGCATCGGCCTCACCTCGATCGACCTCGGCGCAGACGGCGGCGTTGCCTTCCTGCAGGACGGCGCACAAATCGCCCGCCCCGCCGCCCAGCTTTCGGGCTTCTATGACCTTGATCGCGTCGAAGTGCTGCGCGGGCCGCAGGGCACGCTCTATGGCCGCGGCGCGACGGCGGGCGCGATCAACCTCATCACCAAGAAGCCGACCGACCACGTCGACGGCTACCTGCGCGCCAGCTACGGCAACTACAACGCCATCGCGCTCGAAGGCGCGGTCGGCGGGCCAATTGCGGGCGACAAGCTGATGGCCCGCGTCAGCGCCAAGTTCGACAAGCGCGACGGTTACGGCATCAACGAATTCACCGGCGCGCAGATCGACGACCGCAATGCCTATGCCGTGCGCGGCACGATCGTCGCCAAGCCTTCGGAAGACCTCGAAGTCACCCTCTCCGGCGAATATTTCAACGAAGACGACAGCAACTACGCCTTCCACTACTTCGGCCCGACGGTGGCGCCGGAGAACCTGCTCGGCTCGATCCTCGGCGGCAAGTCGCTGTTCACGGTGGCTGCCGCTGCGGGCAAGCCGGCCAACATCCGCAACATCTGGTCGGATCAGGAACCCCTCAACCAGCGCCACGGCTACAGCTTCACCGGCACGATCGACTGGAACAAAGGTGACCTCGACGTGAAGTCGATCACCTCGTACCACAAGTTCAAGCGCTTCAACCGCGACGACCTCGACGCGTCCGACGCCAACATGTTCGGCCAGAACAACTACATCGAGGACAGCAAGAGTTTCAGTCAGGAGTTCGTCGGCAACTACAAGACCGACAAGCTCGATATCCTGTTCGGCGCGAACTACTTCCACGAAAAGCTCTACGGCGAAGTGCGCGTGCCGCTGACCAACCTTGCCGTGCTGCTCAAGATCGCCGGGCAGGTGCCGCCGTTCGTTCCCGACAACGCGTTCGACAGCTTCAACTACCTGCAGAACGGCACCGTCACCATCGATGCGCTGGGCTTCTATGCGCAGGGCACCTACGCGCTGACCGACAAGTTCAAGATCACCGCCGGCGGCCGCTTCAGCCATGAAAAGCGCAAGGGCGTCGGCACGTTCGACTTCCTCGGCAGCGTGAACACCGACAAGGCGAAGAGCTGGAACGCCTTCACCCCGACCGTGACGCTGAACTATCAGGCCAACGACAGCACGCTGCTCTACGCATCGGTCACGCGCGGCTTCAAGTCAGGCGTCATCAACGTCGGTTCGCGCAACGACGTGATCAACCCCGAGTACGTCTGGAGCTACGAACTGGGCCTCAAGACCGCGACGGCGGACCGCAAGCTGCAGGCCAACATCGCCGCGTTCTACATGGACTACACCGACCTGCAGGTCGGCTTCGTCGATGCGACCAGCGTCGTCACCACGGTCAACGCCGCCTCGGCGCGCAACTACGGCATCGAGGCCGAGCTCAAGGCGAAGCCGCTGCCCGGCCTGACGCTCGAACTGTTCGGCACCTACCTCAACGCCAAGTATCGCAAGTTCGTCACCGGTGATTACCGCCAGGCGTTCAAGCAGATCAGCGTCGCCGGCAACCGCCTGCAGAACGCGCCGGAATTCTCGTTCCGCGCGGGCGCCGATTACGACATCCCGCTCGGCACCGTCGGCAAGCTCAACGCCCGCGCCGAAGTGAACTGGCAGGACCGCGTCTACTTCACCGAATTCAACAATGCGGATGCGACGCAGGCACCCTATGCCCTCATCAACGCCGGGCTGCGGTTCACTTCGTCGAACGACAAGTATTACGTCGATGTCTGGGGCCGCAACCTCGCCAACAAGCTGGTCATCACCAACAACATCATCACCGCCCCGCTGTTCAGCAGCGTCCGCGTCGGCTCGGTCGCCCCGCCGCGCACCTACGGCGTGACGCTGGGGGTGAATTTCTAATCGGCTGAAATATACCCCCAACCCCGCTCATGCTGAGCTCATCGAAGCATCTGGCGCAACGCTAGCGCCAGATGCTTCGTCCTTCGACAAGCTCAGGATGAGCTCAGGATGAGTTCAGGGTGAGCGGAGTGGGGATTGGGGTGCCACCCCCCTAAAGCCCGATGACATGAGATGATATCGTCGGCCCGGACTTGATCCGGGCCTTGGTTTTTCTCGTTCACGCCGCGCCTGAAGAATAGCCCAACCCCGTGTCAAGCACGGGGCGACGAAGCCTGCACTGCGCCGATTTGGCCCTACAGCCGTTCTTTCTTCAGCCGCATCCCTGCCTTCTCGCGGTCCCACGTATCGGGCGTGATGCCCTCATTGCGCAGTTCGGCCTTCATCACCTTGGCGGTCGGCGTCTTGGGCAGTTCGGGCAGGATGCGGATATAGCGCGGCACCATGAAGTAGGGCATGCGCGCGGCGAGGAATTCCGAGAGCGCGACCGGGTCGATGCTCGCGCCCGGCACCGGGGCAATCACGGCCATGACCTCGTCTTCCGAATACTCGCTCGGCACGCCGATCACGGCCGCCTCGCGCACATCGGGATGCGCAGTGACGTCGCTTTCCACTTCGAACGAGGAGATGTTCTCACCCCTCCGGCGGATCGCGTCCTTCACCCGGTCGACGAAGTAGAAATACCCCTCGTTGTCGCAGCGGAATGCATCGCCGGTGTGGAACCAGCCATTGCGCCACGCCTTGGCGGTCGCTTCCGGGTTCTTGTGATAGCCGCTGTTCATCGCCCAGGGCCGGTCGGTGCGCACGATCATCTCGCCTACCGTACCGATGGGGACTTCGCAGTCGTTGGCGTCCACCAGACGCACGTCGACCCCGGGGCGCACCTTGCCGCAGGTGCCCAGCTTTACCGGATTGGCGTCCGAGACAATGGGCGAGGAAATCTCGGTCATGTTGAAGATAGTGTAGACGTCGATCCCGAAGCGTTCGTGGAACTCTCCCGCGGCTTCGGTGAGCGGCACCATGAAGGCCTTGGTCACGCGGTGGTCGCGGTCTTCCGGCCCCGGCGGGCGCTTGATGAGGAAGGTTGCCATCACGCCCAGCAGGAACACCACGGTGCAGCCGGTGCGCTTGACGAAATGCCAGAAGGTGTCGGTGGAGAAGTTCTCCATCAGCGCGATCGAACCGCCGCGCGCCAGCATCACGAACGGAATGCCAAGCCCGCCGATGTGGAACACCGGCATGTTGACGAGGAAGCGGTCCGCACCCGTGACGAAGTGCCAGCTTTCCGGCCCGGCATTCGTATAGAGGTGGAGGTACGACGAGAGCACGCCCTTGGAAGGCCCGGTCGTGCCCGAGGTATAGATGATGGACTGCGTGTCCCACGGCTCGATGGGCCGGTCGAGCGGGACCAGATCCGCTTCCTCGCCGTTGACATCATCGAACGCATGGACGGCGAACCGCGCCGGCGCGGTGCCCTCGCCCAGTTGCACGATAGTGCTGACAGCCGCCGTATCCGCGCCATCCAGCCGGTCGAGCAGCCCGCCGTGGGCAACCAGCACCGTGGCATCCGAATTGGCCAGAACATGCTCGAGGATAGAGCCGCGGTAGGCGGTGTTGAATGGCACGAACACGCCGCCGAGGTAGTTGATCGCATAGAACACGATCAGCGCCTCACGCCCGTTGGGCAGCCATACCGCGACATGATCGCCGCGCTTCACGCCCAGCTTCTGCAGCCCAGCCGCCTTCCGCACGACCAGATCGCGAAGCTCGGCATAAGTCCACTGCCCGCCGTCCTCGAACACCGCATAGATCGCCTGCGACTGGGAAAGCGCATAATCATCAAGCAGATAACGCAGCACGCAGGCGCGGCGGCCAAGCACGCGCGGATCGCTGTGCCCCTTCGACTCAAGCACGCGCGCCTCCTGCCGGCTGGACCATCTTCTGCACCATGGTGATCGCGTCCATCACCACTTCGGTCGCCGACCAGCGCCCGCCTTCGTGATACCAGAGCGCGATCCAGCTCAGGAGGCCCGAGACCCAGATCGCAGTGCGCGAGGGATGCTGCACGTCGAATTCGCCGCTGCGCTTGCCGCGTTCGAGCAATGCAGCAAGCTTGGTATCGAAGGTGTGCCGCAACTCCCGGATGCGCCGCGCGTCCTCGGGCAGCAGGCATTTCTCTTCGCGCAGGTAGACGGTCACGTAGCGCTGGTTCTCGATGATGATCCGCGCCACTCGCTCCACCACGATCTTCAATTGTTCGCTCGCCGTGCCCTCCACGCTCAGCGCTTCTTCCAGCGCCGTCAGCGAAAGCTGGATGCCGGTCTGGCAGATCTCGTAGAGCAGCTCGCCCTTATTCTTGTAGTACGAGTAGATGAAGGGCTTGGTAACGTTGAGCTGCTCCGCCACGGAATCGAGCGTCGTCGCTTCATAGCCATTGGCGAAGAAGAAGTGGCTTGCTTCCTCAAGAATGCGCCGCCTCTTGTAGGCGGTGATCTCATCCTTGAGCTGGGCTGCGGCGCGCTTCTTCTTCGGCTTGTCCATCATGTCCGCCGCATCCGTGCTGTCTGCCAATTTGTGCATCAGCCCATCGCGGTCCGCAAGATTTCCATCACGTCTGCCGCCGTGGTGATCGTGCGCGGATTGGTGCGGCCCCAGATGTCTTCCAGCGTATACTCGGAAACGAGCTGGAGCTGGTTCTCGCTCACCCCCACCTCGCGCAAGGAGCGCGGCATGCCGAGCCCGCGGATCAGCTTGTCGAGCAGCTCCGAAGCCGGGCGCGATGCATCGCCAAGGCAGGCGCTGATGCGCTTCTGGCGGTCGGCATTGACCGAGAGATTGAACGCCTGGACATAGGGCGACATGACGCAGGAGGTATAGCCGTGCGGTACATCGCACGTGCCGCCAAGCACATGGCCGATGGCGTGGCTGGCGCCCATCGGCACGCCGCCGATGATCGGGATCATCGATTGCCACGCGCCGATCTGGCACTTGAGGCGCGCATCGAGATCAGCCGGGTCCGCCTTCACTGCCGGCAGGCCTTCGGCCAGCAGGCGCAGCGCGCTGTCGGCAATGCCATCGCAGAAGTCGTTGGAGAGGAACGAGGCCAGCGTCTCCGTCGCGTGATCGACCGAGCGCACCCCGGTCGAGAGCCACAGCCACTCGGGCGTGTGCACCGTGATCGCGGGATCAAGCACGACGCAGACCGGCACCATCTCGCGCTGGGTATAGGCCTGCTTGAGCTTGATCGCCTCGTCAGTCGCGCC
This sequence comes from Novosphingobium sediminis, assembly GCF_007991615.1. GTDB lineage: Bacteria > Pseudomonadota > Alphaproteobacteria > Sphingomonadales > Sphingomonadaceae > Novosphingobium > Novosphingobium sediminis. The sequence goes on along the minus strand of NZ_BJYR01000018.1, from coordinate 82,075 downwards.
CGAAAGCGGATTGAACTCGCCGCCCGAAAGCGTCGTCGGCACGCAGATCGCGCGCACGTCCGGCCCTTCGAAATCGGGGATCACCATCGCGCCGGTTTCATCGACCCGCACGCGGTAATCGTCGAAGCCTTCGATGGTGGTGATGTTGTGCTTGAGGCAGACGAGCAGGATCTTGCCCGCATCGGTCACCGAACCGCCGCCCACCGTGACGACCAGATCGGCGCCCGCCGCGCGTGCGGCATTGGCGGCGGCGAGCACATCGCTGCGCGGCGCGTGCGGCTGGATGCCATCATGCGTCGCGGCGTGGCGATCGCCCAGCGCGGCTTCGATCCGGCGGATCTCGTCGGTCTTGCGGTTGAGGTAGCTGCTGGCGAGGATGAACACGCGCTTGGCACCGCGCGCCGCCGCTTCCTGCGCAACCGCTTCGGCTGCCGGAACGCCCAACGTGACGCGTTCGGTTGCCGTGAGCATGACCTGTGAGGCTGTCACCACTGCCGTTCTCCCATGATTGCTTTGTTTATACTGCTTGGTAGCAATTATGGAATGTGGGTCAACTGTGGATTAGGGCCACCCGATCCTGAAAGTGCAGACCTCATCGCCGCGCGCGCAGCAATGCTCGTGGCGCACCAGCACGTGCGGGCTGACCAGTTCGCGGAACAGGCGCGTGAACACGCCGCGGTGCCACGGACAGTTCGGCATGGCGATGGGATTGTGGCCGATGGCGATGATCGCCGCTCCCCGCTCAATCGTGGCCGAAAAATCGCCCGATCCGGCAAAGGTCCAGGCATGCACCCGGATCGAGCGCAGCAGCATCCGTGCCGACAAAGTGGGCGGCAATCGCCGGAGCAGCCATTGCGCTCCCTTCGGAATGCGGTTCGCCAGCAGGTACTTGGCAGTCCGCTCACCCGCCTCCCACGAAAGCTCGTCCCATTCATCGGGCCGGCGGGCCTGCACCACCTTGTGCAGCGCAGCCGCCTCCCGCTCGTCGGTCATCCGTTCGGGATCGGCGGCGAGATACTTCGCCAGCCCCGCCGCATGCAGTGTCGCCGCGCGCTCCTCCAACCCGATCCGGTCAGCCAGCACATCGGCCAGCTGGATGATGGCGTTGGGGCCGACTTTCCCCAGCGCCGCGCTCATATGTGCGCTCCACTCCGCCCCGGCGCATCGCCGCGCGCTGGCACGCCGTTGAATTCATCAAATTCGTCGTCCGTCAGCTGCTCGGTACCGCCGCCGCAGGCCTTGATAACGCCGGCCGCCTCGTGGACGACGGCCTCGCGTTTTGCCGCCTTGCGGCTGGTCTCCGCCGCCGCCTTCCAGTCGCCCGTCTCCGCACGGTGGTTGGTGCGGGTGCGGTCGAACTTGAAGTCGACGCCCTTCTTCGATTGCGGGCCCCAGTAGTTGACCCGGCCCAGATCATAGAACGTGCGCTGGAAACCCGCCTTGAGGAACGCCTTGAGGCAGCCAAGCAGGTATTTGCGCCGGTATCCCGTACCCTGCCACGGATAGGAAAACAGCGCCTTCCGCATGTAGAAACGGCGGTAGTTGTTCATCACCCGGTCGAGCAGTTCGGCCCGGTCCATCGCCGCAGGCTTGATGATCGGGGTGACGAAATTGTACTTGTCGAAATCGTGGATCTCGACCTTGTCGCCCAGTTCCTCGAACAGGTTGGAGAAGGGCCAGGGCGTGTACATCGACCAGTTCGCAAGGTCCGGCTTCCAGTCCATCGCCATGCGGTAGGTCTCTTCGAGCGTCTCCGCCGTCTCGTTCTCAAGGCCCACGATGAACTGCGCCTCGACGAGGATATCCGCCTCTCGCAGCAGGCGGATCGCCTTCTTGTTCTGCTCGACCGTGGTTTCCTTGTTGAACAGATCGAGCTTCAGCTGCGCCGCCGCCTCGGTGCCGAGCGAAACGTGGACGAGCCCCGCCTTGCGGTAGAGCGCGAGGTATTCCTCATCGCGCAGGATATCCGTCACGCGGGTGTTGATGCCCCACTGGATCTTGTCCGGCAGGCCGCGCGCGATCAGTTCCTCGCAGAAGGCGATGAACTTCTTGCGGTTGATCGTGGGTTCCTCGTCGGCAAGGATGAAGAAGCCGACATCGTGGTCGTTCACGAGACCCTCGATCTCGTCGACCACCGCCTTGGGATCGCGGATGCGATAATCACGCCAGAACTTCCACTGCGAGCAGAACGAGCAGGTGAACGGGCACCCGCGCGCCATGTTGGGAATGGCGACCCGCTTGCCCAGCGGGATATAGATGTACTTGCCCCACTCCAGAATGCCCCAGTCGGGCTTGATCTTTTCAAGGTCCTTCACCGTCGGCGCGGCCTTGGTGGCGATGATGTCCGACCCATCGAGGAAGGCGAGGCCCTGGATTTCGTGGCGCGCCACCGGCCAGCGCCCGTCATCGATCGAACGCACCAGATCGAGCAGGATTTCCTCCCCCTCCCCGCGCACGATCACATCGATCCACGGCGCTTCGGTCAGCACCTGCTTGAACATGAAGGTCGCGTGGACCCCGCCCAGCATCGTGATGATCGCGGGCGAGACCTTCTTGGCGATCTTCAGCGTTTCCTCTGCCTTGTAGATCGAGGGTGTGATCGCAGTGGTGCCGACGACATCGGGTTTCAGTTCGCGGATGCGCGCTTCCAGCGCCTCGTCATCCACATGGTCCGTCATCGCATCGATGAAGTGGACGTCGTCGTAGCCCGCCCCCCTCAGGGCCCCTGCCAGATAGGCCGCCCAGGCAGGAGGCCAGTTCCCCGCAATCTCCGCGCCGCCGGAATGGTAATTCGGATGAACGAGAAGAATGCGCATGACCTGTCACTCCCGATTGACAGGTCAAGGCTCCATTGTTTTGGACACTGGATCATTGATCCAGCGCAACTGGGCTTTCAGCCAGCAGCGACCATATCGATGCGCTGCAGCACCAGCGGCAATTGGTCGTTGCCGAAGTACATGAAAGCGCCATCGACGTAGATCGTCGGCGAACCATAGGCCCCGCGCGCAATCGCCTCGTCTGTATTGGCGCGCAGCCGCGCCTTCACCTCGTCGCTCCCGGAAGCCGCCCGCAGTGCCGCGCCATCAAGCCCGCAGGCATTGGCGATGTCCTCCAGCACGGCAGGATCGTCGATATTGCGCGCGTCGCCGAAATAGGCCTCGAACGCCGCCTCACTGAAACGCACCAGATCCTCAGGTCGCTCCTCCAGCGCGCAGCAGAAGCGCATCGCGTGGACCGACTTCACCGGATGGAATTCCGAGGGAAAGTTCATCCGCAACCCTGCAAGCCGCGCCCATTCCTTGAGCCAGACGAAGCTCAGGCGGAACTTCGGATTATCCGGATTCGCGCGGCTTTCATAAACGCTCTGGTTCACCGCATTGAACACCCCGCCAACGAGGAAGGGCCGCCACGTTACCGTGACATCGCGCCCTTCAATGTCGGCGCGGAAGTTGTGAAACGCCAGCCGCGTCCACGGCGAGGAGAGATCATAGAAAAACTCGACGCGCACGCTCATACCTTGTCCTCATCCTTGATCCCGAAAAGCACCCGCCGCGCTTCGGCATCGTCCTGCGGCCGCTTGTTGATCAGCTCGCGCCCCACGGCCATTCCGCGCCGGAGGCCCGGACGTTCCTTCAACCTGTCATACCATGCCTTCAGCGCCGCGAATTCCTCCAGCGGAATGCCTTGCGCCTTCCACGTCTGGATCCATGGAAAGCAGGCCATGTCGGCAATCGAATAGTCGGCCCCGGCAACATGTTCGTGCCGCGCCAGTTGGCGGTCGAGCACGCCATACAGCCGCAACGCCTCCGCCCGGTAACGGTCGGTCGCATAAGCAATCCGTTCGGGTGCATAGAGCCGAAAATGCCCATGCTGCCCCAGCATCGGCCCCAACCCGCCGATCTGCCAGAAAAGCCACTCCATCACCGCCTTGCGCCCGCGCAGGTCGGCAGGAAGAAATTGCCCCGTCTTCTCCGCCAGATAGAAGAGGATCGCCCCCGTCTCGAACACCGGCACCGGCTCGCCGCCATCCGCCGGGGCATGATCGATGATCGCGGGTATCCGGTTGTTGGGGCTCACCGCGAGAAACTCGGGCGCAAACTGCTCGCCCTTGCCGAGGTTGATCCACTTCACCTCATAGGGAAGCGCGCATTCCTCCAGCATGATGGAAATCTTCCACCCGTTGGGCGTCGGCGCGCTCAGCAGTTCGATCATCACCGTGTCCTGTCGGCATCCTCTGGCGCCAGACATTCCACGCCGCCACGCGACATGCAACGCCGCAATCCCACCCGCGTACGTGCCGATCGCGCCGTGATCGGCAAAGCTGGCGCAACCTTTGGCACAATCGCCGCGCCCACCCCATCAAAGGGGCTTGATGCGCGCCGACGATCCCGCCATACGGCGGCTCCGGCGTTCGCCGCTGGCAGTGCGCAAAAGCTGCCCGAGCGGGTGTAGCTCAATGGTAGAGCAGCAGCTTCCCAAGCTGAATACGAGGGTTCGATTCCCTTCACCCGCTCCAGCTTGCCATCCAAGTCTCCCGCGCCGTTTGACGGATATTGCCGGAAGCCGGTTTTTGCTGATGCGCCGGCGCGCGGGCGATCAGTCTGAACGCCCAGCCTTGCGCTGCGCCAGTTCCGCCGCACGTGCTGCGCTGGCGGCCACGCCGGCGATATACCAATCGTCTGCTTCCACCGGGATAATCAGCCCGCGCACCAGCTTGCGTTCGCAGGCGAGATGCCGTGCGACGAGATCGGTGAGGCCTTCCATCATGGCATCAAGCTGCGCACGGGGACGGCCAACGAGCGTGAGGCAGGTGAAGAAGGGCGCAGGCACGGCGCCATCGCTAACCAGCCTTCCGCCAACCGCGCAGCGGCGCGGTGCGATATCGCAAACCAACGCGCGCACCCGCTCGACCGGGACCGGCGTGAGTTCGGGATAAAGCGCGGCGGCGAAGGCATGGCTGGCTTCGATCAGCAGCGTGTCGATGGCCGTTTCAGGATAGGCCGAGCTGACAAGATGGAACTGGATGATGGGCATGAAAAAGCGCTCCTCAGGGCAACCCGCGCCGACGGCCAGCGTCGAGAAACAGCGTCGATCCGGCCAGTGCATCAGCTTCGGGCGCCAGCAGGGTGGAAACCGCCCAGGCCACCTGCTCGGCGCTGACGAAGGCGCCGATGGCGGATTCCGCGCGCATCGCGTCAAGCTCGTCTTCAAGATCACTGCCGTTGCGGCTGGCGCGCGCTGCGGCAACATTGCGCAGGCGCTCGCTGTCAGCCGGGCCGGGCGCAATGAGATGCGCGGTCACGCCCTGTTCGCCGTACGCCCAACTGAGCTGGCGGATGAGGTTGGCAACGGCGGCGTTGGCGACACCGGCGGTCGCGGCATAGGCGGTCGGTTCGAACCCATAGTGTCCGCCGATGGCGACGAGCCGCGAGCCGGAGCGCAGCCGCGCCTCGGCCCCGCGCACCAGCCGCAGCATACCGCCAACCTTGATGTTGCAGGCCGCAGCGAGCAGGTCGGGCCGCGCATCGCGCACGCCGCCCGCAACCGGCAGGCCCGGCGCATGGACAACCATCGCAACGGGCAAGGAAAGCGTGCTGGCAATCGCCGGGATCGCGCTGTCGTCGCCCATGTCGGCCAGCAGCGGGGTGAACCCTTCGCCGATGGTTTCGGCCAGCGCGGCAAGCGGGGCCTCGCTACGGCCGATGCCGATCACCGACAGCCCTTGCGCCGCCAGCCTTGCGGCAATCGCGCTTCCGAAAGTGCCGCCCGCGCCCACGACAACGGCGTGCTCCTGACGAGGCCCCATCGCCGGATCAGGCCGGAAGCAGGCCGCGCGCCCGCGCCATGGTCAGCGCGGTGTCCTCGATCATGTCTTCCTGTCCGCCGATCATCTTGAGGCGGCCCAGTTCGACCAGCAGCTCGCGCGCTGGCAGGCCGTACTTCCGCTCGGCATCCTTGGCGAAGTAGAGGAAGGTCGAATAGACACCGGCATAGCCCAGCGTCAGCGCATCGCGGTCCGCGCGCGGAGGCTTGGCCATCATCGGCAGCACGCGCTCTTCGGCAACGTCCATCAGCTTGAACGTGTCGATCCCGGTTTCGATGCCGAGCCGGTCGCACACCGCGGCGAAGACCTCGAGCGGGGTGTTGCCCGCGCCCGCGCCGAAGCCCGCAGCCGAACCATCGACACGGGTCGCGCCCGAAGCGATGGCGGCAAGCGAATTGGCGATGCCCATGCCGAGGTTGTGGTGGCCGTGGAAGCCGATCTCCGTTTCGGCCTGCAGCACGCTGCGCAGCGCGCCGACGCGGGCGGTGACATCGTCGGGCAGCATGTAGCCCGCGCTGTCGACGCAGTAGACCGTAGTCGCGCCGTAGCCTTCCATCAGCAGCGCCTGCTCGACCAGCGCTTCGGGTGTGGTCATGTGCGCCATCATCAGGAAGCCGACGGTGTCCATGCCGAGCTTGCGGCCAAGGCCGATGTGCTGCTCGGTAACGTCCGCCTCGGTGCAGTGCGAGGCGACGTGGACGCAGCCCGCGCCGTTGTCTGCCGCCATGCGCAGTTCATCGAGCGTGCCGATGCCGGGAACGTGGAGCACCGAGACGACCGCGTTCTTTACGCGCGAGGCGACGGCGGAGATGTATTCCTGATCGGTGTGCTTGCCGCGCCCGTAGTTGAGCGAGGAACCGCCGAGGCCGTCACCGTGCGTCACTTGCATGAACGGCACCCCGGCAGCATCGAGCCCGGTCGAGATGTCGATCATCTGCTCGACCGAAATCTGGTGCCGCATCGAGTGCATGCCATCGCGCAAGCACATGTCGTGCAGCTTGACCTTCTTGCCGCGCACCTGTTCTTCAAGCGTCATCACACAGTCTCCATGCTGGCAGGGGCGGCAAGGCTGAAGGTGCCATCAAGCATGTGCCGCGCAAACAGTTCGGCGGTGCGCGCTCCTGCGGCGGTCATGATGTCGAGGTTGCCCGCATACTTGGGCAGGAAGTCACCCAGCCCTTCGACCTCAAGGAAGATGGCCACCTTGCGGCCATCGAAGGTGGGCCCGTTCTTGAGCCGGTAGCCGGGCACGTACTTCTGCACTTCGGCGATCATGGCGTGGACCGACTGGGTGATCGCTGCCTGATCCGGCTCGTCCGCCGTTTCGCAGTAGACGGTGTCGCGCATCATCAGCGGCGGTTCGGCCGGGTTGATGACCACGATCGCCTTGCCCTGCTTTGCGCCGCCAACCTTCACAACCGCGCCCGAGGTGGTGCGGGTGAACTCGTCGATGTTCTTGCGCGTGCCCGGTCCGATGGACTTCGAGGCGACCGTGGCGATGATCTCGGCGTAATCGACTGACTGCACGCGGCTGACGGCGGCGACCATCGGGATCGTCGCCTGCCCGGCACAGGTTACCATGTTGACGTTGGCGACCGACTGCTCGGCGAGCGCCGCAAGGTTCACCGGCGGCACACAGAGCGGGCCGATCGCGGCGGGGGTGAGGTCGATCATCACCACGCCCAGTTCATTGAGCTTGCGGCTGTTTTCCGCGTGGACATACGCCGAGGTCGCATCAAAGGCGATGCGGATGCCGTCTTCCAGCACGTGCGGCAGCAGGCCGTCCACGCCTTCCTCGGTGGTCTTCAGGCCAAGCTCGCGCGCACGAGCAAGGCCCGCCGATGTCGGATCGACGCCGACCATCCACACCGGTTCAAGCACTTCGGAGCGGAGCAGCTTGTAGAGCAGGTCGGTGCCGATATTGCCCGGCCCGATAATGGCGCACTTGATCTTGCTCATCACGAAGCCTCCTTGATTGTCGCGGCATTTTCCGCCCGTTCGGCGAAGGTTTCTCCGGCCACAGCATAGTGGCCCAGCGGCAGTTCGTTGAGCATCACGCGGACCTGATCCGGCTTGACGCCCAGCGCCTCGACCGTGGCTTCCGTGATGGCCCGAATGAACCGGCGCTTCATGGCTGTGGTGCGCCCTTCGGCGATCACGACGGAGATAATCGGCATTACGCGATCCTGACGTTGATGGACCCCATGTCCTGAAAGCGCGCACAGACGGCGTCGCCCGGCTTGATGGGGAAGGCTTCGGTAACGGCGCCGGTGAGGACGACGCTGCCTGCAGGCAGGATGCGTCCGCGGCTGTGGAGCCAGGCGACGAGCAATTGCGTGACATTGACCGGATGGCCGAGCACCGCGCCACTCGACGCGAAAGCCATCGGTTCGCCATTGATCTCGAGCACGACGCCGACCGCATCGAGATCGAGCCCGACCGCCCTCCGCGCGCGCCCGCCGATCACAAACCGCGCAGAGGAGCCATTGTCGGCCACCACGCTGGCGAGGTCGAACTTGAACTTCTCGAACCGGCTGTCGATGATCTCGATGGCGGGGATGACATAGTCGGTCGCCGCCAGAATCTCCTCGGGCGAGACGTTCGGCCCGGCCAGATCGGCGGAAGTCACGAACGCGATCTCGGCCTCGACACGCGGATGGATCAGCCCTTCGGTCGAAAGCGTGCCGCCCTCGGCCTCGCAGGTATCGCGCATCAACATGCCGAAGCTAGGCACATCGACGCCCATCTGCGCCATCTTCGCGCGCGAGGTGAGGCCGGCCTTGTAGCCGATGAGCTGGCGGCCACGCGCTTCCCAGCGGCCGAGCAGCGCGTCCTGCACATCATACCCGTCGTCGATGGTCATCCCGGGATGTGCATCGGATATCTTGGGCATGGTGTGCGCATGGGTCTGCGCGTGATCGACGTCGGCTGCGATCAGGGCAGCGGCACCGGGCTCAAGCATGGACGCTCTCCCGCGAGAAGGCGATGGAACAGGCACCGATCCCGCCGACCTTCATGGTCAGCCGGTCGCCGGGTTCGATGGCGAACATCGGTCCGAGCGCGCCGGACAGGATGGTCTCGCCCGCGAGCAGCAGCGTGCCGAGGCGGCCCAGCGTGTTGGCAAGCCAGGCAACGGCATTGAGCGGCGAGCCCTGCACCGCAGCGCCCGCGCCGGTCACCACGACTTCGCCATTGCGCATGGCGACCATGCCAGCCAGCGCGAGATCAACGTCGCGCGGATCGACCTTGTCGGCACCGAGTACGTAGACGCCGCAGGAAGCGTTGTCCGCCACGGTATCCTGAATGCGGATGTCCCAGCCATCGATCCGGCTGTCGACGATCTCGAAGCAGGCGCGCACATGGTCGGTCGCGGCGAGCACATCGGCGGCGGTCACGCCCGGGCCGACGAGATCGCGCTTCAGCACGAAGGCAATCTCCGCCTCGGCCTTGGGCTGGATCAGCGTTTCCCACGGCACTTCCGCGCCATCGGCATATTCCATCGCCGAAGTGAGGATGCCGAAATCGGGCTCGAACACGCCGATGGCTTGCTGCACCGCGCGCGAAGTGACGCCGATCTTCTTGCCGACGACCGTCTCGCCCGCCGCCAGCCGATGGACAAGCATGCGCGCTTGCACCTGATAGGCATCAACGATGGACATTCCGGGCGCACGGTCCCGCAGGTTCGGGATCGTCCGGCCGTCGACGAGCGCCGCGTAGAGCTCGTCTCCGAAACGGTTGATGGTGGAAGGATCGAGGGCCATGGGCGCGGTACTCTGCGGGGGAAAGCGGTCGGGTTGCAGCAGGCAGTCAGGTCACGATCGAGAGGAAGCTCTCGTGCAGCTTGCGCTGCGGGTAATCGAGGCCCTGCGGGAACGCGTCCCAGGTCCAGGTGATCGTCTCGTAGTCCGGATAAGGGTAGTACCCGCCCTGGAACGTCTCGAAACGGTTGCCCGAAGGATCCCAGGCATAGATCGTGCAGCCGCGCGTGATGCCGTGGCGCGTTGGCCCGATATCGACCGAGATCTCGTTCTTCGACATGATGTCGCCAGCGCGCAGCACCTTCTCCCAGCTGTCCATCAGGAACGAGCAGTGGTGCAGCTTGCCCGGCTCCGGGTGTTCCACGAAGGCGATGTCGTGGACCTTCTGGCCGCACGAAAGCCACAGCGCGGTCTCTGTCTCGCCATCGGGGCCAAGCACCCGCTCGACGAGGTAGAAGCCGAGGATGTCGACGAAGATGCGCTTCACGTCGGCGATATTGGGCCCATAGAGCAGCGCGTGATCGAAGCGCACAGGGGCGATGCCGGTCTCGCTCTGCTCGTTCCACGGCGCAGGATTGACCATGGGCATGCCGTTGCCGACCGAGGTCTTGGTGGCATAAAGCTCGATCTCGTGGCCGGAGGGCAGCGTGAAGCGCACCCGGCGGCCGGTTTCGAGCAGATCGCCAGCCGGAAGGCTCGTCGTGGCAATGCCTGCTTCAGCGAGCTTCGCCTCGAACCGGTCGAGCGTCGCATCGTCGCGGACCTTGAAGCCGAGGAAATCGATCCCGGCGCTCTCAGCCTCGCGCAGCACGATGCTGTGGTGATCGCGCTCGTCCCAGCACTTGAAATAGACCCGGCCCGATGCATCCCGGCCGGTTTCAACAAGGCCGAGAACATCGCGGTAGAAATGGACTGCGGCATCCAGTTCGAGCACGCGGATCTGCGCATGCCCCGGACGCATCACCCCTTCGAGAGCCATCGTTCGTCCCTTTCAAAATTGGTGGGCGCCCGGGGAGTTCCCGGACGCCCGGGGGGTTTCAGAACTTGAAGCCGGCGCGGACGTACCATTCGGCCGGACGGCTGAACGAACCAGCGATCACGCCCGAAGCCGGGATCGACGAACCGGCCACGATGTAACGCGCGTTGGTGATATTCGTGCCGCCAACGGTCAGCGTGTAGCGGTCCTGCGGCGCGGTGTAGATCAGGCTCGCGTTGACGACACTGGTCGCGCCGCGGTTCATCACGATCGTGCCTTCAACGTTGTTCCGCTGCTTCGAGGTGTAGGTGTAGTCCGCGAGCAGCGAGACTTTCGCACCGTCCGAACCCAAAGGCAGGTCGAGCCGCGGCGAAAGGTTGATCTTCCAGTGCGGGGTCTTGGGCAGATCGCCGCCGACCGTCGCACCCAGCTGGAAGCTGTTGGCCGCGCTGGTCACCTGCACCGCCGGATCGAGGTAGGTGTAGTGCGCGTCGGTGTAGCCGAGCGAGGCGTTGATCGTGAGGGCCTGCGCAGGCTTGGCGATCATTTCGAACTCGACACCGCTGATCCGCGCGTCACCCACGTTGGCGATCGTCGGCGAGGTGCCCACCTGATAGTTGAGCTGGATGCCCTTGTACCGCGTGGTGAAGGCCGCGAGGTTCAGCTGCAGGCGGCGGTTCAGCAGGGTCGATTTGACGCCGGCCTCGAAGGTGTAGGCCTTCTCCGGATCGAAGCCGGAAACCACCGTCTGCGGTGTGGTGTAGCGCGTCGTCCAACCACCGGTCTTGTAGCCGGCCGAGTACGAACCGTAGACCATGACATCGTCCGCCGGGTGCAGCTGGATGCCGAACTTGGGCGCGAAGTTGTTGAACTTCTTCTTGTTGATCCCCGGCGCATAGACCCGGAGCGGGTTGGAATTGCCCTGAGTGGGATAGCCCAGCACCTGCATGCAGGTCGCGCCGCCAAAGCCCGGCAGCACCGCGTTGGGGTACACATTGCCCTTGGTGTCGGCGCAGACGTTGCCCAGCGCCGGATCGGCAAGCGGCGTGCCGGCGAAGGCGACCGAGCCGACCAGCTTGTAGAACACGCCGTTCATTTCCTGCTGCCCGCCTTCGAACTCCTTGTTCTCATGCGTGTAGCGGCCACCAACGGTCAGGCTGATCAGATCGTTCACCTTGAAATCGAACTGGGTGAAGCCGGCGAAGTTGGTGGTGTTGAACCAGTTCGGCCCATCGATCTGCACCGCGCCCTGTGCGAACGAGACGAGATCGAGCAGCGAACCCTTCTCGTTGAAGAAATAGGCGCCGACGACGAACTTCAGGCGATCGTTGAGCCCGCTGCCGACCAGCTGGAATTCCTGGCTGAGCTGATGCTGGCGCTGATCGAAGCTGGGGTGGAGGATGTTGAGCGGCGAACCGTCAGCATCGAGACCCGAGAGCCACTTGCTGTTGCGATAGCCGGTGATCGACTTGAGCAGGATGTTCGGCGCGATATCGAGCTCCGCATTCAGCGTGAAGCCGAAGTTGCGCAGGCGCGAGAAGTTGTTGCCGGTGGCGTAGGTGGTGTCGGGATTACCGGTGATGAACTGGTTGGTATAGAGCAGTTCGTGGCGGCTCGCGTCCGGCGAGGTGTTGATGCCGGGCGTGTAGTTGACGATGTTGATGTTCGTGATCTCGCCGCGGCGGTTCGACGGATACTGCGTCCCGAAGGTGCTGCAGAAGTTCATCAACCCGATCGCGCCCAGCACGCCTTCGGGCGCCGCACGGCAGGTGTTGTAGAGGAACGCGAAGTTCGGATTGCCGGTGGCGGCAGGATCATTGAGCACGCCGAGCAGCGAATAGGCCGCGGTGCCGGTCGAGTACTGGTAGTCACCGCTCAAGGTCGCGCGGAAATTGCCGCCATCATACTTGACCTTGCCGCGCAGCGAGCTGTTGGTCGCGCCGCCTTCCATCGAGGGCGCTTCATAGCCCACCGAAGGCAGCACGGTGTAGGGCGCCGAATTGGCAACCAGCGCGCTGGGGAAGGGAATGCGGCGCGAATAGCCGTTGCTGTGGCGCACGTCGAAGGTGACGAGCGAGGTCAGCCCTTCGGCGAGCGGAATGTCGATCGCGCCGCGCCCTTCGAAGCTGTTGAAGCGGCCGACGGTGACATCACCCTGAACCCGGAACTCCTTGGCCGGATCGCGCGTCACGATGGAGACGGCGCCGCCGATGGTGTTCCGCCCGAAAAGCGTGCCCTGCGGGCCCTTGAGCACTTCGATGCGGCCAGTATCGAGCAGGTCCTGGTTCGCGCCGACCGAGCGGGCGAGATAGATGCCATCGACATAGACGCCCACGCCCGGATCGATGTTGAAGGCGAAGTCCGAGGAACCGATGCCGCGGATCGAGGCGGCGAGCACCGCGGTCGAACCGGTGAAGGCAACGCCGTTGTCGAAGTTGACGTTGGGGGCAACGGCGGTCAGCTGGCTGACGTTTGCGACGGCGCGTTCCTGCAGCGAAGCACCCGAAAACACCGAAATCGCGATCGGCACCGTCTGCGCGCTTTCAGCACGCTTCTGCGCGGTAACGATGATTTCCTGAATGCCACCGGACTGCGTTTCTGTCGCGGCTTCGGCTGCGGCTTCCTGTGCAATTGCCGGCGCCGCCGAAAGCAGCGCGCACGACGCCATCAGATAGCCGAGAAACTTCTTCTTGTCAGACATATACCCCTCCGCTCCGTTCGCGTCGCAGATCGGCGGTTGATGGGTGCCGTCTTGCAGGTTCGCGAATTGAGCGGGGGGTATCAACGCGGAGGATTGCCTTCCAATACCATTTTTGGCACCAAGCGATACCGTTTGGGTAACGAGAGATTGCCATGAGCCGCTTTGCCAGCCAGGTCGATATTCGTCATCTGCGCTATCTCGAAGCGATCGTCCGCAACGGCAGTTTCCGCAGTGCAGCAGAAGAGCTGAACATCTCGCAGCCCCCGCTTACCCGCCAGATTCAGCAGCTTGAGACGATCGTCGGCGCCCCGCTTCTTGTGCGCCGCGCAAAAGGGATCGAACCCACCGCTGCGGGCGCCGCATTGTGCGTGGAAGCCCGCAACATCCTCAACCTGCTGGAGACCGCGTGCACGAATGCGCGGCTCATCGGCATAGGGCAGCTCGGGCGACTCGACGTCGGCGTGTTCGGTTCGGCGGTGTTCGACATCGTGCCAAGGATCGTCGCCGCCTTCCGCGAGCGCTTTCCGCTCGTCGAGGTGAACCTGCACAACATGGACCGCGCCACGCAAGTCAAGGCCCTGCACGAGCGGCGCATCATGGTCGGCTTCAACCGCTTCTTTCAGGATCATCCCGATCTCTTGTGGGAGCCCATCGTCCACGAGCCGATGATCGCGGTCGTCCCGCGCCACCATCCGCTCGCCTCACGCACATCGGTGCGGCTGGAGGACCTCGCCGGCGAACCACTGATCCTCTACCCGCGCACAAATGCGCCGGGCGGCTTCGGCAATTACCTCTACCGCCAGTTCCACCAGGCCGGGTTCGAACCCAAGGTGGTCCAGAATGTCGACGATGTGGTCACCGCCGTCTCGTTCGTATCGAGCGGCGTGGGGCTGACGGTGGGCGTATCCTCGGCACAGAACCTGCGGCTGCCCGGGGTATCCTACATCCCGCTGGAAGAGACCGGCGGGGCGGAATTCGACCTTTGCATGATCTACCGCGCTTCGGAGGAATCGATCCTGCTCGGCGAGTTCCTCAAGACGGTGCGCGAAGTGGTCGGACCGCGGCCCTAAGCTGCATCCAGCGCCTTCAGCGCGGCTTCGGCAATCGCGAGATCCTCCTCCGCGCTGCCGCCGCTGACGCCGATCGCGCCGACCACCGCCCCGTCCTGAACAATCGGCACACCGCCGCCGAGCAGGGTGAAGCCCGCTGCCTTGCTCAGGCCGTGGACCAGCGCGGGCTCATCCTTGATCCGGTCGTACCAGAGGTGTGTGGCGACACCGAACGAGGCTGCCGTCACCGCCTTGTCGCGCGCGATGTCATTGCTGAGCAGCGGCGCGCCGTCCATGCGGCTGAAGCCCTTGAGCACGCCGGATTCGTCGACCACAGCGATGGCGACGGCCGCCCCGAATGCATCCGCTGCCGCCTCGGCAGCGCGCAGCAGCGCAGTCGAACCCGCGCTGCCGATGGATGCGCGGACAACAGTGATCGGCATGGCATTTCCCTTTCCCGAATGAATGAGGGGGACGATTGCTCGCCCCCCTCTACCTTGGCAATGGCCCCTCCTTGCAGGGCCACGGATCGCTTCAGGTCACCACGCCAAGGAATGCCGGATTGAGCTGGCGATCGTGGTAATAGACCGCCGTGCCAACCTCGTCCCAGGTCCAGGTCAGCGTTTCGTGATCGGGATAGGATGACTGGACCCCGGCGAAGGTCTCGAAGCGGTTGCCCGAAGGATCGAACGCATAAATCGTCGTGCCGCGCGTCACGCCGTGGCGCGTCGGCCCCATGTCGATCGAGATCTTGTGCATCGACATGAGATCGGCTGCGCGCAGGACTTTCTCCCAGCTTTCCATATAGAACGAGACATGGTGAAGCTTCGCCGGCTCCTCGTGGCGAACGAAGGCAATATCGTGCGCCTTGGAAGAACAGGCCATGAAGATCGCCAGCTGGGTCTTGCCGTCCTCGAGCATGATCTGTTCGCTGGTGTGGAAGCCGAGCACGTTGACGAACAGGTCCTGCACCTTCTCGATATCCGGACCATAGAGCAGCGCGTGATCGAACCGGATCGGCGCGATGCCGCGTTCGGCCTCGGGGTTCCATGGCGGAGGATTGTTGCCGGATTGCGGGGTCGAGAGCCTGGCCTTCTCGGCGTAGAGTTCGATCTGATGGCCGCTGGGTATCTGGAAGCGGACCCGCTCGCCGGTCTGGAGCAGATCGCCCGCAGGAATGCGCTCGGTCGGAATGCCATAAGCGCGCACATCGGCCTCAAGCCGGTCGAGCGATGCTTCGGAATCGACCTTGAAGCCCATGAAATCCATGCCGGCGCTGTCCGCCTCGCGCAGGATGATGCTGTTGTGCTCGATCTCGTCCCACGCGCGGTAATAGACGCGCCCGAAGGAATCGCGGCCGGTTTCGATCAGCCCCAGCACTTCGCCATAGAAGTGCGTCGCTTCCTTCATGTCCAGCACCCGGATGCACGCATGCCCGGGGCGCAGAACGCCAGTCATTGCCATATCACTCTCCTGTTTTCTCGGCGTTTGCGCCGGTTCTTTCCGGAAATGCGCGGATCATCTTGCCCACCACCTGCACCGCCAGATCGCTGCTGGGGGTGATCCGGCAGGCGAGCGCGTAGCCGTCACGCTCCTCATCATGGCTGACATGCGCCCGGCTCATCACACGGCGTTCGCAGGTGCCCGCGATTACGCGCACCTTGCACACGCCGCACCCGCCGTTGCGGCAGCCCACCGGAATGCCCTTGCGCCCCAACCGCTCCATCGAAGCGAGCAGGCTACGGTCGTCGGTGCAGGCGAGCGTCTCGCCGGTCTCGACAAAGCAGACGGTGTGGCTGGTCATGCCCGCGCTCTAGAACTTCTTGAAGAAGGGGGAGCGCACCTGGTTCGCGTCAGCGGCCGAGATGAACTTCTCGATGAAGATGTCCCGCTCGAACAGGCGGCCCTGCATGAGCGTGGAGATCGCGGATTCGATCATCAGCGGAGGCCCGCAGAGATAGGCGGTATGGCCGCGGAAATCGTTGCCGAAGTGATCGCGCGCCGCCTCGTGTACGAAGGCGCGGGCACCGCTCCACGCGCTGTCGGCAGGCTCGTCGCTCAGAGCAGGCACGTAGGTGAACGTGTCGTGCGCCTCGGCAAGAGCGACGAATTCATCGTGATAATAAAGCTCACCGCGATTGCGCGCACCGTAGACGAGCGTGATCGGCTGGGTGCAGCCCTCGGCGAGCAGATCGTGGATCATCGAGCGCGGGCTGGAGAGGCCCGATCCGCCCGCAAGGAACAGATAGGGCGTGGCGCGCGAGGTGCGCAAGAAGAAGCGGCCATAGGGCCCCGCGACGGTAACTTCGTCGCCAGCCTTCAGACTCTCGTGGATGTAAGTGGTCGCCGCGCCGCCGGGGACGATGCGGATGTTCAGCTCGATCTCGCCATCCACCTGCGGCGCATTGGCGATCGAGAACGGCCGGGTCAGTTCGGGATGGCCGGGGATATGCAGGTTGACGTATTGGCCTGACTGGAACTCCATCGCCCGGCCCCCGTCCAGCTTGACGAAGACCGCCTTGATCGTCGGCGTCAACGCCTCGATCCGGCTGACCGTCCCGGCGAAATCCTGCACCGCGATGTTCCGCGCATCGGGCTCGACATCGATGTCGGCCTCGATCGTCACATCGCTCTGCGGGATCGCGCAGCAGGCGAGCGTCTTGCCCTCCTCCCGCTCGAAATCCATCAGCGCGAAGGTCGAAGCCTCGCCATGCTCGACCTCGCCGTCGAGGATCTGGACCTTGCAGGTGGCGCAAAGACCATGCCCGCAGGCGTGCGGCAGGTAGATCCCGGCGCGCAACGACGCGTCGAGGATGGTCTGGCCATCCTCGAGCGTGATCGTCTGGCCGAGCGGTTCGATGGTCAGGTCGTAGCCCATCGCCTCAGCTGCCCGAGCCCTTGATGCCATTGAGGCCCGGCGTGCGGAACCGCAGGCTGTCCTTGTGATAGAGCCCGTTCTCTTCGATGCTCTTCTCGAAATCCGGGGTCCACGGCTTGCCCGACTTGAGCCATTCGACCTTCGACCAGTCGATCCTGGCAAAATCCGGGTGCGCCCCGAACGAGGCGGGCATGATCTTTTCGACCAGATCACCGAACCGCATCGCGGGCGGCAGCGGCCACATGAACGGCGCGCAGAACATCAGGTGCTGGTCCCAGCCCACGTTGATGAGCCAGTCCCCGCGGTACTTGTCGACCCCATCCATAACGCGCAGCGGATAGTCCTTGAGTGCATTGACAGCCATGGTCGCCCCCTCAGTTCTTCGTGCTGGTTTGCCGCCATTCGGCGAAGTTCTTTTCATCCTCGCTGCCGACGTAGTCCATGTTGTCGCGGCCGTTGTGGATGTTGTAATATTTCAGAACTTCCTCGACCGCGTTGAAGTCGGGTGCGGTGGGATCGGCGCCTTCGGGGAAGCAGTTGCCCTGATAGATCTGCTGCGCTGGCATCCACGCCTGCACATACTTCTCCGGCTCGTCGTCGAAGATGTGTTTGCAGTGATCCGAGCAGAAGTGATATTTTTCGCCGCCAAAATCGCTCTCGCGATAGCAGATCTGCGTCGGATCATCGGGTTCGGTGAAGATCATCGGGATCTGGCACACCTGGCACAGCTGCGGCAGGGTGGTGTTGTAGAACCGCCGGCCTTCCTTCGCTTCCGCTTCCCAGTGCTCGAACCGGGGGCGATAGTACTTGTCGAACGTGTCGGGGTACTTGGCCGAGAGCCAGTCCTTGTCCTCTTCGCTCGGCAGCCATGAGTGGAAGTTCGAGATGCCCGAGTACTGGTAGAACGTCGCCCAGGCCTGGTGCGAGATGTGGTCCTTGTCGATGAACGCCTGCTTGGCGCATTCGGGCATCTTGATGCCGTAGCGGGCCAGATCGTTGAACAGCGCGCCGGCGTTCTCCTCGAAGTAGATCTCCCAGGCTTCCTTCCAGCTCATCACCTTCTTCGGCAGCATGTAGTCCATCATCATGGCGACGAGCGTGAGCACGCGGATGCCGCGCCAGGTCCACTTGTCGATCCACTTCTGGACGATCGGGATATTGTCCGGATCCTGTTCCAGCATGAAACGGATGCACTCGAGGCCCAGCGTCATGTGCCGCGCTTCGTCCGATTGCGCGGAGAAGCCAAAGGTCATCGCGCCCATGTCGCCGTTATAGGCCGCGCCCGAAACGAACGGCACGAACAGCAGGTTGGTCAGCACGTATTCGAAGCTGAACCCGATCGCGACCATGAACTCGAACGGACCGGCGGTGTAGGCATCGTCGAAGAACGAGCGCGGGACCGACATGTACCAGACCTTCTGGATCATCTCGGTCGGCGAGTGCAGGCCGTTGTAGTACTTGTTGTAGTTCGACATCGAGTGGATCTGCGTCTGCGCGTGGCGCAGTTCGTCCAGCGACTGCATCTGGCAGGCCACCCGCGGGCCGACGCCGGGGAACTGGCGGCCGACATGGGCAAAGCCGCGATGCGCCATGTATTCCAGCGGCGAAATGCCATTCAGGAACAGCTTCAGCGTGTTGACATAGCGCGCGTCGGTAACGCCGAGGTGGCCGTTGTTCTGGTTGAACGCATCGAGGATCGCGTAGAGCTTGCGCTCCTTTTCGGCCTGGTACTTCCAGTAGGCGTCCATGGTCAGGCGGAAGGGATCTTCCCACTTGTCCCAATCGTGGATCTTGATCCCCTCGAACTGCGCGTAGGGAAACACCTTGTCCATCGGCTGGTAGCTGGTTTCCCAATCTAGCCCGCGCGTCATCAGCGCGTAGCGTTCCTTGATGCCGAGCTTCTTCTTGGTGGTGGGCATGTCCATGGCAGAAATCCTCAGTTGCGCCAGGCGAGCGTGAAAGCGTCGTCGGTCTCGTCGATGTTGCCGGTCAGGGTGATGAGGTGGAGCTGGAGTTCCTGCAGGTCGAAGTCCCGCCCCATGCGCTCCTCAACGCTTTCGCGGTTGATGGTGAGTCTGCCCGGGCAGACGACGCGAACCATGGCGGGCTGCTCGTCGAGCGTCGCGCCGGGGTTGTCGGCAAGGATCGCCTCTATGATCGAGCGGCTTTCGTCGTTGGTCTGGAAAGCGATGAAGACGTTGTCGGCCATGGCGTTCAGCCTTTCTGCGCGGTGCTGACGCCGAGCTTGGCAAGCCGGGCGGAGAACTGTTCGGTAAGCTGCTCGATCACCGCCGGCGCCTCGGCACCGAAGGCGCTACGGGCCGGGCCTTCGAGCGCGGCCTGCGCGAGCGGCAGGTAGGTGCCGATCCAGCTTTCGATCTGCGCCTTGTTCGCGGCGCTTTCGCCGGCCGCGTTCTTGATGACGGCGTTGGTCCACTTGGTGGCGTCGATGAACCATTCAGCCTCGAAGCGGGTCAGCATAGAGAGCACGGCGCCGCCGCCTTGGGCTGCAAGGTGCGTGTCGATCTCGCCGAAGAACAGCGGGAACAGCAGCCCATCGAGCACCACGCAGTGCGCGGTGAACAGCTCGAACCAGTCCTGCATGACGAAGCAGTCTTCGATGTACTTGCGCAGCCCCTGCCATTCCGGCCCAGCCACCCACGCCTGCTTGGCAGCGGTGAGTTCCGCCTCGTCACCCAGCACAAGGCCAAGGCGCGTGAGGTACTGCGCCATGCCGAGGTGGTCCATCGCGTGGAACAGCGCGGGCGAGGTGAACGCCGTGCCGAAGCCATAGGCCGCAAGCGACATGCAGTTGGTGTTGCCGCCCCATTCGAGGTGGCGCAGCGGCAGGTAGAGGTCCATCGCGAGGCGGCGCACCGCGTGCGGCAGGCTGTCTGCCAGACCGCGATCCTCGACCAGCGCGAAATCGGCCTCCGCCGCCTCCTGCATGCGGGCGCGGGCCAGCGTGTAGGAACCATAGTAGTACTGGCGCGGATCGAGCAGCTTGTACCAGTCGGCCATGACGATGGCGGTGCGGCTCGCGTCGAAGATTTCGTAATCGGGCGCCCACAGCGGCCGGTAGTGGAAGTTCATCGTCGCCTGCAGGTCGAACGTGCCTTCCTGATAGCGCGAGGCCGCCTTGTCGGCGCCGATGCGCCGCGCGACGTGGCTGAACGTCTGGCGCAGCGGCTTGATGGTGACGGTGCGAAGATCGAGTTGCATCTTGGCCTCTCCCGAATGGGGTTATGCGGTCGGATGGGTGCGTGTGGCGCCCTCGCCCGCCGCGGCACGCGCGGCATCGGCAAGGCGCCAGAGAAAGTCGTTGTCGTCCGCAGCAGAGGGCGCGGCTTCGAGGCGGATCGGATTATGCTCGGCGCAGAAATCCGCGAAGGCCGCCTGTGGCAGCAGCATCTCGACGTAGATTTCAGGCTCACCGATGGCGAAATCGAAGGCGACGAAACCATCGGCGCGCAGTTCGGTGACGCGCACATATTTCGCTTCGGTATCAAGCTTCTCCGACGCGGCTGCGCATGCGCTCGCCGCTCCGGCGAGCTCATCATGCCGCGCCATTGCTCTCTCCGGTTTCTATCTTGAGCAGGAATTTCGAGCGATTCGCGGTTTCGTTCAAAAGCAAACTGTCAGGAAACCGCAAAAATCAAAAAATCTCGAGAAACTGCGGGTCTCGGGGGAACCATTCCGTAGTTATCGGCTCTGACCGCCACCGATATTTGATGATTTCAGCAAAATCGCATACAAGCCGTTGATGAAATCGTGATCGAGGGCAGCCCAGTGAAACAACCCGCACCAGCACGTGGCCAAGCCCCGGTGAAAGCCGCTCCCGCACCGGATGCCCCGGGTGAGGCTGCCGAATGGTTCGGGGTCGATATCGATCAGTTGTCTGGACGGCTGCGCTTCAGCCCAGACGACGCGCACATCTGGCTGGAGAGCGAACGGATGGTGCTGCTGCACCTGTCCGCCCTTTCCAGCTTGCGCCGTGAACTGATCGAAACCGCTGGCATCGAAGCAGCGCGGCGGATGCTTTACCGCGTGGGCCAGGTTTCAGGCACGCTCGATGCCTCGATCGCGCGGCGCGCCATGCCGCATGCCGGCCCCATCGAGGCTTTCAACGCGGGCCCTCGCCTCCATGCCATCGAAGGCATGGTCGTGCCGGAGGCCGTGAGCGTGGAACTCGACGCCGAAACCGGCTTTCACATCGGCGAATATATCTGGCGCTACTCGGCGGAAGCCGATGCCCAGATCGCCGCGTTCGGGATCGGCGGCGAGCCAAGCTGCTGGATGCTCAACGGCTATGCCTCCGCCTATTCGAGCGCGTTCATGGGTCAGCCAATCATCTACCGCGAGGTCGAATGCCGCGCGATGGGGGCACCGCATTGCCGCATCGTCGGCAAGCCCGCCGCCTTGTGGGAAGACGAAGGGCTCGGCGGCGAACATTTGGACGCCGACATCGGCTTTGATCTGCGTGACACATGGCTGGGAGAGCGCATAGGCCGCAGCAGCGTCGGCGAGGCCCCTCTATGGCAGGAAGAAGGGCTGGTCGGCGAAAGCCCGGCCTTTGTCGCGATGATCAGCACCGTCCGCCAGATCGCCGCAACCAATGCCCCCGTGCTCGTGCTGGGCGAACCCGGCGTGGGCAAGAAGTCGATTGGCCAGATGATCCACCGCCTGAGCGGACGGTCCGCGCGCCCGCTGCTGGTCGTCAATTGCGCGCGTCAGGATAGCGAGGAACTGGCGCTCGACCTGTTCGGCCGCGAACGGACCACGAGCGATCCCGCGCGCCCCGGCAAGCTGGAGCGGATCAACGGCGGCACCTTGCTGCTCGAGGACATTCAGGCGATCTCGCCGCAATTGCAGGCGCGGCTGGCCCAGCTGATGGTCGAAGGGCAGATGGCCCGCCTCGGTGCTGGCCAGCCCCGCGCCATCGATATCCGCGTTATCGCCTGCGCCAACGATGAACTGGCCGCCGCCGTGCGCTCGGGGCGGTTTCGGCAGGATCTCTACTACAAGCTGTCGGTCTGCCCGGTAGCGGTGCCGCCGCTGCGTGATCGCAAGGCGGACCTGCCCATGCTCATCCGTCATTTCGTCGAACTGCATGCCACGCGCCACGGCAAGTCGCTCGGCGGCCTGACCATGGATGCGGCCAGCTATCTGCTCAATCACGAGTTTCCCGGCAATATCGCCGAGATGGAAGCCATGATGGAACGCGCGGTCATCATGGCGCCGGCGGACGGGATGATCCGCACCCACCACCTGCTCTCCGTCGCCGATCTGCACCAGCCCTCGTTCTTCCGCGTCTCCGAAGCCGGAGCACTGGTCCATGCCGAGCCCGACGAGAGCACCGCGATCTCGACGCAGACCGAGAAGCTGCTGCGCGGCAAGTTCAATCTTGAAGAGTTCGAGGCCGATCTCATCCAGCGCGCCGTCGCGCAGGCCAATGGCAATCTTTCGCAGGCCGCGCGCATGCTGGGAATCACCCGGCCCCAGCTCGCCTATCGCTATGCCCGGATCCGCGGGGAGAGCTGATAGCCTTCCTCCGCAAGCACGCCCTCACCCAGCCCGCGCAACACGTCGAGCGTCGAGTTGATGTGCAGCTCGATCACTTCGCCCGCACGCTCCTCATCCCGCGCGATGGCCGCTTCGTAGATCGCGACATGTTCGGCATGGACGTCGCGGTCCGGCGGCGCGTTGAACCGCGCGATCCGGCGGTAGCGCTCCGATTGGCGGTAGAGGATCGTGAGGAAATGCCGCGTCCACTGCGATTGGCAGCCGGCCACCAGCGCTTCGTGGAACTTCTTGTTGCAGGCTTCCCAGTAATCGTCCGCCGTCGCACCGGCGCGGCGCTCCTCGGCACGCGACAGGCGGTGGAACGCGCCTGAAAGCTCGGCTTCCCATTCGTCGTCGCCCTGGCGGATCGCCATACGCACCGCATGCGCCTCCAGCATGGCACGCGTCGCGGTGATATCGGCGAGATCTTCGAGCGAGACCGGCGCGACGATGAAGCCGCGCTGCTCGCGCGCGATGACGAGCGCATCGGAAACGAGCAGGCCCAGCGCCTCGCGCATGGTGGCGCCGCTGACGTTGTAGATAGACTTGAGATGCTCCGCCCTGAGCCGCGTTCCGGGCTTCAGTTCGCCGCTGATGATGTCTGCCCGAAGGCGCTGATAAACGTCCTGGATCAGCGTCCGCGGCGAAGCCGCTTCCGATGTCCGGGCGCTCTCCAGATCAGAGGGATGGGGCATGCCTTTCCTTGCGACCGCGAGCGGCCGAGCGTCAACGCGAAAGTGGTAAATTTGATAAAATCTCGAGATTATGACTTGTAGACGAGATTCTATGCCGTTACCTTGCGCCGTATTCCGCTGCCCCTCGCGGCAGATTCCCGGCGTGGAGAAACTCTCATGGGTCAGATCGTGAAACTCGACGAAGCGCGCGCCTCGCGCCTGCTGCCAAACTTCATTGCCGACGAATGGGTCGCGACGGACAGCCGCTTCGACAATATCGACCCGACCACTGGTGAGGTGATCGGCAGCGTCTGCGCCAGCGGCAAGGGCGAAGTGGACCGCGCTGTCCTTGCTGCACGCGCGGCCCTCAAAGGCCCGTGGGGCCGCATGAAGTCGGCCCAGCGGATCGAGATGCTCCATGCCATCGCCCGCCGCATCAACGAACGCTTCAAGGATTTCGTCGAAGCCGAAACGCGCGACACCGGCATGCCGATCCACTTTGCCGAGCATGTCGACGTGCCGCGCGGAGCCGCCAACTTCCAGATCTTCGCCGATCTCTTCGCCAATGTGCCGAACGAGACGTTCACAATGGACACGCCCGATGGCGGGACAGCCGTGAACTATGCGCTGCGCGTGCCGCGCGGCGTGATCGCAGTCATCAGTCCGTGGAACGTGCCGCTGCTGCTCACCACGTGGAAGCTCGGCCCGGCGCTCGCCTGCGGCAACACCGTGGTGCTCAAGCCATCAGAGGAAACCCCCTCCTGCGCCAACCTGCTCGCTGAAGTCATGGCCGAAGTCGGCCTGCCCGAAGGCGTATTCAACGTCGTCCACGGCCACGGCGCCGATGCGGCGGGCCAGTGGCTGACCGAGCATCCCGGCGTCGACGGCATCACCTTCACCGGCGAAACCTCGACCGGCGAGGCGATCATGCGTGCTGCGGCCAAGGGTGTACGCCCTGTCTCGTTTGAGATGGGCGGCAAGAACAGCGCCATCGTATTTGCGGACGCCGACCTTGATGCGACAATCGCCGGGCTCGCCCGCTCGTGCTTCCAGAACACCGGTCAAGTCTGCCTCGGCACCGAGAAGGTCTATGTCCAGCGCCCGGTGTTCGATGAAGTCGTCGCCCGGATGAAGGCCGTGGCCGAAGCGCTGAAGCCCGGCCGCCCGGGCGAGGGCGGCGCCGATTTCGGCCCGCTCAATTCGCGCACCCATCAGGCCAAGGTACTGAGCTACTACGCGCTCGCCCGCGAGGAAGGAGCCGTGCAGGTCACCGGCGGCGGCGTCCCTGCCATGCCCGACCACCTCAAAGGCGGCTGGTGGATCGAGCCGACGATCTGGACCGGCCTCGGCGACGACGCACGCGTGGTCAATGAGGAGATCTTCGGCCCCTGCTGCCACATCGCCCCGTTCGACACCGAAGAAGAAGTGATCGCGCGTGCCAATGCCACCGAATATGGCCTCGCCGCTTCGGTCTGGACCCGCGATCTCGGCACCGCGCACCGCCTCGGCGCGGCGCTGGAAGTCGGCGTGTGCTGGATCAACAGCTGGTTCCTGCGCGATCTGCGCACCGCATTCGGCGGCGCCAAGCAGTCCGGCATCGGCCGCGAAGGCGGCGTCCACAGCCTCGAGTTCTACACCGAACTTCGCAACGTCTGCGTGAAGCTGTGACCATGGCCGCGCTTCCTGCCGAAACCGTCGCCAGCCTTGGCGATGCTTTGTTCGCTGCGCTGGAGAGCCGGACGGCCATCGCCCCGCTCACCGAAACCTATCCCGACATGGCCATCGAGGATGCCTACCGCATCCAGTTGCGCATGATCGAACGGCGCCTCGCGCTTCCCGGCGAGCGCGTGATCGGCAAGAAGATCGGCGTGACGAGCCAGGCGGTGATGGACATGCTCGATGTCCGCCAACCCGATTTCGGCCATCTCCTCGCCTCGATGAACCTTGCCGAGGGCGAGCCCCTGCCGATGGACGCGCTGATCGCACCGCGCGCCGAGGGCGAGATCGCGTTCCTCCTCAAGGACGATCTCGTCGGCCCCGGCGTGACGGCGGAGCAGGTGATTGCAGCGACCGAATATGTCCTGCCCTGCTTCGAGATCGTCGATTCCCGCATCCGCGACTGGAAGATCAGCATTCAGGATACCGTGGCCGACAACGCCTCGTGCGGGATGCTGGTGGTGGGCGCGGCGATTGCCGATCCGCGCCAGCTCGATCTGGGCCTCGTCGGCATGACCCTCGTCAAGAATGGCGAAATCGTCGGAACAGGCGCCGGTGCCGCTGCGCTCGGCCATCCGGCCAATGCCGTCGCATGGCTCGCCAACACGATGGGTGCGCTTGGCATTCCGCTCAAGGCGGGCGAGATCATACTTTCCGGCGCACTCTCCGCACTCGTGCCGCTCGCCCCCGGCGATGTGCTGTCGATGACCATCGGCGGCATCGGCAGCGTCAACCTCGTCTGCTCGGGAGCCCGCGCATGAGCCTCTCTGAAACCCAGATCGCCCTGCTGGCCGAACGCGTCGATGCAGCCGCGCTCAACCGGCAGCCCATCGCCAAACTCACCAACGAATTCCCCGAAATGGACTGGCAGGACGCCTACGCCATTCAGGACGCGCTGAAGGCGCGGGTCGAGGCGCGCGGGCAGGATTGCTCGCTGCTGTTCAAGGCTGGCCTCACCTCACGCGCCAAGATGGTGCAGATGGGCGTGAACGAGCCGGTGTTCGGCTTCCTCCAGCCTCATGGCCGGATCGCCAATGGCGGCAAAGTGGCGGCCTCCACCTTCATCCATCCGCGGGTCGAGGCGGAGATCGCCGTGCGCCTCAAGCGGCCCTTGCGCGGACCTGGCTGCCATGTCGGCGAAGTGCTTGCCGCCATCGGTGAAGTCATGGTCGCGCTCGAGGTGATCGACAGCCGCTACGAGAACTTCAACTTCGATCTCAAGAGCGTGATCGCGGACAACACCTCGGCCGCAGGCTGGGTGCTGGGCGAACCAGTGCCCTACGTGCCGGGCATGGACCTTGCGCACTGCGGCATCGTGATGCGGCTCAATGCCGGGATCGTCTCGACCGTCGCGGGCTCTGCCGTGCTTGGCCACCCGGCGCTGCCGGTCGCGCTGCTCGCCAACCTGATCGCGCGGTCTGGCCGCGAAATTCCGGCAGGCGCGCTGATCCTCACGGGTGGGGCTTCCGCCGCCGTGGCGGTGAAAGCAGGGGACCGCGTCGACCTCGCGATTCAGGGCCTTGGCGAGCTTGCGGTCAGCTTCACGTAACGGCCATGGACAACCCCGAAATCGGCCGCTCGATCCAGACCGGCCCCATCCAGACCAACTACCATGATCGCGGCACCGGCGCGCCTGTTCTGCTGATCCACGGCAGCGGCCCCGGCGTCTCGGCATGGGCCAACTGGCGCCTGACGATCGGCGCACTCGAAAGCGAATTCCGCTGCCTAGCGCCGGATATGGCGGGCTTCGGCTATTCCCCCGTGCCGGAGGGCTGGCAACACACCCGCGCAGCGTGGCTGGACCAGCTGATCGCGTTCCTCGACGGCCTCGGCATCGAAAAGGCGCATGTGATCGGTAACAGCTTCGGCGGATCGATGGCGCTTGCCCTCGCCATCGCCTGCCCCGAACGCGTCGACAAACTCGTACTGATGGGCAGCGTCGGCGTTCCGTTCGAGCTCACCCCCGGGCTTGATGCGGTCTGGGGTTATACGCCGGGTGTCGAAAACATGGCCGCACTGCTGCGCATTTTCGCGTGGAACCAGGGCCTTGCCGATACCGATCTGGCGCGCATCCGTTATGAGGCCTCGATCCGTCCCGGCGTGCAGGAAGCCTACGCCCGGATGTTCCCCGCTCCGCGCCAGCGCTGGGTCGATGCCATGGCCCACGCCGAAACCCACATTCGCGCCATCCGCCAGCGCACGCTGATCGTCCATGGCCGCGACGACAAGGTTATACCGCCGGACACCTCGATCACACTGAACCGGTGGATCGACGACAGCGAGCTCCACATGTTCGGCCGCTGCGGCCATTGGACGCAGATTGAACATGCCGCCGCCTTCAATCGGCTGGTACGCAGCTTTCTCTCGGAGAACGACCCGGCCTGAGCCGATCCGGGTCAGGCCAGCACCGGGCGCACCCCCCATCCGCATGAGGGCGAGGCTGCTGATAGCGATTGCGCAGCCTGCTGCAACGCCGCGAGCACCGCCGCATCGTCCGCCGCGCGATGGCGGCGGATGGACCTGCTGACGGATATGGCGGCGATCACCGCGCCACCCTGATCCTTCACCGGCACGGCAAGGCAATAGAGACCCGGCGCGCTCTCTTCGTCGTCGCTTGCCCACCCCTTTTCGCGCACAGCGTCGATCTCGTGGCGCAGGTCAGCGGGCTCCGTGATCGTCTTGGATGTCAGCGGCACGAAGCCGCCTTCCGCCAGATAGGCCGTGCATTGATCCTCGGCCATCCCGGCGAGCAGCACCTTGCCCAGCGCCGAGCAATAGGCCTCCAATTGCATCCCTTCGGCGGAGTGGATGCGCGTCTTGCCGAAGGGCTGCTTTACCAGATAGGTCACCATGCCCTCTTCCCACACGCCCAGATGCGCATGTGCGCGCAGCTTTCGCGACATGGCGGCAAGGATGGGCCGCGCAGCAACCGATAGCAGGCCAAGCCGCGAAACTCCGGCGGACAAGGCGAGCACAGCCGGGCCCAGCTGATACTGTCCGCGGCCCGACCGCACGACATAGCCGCGCCGGATCAGGGCCTGAACGATGCGATGGGCGGTCGTCAGCGGAAGGCCGCAAGCCTCCTGAATCCAGGCGAGCGACACACTTGTCTGCCCCGCAAAGACATCGAGGACATCGAGTGTTTTCTCGGTCAGCTGCGCACCGGTCATGGCGATCGTCCCATCGTACTTTTCCATGCCATAACTTCCACAATGTGGGAACTCCGCGCACCACGGGCGTTGAAATCTCCTCGAGACGGGAGAAGATGGCAGCGATCAGGCGGCCCCCATTGTTGCGGTCGCAGCAGGAGATGTCCGGTGGACAAGGTGAAGGCGGCGATCATCGGTTCGGGCAATATCGGCACCGATCTGATGATGAAGATGATCAAGTACCCCCAGAACATGGAGCTCGCCATCGTGGTGGGGATAGACGAGGCTTCCGAAGGTCTCGCCATGGCGCGCGAGCACGGCATCGCGACCACGCACGAGGGGCTGGAAGGGCTGCAGAAGCACCCGCTCTACAAGGAGATCGGCATCGCCTTCGACGCGACCAGCGCCTACGCCCACAAGGTGCATGACGAAGCCCTGCGCGCGGACGGCATCCAGGTGGTGGACCTCACGCCTGCCGCCGTCGGGCCGTTCATCGTGCCGCCGGTCAACATGGAAGCGAACCTCGGCGCGTCCAACGTCAACATGGTAACCTGCGGCGGGCAAGCGACGATCCCGATGGTCGCCGCCGTCAGCCGCGTCGCCAAGGTGCACTATGCCGAAATCGTCGCCTCGGTTTCCTCGCGTTCTGCCGGCCCCGGCACGCGCGCCAATATCGACGAGTTCACCCGCACCACCGCCCGCGCCATCGAAGAAGTCGGCGGCGCGACGCGCGGCAAGGCGATCATCATCCTCAACCCCGCCGAACCGCCGATGATCATGCGCGATACCGTGTTCACCCTCTCCGAAGGTGGCGATGAAGCGGCAATCCGCCAGTCAGTTGCCGCAATGGTGGCCGAAGTTCAGAAGTACGTACCGGGCTACCGCCTCAAGCAGGAAGTGCAGTTCGAGCGCTTCGGGGACAACAGCAAACTGAAGATCCCCGGCCAGGGCGAGTTCAGCGGCATCAAGTCGATGATCATGCTCGAAGTCGAAGGCGCGGGCGATTACCTGCCGAGCTACTCCGGCAACCTCGACATCATGACCGCTGCCGCCAAGGCCACCGGCGAACTGCTCGCCGCGCGGCGCATGGCCGGCGCGCTGGCCTGATCGCCCGTGCCCTCGAGCGGATCCCTGTCTGAAGCGCCAACACGCAGCGCGCTGCTGCGCAAGGCCGCCGATACGCTGGCGAGGGCAGAGGCAAGCCGTGCGCCGATCGCTCCGCTCAGCCGTTCAATTGCCGACCTGACAACCGGTGAAGCCTACGCGATCGCCGATCTGCGCGCGGCCCGGCGCCGCTCACCGCTGGTCGGCTACAAGCTCGGTTACACCAGCGCTGCCATGCGCGAGCAGATGGGGATCGACCATCCCAACTACGGGCGCCTGTTCGCGGCGTCCGTCACGCGCCGCGGATGGCTCCGCTCCGGGCAGTTGATCCATCCCCGGGTCGAGCCGGAGATTGCGCTCCTGCTGGGCCGCGACCTCAAGGGACCGGAGGTGAGCCGCGCTGAAGCATGGGGCGCGGTGCAAGCCGTGATGCCATCGCTCGAGATCGTCGACACGCGCTATGTCAGCTATGAATTCACCGCCCCAGACAACATCGCCGACAACAGCTCGGCGGCCAGGGTCGTGCTCGGCACGCCGGTCCCGGCGGACGCTGCGCCAGACCTCTGCGCGGTCTCGGTCGAGCTTTCGTGCGACGGGGTGGTCGTGGGTACGGGCCTTGGCCGCGACGCGATGGGCGATCCCATCCGCGCGCTCGCGTGGCTGGCCAACGCGCTCGCCGCAATCGGCGCAGGCCTGCGCGCCGGGGACATTGTCATGACGGGCGGATTGACCCGCGCCCATCCAGCAGCGCCGGGCGCACGCTTTTCGGCATCTTTTGGCGGCCTCGGCGAGGTTGCCGCACAATTCTCGGAGATCGCACCATGAGCACATTCAACGTCGAAGCGGGTGACAAGCTCTACATTCAGGACGTCACCCTGCGCGATGGCATGCACGCCATCAAGCACATGTACGGCGTGGATCATGTCGCCGCGATCGCCAGAGCGCTCGACAAGGCCGGTGTGGACGCGATCGAGGTCGCGCACGGCGACGGGCTCTCCGGCGCCAGCTTCAACTACGGCTTTGGCGCGCACACCGATTGGGAATGGCTCGAAGCCGTCGCCGAAGTGCTCGAACACAGCGTGCTGACTACGCTGATCCTGCCCGGCGTCGGCACGGTCGAGGAACTGCGCCGCGCCTATGATCTCGGCGTGCGCTCGGTGCGCGTCGCCACGCATTGCACCGAGGCCGATGTTTCGAGGCAGCACATCGGCATTGCCCGCGATCTTGGCATGGACGTCTCGGGCTTCCTGATGATGAGCCACATGATCGAGCCCGAGGCGCTCGCGGGCCAGGCCCTGCTCATGGAAAGCTATGGCGCCCACTGCGTCTACGTCACCGATAGTGGCGGCGCGCTCGACATGGACGGCGTTCGCGCGCGGCTCGAAGCCTATGACCGGGTGCTGAAGCCCGAGACGCAGCGCGGCATGCATGCGCATCACAACCTCTCGCTCGGTGTCGCCAACTCGCTCGTGGCCGCCCAGTGCGGCGCGGTGCGCATCGATGCCAGCCTTGCCGGCATGGGCGCAGGGGCAGGCAATGCCCCGCTCGAAGTCTTCATCGCGGCTGCAGACCGCAAGGGCTGGAACCACGGCTGCGATGTCATGGCATTGATGGACGCCGCCGAAGACCTCGTCCGCCCGCTGCAGGACCGCCCCGTCCGCGTCGACCGCGAAACCCTCGCGCTGGGTTATGCCGGGGTCTACTCCAGCTTCCTGCGCCACGCCGAAAAGGCTGCCGAAACCTACGGTCTCGATACCCGCACGATCCTCGTCGAACTCGGCCGCCGCAAGATGGTCGGCGGGCAGGAAGACATGATCGTCGATGTGGCGCTCGATCTTGTACGAGACCGCGGATAACCACCGCAGCGCCGCTGCGTTTCTGATCCGGCGGCTGGCGGGATCACTAGCCCCCAAGCAGCGCGAGGGCATCGGCAAGATCATCCATGTGGACGCAGCGCGGCCCGCAGGTCATTGATGGCGGGTGCCGCCATCGGTGACGGAGCGCTCGTATGCACAGGAACCGCCTTCTTTCGCTGTTGGGCATCGACCTGCCGTTGATTCAGGCCCCCATGGCGGGGGTCTCTTCGCCGGAGATGGCCGCGGCCGTTTCGGCGGCAGGAGCGCTCGGCTCGATTGCGGTTGGCGCAGGCGATGCTGAAACGGCGCGCGGCATGATCCGGGCTGTGCGTGCCCGCACGGCCGCTCCGTTCAACGTCAACTTGTTCTGCCATGCGCCCGCCGCCGCCGATCCCGCAAAGCAGGCGGCATGGATCGAGCGGTTTGCCTCGCTCTTCGCCGCGCACGGCGCCAAGCCGCCGGCTGAGCTGCACGAGATCTACCGCAGCTTCACCGTCGATGATGCCATGCTGGCCATGCTGCTGGAGGAGCGCCCGGCCATCGTGAGCTTTCACTTCGGCCTGCCATCTGATGCCGCCATCGCAGCGCTCAAGGCGGCCGGCATAGTCCTTCTGGCCTGCGCAACAAACCTTGCCGAAGCCGGCGCAATCGCCGCTGCCGGTATCGATGCGGTTGTCGCGCAAGGTTGGGAGGCAGGCGGCCATCGCGGCCTGTTCGATCCCGATGCGCAGGATGAACGGCTCGGCACCGTGGCGCTCGTCCGGCTGATCGCGGCTGCGTTCGATATCCCGGTCATCGCGGCCGGCGGCATCATGGACGGCAGGGGAATTGCCGCAGCGCTGGCGCTCGGCGCTTCGGCGGCGCAGCTCGGCACCGCCTTCCTCATCACCGACGAAAGCCTTGCGGATAGCGGCTACCGCGCCGCGCTGGCGAACAGCGGCGGACGGCGCACCACGATGACCCGCATCGTTTCCGGACGCCCCGCGCGGATCCTGCCCAATCGCTTCGCCGCGCTGGAGGACAGCTGCGACGATGCAGCCATCCCGGCCTATCCGATTGCCTATGATCTCGGCAAAGCGCTCCATGCCGCTGCCAAGGCGCAGGGCGAGCATGGCTATGGCGCGCACTGGGCCGGGCAAGGCGCGCCGCTGGCACGCGCCATGCCCGCAGCCGAACTGGTGCGCACGCTGGCTTCCGAACTGGCGCAGGCACTCGGCGAGAAGGCCCCCGCATGATCGCGTTCGAAACCGCGCTGGAAACGCTTGGGCCGCTGCGGACCCGTCCGCTGTTCGTGATGGAACTCGGCGTCGCCCCCATCCACGCGGTGGGTGCTCCCGGCGGCGCAGACCAGCGTGTCGGCACCATCGCGGGCGGCCGCTTTGCCGGCGAACGGCTTTCCGGCACAGTGCTTCCCGGCGGCGCCGACTGGCAGACGCTCCGGGCCGACGGCACCGTCCTGCTCGACGCCCGCATCGTGCTTGCCGCAGCAGACGGCGCCGTGATCGGCATGACTTACGAGGGCATCCGCAGCGGACCACCGGACGTGCTCGCAAGGCTCTCGCGCGGCGAACCCGTCGACCCGGCGGAATACTATTTTCGCACCACCGCGCGCTTTGCCACGTCCGCCCCGCAACACGACTGGCTGAACCGGATGATCGCCATCGGGATCGGCCACCGGCTGCCAGCAGGGCCGATCTACAGCCTTCACGAACTCTGCTGACCCTCTTCCGGCCATCCACTACCAGCCGCCGGCAAGGCTGCGCGTTCCCGCGCGCGGGCATTTTGCCCATCCCTCCCCTCGGATCAGGATTGACCGCGCTCCCGCCTCTCACCAGAAGCGGGGCATGAAGAAATCCATCCTCGCCGCTGCGGCAGCCACGACGCTTGGCATCGCCTTTATCGCTCCTCGCGCGCCGCTGGCGGCTGCATCCGAAACCGCACCGCAAGATTGCGCGCCGGACAATGGCGGGCTCAGCCTGCCGCCGGGCTTCTGCGCAACCGTTTTTGCCGATCACCTCGGCCATGCCCGCCACCTCACTGTGGCGGCGGACGGCACGGTCTACGTCAACACGTGGAACTATCCCGATTACTTCCCCGGCGCGCCGGTTCCCGCCGCCGGCTACATCGTCGCGCTGAAGGACCGCGATGGCGACGGCGTGGCGGACCTGACCGAGCGGTTCGGCTCCAACCCGCGCAAGGGCGGGCAAGGGGGCACCGGCATCGCGCTGTGGAACGGCGCGCTCTATGCCGAGGAAGGGGACAGCATCCTGCGCTATCCGCTCACCCCCGGCAGTGCGGTGCCAAGCGGCGCGGGTGAAGTGGTCCTCTCCGGACTCGTCATGAAGGGCGATCATCCGATGCACCCCTTCGCCATCGCGAAGGACGGCCTCCTCCTCGTCAACTCGGGCTCGGCCTCCAACACCTGCGAAAGCCCCAATCGCCAGCCCGGCGCCAAGGGCGCAGACCCGTGCATCGAACAGCAGACGCGCGGCGGCATCTGGGCCTACCGCGCTGACAAGACCGGGCAGGTGTTCTCCCCTGCCGACCGCTGGGCCACCGGCATCCGCAACACCGGCGGCATTGCGTTCGATAGCACGGGCCGCGTGTTCGCCACCCAGCATGGCCGCGATCAGCTCTCGCAGAACTGGCCCGCGCTCTACAATGGCGAGCAAGGCTCCGAACTCCCCAGCGAAATCCTGTTCTCCCCGTTCAAGGGCGCCGATTTCGGCTGGCCGACCTGCTACTACGATGGCAAGCGCCATGTGCTCGCTCCGGAATACGGCGGCGATGGCGGAAAGACGCAGGGGCGGTGTGCGGGCAAAACGCCCATCGTCGCGGCCTACCCCGCACACTGGGCGCCCAACGATGTCGCGATCTACACGGCAAAGCGCTTCCCCGCCGCTTATGCCGAGGGCGCGTTCATTGCCTTCCACGGCTCATGGAACCGCGCGCCCGCGCCGCAGGACGGCTATCTCGTCGCATTCCAGCCGCTGAAAAATGGCAAAGCTGCGGGTGACTGGATCCGCTTCGCCGATGGCTTTGCCGGTGAGTACCGCGAACCCGGCCGCGCCGCGCATCGCCCCGCCGGCCTTGCGGTCGGTCCAGACGGCGCGCTCTACATCGCCGACGATGTGCGCGGCACGATCTGGCGCGTGACCTACCACGGCGCCGGCGACGCCGCCCTCACCGCCGCCCCGCGCGCTGCGGTCAAGAGCGCGCTGACCACCGGTGATCCGTTCAGCGGCAAACCCCCGGTCGCCCCGCCCGGCTCGAACGCGGACGAAGTCGCGCTTGGCCAGCGGATCTACTTTGGCGAACTCAAGGGCGGCACATGCTCCGGCTGCCACGGCTCGGACGGGCGCGGCAGTTCTGCCGGTGGCTCGCTCACGAGCCCCGTCTACCAGTGGAGCGACGGCTCGCTCGAGGGCCTCTCCGCAACGATCCGCGTCGGCGTCGCCACGCCGAAGAAGGCCAGCGGCGGCATGCCCGCGCTGGGCGGCGCGCCGCTGGATGAAGGCGATATCCGGGCGGTGGCGGCCTACGTCTGGACGCTGGGCCACCGCCCGGGCTGAAAATTCAGACGGAAAGACCCGCGGCTTTGATGCCAGCGAGCGCGGCGAGTTCGTCGTTGTCGCTGGTATCGCCGGTCACGCCCACCGCGCCGATCACGCCGCCCTCGGCACGCACCAGCACGCCGCCCGCCGCCGGGACGATCCCCGCCGGATTGAGGCCAGCCGCCGCGTTGATGAAGGTCGGCCGCTCGATCGCCATCTCGCCAATGGTGCGCGAGGACACACCCAGCGCCAGCGCGCCAGACGCCTTGGCGGTCGCGATCTGCGGGCGCAGGTTGGAGGAGCCATCCTCGCGCGCGAAGGCGATCATGTGGCCACCGGCATCGAGCACGGCGACGCTGATCGGCTTGAGGCCCAGCGCGCGCGCTTCCTTCAAGGCCCCCGAAACGATGGTCTGGGCCTGATCGAGCGAAATACGGGTCATGTCAGTTACTCCTGGGGAAGGTGCTTGAGTGCTTGTGGTCTTGGCCCGCCGGTCGCCCAGTCGAGCAGTTCGATGGTGTGGACGACGGGGAGGCCCGAATGCCGCGCGATCTGCACCGCGCAGCCAATGTTGCCGGTGGCGATCACATCGGCCTCCAAGGCGCTGAGCCGTTCGGCCTTGCGCGCGCCGAGTTGGCCCGCAAGTTCGCTCTGGAGGATGTTGTAGGTGCCCGCCGATCCGCAGCACAGGTGAGCTTCCGCAGGCAACCGCACAGTGTAGCCAGCCTCAGCCAGCAGCCGCTTCGGCGCTTCGGTCACCTTCTGGCCGTGCTGCAAGGAACATGGCGGATGATAGGCGACCGTCAACCCGCGCGGGGTGGCGGCAGGCAGGCCGTGCTTGGCCAGAAACTCGCTCACATCCATCGCCAGCGCGCTCACCTGCGCCGCCTTTTCGGCATAGGCGGGATCGGCGCGCAGCATGTGGACATAGTCCTTGATCGTGGTGCCGCAGCCGGAGGTCGTGACGATCACTGCGTCGAGGCCGTCCCCCTCGATCTCGGCCATCCACGCATCGACATTGCGCCGCGCCGCAGCCAGCGCATCGCCCTCGCGCCCCATATGGTGTACCAGCGCCCCGCAGCAGCCTTCATCTTGCGCGAACACAACCTCGCACCCTGCGCGCTCCAGAAGCCGCAAGGTCGCTGCGCGCACTTCCGGGCTCAGCACCGGCTCCGCGCAGCCTTGCAGCAGAGCAACCCGCGCCTTTGCACCTGGAACGCGAACCGGCTCCATTGGCGCTGGCGCTGGCACTTTCGCCGGCGCCAGTTCCACCATCGCCGCCAGCGGCCGCAGCGCCTTGATCCGCTTCATAAGCGGCACCAGCGGACGGCCAAGGGGGGCAAGTTCCAGCGCCAACCGCATCCGCCCCGGATAGGGCAGCACCCATGCCAGCAGCCGCCGGGTGGCCCGCTCGTGCCAGGGCCGCTGGTAGTTCTCGTGGATATAGGCCCGCGCATGATCGACGAGGTGCATATAGTTCACACCCGAAGGACACGTCGTCATACAGGCGAGGCAGGAAAGGCAGCGGTCGACATGCTTGACCGTCTCCGGCCCCGGCTTGCGGCCGTTCTCCAGCATGTCCTTGATGAGATAGATCCGCCCGCGAGGGCTGTCGTTCTCGTCGCCGAGCAGCACATAGGTCGGACAAGTCGCGGTACAGAACCCGCAGTGCACGCACTTGCGGATCACGCCCTCGGACGTCGCCATCGCCGGATCGGCGAGCGCCTCAGGCGGAAAGCGCGTCTGCATCCGCATCCTCCGCAAACCGACCGGTGACGAACACGCCCTTGGGATCGAACGCCCGCCGCACGCGCGCCTCCAGCGCCGCAACGCCCTTCGCACGCGGCTGGAACGCCGACACCCGCGCCCGCATCGCCGCAGGCGCAGCAATCAGTCGGGCCTCGCCGCCAAGCCCAGCCGCAATCTGGCGCACCGCGTCGTCCTCCGCATCACTGCAAACCCAAACGCGCCCGCCGCCCCAATCCATCGCCCAGTCGGCGCCCTCCGGCAGCGCCGCAATCAGCGCCGGAGCCGCACGCGGCGGCAGATGCACGTCCCAGTGCACCGCTCCTTTCAGCCCCGCCCCGGTCATCGCCTGCTGCCACAGCGGCGCAGCATCCTCCAACGGCTCGAGCCCGCAATGCGCCGCGAGCAACCCCGGCAACGCCGCACACCGCGCCTCGACCGAAGGCGCAAAGCCGGCCACGCGCAGCAGCACCGTCCCATCTGAAAGCGCCGCCGCCGCCGATACTTCCGCATTGCTCCCCAGCGCGCAGGCCATCGCCGCATGGGCCGCCACCGGGGAAAGGCCACGCGCCGCCAAAGTCACCACCTCACGCGGATGCGGCAGCACTTTCACCGTCAGTTCAGCCATCGCGCCGATCCGGCCCCACGATCCCGCCATAAGCTTTGGCAGGTCATAGCCCGTCACGTTCTTGACCACCTTGGCCCCGGCAACGAACACCTCGCCGCGCCCCGAAACCGCCGTCAGCCCGAGCAAGTGATCGCGCGCACTCCCCGCCGTAACGCGCCGCGATCCCGCAACGCCTGCCGCCATGGTCCCGCCGATAGTAGCGCCTTCATCACCCCATGGCTCGAACGCCAACATCTGGCCTTCGCCTGCAACGAGCGCCTGTACATCGCTCAGCAAAGTCCCCGTGCGCACCGTCAGCACCAGTTCGGCGGGATCGTAGTCCACGACGCCCGTAAGTCCTGCCAGCGACACAATCTCCGCCTCCCGCGGCGCACCGAAGTCCGCTTTGGTCCCGCCGCCGCGCAATTCAAGCTTGCGGCCGCTCGCCGCCGCATCGGCGACCAGTTCGGCGAGATCCGCCGCATCCCTCGGCTCCAGCATCAGAACCTCGGAAGCTCGGGATGCGGCAGCGCACCGTGATGCACATGCATCTGCCCCAGTTCGGCGCAGCGATGCAGCACCGGAAAGACCTTGCCCGGATTGAGCAGCAATTCCGGATCGAACGCACACTTCACCCGCTGCTGCTGCTTGAGGTCCGCGTCCGAAAACATCTCCGGCATCAGATCGCGCTTCTCGATCCCCACGCCATGCTCGCCCGTCAGCACGCCGCCGACCGAGACGCACAGCCGCAGGATATCCGCGCCAAACGCCTCGGCCTTGTCGAGCTCACCCGGCACATTGGCATCATAGAGGATCAGCGGATGCAGATTGCCATCGCCCGCGTGGAACACGTTCGCCACCCGCAGCCCATACTCTTCGGAAAGCTCCTCCATCCGCCGCAGCACATCAGGCAAGCGGCGACGCGGGATCGTCCCGTCCATACAGAGGTAGTCCGGCGAAATGCGCCCCACCGCCGGGAACGCCGCCTTGCGCCCGGCCCAGAACGCCATGCGCTCCGCCTCACCATCCGAAACGCGCGAGGTCACCGCGCCGTTTGCGTTTCCGATCCGCGCAATCTCGCCAATCAGGAAATCGCATTCCGCCGCCGGGCCATCGACCTCGACGATCAGCAGCGCCCCCACATCGAGCGGATAGCCAACGTTGACGAAGGCCTCCGCCGCATGGATCGCGGGCCGGTCCATCATTTCCATGCCCGCCGGGATGATCCCTTCGGCAATCACTTGCGCCACGCACGCCCCGGCCTGTTCGGCATCGGGGAAGCCCACCAGCACCGCGCGCGCCGTCTCGGGCCTTGGCAGAATGCGCACCGTCACTTCAGTCACGACGCCCAGCAGCCCCTCGGAACCGACCACCACGCCCAGCAGATCGAGCCCGCCGGAATCGAGATGCCGCCCGCCCAGCCGCACGATCTCGCCGTCCATCAGCACCACTTCCGCGCCGAGCACGTTGTTGGTGGTGAGGCCGTACTTCAGGCAGTGCACACCGCCAGAATTTTCCGCGACATTGCCGCCAATGGTGCAGGCAATCTGGCTCGAAGGATCGGGCGCGTAGTAGAAACCCCGGCCCTCCACCGCCTGCGTGATCGCGAGGTTCGTGACCCCTGGCTGCACCACCGCCACGCGGTCCTCGTAGTCCACGTCCAGCACGCGCTTGAACTTGCCCAGCCCCAGCAGCACCGCATCCGCCAGCGGCAAGGCCCCGCCCGAAAGCGACGTCCCCGCCCCGCGCGGCACCACCTTTACGCCCTCGGCATGACACCACTTTAGCACGGCGGAAACCTGCGCCGTCGTTTCCGGCAGCACCACCAGCAGCGGCGGCTGGCGGTAGGCGGTCAGCCCATCCGATTCCCACGGCCGCAGCGCCTCGGGCGCATCGATCACGCCCTCACCCGGCACGATGGCCCGCAGCGCCCGCGCGATCCGCTCGCGCTTGGCGAGCGTCTCCGCATTGGGCACCGGCATGGCAATCGACATCAGCGGGGTCTCCGGCTCAGGCTCCAGCTTAGACTAGCGCCTTCACCTTCTGGCGGAACGCATGGAGCAGCGGCTCGGTATAGCCGCTCGGCTGCGCAACGCCATCGAACACCAGCGCCCGCGCCGCCTGAAACGCGAGGCTGCCTTCCGGGTTGC
Organism: Novosphingobium sediminis; assembly: GCF_007991615.1. Classification (GTDB taxonomy): domain Bacteria; phylum Pseudomonadota; class Alphaproteobacteria; order Sphingomonadales; family Sphingomonadaceae; genus Novosphingobium; species Novosphingobium sediminis. The sequence continues at coordinate 42,771 of NZ_BJYR01000018.1, read as the reverse complement.
TCGCCATCGGCTGATACAGCGGATCGCCCGCGTTCTGCGCATCGACCTTCGCCGCCATGCGCAGCAGCGCCGCATCGACCTGATCCGCCGTCACGACCCCGTGCAGCAGCCAGTTGGCGATATGCTGGCTCGAAATACGCAGCGTCGCGCGGTCTTCCATCAGGCCGACGTCGTTGATGTCCGGCACCTTGGAGCAGCCGATGCCCTGATCGACCCAGCGCACGACATAGCCCAGAATGCCCTGCGCATTGTTGTCGATCTCCGCCTGAATGTCCGCCTCAGACCAGTTCTGGCCCGCCGCAACCGGAATGGTCAGCAGCGCATCAAGGCTGGCGATCCCCTCCGCGCGGCGCTCCACCTGCCGGGCGAACACATCGACCTGATGGTAGTGCGTCGCGTGCAGCACGGCGGCGGTCGGCGAAGGAACCCATGCGGTGTTCGCGCCGGTCTTGGGGTGACCGATCTTCTGCACCAGCATGTCAGCCATGCGGTCGGGCATCGCCCACATGCCCTTGCCGATCTGCGCCTTGCCCGAAAGCCCGCAGGCAAGGCCGGTCTGCACGTTACGATCCTCGTAGGAGAGGATCCACGGGCTCGTCTTCATGTCGCCCTTGCGCAGCATCGCGCCCGCCTGCATCGAGGTGTGCATCTCGTCGCCGGTGCGATCGAGGAAGCCGGTGTTGATGAACATGATGCGGTCCTTCACCGCATGGATGCACGCGGCTAGGTTCGCGCTGGTGCGGCGCTCTTCGTCCATCACGCCGATCTTCAGCGTGTGGCGGGCAAGGCCCAGCACATCTTCCACCGCATCGAACAGATCGTTGGCGAACGCGGCTTCTTCGGGCCCATGCATCTTGGGCTTCACGATATAGACCGAGCCCGTGCGGCTGTTCCGCCGCGCACCATTGATATCATGCATCGCGATCAGGCTGGTGACGATGCCATCCAGAATGCCTTCCGGTGCCTCGCCCCCACCCGGCAGCAGCACCGCCGGATTGGTCATCAGGTGGCCAACATTGCGCACCAGCAGCAGCGAGCGGCCATGCAGCGTCAACGCAGAGCCATCGGGCGCGGCATAGACGCGGTCCGCATTCAGCCGCCGCGTCATCATCGCGCCGCCCTTCTCGAACGTGTCTTCGAGGTCGCCCTGCATCAGCCCCAGCCAATTGGCATAGGCCGCCACCTTGTCCTCGGCGTCCACTGCCGCGACCGAATCCTCGCAGTCGCAGATGGTCGAAATCGCGGCTTCCATGATCACGTCGGCGATGCCCGCCGGATCGTCCTTGCCGATCGGATGCGCCGGATCGATCACCACTTCGATGTGGAGGCCATTGTGCTTGAACAGCAGGTTGGCGCCTGCGCGCCCCACCAGCTGCGACGGGTCCTTGAGGCTCGGCTCGCCGCCGGTCCAATCCGCCCACGCGCCTGAGGCGAGCGGCACGGCCTCATCCAGAAACGCCTTGGCCCAGGCAATCACCTGCCCGCCGCGCACCGGGTCGTAACCCTTGCCCGCCGCCGCGCCGGGAATGGCGTCCGTGCCATAAAGCGCATCATAGAGGCTGCCCCACCGCGCATTCGCCGCATTCAGCAGGAACCGCGCGTTGAGGATCGGCACAACCAGCTGCGGCCCCGCCGTCACGGCCAGCTCGGCATCGACATTCTGCGGTGCGACGGTGAACGGCGCAGGCTCAGGCACCAGATAGCCGATCTCGGTCAGAAACGCCTTGTAGGCCGCCATGTCCTGAGCCTGCCCGGCGCGCGCCTTGTGCCACGCGTCGATCTTCGCCTGCAGGTCTTCGCGCTTTTCGAGCAGCGCGGCATTGCGCGGCGCGAACTTGCCGAAGATATCCGCCGCACCGGCCCAGAACACCTCGGCCGTCAGCCCCGTACCCGGCAGTGCGCGCGCCTCGATGAACTCCGCAAGACTTGCTGCCACCTGCAGCCCCGAACGCTCGACATATCCGCTCATCGCACCGACTCCTGAAATTCCGTTTCCCCTCCCTAGGCCCACGCCTCGGCTTGCGGTAGAAGGAAATAATTCAACGCAGCTTATCCCGCAGGTTAACAATGTTCGATCCCGACTACGATCTCTTCCTCGGCATCGTCGAAGCCGGCTCGATCTCCGCTGCTGCCCGCGCCCGCAGCCTTTCCACCGCCGCGCTGTCCAAGCGGCTCGTCCGGCTGGAAGAACGCCTCTCCGTCCGCCTCGTCAATCGCACCACACGCCGCCTCGCGCTCACCCCCGCCGGGCAGGATCTCCACGACGCGCTGCTCCCGCTACGCTCAAGCCTCAAGGCCGCAGAGGAACGCGTCAGCGGCCGTCACACCCATGTCCGCGGGCCCCTCAGCGTCACCGCGCCCACCTCGTTCGGCCGCATGCACGTCGTCCCCCATGTGCCGAGCTTCCTTGCCGCCCATCCGGACGTCCGCCTCCAACTCGATCTCTCGGATGAATTCGCCGACCTTCTCGACGGCAGCTGCGACCTTGCCATCCGCATCGGCGCGCGCATCGGAGCGGGCCTCACCGGTCACCGCCTCGGCACGAGCCACCGCGTGCTTTGCGCCGCACCTGCCTATCTCACCGCCTTCGGGATGCCGGAAAGGCTGGCAGACCTGCGGCACCACCGCCTCCTCGCCACCACCAGCCAGCTCCCATGGCAGCTCGATGGCCCCGAAGGCACCGTCACGCACACCGGCCAGAGCCACGTCCGCACCAATTCGAGCGAAGTCGTCCGCGAACTTGCATTGGGCGGCTGCGGCATCGCGCTGCGCTCGCTGTGGGATGTGCACGAGGCGCTGGCCTCCGGCGCGCTCGCCCGCGTGCTGCCGCAGTATCAGGGCTCGCAGGATGTCGGCATCTATGCGGTTCATGCCCCCACCCCGGCGCTCCCGGCGCGGATCGAAGCATTCATCGCGCACCTTGGCGCGCATCTCCAAAGCGGCAGCGGCCTCGCCTAGGCGCTGACCCTGATGCAGGCGATCCCGCGCGCCGTCAGCCGCGAGCAGATCGCATGGGCATCCGGGCCAGAGGCGCGCAGCCGGTACACCTGCATCTGGCGCACCACAGCCGGGATGATGACCGGCTCCAGCGATTGCAGTTCCGGCTCGCTTTCCGAAAGCTCCTGCCACAGCTCGTCCGCGCCTTCGACATCGGGCGTCGCCGCCAGCTGGATCGTCTGGCGCACCCCTGTTGCGGGCGGCGCGGCAGGCTGCGGCTCACTCATCGGAGGCGGCAGATAGGCCTGCTGAACAGGCTGAGACTGGGGCTGCACCGGAGCCGGAACCCCCAGCGCCGCGCTCTTTGCTGCCTCGGCATAGTCGAGCGGCTGCCGCAGGATCACCACCGAAGTCGAGGCGGGCTTGGTCAGCGCATAGAGCTGGCGCGCGAAATCCCAAGGCAGACGGATGCAACCGTGCGAAGCCGGCGCGCCCGTCACGCGCCCGGCATGGAGCGCCACGCCGCTCCAGGTCAAACGCTGCATGTAGGGCATCGGCGCGTTGTCATAAGTGCGCGAGCGGTGCTTCACCGCCTTCTGCAGGATCGTGAACGTCCCCGCCGGCGTGCCATAGCCGCGCCGCCCGGTGGAGACCGTCGTCGATCCCCATTCCGCCCCATCCTTGAACACGAAGAGCCGCTGCGAAGGGATGCTCACCACGATCAGCACTCCCTTGTGCGCGGCCGAAACCGGCGTCGGCGGCGGCGGACCTTCCGGTTCGCCATCGAGCACGGGATCAGGCCCGCATTGTGCTGCGGCGGAGGCATATTGCGCCGGCGCGGCGGGAACGACAGCTCGCTCCGCAAACGCGGCATGGGCGAGCACGCCGCATCCCAGCAGCCCCAGCGCCAGACCGATGATGATCGAGAATCGTCCCGTAGCCCACCCCATGGACTATGGTTAACGTATCGTTACCTAACGCGACACCCGTTTTTGATCCGCGATGGTCTGCATCCGATGTGCCCTAACGGGATAGAGCCAGCGTTTCCCCGCCAGCCTGCCAACCGCCGCCCAGCGCGCGAAACGCCGCTACCCCCGCCCGCGCCGCCTCGGCACGCGCAGCGATTGCCGCATCCTCCGCATCGAGCCGCTGCTGTTCCACGCCCAGTGCCTCGACACGGCTGACCGCACCGGCGCGAAAGGCCGTCTCGATCCGTTGGCGGCTGTCGCCGAGCCGCGCCGCAACGACCATCGCCGCTTCCGCCTGCTCGCCGCGCTTGGTCAGCGCGAGCAGGGCATCCTCGCCCTCCGCCGCCGCTTGCAGCGCGGTCTGCTGCCAGGCCGCGACCGCTTCCTTGAGCCGAGCCTCCGCTGCCGCCTGTTGCGCGCGGAGCCGACCGCCGGTGAACAACGGCACGCTCAGCCCGCCGCTCGCACCGGTTTGCACCGCGCCGCCGGTGAACAGGTTGCTCATGCCGCTGGCGAGGAACCCGGCGAAACCGGAAATCGTGAAGCGCGGATAGCGCGCCCGGATCGCCTCGGCCACGCGCGCATCGCTCGCCGCGACAAGCCGCTCCGCCGCGACCACATCGGGCCGCCGCGCCAGCAGCGAGGCCGGGCCGTCAGGTGCGGCGGGCGCCCGCACTGCGGGAATGGCGCCAGCGCCCATATCCTCGGCAGCACGCCCGGGCGTACGGCCCATCAGCACATCGAGCCGGTTGCGCTCCACTTCCAGCGCCGTCTCCAGCGCCGGAACAGCCGTCATTGCCCCTGCGAGTTCCGCGCCGCTGCGGTCGGTTTCGGTCAGCGCAGCAACACCGCGCTCCGCCCGCTGGCGCAGCAAGCCGTCCGCATCGCGCGCCGCGTCCACGCGTGCCCGCGCCACAGCCAGCCGCGCCTCGATCGCGCGCACATCGATATAAGTGTTCACCACCTCAGCCGCGATTGTCAGCCGCGCTCCCGCCAACCCGGCCTCCGCCGCGCCGGCTTCGGCCCGCGCCGCGCGCGCACCCGCCGAAAGGCGCCCGAACAGATCGAGCTCCCACGATGCAGCGCCATTGAGGCCATATTGCTCGGCCGTCCGCTTGAAACCGGGAAACTTCGAAAAGGCGCGGCCCTGCACATCCTCGATCGATTGCCGCCTGAAGCCCGCCGAACCATCAAGTGAAGCCTGCGGCAACAGCGCACCTTTGGCTGCCTTCAGCCCCGCTGCCGCCTGCTCGAGCCGAGCAGCTGCTGCGGCGATATCGAAATTGCTCGCCAGCGCGGTCTCCACCATGCGGTCCAGCACGGGATCACCAAAGCTCTGCCACCAGCCATCGGCCAGCGGCACGGCAGCTGTCACCGTCGGCGCATTGCGGAAGGTATCGGGCAAGGCTGGCGCTGCCGGCCGGGCGCGCGGCGCGGCCAGCGCAGGGGCACTCGCGCCAAGCAGAAGCATGGCCGCCAGACCGAGAGCAAGCGGGCGCATGACATGGCTCCTTGACCTGTGAATGCTGAAAGAATATATCCTTTTTCATGAAAATCAACCCAGCCGTTTCAGAAAAGCGGAAGGCCGGGCGGCCGACTGTTGACCGGCGCGACGAGATCCTCGACGCCGCCGAGCAACTCTACGACGCACTGGGGTTCGAGAAAGTGACAGTGACCGACGTCGCCCGCGCGCTCGGCATGTCGCCCGCCAATCTCTATCGCAGTTTCGCCAACCGGCAGGCGATTGACGAGGCGGTGACCAGCCGCACGCTCTCCGCCGTCGAAGATGAAGCCTGGAGCATCGCCCGCACGGCCTCAGCCGATCCCCTGCGTGTTTTCGAGCAGCTATGCATGGATATTGCCTTGAAAATGCGCGATATTCTGTTCCGTAGCGGGCGTTCGAGCGATCTTTGCCTCGCGGCCACGCGCGGAAATTGGCCGCCGGTGCGCCAGTTCATGGACACGCTTCATGGTGTCATCCGCCATGTCATTGCCGAAGGCCAGCGTCAGGGCGTGATGCGCGCAGACCTCCCGCTGGAGGAAACTTCTGCATCCGCCGTGCTTGCCATGGCCAAGGTCTGGCACCCCGTGATGCTCGAGACATTTGGCGTCGAAATGCTGGAGGAAGAGACCAGCGGTCTGGTCCGGCTCGTGCTTGAGGCCCTTCGAACTAAAAACTGAAAACCGAAAGTTTTTTTCATCTTTCGGATAAATCGCAGCCAGCGTATACGCGAGTCGTCTGTCCCCCGCCTTGGGGTTGGAGGCCCGCATGCCGATTTCCGTCCGGTTCCCCACTGCCCTGGTTCTGGCGAGCGCTGCGCTGCTGGCCGGCTGCTCCGGCAGCACCGAAACCCAGCCCGCCGAACCGCTGGTGGCGACCGCTGAGGTCTCCGGCGAGGGCGGCAACGCGGGCGATGCCTATACCGGCACGGTCCACGCCCGCACCGAAAGCACGCTGGCCTTCCGCGTCCCCGGCAAGATCGTGGCCCGCCTTGTCGATGCCGGAGCCCATGTTCGCGCCGGCCAGCCGCTGTACCGGCTCGATGCCCGCGATCTCGGCCTTGCCGCCTCTGCCGCCGCCGACAAGGTCCGCGCCGCCGAGGCCGATGCCACCCGCACCGCCGCCGACGAAGCGCGCCTGCGTCCGCTCGTCGCCTCCGGCGCGATTTCGCCCTCCACCTATGATGGCGCCCGCGCCGCGCGCGATGCCGCCGCTGCCACGCTGTCAGCCGCCCGCGCCGCCGCCGCAAACGCCTCGAACGAACGCGGCTACGCGGTGCTGCTTGCCGATGCCGATGGCGTCGTCACCGAAGTCCTGGCCGAGGCCGGTCAGGTCGTCGCCGCCGGCACCCCGGTGCTGCGCCTTGCCCGAAGCGGCGCGCGCGAGGCGCTTGTCGCGGTCCCAGAAACCGCGCTGGCTGCACTGCCGAAGTCTGCGCAGGCGACGGTCTATGGCCGCAGCGCGCCGGTCACCGCCACCTTGCGCGAAGTGGCCGGCGCCGCCGATCCGCTGACCCGCACGTTCGCGGCTCGCTACGTTCTCTCCGGTGCGCCCGAAGATGCCCCGCTCGGCGCCACTGTCACAGTGCGCCTGCCCGGCGCGGCTTCCGCTGTGGGCCGCGTGCCGCTTGGCGCGCTGGTCGATCTCGGCGCGGGTCAGGGCGTCTGGGTCATCCAGCCCAACCGCAGCATCCGCTTCCAGCGCGCTCAGCCCGTGCGCCTGACCGAGGAGGAAGCTTTCCTCCCCGCAGCCACCCTGCCCCCCGGCACCCGCGTCGTCGCGCTTGGCGGACAGTTGCTCCGCCCCGGCCAGAAAGTCCGTCTGGATGAAAGCGCCAAGCGGTGAAGGGCCCCAATCTCTCCGCCATCGCAGTCAAGGAACCCTCCGTCACGCTGTTCCTCCTGCTGGCCGCCATGGCCGCCGGGATCTTCGCCTTCTTCCAGCTCGGCCGCGCCGAGGATCCCAGCTTTACCCTGAAGGTGCTCACCGTTTCGGCTGCATGGCCCGGCGCCACCGCGCAGGAAATGCAGGATCAGGTCGCCGATCGGCTTGAAAAGCGCCTTCAGGAACTGCCGCACTACGACCGCATCGAAACACTGACGCGCCCCGGATTCCTCACGATCACCATCATTTTCGGCGACAAATCGCCGTCGAAGGACGCGCCCGAACTGTTCTACCAGGCGCGCAAGAAGATGAGCGACGAGGCGCTCACCCTGCCGCGCGGTGTGATCGGCCCCATCGTCAACGACGAGTATTCCGACGTCTATTTCTCGCTCATCGCGGTTCAGGCGAAAGGGCTCCCCCACCGCGCCGTGATCCAGCGCTCGGAAGCGATCCGCAGCGAGCTGCAGCGTGTCGAAGGCGTCAAGAAGGTCGCGCTCATCGGCGAACAGCGTCCGCGCATCTATGTCGAGCTGTCGAACCGCAAGCTGGCCACGCTGGGCATTGGCGCCGATGCCGTGCTCGGTGCGCTGGCCAACCAGAACCTGATCCAGCCCGCCGCCCAGTTCGAAACCGCCTCGCGCCTCGTGCCCGTGCGCGTCACCGGCAGCTTTGACGATCTCGATGCCGTGCGCGCCACGCCGATCACCGCTGCGGGCCACGTGCTGCACATCGGCGATGTCGCAGAAGTCCACCGCGGCTACGAGGACCCGCCCAGCTTTCAGGTCCGCCATCAGGGCGGCGAGGCGGTCATGCTCGGCGTGGTCATGCATCCGGGCTACAACGGCCTGACCCTCGGCCGCGCGCTCAATGGCAAGCTGGCAGAGATCCGCGCCGGGCTTCCGCTCGGGATCACAGCCACCGAAGTCGCCGATCAGGCCGCCAACATCAAGGAAGCCTACGGCGAGTTCATGCTCAAATTCGCCGTCGCGCTCAGCGTCGTCATGGTCGTGAGCCTGATCGCGCTGGGCTGGCGCGTCGGCATCGTGGTCGCACTGTCGGTGCCGCTCACACTGGCCGCCGTCTTCGTCATCATGCTCCTCACCGATCGCCAGTTCGATCGCATCACGCTCGGCGCGCTGATCCTCAGCCTCGGCCTGCTGGTGGACGATGCGATCATCGCCATCGAGATGATGGTGGTGAAGCTGGAGGAAGGGATGAGCCGCGTCGAAGCTGCCACTTTCGCCTGGGGCGCCACCGCCGGGCCGATGCTGGCGGGCACCATCGTCACTATCGTCGGATTCCTCCCCATCGGCTTCGCCAAGTCTTCGGCGGGTGAATATGCCGGCAACATCTTCTGGATCGTCGGCTTCGCGCTCGTCGTCTCGTGGATCGTCGCTGTCTACTTCACGCCCTACCTCGGCGTCCGGCTGCTCCCCGATATCAAGCCCGTCGCCGGCGGGCACGATGCGATCTACGCCACCCCCCGCTACGAGCAGCTGCGCGCGTGGATCACCCGCAGCGTTGCGCAGCGCGGCCGCGTGACGCTGGGGGTTCTCGGCGGGATGGTGCTCTGCGCGGTGCTCCTCGTCGTCGCCATCCCCAAGCAGTTCTTCCCCATCTCGGACCGCCCGGAACTGCTGATCGAGGTCTACAATCCCCACGGCTCCAGCCTCGTGGCAACGCGCAGCGTGGTCGCGAAGATCGAGCACGACCTGCTCACCCTGCCCGAGCTCAAGGGTGAAGTCCGCTATGTCGACAGCTACCTCGGTGGCGGCGCCCCGCGCTTCTTCCTCTCGCTCAATCCCGAGCCCGCCGATCCTGCCTTCGCCAAGCTGATCGTGCTGACGCACAGCCCGGCCTCGCGCGACCGGCTGAAGCTGGCGGTCCAGAAGCTCGCCGCCAATGGCCGCTATCAGGGCGCCCGCGTCCGCGCGCTGAGCCTGCTTTTCGGCCCGCCGGTGCCCTATCCGGTCGCCTTCCGCGTCACCGGCCCGGACCCCGACCAGTTGCGCCGCATTTCCGCGCAAGTTGCCGAAGTCGTCCGCGCCAATCCCAATACCGCTGCGGTCAACACCGATTGGGGCGACCGCACGCCGTCCGTCACGCTGCAGTTCGACAACGACCGCCTGCGCCTGCTCGGTCTCGATCCCGCCAGCGTCGCGCGGCAGGTTTCGGCGCTGATCTCGGGCACGACCGTGGCGCAGGCACGCACCGGAGACCGCACCACCGATGTCGTCGTGCGCACCCCCGGGCCCGAACGCCATGCGCTGGGCGATCTCGGCAGCCTCGTCATCGGCACCGCGAACGGCACCGGAGTGACCCTCTCGCAGGTCGCGAAGATCGTGCCCACCAGCGAGGATCCGCTGCTCGTGCGGCGCAACCGCGTGCCGACGATGACCGTGCGCGCCGATATCACCAAGGGCATCCAGCCCGCCGATGTGACCGACGCAATCGTGCCCAAGCTGCAACCGCTGATCGCACGGCTGCCCGCCGGCTATGCGATCGTCACGGCCGGTTCGGTCGAGGAAGCAGGCAAGGCCAACCAGGCGCTCGCCCCGCTGTTTCCGGTGATGATCGGGATGATGCTGCTCGTGCTGATGCTGCAGACGCGCTCGTTCCGCATGACCGGGCTCGTCTTTGCGACGGCACCGCTCGGTCTTCTCGGCGCGATCCCGGCGCTGCTCGTCACCGGCTTTTCGTTCGGTTTCAACGCAATTCTCGGCCTGATCGGTCTTGCCGGGATCATCATGCGCAACACGCTGATCCTCGTTGACCAGATCGACCACGAACGTGCGCGCGGTCTACCCCTCGAAGCTGCGGTGATCGAGGCGACGGTGCGCCGCGCGCGCCCCGTGCTGCTCACCGCACTCGCCGCCGTGCTCGCCTTCCTGCCGCTCACGCTGTCCAGCTTCTGGGGCCCGCTCGCGGTCGTGCTGATCGGCGGCACCCTTGTCGGCACCGCGCTCACGCTGTTCTTCCTGCCGGCACTCTACGCGCTGTGGATGGTGCGGCGGGAAAAGGCGCCGGCCTGACGTCCCCGCCTGCGCGGGGACGCCGGCTGCCTCACCAGGTTCCGGTGTTTTCCATGCTCACCCACGGTTCGGCGGGTTCGAGATGGCCGTCCTGCAGAAGCTCGATGGAGATGCCGTCCGGGCTCTTGACGAAGGCCATGTGGCCATCCCGCGGGGGGCGGTGGATGATGTGGCCGGCGGCCTGAATCTTCGCGCAGGTCTCGTAGATATTGCTCACCCGGTAGGCGAGGTGGCCGAAGTTGCGCCCGCCGGTATAGACCTCGGCTGCGCTGCCGTCTTCGGGCGGCCAGTTGTAGGTCAGTTCGACCTCGGCCACGCCTTCTTCGCCCGGCGCGGCGAGGAAGATCAGCGTGAAGCGGCCCTTTTCGCTGGAGAAACGGCGAACTTCCTTCACGCCGAAGAGTTCAAAGAAAGCAATCGTCGCATCGGGATCGGTCACGCGGATCATCGCGTGGAGAAACTTGGTCACTGAGCGCAGCTCCTTAAGGTGTTCAAATTCGGTTCATCGACAGAATTGCACAGTTCACCGCAGGGCCGAAAGCCCGACAGGGAGACCATGCCGTGACACCGAACGATAGTGAGCCTGCCGCCGATTCCCAATCCTTTCTTGCCCGCCTCAGCCCATCGGGCTGGCAGCGTCCCATGCTGGCGACGGCCGGTGTGCTGGCGCTCGGCATGATCGCCGGAGGCTATCTTCTCGGTGATGGGCTGCGCCGTAGCCGCGAGGCAGACCGCGCCGTTACCGTGCGCGGCCTCGCCGAGCGGGAAGTGACCGCAGATCTCGCCACATGGACCATCGCCTATTCCGCGACCGCCGAAGATATGGGCACCGCACAGGCCAGCGTCGACAAGGACAGCCAGGAGATCCGCGCGTTCTTTGCCGGGCTGGGCTTCCCCGCCGAAGCGCTCCAGCCCACCGGCGTCAACGTCAATACCAGCACCGACAACGGGGTGACGCGCTTCACCGTCCGCCAGCGCATGGCGCTGCGCACCACCGACATCAAGCGGGCGCAGGATGCCGTGCGCCGCCAGTTCGATCTGGTGCGCCGTGGGGTCATGCTCGAGGAAGGTTCGGGCATGGCCTACACCTTCACCGGGCTCGACAAGATCAAGCCCACGATGGTGGCCGAGGCGACCAAGGACGCCCGCCGTTCCGCCGAGCAGTTCGCCAAGGACAGCGGTACAAGCGTCGGCGGTATCAAGAATGCCACGCAGGGCTACTTCGAGGTTTCCGCGCGCGACGGCGATGGCGGCGGCGGCTGGGGCGTATCTGACACACCGTTCAAGAAGGTCCGTGTCGTCACCACAATCGATTTCTATCTGCGTTGATTGCGCAGTTGAGGCAGGGGGCGGAAACGGCCCCTTGCCCGCCTTTGGTCAATCAAGCCGGCAAACAGAAAAGGCGCGCTGCACTGCAGCGCGCCTTCTTTCCTTGCAGTCCGCTCAGAACGACGCGGTCAACGAAACCACGCCCACCGGCTTGGTCGTGCGGTAAAACGAATTCGAGCAGACATCGATCGCCCCGGCCGAACCGGCGCCGCTGCACAGGCCGCTCTTGGCGAAGTCGCTCTGGTGCATATTGGTGCCCACCACTGAGGCATCGAGCGCAAGGTTCTTATACTTCGCGGTAATGCCGACGTTGTAATCAAAGTACGGCTTCGGAAGGTCGAAGCCGCCGCCGGTGTGCGCGAGGTGCGAATGGAAGCTCAGCGGAGTGCCCGGAATTGCCGCGCCCAGTTCGCCGTAGACATAGAGATTGCCGCGATGGGTCGAAGTGAAGTTGTAGTTGAACACCTTCTGCGCGGGCGCAAAGTTCGCGCCGACCTTCGCCGTCACCGGGCCGATGCCCTTGGCCAGCGAACCGTATACTTCCCAGTAATTACCGGTGGTTGCGCCGGGATAGATGTAGCCATAGAGGCCGCCGTCGATGGTGAAGCCGCTATTGCCCAGTGCGTGGGTGTAGCCGCCGTAGACGTCGATTTCGGTGCCGCCGATGTTGATCGGGCTGTTGCCGGCCGAAGCGCTCGAAGCCCAGGTCGAGACATAGAAGCCCGAGCTGTGCGCGATGGTGATGGTGCCCTGCACCACCGGCTTGTTGTCGGACTGCGCGACGCCGCGGAACCGGTACTGGCTGGCGATGGTCGCCGCGCCGGTGATGGTGATGTCGCTGGGCGGGGCAGCTTCGTCGGCAAAGGCGGGTGCAGCAGCGGCAAAGCTCAGCGCGGCAAAGGTTGCGGCCACGAGGGCCTTGCTGGACGTACGCATGGAGAATCCTTTGTTCTTGGGTTTGCGTCGTCCCACCTGCACAGAGCGTGGCGACTCGATTTTTGCGGCCTGCCTTCACTCTGTAACTTTTTGTTGCCGAATTATGCTGCGTCGCACAAGACCGCGACAACGGCTGGTCGCACCTTTCCAACGTTCTGTTGCAATTCCGCACCACGCCCATTGATCGCCTTGTATGGACAGCAAAGAGGCCCATATAACTTTCGTCAGGCCCACCATTGATGTTGAAGCTGCTAAGATCCTTTCTTGAATCCCGCCCCGAACCTGAAGTGATCCCTTCGGTACCGGACGGTCAGCGCGTCTACGCCATTGGTGATATCCATGGGCGGTACGATCTGCTGTGCCAAATGATCGCGCAGATCGAAGCGGATGAGGCAAGCCGTCCCCCCGCCGACACCACGGTCATCCTGCTCGGCGATCTAGTCGACCGCGGGCCAGACAGCGCCAGCGTCATCGCCACCGCGCGCGAATGGGCCAAGCGCCGCCGCGTGCGGATCCTTGCCGGCAATCACGAGGAAATGTTCCTCGGCAGCTTCGAGCGCGACGATACGCTGCGCCATTTCCTGCGCCACGGCGGGCGCGAGACGCTGCTGAGTTATCCGATCGAGCCGGACGTCTACAGCCGCGCCACGCTCGAGGAACTGCGTGCGATCATGCACGAGGCGGTGCCTGCGGACGACATCGAATTCATGCGCGGCATGGAAGACCGCATCCAGATCGGAGACTACGTCTTCGTCCACGCCGGTGTCCGCCCGGGCATTCCGCTGGAGGACCAGAAGGTCTCGGACCTGCGCTGGATCCGCGGCGAATTCATCGAAGGCCCCGAATCGCGCAATTTCGCGGTGGTCCACGGGCACACCATCCTCGAAACCCCGCATGTCTCGCCGCTGCGCATCAGCCTCGATACCGGCGCCTATGCCTCAGGACTGCTCACCGCCGTCGGCCTTGAAGGCACCGCGCGCTGGCTGATTTCCGTGCAGGGCGAACCGGCCGCCGAAGCGGCCTAGTCCTCGAACAGCACCGTCCGGATCGCCCCATCCGCGCGGTAGACGGGCGAATCGCGGCTCACCTCGTACATCCGGTTCCACGTCGCCGTTGGTCCGAGCCCAACCAGCGCATCGCGCATCTGCGCATAATAGGTGTGCTGGAAATGGGCGACGAGCGAGGCGTGGTCCTCCCACAACTCGTGCACCGTCACCCGGTTCGGAACGCAAGGATCGGCGGCAAAGCAGTATTCGAGGCAGCCCGATTCCTCGGTCCGCGTCTTCCACTGGATCGGCCCTGTCAGGCGCACCGCCTCGTCGCGCGTGGCCTCGTCGGCGAACTCGAGATAGGCGTGGATGACCACCTGCGGCATGACGAAATCTCCTCTCGCCGCCACTCAAGCATACCCGGCCGCAGCCGGCACCTATTGAAAAACGCGCCTATTGATAGACGCAGGTGTCGTAGTCGGCGCGCACCGTGTTGACCCGCGCCGCGATCACATTGCCGTGGCGGCGGGTGAAGCCTGTCGCCCCCGTCACCGCACGCACCTTGGGCTGCGGGAAAGCAGCCGCAATGCGCGCCGCTTCAACCCGGCTCAGCCGGGCTGCCGGCTTCTTGTAATAGCGCTGCGCCCCGGCCTCGACGCCGTAGGTGCCAATCCCCGTCTCGGCGACGTTGAGGTAGACCTCCATGATCCGCCGCTTGCCCCAGATCGTCTCGATGAGCACGGTGAACCAGGCTTCCAGCGCCTTGCGCACATAGCCGCCGCCCTGCCACAGGAACACGTTCTTCGCGGTCTGCTGGCTGATCGTCGAACCGCCGCGGATGCGCCCGCCTTCCTGGTTGCGCTCCCACGCTTTCAGGATCGCGTCCTGATCGAACCCGTGGTGCTGGCAGAACTTGCCGTCCTCTCCGGCGATCGCGGCATCCACCATATTGCGGTCGATCTTCGAAAGCGGCACCCATTCCTTGGTGATGCCATTGGGGTCGAAAATCATCGTCAGCGTCACCGGCACCGGCACGAAGCGGTAGATCACCACCATCGTCACGCTCAGGAACAGGAACGCCGCCACCAGCCGGGCCAGCAGCCACCCGGCCTGATGCAGCCAGCCAGCCCGCCGCGCACTTCGCGTGCGGGCGTATCCGGGGTTCCGCAATTGTTGCAGTTCATCATCCATGCGCCGCCAATATTACCCGGCGCAGCGCCGCTGGCAATCGCGCGCGCAGACGCCACACTCCAACTTAGGATAAACGGGCTCAACTGCTGCAAGGGCCCCGAAAACAAAAACGGCCGGGGTCGCCCCCGGCCGCCTTTGCATCCAGATCCGGCTCAAACCTCAGGCCATCAGCAGATGCCGCTCACCGGCAATGCGCTGCATCGCCTTCTGCAGCTTCTCGAACGCACGCACCTCGATCTGGCGCACCCGTTCGCGGCTGACATTGTAGACCTGGCTCAGTTCCTCGAGCGTCTTGGGCTCGTCGATCAGGCGGCGGTCGGTCAGGATATGCCGCTCGCGCTCGGAAAGGCTGTCCATCGCCTCGACCAGCAGGGCATGGCGCAGATGCGCTTCCTCGGCGTCGGCCACGGTCTCGTCCTGCAGCGGGCTGTCATCGACCAGCCAGTCCTGCCACGAACCTTCGCCGTCCTCACGCACCGACACGTTCAGGCTGGCATCACCGCCCATCATCATGCGCCGGTTCATGTTGACGACTTCGGTCTCGGACACGCCGAGGTCGGTCGCGATCTTCTTCACATCGTCAGGATGCAGGTCCGAATCCTCGAACGCCTCGAGGTTCTTCTTCATCCGGCGCAAGTTGAAGAACAGCTTCTTCTGCGCCGCAGTGGTGCCCATCTTCACGAGGCTCCACGACCGCAGGATATATTCCTGGATCGAAGCCTTGATCCACCACATCGCATAAGTCGCGAGGCGGAAACCCCGATCGGGCTCGAACTTCTTCACGCCCTGCATCAGGCCGATGTTGCCTTCGGAGATCAGCTCGCTGACCGGCAGGCCATAGCCGCGATAGCCCATGGCGATCTTGGCCACGAGCCGCAGGTGGCTCGTGACGAGCTGCGCAGCGGCAGCCGGATCGGCGTGTTCCTGATAGCGCTTGGCAAGCATGTATTCCTGCTCGGGCGCCAGCACGGGGAACTTGCGGATTTCGGCGAGATAGCGATTGAGCCCTGCTTCACCGCCACCAAGGGCAGGAACCAGCGCGCTCGATTTCTTCTCAGACACCAAAACACATCCTTTCGCCGCGCCCGCTGGGAGAGGGAGGGGGCGCGAACCTCATAGGCCTAACCCGGCCAAGGCTGTGTCGCGATACGTTCGCGGCTTGTTCCGGTATATCGGAGGCCTGCGAGTCGTGCCACACAGCAAAACTATTCGCCCACGTAGCGCCATTCGATACAGCGCGTTTTTGGGGCATTGCACCTTTGATCCATAGAGCGCCGTCAGCCACCATGCCCTCCCAGTTCGACAATGAGCGTGCTGAGATCGACGGGCGTCGGGCTGGTGAAGCGCACCGACTCGCCGCTCGCCGGGTGGATGAAGCCAAGCTCGGCGGCGTGCAGGGCCTGCCGGCGAAAGCCGAGCCGGGCGAGCAATGGCTTGTGCTGGGAAGATGGACGTCCATAGACAGGATCCCCCACTAGCGCATGGCCGATTGATGCAAGGTGAACGCGCACCTGGTGGGTTCGCCCAGTCTCGAGCCGGCATTCGATCAGCGCGGCGCCGCTCAACACTTCAATGGTCCGGTAATGCGTTACCGCGTGCTTGCCGCGCCCATCCGCCACCAGCGCCATCTTCTTGCGGTCCTGGTCGCTGCGCCCGATCGCGCCGCGCACCGTGCCGGAAGCGGGCACGGGCACCCCGGTCGTCACAGCCTTGTAAACGCGGTGGATCGAATGGTCGGCAAACTGCTTTGCCAGCCCCTCGTGCGCCGCATCGGTCTTGGCGACGACCAGTAACCCCGAAGTATCCTTGTCGATCCGGTGCACGATCCCCGGCCGCGCCACACCGCCGATGCCCGAAAGCTGGCCCCGGCAATGATGCAGCAGCGCGTTGACCAGCGTGCCATCGGCATTGCCCGCCGCCGGATGCACCACCAGCCCCGCCGGCTTGTCGATGACGATCAGGTGCGCGTCTTCGTAAACCACACTCAGCGGAATATCCTGCGCCGCCGCTTCGGCAGGCACGGCTTCGGGGACGCGGATGGTGAAGGGCGTGCCTTCGGCTGGCTTGAGCGAAGCCTGCGCCGCGGTCTTCCCGGCCAGCGCCACCCGGCCTTCGTCCATCAGCGCCTTGACCCGCTCGCGCGAGAGGCCCGAGACATCCGCCAGCGCCCGGTCGAGCCGCAGCCCGCCGGCTGGAATGACGCCCTCGATGATCGTTTCACATGCCCCCATGGTTGGTGCGATATGGGGGGTGGAGGCCGGGGGGGCAAGAGTTTGAGACCCGACCGTCGAGCCAGCATCCTTCGACAGGCTCAGGATGAGCGGGGTTTGGTTATGCAGAACACACAAGTCCCGCTTATGCTGAGCTCATCCTGAGCTTGTCGATGGACGAAGCACCTCACACCGCGCTAGCCCAGCAGCATGGACTTCCATGCCTACCTCGTCCGCTGCGCTGATGGCTCCTACTACGCCGGACACACTGACAATCTGGAACAGCGCATCGGCCAGCATGAGGCCGGCACCACCGGCGGCTACACCGCGCGCCGCCGTCCGGTAACCCTTGTCTGGTCAGAACGCTTCGCAACACGTGATGAGGCGTTTGCGGCCGAACGCAAGCTGAAGGGGTGGAGCCGGGCGAAGAAGGAAGCGCTGATTGCGGGAGATTGGGAGCTGGTTTCCGAACTGGCCCGCAACCGGCGGGGTAGCGCCAACATCCTTCGACAAGCTCAGGATGAGCGGGGCGGGGTAAATCTCACTGAAAAACAAAGAACCGCTCGTGGTGAGCTTGTCGAACCACCGCTCACAACGCCAGCCCCCATAACCCTTACCCCATCCGCCCATGCCGCAATCTTGCACGCCGCAGCCAAGGCAGTGCCCAACGAAGCCTGCGGCCTCCTACTCGGCACTCCGACCCATATCGTAGCGGCCCAGCCCACCGCCAATGTCCACCCCGAACCGGCACGCCACTTCGAGATCGATCCCGCAGCGCTGATCCCCGCGCACAAGGCCGCGCGGGCGGGCGGCCCGCAACTCGTCGGTTATTTCCACTCGCACCCCAATGGCCTTGCCCGCCCCTCCGCGACCGACGCCGCCATGGCCGCGGGCGATGGGCGGATCTGGGCGATTGCCGCGGCTGGCGAAATCAGCCTTTGGCGCGATGCGCCATCAGGGTTCGAAGCGCTTTCCTATGCGATCAAGGAGAGTTAAGGCAGGTTAGTGATGTCATGCCCGACCCTTGCCTCTGCGCTTCGCGACGGGTTCGCCGCGGCTCCGGCTGGGCCCCCGCGCGTTTCCCTCAGGACAGTGTCAACTGTGTCAACCTATTCAGCGAAAAGGCCCGAATTCTGAACATGACCACCGATTCGCTCGATCTCGCCAGCCTGCTTTGCTCGCGCCTGTGCCACGACATGCTCTCCCCCGTCGGCGCGCTCACCAATGGTCTTGAACTCCTCGCCGAGGAGAAGGACCCCGAAATGCGCCAAAAGTGTTTCGAGCTACTGGAGCAGAGCGCGCGCATTTCGGCGGACAAGCTGCGCTTCTTCCGCCTCGCCTTCGGGGCGGCGGGCGGCTTCGGCGATATGGTTCCGCTGGCCGAACCGCGCGCGCTGATCGATGCGCTGGTCGGCAACAATGGCCGCATCCAGGCCAACTGGGCGCTCTCCGGAGACAGCCTGCCCAAGCCTGCGGTGAAGACCCTGCTCAACCTCGCGCTGATCGGCATCGAGGCGCTGGTGCGCGGCGGCACGCTCGATATCGCCGCCGAACTGCGCACCGATGGCGCAAAGCCCTGCAGCGAAATCGTGATCCGCGCCACCGGCGCCCGCGTCGTGTTCGATCGCAATGTCGGCCTCGCGCTCGAAGGCCACCTGCCGCCGGAAGAGCTCTCCAGCCGCACCGCGCCCGCCGCGATGCTGCGCCAGCTGGTCGACGCGATCGGCGGCACGATCCAGTACCACGCCGCGCCAGAAGCTCTCGTCATGGGGGCGATGCTGCCGGCTGCCGCCTGAGGATCGAGAGCGCCGATGAACCGTTGGCTGGTCCACCGCGAGGTCCCCTCGCCCAACTGGAACGAGCGCAAGCTGCCCGTTTCGATGGTGGTCCTGCACTACACCGGCATGCGCACCGCCGCCGAAGCACTTGAACGGCTGTGTGATCCCGCCGCAGAAGTTTCCGCGCACTACATGATCGACGAAGATGGCACCGTTATCCGCCTCGTCGACGAAGCCAAGCGCGCCTGGCATGCGGGCCGCTCGTCTTGGCGCGGGATTACCGATGTGAACTCCGCAAGCATTGGTATCGAGCTCGTCAATCCGGGCCACGAGTTCGGCTATAGGCCCTTTCCCGAGGCCCAGATGGAAGCGCTGCTCCCGCTGCTGGCCGATATCGTGAAGCGCCACGATATCCCCCGCGCCAATATCGTCGGCCACTCGGACATCGCCCCGGCGCGCAAGGAGGATCCGGGCGAGCTGTTCCCGTGGGATCTCCTCGCGCGCTACCGGCTGGCGCTCGCCAAGCCCAAGCTCGCGATCCAGCTGGTGTTCGACAACCCCGGCGCCTTCTACCTCGCGCTCGAACGCTTCGGGTACGATATCACCGATCCCGAAGCTGCCGTCCGCGCCTTCCAGCGCCGCTGGCGCCCCTCGCGCATCGATGGTGAGGTCGACGGGCAGATCGGCGCGCTGCTGTTCGAGCTTTTGTTGGAACGCGACGTCGGGCGTGCTAGGTGACCCCTCGCCAGGGGGCCGGGCAGCCGCGTTCCCGCTCATCCTGAGCTTGTCGAAGGATAGCGGGGCCGAGGAAAGTCCGGGCTCCACGAAACAAGGGTGGCGGGTAACGCCCGCCGGTCACGGACCTAGTCCGGGGCAAGGGAAAGTGCCACAGAGAGCAGACCGCTAACCCAGGAATGGGCAGCAAGGGTGAAAGGGTGCGGCAAGAGCGCACCGCGCGACTGGCAACAGGAGCGGCATGGCAAACCCCACCCGGAGCAAGACCGAATAGGGACTGCGCGCTCTTAGGAGCAGGCCTGTTTCGGGCCAGCAGTCCGGGTTGGTCGCTTGAGCGCGCTCGGCAACGGGCCGCCTAGAGGAATGGCTGCCAGTGCGGATACGGTCGACTTGTGCGATACCGTCCGCGCTACAGAACCCGGCTTACAGGCCCCCTGGCAATTGTATCAACACGATCAAACCGTTTTCCTACGCCGACGTGAGGCGCTAGGAAGCGGCAAATGTCCGGCGCGCATCATCACCACCACGACCATCATCATGGGCATGGCCACGGGCATCACCATCACGCCCCCGCCAGCTTCGGCCGCGCCTTCGCCATCGGCATCGCGCTCAATTCCGGCTTTGTCCTGATCGAGGCGACATACGGCATTCTCGCCGGTTCGATGGCGCTCGTTGCCGATGCGGGCCACAACCTTTCCGATGTGCTCAGCCTCGCCGTGGCCTGGGCAGCCAGCGTGCTGGCAGCCCGCCCGCCCTCGGCGCGCTTCACATATGGCTACAAGTCGAGTTCGATCCTCGCCGCGCTGTTCAACGCCGCGCTGCTGATGCTCGCGCTGGGAGCGATCCTTGTCGAGACGATCCACCGCCTGATTGCACCGGAACCGGTAGCAGCCGGGCCGGTCATGATCGTTGCCGCGATAGGCATCGCGATCAACACGCTGACCGCGCTCCTCTTCCTGCGCGGGCGGGAGCACGACATCAACATTCGCGGCGCCTACCTCCACATGGCCTCGGACGCAGCGGTTTCTGCCGGTGTAGTCGGTGCAGGCGCGCTGATCGCGTTGACTGGCGCGTGGTGGATCGATCCCGCCACCAGCCTCGTCATTGTTGGCGTGATCGCATGGGGCACGTGGGGCCTTGCCAAGGATTCGCTCAAGATGGGCCTTCACGCCGTGCCCGCCTCGGTCGATTGCCACGCTGTCGAGCATCATCTGGAGGCACTGCCAGGCGTCAGCGCGGTCCACGATCTCCATATCTGGCCGATGAGCACGACCGAGACCGCGATGACCGCGCATCTCGTGATGCCGGCCGGCCACCCCGGCGATGCCTTCCTGACCGTCCTCGCCCGCACGCTGGAGCACGACTTCGGCATCTGCCACGCCACAGTCCAGATCGAGACGACCGACCACGCCGGTCACGCCTGCGCGCCCGCCTGCCAGCCGCGCGCGCAAGTCGCCTAGGAGGGCGCTGGACAACCCCGCGCGGGGGCCGATACTCTCTTGCCATGCCCCAGGTAGGAGCCTCCCCCATGTCTGTTGCCAGTTCCCTCGATCGCCGCACTGCCCTGACCGCCGCTCTCACCGCCGCTGCCGCCAGCGCGCTGCCTGCTGCCGCCCAGACCGCACCCGCTCCCATCGGCCCGGTGTTCGCGCCCGCACCCGCTCCGCTGCCGTTCGATCCGGCCACGATCCCCGGCCTTTCCGCCAAGCTCCTCACCAGCCACCACGACAACAACTACGTCGGCGCGGTAAAGCGCATCGGCGCAATCAAGGGCGAACTTGCCAAGCTCGACATGGCGACCGCGCCCGGCTTCATGCTCAATGGCCTGAAGCGCGAGGAACTGCTCGCATGGAACTCGATGATCCTCCACGAAGTCTACTTCTCGTGCCTCGGCACCGGCGGCAAACCGGGCGCGAAACTGGGCGCCGCAATCGAGCGTGATTTCGGCAGCTTCGCGCGCTGGGCGGCGGAGTTTTCCGCGATGGGCAAGGCGCTCGGCGGCGGCTCGGGCTGGGTGCTGTTGCAATGGTCCCCGCACGATGGCCGCCTTACCAACCAGTGGGCGAACGACCACACCCAGACCCTTGCGGGCGGCGTGCCGATCCTCGCGATGGACATGTACGAACACGCCTACGCCATGGACTACGGTGCCAAGGCCGCCGCCTACGTCGACGCCTTCATGGCCGCCGCAACGTGGGCGGCTGCAGATGCGCGGTTTGCGAAGGTGGCGGTCTAAGACACCGCAAAAGCAGATCGCCCGCTGGCTTCCACCAGCGGGCGATCAATGTTCACTCGGTGAGAGCGGCTGACTAAGCCGCTTCTTCCTTGCCCTTCAGAACCTGAACCGGCTCCTTGCGGCCATCGACGACGTCCTTGTCGACCACCACTTCGGTCACGCCTTCCAGCGTCGGCAGATCGAACATCGTATCGAGCAGCAGCCCTTCGACAATCGAGCGCAGGCCGCGTGCGCCGGTCTTGCGTTCGATGGCCTTCTTGGCGATCGCCTCAAGCGCCTCGTCGGTGAAGGTCAGCGCCACGTCTTCGAGATCGAACAGCTTCTGGTACTGCTTGATGAGCGCGTTCTTAGGCTCACGCAGGATCTTGACCAGTGCCTCGATGTCGAGGTCGTTCAGCGTCGCGATCACCGGCAGACGGCCGACAAATTCGGGGATCAGGCCGAACTTGAGGAGGTCTTCCGGCTCCGCCTTCTGGAGCAGCTCGCCCACCTTGCGCTTGTCCGGATCGGCGACATGCGCACCGAAGCCGATCGAGCGCTTCTGCAGGCGGTCGGAGATGATCTTTTCAAGGCCGGCAAAAGCGCCGCCGCAGATGAAAAGGATATTGGTCGTGTCCACCTGCAGGAATTCCTGCTGCGGATGCTTGCGCCCGCCCTGCGGCGGCACGCTCGCGGTGGTGCCTTCCATCAGCTTGAGCAGCGCCTGCTGCACGCCTTCGCCCGAAACGTCGCGCGTGATCGAAGGATTCTCGGCCTTGCGGCTGATCTTGTCGATCTCGTCGATGTAGACGATGCCGTGCTGCGCCTTCTCGACGTTGTAGTCAGAGGCCTGGAGCAGCTTGAGGATGATGTTCTCGACGTCTTCACCCACGTAGCCCGCTTCGGTCAGCGTCGTCGCGTCGGCCATGGTGAAGGGCACGTCGAAGGTTTTCGCCAGCGTCTGCGCGAGCAGCGTCTTGCCCGAGCCGGTGGGGCCGACGAGCAGGATGTTCGACTTCGACAGTTCGACGTCGCCGCCCTTGCCGCTGTGCTTGAGGCGCTTGTAGTGGTTGTGCACCGCGACCGAGAGCACGCGCTTCGCGCGGTCCTGCCCGATCACGTAATCGTTCAGCGTGACGAAGATATCGCGCGGCGTGGGGACGCCGCCGTCCTTCTTCCCGGCAAGGCCGGCCTTGGTCTCCTCGCGGATGATGTCGTTGCACAGCTCGACGCATTCATCGCAGATGAACACGGTGGGGCCGGCGATGAGCTTGCGCACTTCGTGCTGCGATTTGCCGCAGAAACTGCAGTACAGCGTGCTCTTGGTATCCGATCCGGAAAGCTTGGTCATTCCTGTATCCCAGACGCCCCTCCACGAGGGGCGGGCCCGATTATCCTACTACCCGGAGGGCATTAATCAACCGAACACGAAAATAGCGAACAATCCCTGACCCAATATCCTGTCATTTTAGGGCAAAATATTGGATTCAGGCCCTAATCATGCAGTGGGCGCGCCGCCCGAACCATCCTCGACTCCGGTCTGCTCCGATGCAGGCCGCGATTCGTAGACCTTGTCGACGAGTCCGAACTTCAGCGCTTCATCGGCTTCGAGGAAGGTATCGCGGTCCATCGCCTTCTCGATTTCCTCGAGCGAACGGCCGGTGAACTTCACATAAAGGTCGTTCATGCGCGAGCGCATGCGCAGGATTTCACGCGCCTGGATCTCGATATCCGAGGCCATGCCGCGCGCGCCGCCCGAGGGCTGGTGGACCATGATGCGCGCGTTGGGGAGCGCGATGCGCATGCCCGGCTCACCCGCAGCGAGCAGGAAGCTGCCCATCGAAGCAGCCTGGCCGATGCACACGGTCGAGACGCGCGGGCGGATGTACTGCATCGTATCGTAGATCGCGAGGCCAGCCGTCACCACGCCGCCGGGCGAGTTGATGTACATCGCGATGTCCTTCGAGGGGTTCTCGCTCTCAAGGAACAGCAGCTGCGCCACGATCAGCGAAGCCATGTGATCCTCGACCTCGCCCGTCACGAAAACGATGCGTTCGCGCAGCAGGCGCGAGAAGATATCGAAGCTGCGTTCGCCGCGGCTGGTCTGCTCGACCACCACCGGCACGAGCGCCCCGGTGATGGGATCCTGGGTGAAGCGTCCCTGATTGCCGTAAACCGATGCGCCGTGTGCGCCGTAAAGATCGAGCATGGAGTCCTCTTTGCTAAGCCTGACCTATGTCGCGTGCCACGACGGGATGTTCAAGGGCGTTAACCGCGCATCCGAAGAACTAGCGGAGAAAAGTGGTGCAAGATCGGCGAAATCGGCCCGAATTGCCCCTCCATGCGCTTGCACAGGCGCACCGTTCGCCGCAGCTTCCCCTCAAATTCGTCAGGGGTGCTCCATGTCCAGACTTGCCGCCAAAGCCGTTTCCGCCGTCCTTCTCGCCGCTACCGCGCTCGCCGCGCCTGCCGTTCATGCACAGGAAACCGTCGCCACCTACCTCGCGCGCATCAAGGCGATCGACAAGGCGGGACCGAAAATCAACGCCGTGATCGCGCTCAATCCCGATGCCGCGAAGGCCGAAGCGGCAGCGAAATCGGTGACGGGGCCGCTCGCCGGCAAGGTCATTCTCGTCAAGGACAACGTCGAGACCGCCGACCGCATGCCGACGACGGCCGGCAGCCTGCTTCTCAAGGACAACTTTGCGGGCCGCGATGCGCCGTTCATGGTGGGCCTGCGCGCGGCAGGTGTCGTCGTGCTGGGCAAGACCAACCTTTCCGAGTGGGCCAACATGCGCTCGGGCCAGTCCTCCAGCGGGTGGAGCGCGGTGGGTGGGCAGACGCGCAACCCACACGCGCTTGATCGTTCGCCCTGCGGCTCCTCCTCGGGCAGCGGCGCGGCGATTGCGGCGGGGATGGCGTGGGGCGCGATCGGCAGCGAGACCGATGGCTCGATCACTTGCCCCGCGTCCCTCAACGGCATTGTCGGCTTCAAGCCCACCGTCGGCATGATCAGCCGCACCCATGTCGTGCCGATCAGCCATAGCCAGGATACGGTCGGCCCGATGACCACGAGCGTGCGCGATGCAGCCCTCATGCTCACTGCGATGGCCGGCACTGACCCGGCAGACCCCGCCACCGCCGAGGCCGATGCGCACAAGACCGACTTCGCCGCCGGGCTTGCCGCTTCCAGCCTCAAAGGCGTTCGACTCGGCGTGCTGCGCAAGGCCGTCGGGAACAATCCCAAGGTGATCGCCCTGTTCGACAAGGCGCTCGATGATCTCAAGGCGGCAGGCGCGGTGCTGGTCGACATCGACTACACCCCGCCCGGCGAAATGGGCCGCGATGAATATACCGTGCTGCTCTACGAGCTGCGCACCGATCTGGCCGCCTATCTCCAGTCGGTCCCGGCGTCCTCGTTCAAGGACACCCCACCTGCGCGCACGCTGGCCGATGCCATCGCCTTCAACAAGGCGCACCCGGAAGAACTCCGCTGGTTCCCGCAGGACGAGTTCGACGAAGCCGAGGCGATGACCGACACTGCGGTCTACCAGAAGGCGCGCGCAAACTCGTTGCGGCTGGCCGGGGTGGACGGCATCGACAAGCTGCTGGCCGACAACCGCGTCTCGTTCCTGATCGCCCCCACCGCGCCGCCGGCCTGGGCAATCGATCTCGTGACGGGGGATCATTCAATCGACGTCGGCATGGGCAGCCTCGCCGCGATCTCCGGTTACCCGCACCTCACCGTGCCGATGGGCGCAGTCGAGGGGCTGCCGATGGGCCTTTCGTTCATGGGTGCGAAGTGGGACGACAAGCGCGTGCTGGAAGCCGGCGCCGCCTACGAACGCGCCCGGACGGTGCCAGTGCCCAAGCCTGCACTGAAGCGCTGGGGAGAGTAAACTCCAGAGCCCCCCGTAGTCCGGAAGTCCCAGCTCCCGCTTGGTTGCCCCCATCCCGCTCACCCTGAGCTTGTCGAAGGGTGCTGGAGCAACGGCTGCGCATGATGCTTCGGCAAGCTCAGCATCAGCGGGTTGGGTAAGAGGTCTGGCCGGGATTAACCCCGGTTCCGGCGAAGCACATCGAGCGCTTCAAGCTCTCGCTCCAAATTGATCTGGCGTGCTTTCGCTGCCCGTAGGGCGGCGCATTCCTCACGGGTCTTCTTCCGCTGCGCCGACCAGCGGGCGAGGCGGCGACCCGAATCGCGCAGCAGAAAGGCGATCACATCGACCATTCCCTGCCGCCGCGCCGGAACCAGCGCGCGCGCCTTCGGCAGCGGCGCATCGGCGAGTGCGGCGATGAGTTCCGGCTCAGGTCCGGGTTCAGGCTGGGGTGGCGGCAGCAGCAGCACAGGCCTCGGGACCGCCACTTGCTCGACAAGGGGTTCGAGCCGCACGGGCAGGCTCAACGCCGGTGCGGCAAGCAGCTTCACCGGCGGGCTGAACGTCCCCTGCACCGGGCTTGCCGCCGGGATCGCCGGGAGTTGCTCGGGCCGGACAGCCTTGGCCGGCTTGCTGCGCGCCGCGCCCTTCTTGGCGGCAGACTTGGTGCGGCGAGGCTTCTCGATCCCCGCGCGTGAGGCCGGATCCAGCACTGGCACTGCACGCACCTCCGCGAGCCGTGCGGCAGCCTTGCGCGCTTTCTTGCCCTTTGGATTGCGGCGCTTCGGTCGCCGCTGCTCGATCAGGCCGCATTCGTCCGCCACGGCAAGCGGAATTGCCATTGAGCCGCCAGCAACTGAGGCGAGGTTTAGCCGCTTGGCGGCGTGGGCCGGAAGCTTGGATACGCATGAAGAAGGTATTGCGACCGGAGGCCGGGAAGCGAGGCGATTACGAACGGTATGCATCGGGAGTCCCTCCCAGAAGCCGATCCTGCCCGAATCTCTCACGCACTGATTCGCCGGGTCAATTCGGGCGAATACGGATGCCGTAAGCACACCAAAAAGGGCGCCCCGTTGCCAGAGCGCCCCTTAGGTTTTTCAATACCTTGCGGCGAAAATCAGGCGTCCGCAGCCTTCTTCTTGGGCGCGGCCTTCTTCTTCGGAGCAGCCGCTTCCTCGGCGGGAGCAGCGTCTTCGGCCGGAGCCTCGGCAGCCTTCTTCTTGGCCGGAGCCTTCTTCTTCGGAGCGGCAGCTTCCTCAGCCGGAGCGGCTTCCTCGGCCGGAGCTTCTTCGGCCTTGGCCTTCTTGGCAGCCTTCTTCGGCGCGGCCTTGGCAGGAGCAGCCTCAGCCGGCTTGCCGGTCTCGTCAGCTTCGATCACCGCCTGCAGTTCCTCGCGGGTCACGCTGCGCTCGGTGACATCGGCCTTGTCGAACAGGAAGTCGACGACCTTGTCCTCATAGAGCGGCGCACGCAGCTGGGCGGCGGCGAGAGCATCCGAACGGATGTAGTCGATGAAGCGCTGGCGGTCCTGCTCGCGGTACTGCTGCGCGGCCTGGCGCATCAGCATCTCCATTTCCTGCGCGGTCACCTGCACGCCGTTGGCCTGGCCGATTTCCGAGAGGAGCAGACCGAGGCGCACGCGGCGCTCAGCGATCTTGCGGTAGTCGTCTTTCTCACCCTCGATCTCGGCGAGCGCGGCAGCGGGATCTTCTTCCTTCGCTGCTTCGGTCGTCAGCTGCTGCCAGATCTGCGCGAATTCGGCTTCAACCATCGAAGGCGGAACCGCGAAATCGTGGCCGGCGGCAAGCTGATCCAGCAGCGCGCGCTTCATCGCCGTGCGGGTCAGGCCACCGTTTTCCTGCTCGATCTGGCCCTTGATGAGGCCGCGCAGCTGCTCGATGCTTTCAAGGCCGAGCGACTTGGCGAACTCGTCGTCAGCAACGAAGTCAGCCGCCTGCTTCACCGCCTTCACGGTGCAGGCAAACTGGGCGTCCTTGCCGGCGAGGTTTTCGGCCGGATAGTCGGCGGGGAACGTCACGGTGATCGTGCGTTCGTCGCCCGCCTTCACGCCGACGAGCTGTTCCTCGAAACCGGGGATGAAGCGGCCCGAGCCAAGCTCGAGCGGCTGGTCTTCAGCCGTGCCGCCATCGAAAGCAACGCCGTCGATCGAGCCGGCGAAATCGATGATGAGCTGGTCGCCATCAGCGGCAACGGTGCCTTCGGGCGCATCGTTGTAGCGCTTCTGGCCCTGCGCGATGCGGCCGACGGCTTCGTCCACCTCGGCATCGCTCACTTCGACGATCAGGCGTTCCAGCTTGATGCCGTCGATGGCAGGCGCGGTGATCTCGGGCAGCACTTCCAGCGCCACGGTGAGCTCGGCATCCTTGCCTTCCTCGTAGCCCTCGGCCAGCGAGACATCAGGCTGCGTCGCGGGGCGCAGGCCCTTTTCGGCGACAAGCTTGTCCATCGCATCGCGGATCGAGGTTTCCAGCGCCTGCTGGTGCAGCGCGGGGCCATGCATCTTGCGCACGAGGTTCGCGGGAACCTTGCCGGGGCGGAAGCCGGGCATGCGGACCTGCGGCGTGATCTTCTTGACCTCACCCTCGACAAGCGCGGCGATATCATTCGCGGCGATGGTCAGGGCGTAGGCGCGCTTGAGGCCCTCATTGCTGGTTTCGACGATCTGCATCTGTGATCCAACCTTCTTGTACGACCCCACGCTATTCATGGAGCGTCATAAATTGTTCAGGCCCCGCCATTCCGTAAATGGCAAGGTCACGCTGCCGGCTCAAGCGGGACGGTTCTGGTGCGGGCGAAGGGACTCGAACCCCCACATCTTGCGATACTGGAACCTAAATCCAGCGCGTCTACCAGTTCCGCCACGCCCGCATCCGGCGAAAAACGAGCGCCGCCCCTATCGCAGCGCCGGGCAAAGGGCAAGCCTTGCCGGAAGGGGGGCCACATCGGGCATTTGGCGCAGGCTTGCCCCTATCCGGCAAGCCGCGTGAGCAGCCCAAGCCAGGTGCTTGCCGGGGGCGGTGTCGGCGGCGCGTCCGAAGGCGTCAGACCGGCGCATTCAAGGCAGTAGACCTGCGCACCTTCGCCGCCGAGCAGGCGCGAAAGATCGCCCATGAGCTGCTGCGCGAGCGCGCCTTGCCGCTGCGCCGCGAGCGCCGCAAAATCAGTACCGGCGCCGTTCGCACCAAGCATATGCGCGGAATTGGCCTCGCTCTCGCCATCCGCCAGCTTGGCGAGAAGCGCGCTGAACGGATCGGCATCGGCACCAAGGTAGACCGGATGCCAGGTCGTCGCACCCGCTGCCTTGGCCGCCCAAGCGAGCGCCGCGTCGATCCCGCCGAATTCATCGACAAGGCCGAGTTGCCGCGCCGTGCCGCCGTCCCAGATGCGCCCTTGCGCGATTCTGTCGATGTCCGCCGGGCTCTTGTGCCGCGCCGCAGCCACGAGGCCCACGAAGCGGGCGTATCCCGAATCGATCTGCTGCTGGATCAAGGCCTCAGCCGTTGGCGAGAAACCGCCGAACACATCGGGCTCGCCCGAGAGCGGGGTCGTCTTCACCCCGTCGGTGCCCACGCCGATCTTGCCGAGCGCTTCCTCGAAGCTGGGGATGATCGCGAAGATGCCGATCGAGCCGGTGATCGTCGCAGGCTCGGCAAAGATGCGGTCCGCCGGGGTCGAGACCCAATAACCGCCGCTGGCAGCAAGACCCGCCATCGAGACGACGACCGGAATCTTCTTCGCCTTCATCCGCGCAATCGCGGCACGAATGCGCTCCGCCCCGGTCACCGATCCACCGGGCGAATCGACCCGAACCACCAGAGCGGAGTAGTCCCCGCTAGCCGAAGCCTTGTCGACCAGTGCGGCGATGCGATCACCGCCCGCCTTCCCCGGCCCCGCATCGCCATCGACGATCTCGCCCGCCACGGTCACCACCGCGATGGCCTTGCCGTCTTTGGAAGGAGTCTGGTCGGCGAGGTAGGTTTCCAGCGTGGTCCCCTTGAAATCGCCCTCGACCCCAGCCGGGTCCTTGCCGACGATCTCGGCGACGCGCTTCCCGAACGCCACCTTGTCGCCCACGCGGTCGACCAGCCCTGCCGCAACCGCCGCCTTGGCCGCATCACCGCCCGAGGCCGCAATCCACTTGACGGGATCACTTGTGACCAGCGCAAGGTCCGCCTTGGGCCGGGCCTTCTTCACATCTGCCTGCCAGGCCTCCCACAGCGCGGCATAGACCGCGCGCAGGGCCTCCTTCGATTCCGGCGAGGCGTTTTCGCGGGTGAAGGGCTCCACCGCGCTCTTGTAGGTGCCAACCTTGAAGACGTGCGCCTTGACCTTGAGCCGATCGAGCAGCGCCTTGAAATAGAGGTTGCTGCCCCCCGGCCCCGCCACGACCGCGCCGCCAAGCGGATCGACCCATGCCTCGCTGGCATGCGCCGCGATCTGCACGCCGTCGTCGGTGTAGAGCCCGGCGCGGACCAGCACCGGCTTCTTGGCCGCACGCACCTTGTCCATCGCCGCGCCGATGTGCGTCATCGCCACCTGGCTGCCGCCACCGAAGCCTTCGAGATCGAGCACGACCGCCTTGATCCGGTCATCGCCCGCCGCCGCCTCGAGCCCGCGGACGAGATCGCGCTCCTGCACCGACTTGGTGGAGCCGCCGCCCGAAAGCAGCTGAGATGGCCGCAGCCGCATGCGTTCTTCCACCACAGGCCCATCAAGCGCCAGATAGAGCGCGCCGGTCTGCACCGAACCCGGCGTCGGCCGGAGCGCGAGCAGGCCATAGAGCCCGGCGAAGAAGAGCAGGATCAGGAGCAGCACGAGGCCGTCCTTGATGGCGACGAGGATCTTCCAGACCGAGCGGGCGAACTTCATGGGGGATATCTAGGTCTCGCGGGGGAAGGATGCCAGCCGAAACACTTGAGCCGCCCCAAGAGGCGCACTAAGGGCATGGTTTCGATGACTGAATCGAACCCAGCAGGCACCAGCCGCTATCCGCAAGGCGGCCTTGCCTTCCCGCACCGCGATCTTACTGGCATTGCGCACCTCGCGCGGCACGAGATTCTCTATCTGCTCGACGAAGCGGAGCAATGGCTCGCGCTCAACCGTCAGCGCCACAAGCGGGCCGAAGTGCTCTCGGGCCTCACCATCATCAACGCCTTCTTCGAGAACTCCACCCGCACGCTGCTCTCGTTCGAGATCGCGGGGAAACGCCTTGGCGCGGACGTCGTCAACATGCACGCCGCCACCAGCAGCGTGAAGAAGGGCGAGACGCTGATCGACACGGCCATGACGCTCAACGCCATGCGGGCAGACGCCATCGTGATCCGACATGCCAGCTCCGGCGCGGTGCAGTTGATTGCCGACAAGGTCGATTGCCCGGTCCTCAACGCGGGCGACGGCAGCCACGAGCATCCGACGCAGGCGCTGCTCGATGCGCTCACCATCCGCCATGCGCTTGGCCTCGCGCCGGGGAGCGATCTCAACGGCCTCAAGGTCACGATCTGCGGCGATATCCTGCACAGCCGCGTCGCGCGGTCGAACATCCTCTCGCTCACCGCGCTGGGCGCCGACGTCACGGTCTGCGCGCCGCCCGCGCTCATGCCCGCCGAGATCGAAGCGATGGGCGTGCGCGTCAGCCATGATTTCGACGCTGCGCTCGAAGGCGCGGATGTGGTGATGATGCTGCGCCTCCAGCTGGAGCGCATGTCGGGCCAGTTCATCCCCTCCCCGCGCGAATACCGCCATCTCTACGGCCTCACGCTCGAACGCTTCGGCAAGCTGCCGCCGAACGTCCTCGTTATGCATCCGGGGCCGATGAACCGGGGGATCGAGATCGATAGCCAGGTCGCCGATCACCCGACGCGGAGCCTGATCACGCGGCAGGTGGAAAGCGGCGTCGCCATCCGCATGGCCTGCCTTGATGTGCTGACACGGCGCGCAAGGGGCGTACCCGGCTGGGCTGCTACTGAAGGAGCCGCGGCATGACCCCCCGTCCGCTCACGATCACCGGCGGCAAGCTTGTCCTCCCCACCGGCGCACCGCAGCCGGGTGCGCTGCGCGTCGCCGAAGGGCGCATCGTCGCGCTTGGCGATGTCAGCCCCGAGCCGGGCGACGAAGTGCTCAACGCCAAGGGAGCGCTCGTCACCCCCGGCCTCGTCGATCTCGGCGTCTTCGCCATCGACAAGCCAGCGTTCCACTTCGGCGGGATCACCCGTGCCGCGCTGATGCCCGATCAGGGGCCGCCGCTCGATCACCCCGCGCGCGTCCGTTTCGCCGCGCAATCGGGCAAGCCCGACATGTGGGTCCACCCGCTCGGCGCTGCCACGCGCGGGCTTGAGGGCACCGAGCTCGCCGAGATTGCGCTGATGCGCGATGCGGGCGCGAAGGCGGTTGCCACCGGGCGCCGCTGGATCGGCGATTCGGGCGTGATGCTGCGCCTGATGAGCTATTGCGCGATGCTCGGCCTCGTCCTCGTTACCCATGCCGAGGACGCGGGGATCGCAGGCCATGCCGTCGCCACCGCAGGCGAGATGGCGACGCGGCTGGGCCTTCCGTCCGCGCCTGCCGAAGCGGAAGCGCTCGCCGTCGCGCGCGATCTTGCGCTGGCCGAACTGACCGGCTGCCACCTCCATTTCCGGCAAGTGACCACCGCGGCAGCGCTCGACCTCGTCCGCAGCGCCAAGGCCCGCGGAGTGAAAGTGACGGCGGGCGTAACCCCGGCGCACTTCATGCTGTCCGATCTGGAACTGGCGAATTTCCGCACGTTCTGCCGGCTCTCACCCCCGTTGCGCAGCGATGCGGACAGGCAGGCGGTGATCGCCGCGATTGCCGATGGCACGATCGACGTGATCGCCTCGGGCCACGATCCGCGCGGCGCGGAAGACAAGCGCCTGCCCTTCGCTGATGCCGAACCGGGCATGGCGGGCGCCGAAACGCTGCTGCCATTGACGCTGACACTGGTGCGCGATGGCCAGATCGATCTCGCGCGCGCGTTCACCCTGCTGGCGGGCAACCCGGCCGCGCTGCTCGGCGTCAAGGCGGGGCGGCTCGAAGTGGGCCTCGAAGCCGATCTCGCGCTGGTCGAGCCGGAACGCCCGTGGATCGTCGATCGCAGCAAGATGGCGGCGACCGCCGGCAACACGCCGTTCGATCGCCGCCCGGTCGAAGGCCGCGTCACCGCATTGTTCAAGGGCGGCAATCGCATCGCCTGAAACGAAACCGGCCCGCGTCCCCTTCCAGGGAGCGGGCCGGCTGCAATCGGATTTCGTTGAAGCTCAGCGCTGCGCCATGCGCGTCGGGGTCGGCCGACCCTGCGGCGAAACCATCGCGGGCTCCGCCATCACGAGGCACACGCCGCCCTTGGCCTTGACCGACTGGCACATCTGCCGTGCCGAAGCGAAGCCGTTGAAGCCGACAGCCTGAACGCGCCAGAACGGACGGCCGTTCACCGAAACCTGCGTGATCTGGCTGCGAGTGCCGGCAAGGCTGCGATTGCGCGCTGTGAAGTGCCGCCAGGCGCGCTGGGCGCCCTCTTGCGAGGAGAACGAGCCGAGCTGGACGACATGGTCGCCGCGCACGGCAGCCGGGGCCGAGGCCTGGATCGTGCGCGCGGCGCGAACCGGCTGCACCACGGCATGCGAAACCATTCCCTGCGCAGGTGCGTAAACTGGCGCGGCGGCGGGCTCCGCAACGGCGGAAGGTGCCACGTCGATCGCAGCGATCTTGGCGGAAACGGGCGCGCTCGAAGCATCAGCGAGCACCGGCTGCGGAGCGGCTGCATCGACCGGTGCGGCGGGCATTGCAGTTGCGGCAGCCTTGGCAAGCTCAGCCGCATCGCCACTAGCCGCCTGCTGCGTTGCCGACATCGCTACGGCTTCTTCTGCAAGTTGCTGCGGAGCGGGGAAGTTCGCGAGCGCCAGCGCCGTCGGCTGGCCGCCATCGACGTTGGCCGGAGCACCGAGCAAGGTCGCCACGCGGCGACGGGTGTCTTCCGGACGCGCCATGAATGCCCAGGTCTGCAGGCGTTCGCCGAGCTTGTCCGCCGGCACATCCTGCTGCGCCATCAGCTTGGCTTCGCTCCAGCTGCCATCGAGCGCATAGGCATAGGCAAGGTTCTGGCGCACCTTGGGGGTGTTTTCACCGTTGCGGAGGGCATCGGTCAGTGCGGCGATGCCGGTCTGGGTCTGCCCGGCCATCGCCATGGCGAGACCGTAGTCGGAGGCCGGAATGCTGTCGCGATAGGTGTTGAGCGTATCGACCGCGTCGGTGCCGCGGCCCAGCGCGATATCGGCAAGAGCGAGGCTCAGTGCAGCCTTGCCGCTGTCTTCACCCAGTTGCATTGCCTCGTCGAACGCCTGATGCGCGGCTTCGAAGCGGCCTGCGCGCAGATAGGCCGAGCCCAGCAGCGTGCGATAAGACGCCGTACGCGGGCTGGCGAGCACCGCCTGCTCTGCCAGCGCGACGGCCTTTTCTAGGCTGCCCTTGCCAAGCGCGGTCTCGGCGCTGGAAGCGAACTTCGCGTGGTTCGGCCCGCCTGCGGCGCAACCGGTGAGAAGACCGGCCGCAAGCGCGGTGGTCACGCAGATCCGGGCAAGTCGAAGCGAATGGGGCCGCATTGCGGCCTTCCGGTCATTCTTGCTGTCTTGTGCGATGGTCATGGCGTGAAGTCCCGGTTGGAAGGCGTCATCAGTTGCGGAGGGCGCGGCGAGCGAGGTCATCGAGACCGGGCTTCGCTTCGAGGTAACGGTCGAGTGCTTCGATCACGAGTGCTTGCGCACTACGATTATCGAGCGTGCAGGCGAGGCGCAGGCGCAGATGGCGCGCAGCATCAAGGCGCAGCGTGAAGGCAGCCTTGCGCCCTTCCTTGAGCGCGGTGCCGCGTTCGCGGCGGTTCAGCGACGCAGCCGGACCAGGCACCTTGAGCACATCGGCGAGCGCTTCGATCTGGCGCAGAACTTCGGGCTGGGAGGGCTCTGGCAGCGGGTCGGCCGCAAGGGCAACAACATCGGCGACGGGCGCGGCGGGCGCCGCATCCTCACCATGATCGTTCCAGCCAAGATCGTCGGCATCGAACTGGGGTTCCGCGCCGGGATTCGCTGCGCCAAAGCCCATCCACTGGCGGTCTTCGGCAGTCAGGGGCAGAAGCTGCGGGCGCATCGCAGGGCGCGCCGCACCCTTGCGGGCGAGCAGGCTCGGGCTGAGAGAGGCGAAGGGCTTGGGTTCGCTCATGCTGCGGCGTCCTTCGCTCACGAACCGATCACGCGGCGGCCGAAGCCACCGGCGCCGCGGGGTGCACCGGGCATGGTCGAAAGGGGATGGCCGGGCTGCGGCACCGCGAACACGGTGCGGCGGAAGTTCTTCTCGAGCCGCTCCGAGACATAAGTCCACAGCGCCGCGACTTCGGCAGCGGACTTGCTGGAGGCATCGACTTCCATGACGGTACGGCCATCGATCATCGAGGCCGCGAAATCGGTGCGGTGGTGCAGCGTGATCGGCGCAACCGTGCCGTGCTGCGAAAGCGCGACGGCGGCTTCCGAGGTAATGCGCGCCTTCGGAGTCGCACCGTTGACCACGAAGATCAGCGGCTTGCCCGCGCGTTCGCACAGATCGACGGTGGCGCCCACGGCGCGCAGATCGTGCGGGCTGGGGCGGGTCGGCACAACGATCAGTTCGGCGACCGAAATCACCGACTGGATCGCCATGGTGATCGCGGGCGGCGTATCGATTACCGCCAGCTTGAAGCCCTGCTGGCGCAGGACGGCAAGATCGCTGGCGAGGCGGGCGACTGTCGTCTGCGCAAAGGCGGGGTATTCCGCTTCGCGCTCGTTCC
This sequence comes from Novosphingobium sediminis, assembly GCF_007991615.1. GTDB lineage: Bacteria > Pseudomonadota > Alphaproteobacteria > Sphingomonadales > Sphingomonadaceae > Novosphingobium > Novosphingobium sediminis. The sequence continues at coordinate 7,341 of NZ_BJYR01000018.1, read as the reverse complement.
ACCAATCAGACAGCGAGCCCTGCGGATCGATGTCGATCAGGACGACCGGGCCAGCCCCTGCGCGCTGCGCCTGAACGGCAAGGTGACCGGACAAGGTCGTCTTTCCGGACCCTCCCTTCTGCGATGCCAAAGCCAATACGCGCAAAGTAACCCCCCTATGGGCAAGACGAAAAATGAATTGGTCTCTCGCTGGGGGATCGCAGAAGACCCTCAAATTTTGGTTAACATCGGCCCGTTCGGTACAGGTGATTCTGCGCAATCTGGTCTTCGGAGGCGTTTCAAGCATCTGTCTTTCAAGTATTAACCATATAAGCTAATTTACAGAGATCGGATTGCGCGCCTAAGTGAAGCGTGGTTGCACTTGCAGACCGCAGTGCAGCACGGCATCGTTAACCCTGCTTTTCAGGCACTAGGCTTTTGGGGAGATTCGACCGGATATGCGCGGATTTGTTCTCCTGACGGCGGTCTCGCTGGGTTTTTCGGGCCTCGCCGGAACCGCTTTCTCGCAAGAACAGCCCAAGACTTTGCCCGCACCGCCCGATGCGGTGACGGCCGCTGCAGTGCGGGCCGGGGTCGATGCCTGGTCGGCGGGCAACTTTGAAGCCGCAGTCAAGGCGTGGCAGGGCCCGGCTGCCAAGGGCGATGCCGATGCGCTGTTCAACCTCGGCCAGGCCTACAAACTTGGCCGGGGTGTCCCCAAGGATCTGACAAGGGCCGAAGCCTACTATGGCAAGGCCGCGCGCCTCGGCCATATCTCTGCGGCGGACAACTACGGCATCCTGCTATTCCAGACAGACCGCCAGCAAGCCGCGATGCCATGGCTGCAATCCGCTGCCGATCGGGGTGAGCCGCGCGCGATGTATGTGCTGGGTATCGCATCCTACAACGGCGATTTTGCGCCGAAGGATTGGGTCCGGGCCTATGCGCTGATTACCCGCGCCGCCGCCGCCGGCCTGCCGCAGGCGACCGCCAGCCTTGCCACGATGAACCAGACGATCCCGCTGGCGCAGCGCCAGATGGGCGTTAGTCTTGCCAGCGATCTCGATCAGAAAGCGGCTGACGCGCGCGGTCGGGAGCTTGCTGCGGCAGACCTCGGCGGCGCAGTGCCGGGTTCCTCCGCGCCGTCGCCCAAGGCCCCGCCCGGCGCGATCGAGAAAGTCGATATCCCGCCATCCACGCCGCCCGCACCGGTGGCGACCTACCTGCCGCCACCGATGGAACCCGCCGCCGCGCCGAAGCCGGTGCCAGCCAGACCTGCGCCGCCAAAGCCGGCACAGCCAAAGCCAGTGGCACCCAAGCCCGCGCCGGTACCAGCGCCTGCACCGGCATCCAGTGGCGGCGCCTATCGGATCCAGCTCGGTGCGTTCGGGGTGAAAGCCAATGCCGATGCGCTGTGGGCGCGCGTACGCACCCGGCCTGAAATCGCCGGCCATGCCCGGCAGGACCTGCCCGGCACGGTGACGCGCCTGCTTGCCACCGGCTTTTCGCAGGACAGCGCCGAACGCGCCTGCGCCGCGCTCAAGGGAGCGGGGCTCGCCTGCCTCGTGGTGGCGCCCTAGCCTCTGATGAGCAGCCCCATGCCGGAGCGGATCGGCGCGCTTGATTTCGTGCGCGGGGTGGCCGTGCTCGGCATCCTTGCGATCAACGTAACCGGCTTCTGGGGACCGCTGCTCGCCACTTTCAGCCCCGCCATGCCTCGGCTTGAGCCGGGCGGCGCGGTCTGGTTCGTGATCGCCTACCTGCTGTTCGAAGGCAAGATGCGCGGCCTGTTCACGCTGCTGTTCGGGGCGAGCATGATGCTGTTCGCCGATGCTGCCGAGCGGCGCGGCGCCAATCCCGATCTCATGCAAGTGCGCCGTCTGCTGCTGCTGATGGCTTTCGGCTATGCCCACTATGCGCTGCTATGGTGGGGAGATATTCTCCTGCCCTATGCGGCCTGCGGGGTGCTCGCGTTCAGTCTGCGCCGCCTGGCACCCGAACCGCTGGCAGCCGCCGCCCTGCTGCTGTTTCTCGTCAGTCACGGGCTCGAGATCATTGGCGATCTGGGCTCCATCGCTACCGAAGCCCGCGTGCTTGCGGGCCACGGCGCACCTGCCGAAGCCGCCGAGCAGACCGCGATGATGGGCCGCATCGCCGCGTCGATCACCGCAGACATGCGGGTCCTGCACGCCCCCTTTCTCGAAGCCGTCCGCCTTCGCCTCACCACTGCCCCGCTCCTCCCGCTCGCCAATCTCGGCGCGACCTTCTTCGAAACGTTTCCGCTCATGCTGCTTGGCATGGCGCTGCTGCGGATGGGGCTCTTCACCGGCGAGTGGGAGGACAGCAGCCTTCGCCGCATGGCCCTTTTCGGCATCGGCGCTGGCGGCACGATGAGCGCAGGGCTGATCGGCTGGGCGGCGCTGCATCAGTTTCCGCCGGCGGCGATGTTCGCCCTGATGGGCTCGCTCGCCGCGATCCCGCATCTGGCGATGACGCTGGGCTACCTCGCCGCACTGCTCCTCCTATATCCGCGCCTCAGAGACACGTCCGCAGGGCAGCGCCTCGTCGCGGCGGGACGCTGCGCCTTCACCAACTACCTCGGCACCACCTTCGTGATGAGCGCGCTCTTTGCAGGCTGGGGCCTCGGCCTTGGCGGCGTCATGCCGCGCGGCGCACTGCCGCTGGTGGTGCTCGCCGGATGGAGCCTGATGCTCGCATGGCCTCGGTGGTGGCTGGCGCGCTTCGGGCAGGGTCCGCTGGAAGCCTTCTGGCGCCGCCTCACATGGCTTGGGGTTCGTCGCTCACCGCTTCCACCTGCGGCTGGTGCGGCTTAAGGATCAGCACGCCGTCCTCTACCCGCCAGCCCTTGAGCCGGGTGAGGAAGTTCATGCCGAGCACATTGGTCCCGCCTTCTGCCGGCAGGACGATCGCATCGAGATCGCGCGCCACCACCGAACCGAACCGCAGTTCATCGATCCGCGCCGGCGCCGCCGTCACGCTGCCGTTGGCGGTTTCGACCGTCGCTTCGGGACGCAAGGTGTCAGGCTCAACCCCCGACGCCTGGGCAACATCGCCCGAGAGCGCCGTCACCGTCGCGCCGGTATCAACCATCAGTCGCAGCGGCACGCCGTTGAGCTTCGCCTTGATCCAGTAGTGCCCGTCCGCCGAAAGCGGGATGCGCGTCTCTCCGCCCGAGACGGTCTGCGCCGGGCCGCCGATGCTGTGCAGCGCTGCATCGAACTCAGGGTCCATCCGCACGAAGCGCATGACCGCCAGCGCGAAGACTGCAAGCATCAGCAGGTTGCCGGCAGACCGCACCGCGCCGCCGAACCGCCCGCCGCGATTTGCCAAAGCCCCTCCGATCGCCACCAGCACCAGCGCAGCACACGTCGCGGCAAACAGCGGGGAAAGGTGCCCCAGCCACGGCGCTCCGCTTTCCAGCCATGTGTAAATGTGCGTCATCGAAGCCATTGTGGCAGGCCATACCTTTCGCGGCGCTGAAAGCCACCCCGCTCCAAACCCTGCGCCTCAGACCATCATCACCGCCAGCGCGATGACGAAACCGGGGTCATCATGCGCCATATACCGAGCACCAATTCCAGCGCGGCTTAACCATGAGTGTTAAGGGCCGGAACACGCGGCGTCCCTAGGCGGGACGGGCTTGCAAACAGGCTCGCGCGCAATCGCGTTTACGCTATTCTGTAAGCGAAAGGAGCGTCCAGAATCGCCATGTCCGGCCTGAAGTCCCCCCTCGAACTTCTCCGCTCCCGCTGGGTCAGCGCGCCGCTGGGCTTCGTCGCCATGTCGCTCGCCTCGCTGCTCGCGTTCAATGTCGGCAAGGATGTGGCGCAGGTGCTGTTCGGCGGGTCGCAGGCCGAAGCCCATGTCGCGCCCGCTCCCGCGCCGCTGGCAAAGCCGCTCGCCGTCACGCCTGCCGCCGTATCTGCGAACAGCCCGTTCGTCGTGAAGTCGATCCTCAAGATCAACGAACCCATCAAGTTTGGCCAGTATTTCTGGGACGAAAGCGCGGCCACCGCCGGCCCCATCGTCGTGACGGTCGATCTCGAGGCGCGCACTATCTCGGTCTTCCGCGACGGGCACGAGATCGGCGCCGCGGCGATCCTCAAGGGCTATGGCAACAAGCCTACGCCCACCGGCGTCTTCCCGATCACCCAGAAGGACGCCGACCACGTCTCCTCGATCTACGAAGCGCCGATGCCTTGGATGATGCGCCTGACGAACGATGGCGTCTCGATCCACGGCAGCAAGGTGGAGCGCGGCTATGCCACCAACGGCTGCATCGGCGTACCCGACGGCTTCGCCAAGCGCCTGTTCGGCGTCGCCAGCCTGGGTGACAAGGTGATCATCACCGATGGCAAGCGCCTCGGCGTGGGCCAGCCGATCATCGAGAACGCAGCCCCGGCGCCGACCGGCAGCACGGTTCTCGCGAAGCAGGATTGATCCAGGTCCTTTTTTTGCCTGTTCCGGCAGTGCCATGTGGCGCATGAACAAGGCGAGGAGAGGACATGATACGCCCCCACGATGAACGCCACCTCGTCAGCCGGATCGGCTGGTTGCGCGCCGCGGTGCTCGGCGCGAACGACGGGATCGTCTCTACCGCCAGCCTGATCCTCGGCGTCGCCGCCTCTGGCGCAGAGCGACAGGCGCTGCTGGTTGCCGGCGCTGCGGGGCTGGTGGCGGGCGCGATGTCGATGGCCGCGGGTGAATATGTCTCGGTTTCCAGCCAGGCCGATACCGAAGCGGCGGACCTCGCCCGCGAACGCGCCGAGCTCGCGGCCGATCCGGTTCACGAACACGCCGAACTCGCCGCGATCTACGAGGAGCGCGGCGTTGATGCCGTCACCGCCAAGGAAGTCGCCCGCCAGATGATGGCAAAGGACGCGCTTGGCGCCCATGCGCGCGACGAACTCCACCTTAATGACACGACCGCTGCACAGCCCGTGCTGGCCGCGATGGCCTCGGCGCTGATGTTCACCGGCGGCGCGTTCCTGCCGCTGCTCCTTGCCGCGATCCTGCCGATGGGATTGATGGTCACCGGCACGGCCGCAGGCTCGATCCTGTTCCTCGCCCTGCTCGGCGCGCTGGGTGCCCGTGCTGGCGGCGCGGCGATGGGAAAGCCCGTGCTGCGCGTTGTCGTCTGGGGGGCGCTCGCGATGGCCGCCACCGCCGGGATCGGCCGCTTGGTGGGGACCGCCGTCTAGGTGCCAGGAACGCTGGACATTGCCGGGTTCGCCGCAGCTGTCCTGCTGATCGAGCTGACGCCGGGGCCCAACATGGCGTGGCTGGCAGGCCTTGCCGCGACCGAAGGCAGGCGCAGCGGCCTTTCCGCCGTCGCCGGGATCGCGCTGGGCCTCCTCGCCAATGGCGCGCTGGCGGCGCTGGGTCTTGCCACCTTGCTCACCGCCATGCCCGCGCTGCTCCACGGTCTGCGGATTGCGGGTGCTGCGATGATGGTCTGGCTCGCCATCGAGGCATGGCGCGGCGCGGAGAAGACTCTGCCGCCAACCGCTGCACGCCGCGCTTTCGCCACCGGCGCGCTGCTCAATCTGCTGAACCCGAAGGCCTACCTGTTCTTCGTGGTCGTCGCGCCGGAGTTTCTCGGCGGGCGGACTTTAGGCCTCACCGAAGCACTCACCCTCGCCGTAGTCAGCACTACCATCGCGACCCTAATCCACCTCGCCATCGTGCTGGCGGGCAGCCACGCGCAGGCCTGGCTGATGGACGAACGGCGCACCCGCTGGGTGCGCCGTGGGTTTGCGGTGGTGATGCTGGGCGTCGCCGTCTCGTTCCTCGCGATCAAGACCGGCTAGAACCCGGACGCCCCCAACCCCGCTCATGCTGAGCTTGGCGAAGCATCAACCACACACCCCATTTCGTCACCCCGTGCTTGACACGGGGTTCGGCTTTTCTTCCAGCGCAGCGCCGCAAAGATAAGCCCAGGCCCGTGTCAAGCACGGGCCGACGGAGTGGTGGAGGGGAAGTCAGCGCATCAACGCGGCGCCATGCGGATGCCGCCATCCAGCCGGATCGCCTGCGCGTTGAAGTAGGAATTGCGCACCAGTTCCATCGCAAGGCTGGCAAATTCTTCCGGCAGCCCCAGCCGCTTGGGGAACGGCACCGAGGCATTCAGCCCCGCGCGCACCTTCTCCGGCACGCGGCCCAGCAGCGGCGTATCGAAGATGCCCGGCAGGATCGCATTCACGCGGATGCCAAGGTCCATCAGATCGCGCGCCATCGGCAGCACGAGGCCGACCACGCCCGCCTTGAGCGAGCCATAAGCCACCTGCCCGATCTGCGCATCCTGCGCCGCGACCGAACCCGTCAGGATGATCGTCCCGCGCTCGCCGTCGCCTTCGAGCGGCTCGGCATGGGCCATGCCCAGCGCCGAAAGGCTCGCCACGCGGTAGCTGGCGATCAGCACGCCGTTCGCGGCGAAGGCATAGTCCTCGGTCGAAAGCCGGGTGAACTCGCCCGTCTCCTTGTTGCGGCCCACGGTCTTGCCCTTGCGGTGGACCACCGCGCAGTGGACGGTGATCCGCTCCTGCCCATTGGCGGCACGCGCCTTGGCAAAGCCCTCGACCACCGATTCCTCGCTGGTGATGTCGACATGGCAGAACAGCCCGCCAATCGCCTTGGCGACTTCCTCGCCCGCCTCTTCATTCACATCGAAAATCGCAACCTTCGCTCCCGCCGCCGCAAGCGCATAAGCGGTCGCCCGCCCCAGACCCGAAGCCGCGCCGGTCACCACGGCCGCCATACCCTGTTCGATCTTCATGGCATCTCTCCTTTAACCGAATGATTAAAGCGCAAGGGAGCAACTCGCAAGCCACGCGGCACAGACAAATTGGTAGGGTATCTTGCGGCATCAGATACGGTGTATTGAACGACACAAATCCGCTTTGATCCGGCGCATCGCCCAGCTTCCTTTTTGAAAATCAGTGAAAATTGGATAAGATTGTAAAAATCTGCAGAAAGAGAAGAAAAATGCTTATACATTACTGTAATTTGTCATTAAAATTCTTTATTATATTTTTTATAAGCACGATATCATCGCAATGTCTTGCCGCTGATATTGAAGTTCTCGATGAGAAAATTCAAGGACGCCCAATAATATTGGTGATAGGTCAGGTTAAAAAAGGGGATGATGCGAAATTTTCGCAAACCACATCGCTAACCAAAGACGCAATTGTCGTTTTTGACCACGTCACGACCCCAGATTCTAAAGAAGATGTTCAGGCCTCAATGGAGGTCGGCTCATTGATATATTTAAAAAAATTTGATACCGCTATTGTTTACTCACAAAATTGCTCTTCAACTTGCTCCTTAATGTGGTTAGCTGGT
>NZ_BJYR01000017.1 GCF_007991615.1 Novosphingobium sediminis | reverse complement strand
GGCGCCTGCCGCTCCTGCCAGCCCGCCGCCGGCGCCGCGCGCGCCCGCTGCGCCTGTCGAAGCCGCGCCTGCGCCCGTGGCTGCATCGCCTGCTCCTGCCAGCGACGCGCCCCCCGCGCCGCCGCAGCCGCGTATCGTCTCGGTCGGCCCCGGCGGCTTCTTGCGTCAGGGCCCCGGTGATCAGCAGGCACCGATCCCCCCCGCTCCGCCGCGCCGCCTCGTGCCCGCGCGTCCCAGCCAGGAAGTTGCGGACAAGACCGGCCTGCTCGACCTCAACGACCGCATCTGCCGCTGGCCGATGGGCCACCCGGGCGAACCGGACTTCCACTTCTGCGGTGACAAGGTGAACCCCGGCTTCCCCTATTGCGTCGAGCATTGCGGCCGCGCCTATCAGGCTCAGCTGCCGCGCGGTCATCGCCGTCCGCCGCCGCCCATGCCCTTCGGTGGCCCCCGGGTCCGCTAAGGCGGCCGCTGGCCGAACCGGTCAGCCATGTCCGATCCGGTTCAAAAAACCGCAGATTCACGTGCCATTTGCACCCACCCGTGGTTAACCCCGGGTGGGTGCTGCCGTTCTCGATGGCATGTGGGAACAGACATCAGACGAGAACGCGCGCAAGTCGCGCTGGTGGCAGTGGTTCAGCGGCGGCGCCGAAGAATCTGCCGATGAGCCGAGCGAGGAATCCCAGGTTTCGCGCGAACTGACCGCGCGCGAGGTATGGCTCCCGGCAAAGCGGCGCATGATCAGCAGGATCGCCGATTTCCTGATCGACCACGAACTCGAAGTCCTGCCAACGACGCTGACGGTCGCCTATGAATGCGTGACCGGCGGCGCCCCCCGCCTCGCCCAGACGATCCTCGAACGCACCGAAAAGGGCCTGCCGATCACGCTCGGCTGGATCGAGGAACAGCGCGGGGAAAGCACGCACGACAAGAACGGCGAAGCACTCGCCGTGCTGATGGGCAGGCTCGAGGATAGCCTCGACGAATTCAGCAAGGCCACCAACGGCGCGCGCAATGCCACGAACGAGTACAGCAGCGCACTGCGGCAGCATGTCGATGAACTGGAAGGCGTCGGCCGCGCTGGTGTGGTGATTACCGAGCTTGCTGCGCTGACCCGTGCGATGATGGAACGCAGCATCGCGGTCGAAAACGAGCTCGCCTGCAGCGAACGCCGTGCGCAAGCGTTGCAGACCTCGCTCGAGGAAACGCGGCGGATTGCGGACATTGACCACCTCACCGGCCTGCCCAATCGGCGCGCCTTCGATCACATGCTGGAGCGCGAGATGCGCGAGGCGCGCGAAGCCGGCGAGAGCCTGTGCGTCGCCTTTGTCGATATCGACCATTTCAAGCGCGTCAACGATACCCACGGCCACCCCGCCGGCGACCGCGTGCTCAAGTTCGTGAGCGAGACGCTCAACCGTATCGCCGATGCGCGGTGCTTCGTGGCGCGCCACGGCGGCGAGGAGTTTGCGATCGTCTTGCGCAACCACACGATCGACAAGGCGTGGAAGAAGCTCGACGCGGCACGCGCGGAGATTGCCGAGCGGCGCCTTGTCAACCGCGCCAATGATACACCCTTCGGCAAGATCACCTTCTCGGGCGGGATCGCGGATGCCTTTGCCTATCCGGACAAGAGCGGGGCGCTAAAAGCGGCGGATGAAGCGCTCTATCTGGCCAAGCAATCGGGCCGCAACCGCATCTTCAGGGCCGGCGAGGATCCCGGCCCGCTGGTGAAGGCGGCCTAGCGTTGGGCGGAGCAAGCAGGAAGACGACATAGCCTGCAAAGCGACGGTCCCGCGCCAGCGCCGCCGGCGCAGTCCACTCCCCGCCCTCAACCAGCGCGATCTTGTGAGTGAACGGCAGCGTGTCGATATGGGCAAACCACGCAGCATAGCCGGGGATCGTGGTGCGCCCCTGATACGTCTGGATCACCACTTCATCGACAAGGCCCGAAAGCCGCGCGAGTTCCGCCGGATCGCCGTTCGCGCTCCAATCGAGCAGCCCGGTGATCGAAAGCCGCGTGCCCGGCGGCAGTTCGCGGCGCACTTGCTCAAGGAACGTGCGGTAGCGGTCGAGGCCAGGGGTCGCGGCGTCAAAATCGATCTGCAGCCCTTCCAACCGGTTCCCTGCCCCACGCCAACGGGCCAGCATGGTGCGGACGTCGCCCCACACGCGCGCATCCCAATCGAGCCGCTCGGTCCGCACCGTCAGCCAGACTTTCGCCTGCGCCACATGCGGCACCCCTGCCCGCATGGCGACCAGCCGCACCGGACCGCCGCGCCGGATCTCGCCGCCGAGGATATAGAGCTCGCGCGCCTGTGCGACGGCCGGTGGCGGCGGCACTCCCGCCCAGAGGAAAAACCGGTCGAAGCGCGCTGGATCGACCGGCTGCGGCGCTTCCGCAGGCTGGCACGCCGCCAGCATCGGCAGCGCCAGCAATGCCGCCCAGCCCTGCTTCACCAATAATACTTCAGCTTCTTCGCCCAGCGGCTTTTCGGAAACTCGCGCCTCAGCCGGTCGTACCAGCCTTTGCGCGCCGCGATCGGAACATCCTCGCCGCCGCAGCTGTTGTAGCCTGAGGGTCCGTAGCAATTGACCGCCCGATATAGCGCATAGGCGCGGTCATCCGGCGCGCTGCGCGGATCGGAAATGACCGAGGCGTAGATTGCTCCGCGCGCGAGGGGCTTGCCGGGGTAGTCGTTCGCCGCTCCGCCCAATTGGCCTTTCGGCGGCGCGGTATCGAGCGCGGTGAACCCGTCGAAACCATTGAGCCGCCAGAACTCGCCAAGGCACAGCCGGGCGTGGACATCCTGCGGATTGGCCGCGAGCGTCGCCGCCGTGGCGATCAGTGCGGGGCAGGCAAACCCGCCGTCGCCAGTGCGGCCCTTGGCGAAGACTCCGAGCGGCGCAATCGTTCCGGGGCCAAAGCCCCACAGCCCGTCGGTTGGCGCATCGGTGCGCGCGAGTGACTGGTTGCTGCGAAACCCCGCATAGTCGCCGCGACTCAGTTGCTTGTAGAGGAGCGTGAACAGCGCGGTATCGCGCTGCTCCTGCGGGTTGGCGACATCCAGCGCAGCGCGGCGCAGCAGCGCCGGACCAGCGGAATGCGTCAGCAGGATATCGCGCACCATTCGGTCGGTGATCGGCGATCCGGCCGCGAAGACTTGCGCCAGCTTACCATGCCGCTCCCAGTTCATGGCGAGTGCGAGTTCCACCGTGGGCCGCTGCCAGAGCGCCTTTGCCCCGCCCAGCAGTTCGAGCCAGAAGCCCGCCTCGTTCGGATCGCCCTTCGCCGCCAGCGCCTGCCCGCGCAGAACCTGCCGGCTGAACGCGAGCGGGGTGTAGCTCGCCCGCTTCGCATCGTCGGGGATCAACTGCAGCACGCGCGCATAGTCCTTGGCAACGTAGAACGCATGGTTCGCCTGCAGGAACGAATAGAGCTGCGGTGCGCGCAGGAAGCTCGCCTGCTGGCTGGCCAGCACATCCGCATCAAGCGGGGAACCCGCGACGCCCATGTCGTAGCGGTCATCGGGGTTGGCGACACGCATGGCCATGAGATCCGCCGCCGCCAGCAACAACAGTCCACCACCGCGCGGATTGGGATTGTCACTAGTGGAGAGATACTTGCCGTCCGTTTCGTTGATGAGATCGACCAGCGCCTCACCTTCCTTGGGCGCTGCGGCCAACACGCTCTCATAGCGCTCACCAAGTGCCGCAAAATCGCCCGAGAGCCACATCGCGCGCCGCTCCAACCCCCTGGCGGAATCGGCATAGCGGCCCTTGGGATAGGCCTTGAGATAGTCAGCAAGCGCCGCCTTCCCGCGCTGCGCCGCAGCCTTGTCGACCGCCTTGAGGCCGCCGAAAAAGCCATATTCGTCCATGCTGTGCACCAAGGCCTCGCCCAGCCAGGCGCGGGCGACCATGTAGCGCGCGGTTTCCGCAACCCAGGGATCGGCCGCACCGACAAGCCCAGCATAGCCCTGCGCCGCCTCGCCGTAGTGCGAGGCATAGAACGCATCGGATGCGGCCAGATAGCCAAGGAACGCCTTCCCGGGCGCGCTGCTCGCTGCCACGCCGGGCAGCACGGCGGGCAGCTTGGGATCGGCGCAGCGCGCAACCAGCTGCGCTCTCGCAGCCGTGAGGGCGGTTCGCTCGGCCTGCGGAAGTGTGCGGTTGGCCGCAAGCGCGTCGGCAAACTGAGGCGTCGCCGCGCGGAAAGCCCCGCACGGGCCATCGATTGCGTCTACCGGCGGTTCGGCAGCAGGATCGAACGCTGGTACCCAGGCCCGCGTCACCATGCCCCAATCGAGGAACGTGTGGCCGAAACCGGTCTCGTCATATTCCGTCTTGGGGTAGTCGCCCCCGCCCGCCACCGCGCCGGTGAGGCCCAGCCCCGCTGAATCGCGCAGCAGCGCCAGCAGGTTCACCCGACTGTCGTTGCCCGGCGCGATCACCACCCGGTTATGGCAGGCCTGCGCCCCGCCAAACAGCGACCAGGTGGGATCGCAGCCGACATCCGCGCAGGCCAGCGCCGCGCCGGATGAGGCCAGCAGCCCCGCCATGACCACACCCTTGGCGCGCTTCAGCCGCATCGTCTTCCCTCCCGCTTTTGACAGTCTTGATGCTCTCCCGCCACCCGCGCCAAGGCAAGAAAAAAGGGCCCGCGGTTTCCCGCGAGCCCCTGTTTCACTTGGCTGCAAGCCAGACGATCAGTCGTCCGACTTGAGGAATGCCGGCATGTGATCGCCGCCACCTTCGCCGCCGCCACGCGGACCGCGATCGCGGTCACGACCGCCACCACCGTCACGGCGCGGACCACGGTCACCACCGCGGCCACCCGGGCCACGACGATCACCGCCGCGATCACCGCGATCACCGCGCGGTTCACGCGGTTCGCGCGGCGGACGGGTGTCCTCCAGTTCAGCACCGGTTTCCTGATCGACGACGCGCATCGACAGGCGCACCTTGCCACGCTGGTCGATCTCGAGGACCTTGACCTTCACGGCCTGGCCTTCCTTGACGACATCGGTCGGCTTCTCGACGCGCTCGTTGCGCATTTCCGAAACGTGGACGAGGCCGTCCTTGCCACCCATGAAGTTCACGAACGCGCCGAAATCGACGATGTTCACGACCTTGCCATCATAGATCTTGCCGACTTCGGCTTCTTCCACGATGCCGAGGATCCACTTCTTCGCGGCCTCGATCTGGTTGATGTCGGACGAGCTGATCTTGATCAGACCCTCATCGTCGATATCCACCTTGGCGCCGGTTTCGGCGACGATCTCGCGGATCACCTTGCCGCCGGTGCCGATCACTTCGCGGATCTTCGACTTGTCGATCTGGATCGACTCGATACGCGGAGCGTGGGCCGAAAGCTCGGTACGCGCCGAACCCAGCGCCTTGGTCATCTCGTTCAGGATGTGCGCACGGCCTTCGCTCGCCTGATGCAGCGCCTTGGCCATGATCTCGCGCGTGATGCCCGCGATCTTGATGTCCATCTGCATCGTGGTGATGCCAGCGCTGGTGCCAGCCACCTTGAAGTCCATGTCGCCGAGGTGATCCTCATCGCCCAGGATGTCCGAAAGGACGGCGAACTCGTCGCCTTCAAGGATGAGGCCCATGGCGATGCCCGAAACCGGACGCTCGATGGGAACGCCCGCGTCCATCATCGAAAGGCAGCCGCCGCAGACGGTCGCCATCGACGAGGAACCGTTGGACTCGGTGATGTCCGAGAGCACGCGGATCGTGTAGGGGAACTCGTCCTTGGTCGGCAACACCGGGTGCAGCGCGCGCCATGCCAGCTTGCCGTGACCAACCTCGCGGCGGCCTGGCGCGCCGAAGCGGCCCACTTCACCGACCGAGTAGGGCGGGAAGTTGTAGTGCAGCATGAAGCGCTGATACGACAGGCCATCGAGGCCGTCGATCATCTGCTCGGCGTCCTTGGTGCCCAGCGTGGTGGTGCAAATCGCCTGCGTTTCACCGCGCGTGAACAGCGACGAGCCATGCGTGCGCGGCAGGAAGCCGACGATCGATTCGATCGGGCGAACCTGCGTGGTGGTGCGCCCGTCGATGCGCGTACCGTCCTTGAGGATGGCGCCGCGAACGATGTCCGCCTCGACCTTCTTCATGGTCTTCATCGCGACCATCTGGGTCTGTGCGCCTTCAGCGGCGAAGGCTTCCTTGGCCTTGGCACGCGCTTCGTTCAGCGCATTGGAACGTGCCGACTTGTCGGTGAGCTTGTAGGCAGCAGCCACATCGGCGCCGACGAGCGCCTTGAGCTTGGCCTTGATCTCCGCCGTGTTGTCGGTGAGGTCGATTTCCCACGGATCCTTGGCGGCCTTCTCGGCGAGCGAGATGATCGCGCCGACGACCTTGCGGATCTCGTCATGCGCAAACATGACCGCGCCGAGCATTTCGTCTTCGGTCAGTTCCTTGGCTTCGGATTCGACCATCATCACGGCCGCATCGGTGGCGGCGACGACGAGATCGAGGCGGCCTTCGGCAACCTGCGACATCGACGGGTTGAGCTGGTACTCGCCGTCCTTGAAACCGACGCGAGCAGCGCCGATCGGGCCCATGAAGGGAACGCCCGAGATGGTCAGCGCAGCCGAAGCCGCGATCATCGCAACGATATCGGGTTCGGTCTCGCCGTCATAGCTCAGCACCTGGGCGATGACGTTGATCTCGTTGTAGAAACCTTCGGGGAACAGCGGACGGACCGGACGGTCGATCAGACGGGAAACCAGCGTTTCCTTTTCCGTCGCGCCGCGTTCGCGCTTGAAGAAGCCGCCCGGGATGCGCCCGGCGGAAGAGAACTTTTCCTGATAGTGCACGGTCAGCGGGAAGAAGTCCTGGCCTTCCTTGACCTTCTTGGCGGCGGTCACCGCGCAGAGCACAACCGTTTCGCCGTACGTGGCGAGGACCGCGCCGTCAGCCTGACGGGCAATGCGGCCGGTTTCCAGAGTGAGGGTCTTGCCGCCCCACTCCAGCGATACTGTCTTGACGTCGAACATGTGTCTTCCTTCAGCCCGCCGCCCTATTGCGTGCGGGGTTTGCTGCCGGGTGTGCCGTCCCGGTCCGGTGCGGGGCACTTGTCTGGCCCCCATGGGTCCCGCACGCCGAATTGCGTAGCGGGTGCCAAATGCAAAAAGCGGCCCGCTTGGGGGCCGCTTCCTGCTTGGTTACTTGCGCAGACCGAGCTTCTGGATGAGGGCATTGTAGCGCTCCACATCCTTCTTCTTCAGATAGTCCAGCAGCGAGCGCCGCTTGTTGACCATCATCAGCAGCCCGCGGCGCGAATGGTTGTCCTTGTGGTGAGCCTTGAAGTGCTCGGTCAGGGTCAGGATGCGGCTCGTGAGGATCGCGACCTGCACTTCCGGCGAACCGGTGTCGTTTGCAGCGCGCGCGTTGTCCGCAATGATTTCCTGCTTCTTTTCAGCGGTAACCGACATTTTCATTACTCCGCGACATCGGGAAGGTTGAACCCTCGAACAACGGTCAGGCTGGAACCTGAAAGCTCGACCAAGGCCACCGGCGTTCTGCCGCTGCGCACCCAGTAAAGCCCGTCGTTATGGGGCAGCCCGTCAAGAACGCGGCCCTGGCGGACCGCCCTTGCCTGCTCGGGCGTGAGATCAAGAGCCGGGATGTCGACCAGCCCTGCCTCCAGCGGCAAGAGTATGTGTTCAAGGGGTGCGCCCTTACCCACATCGTTCAATTTGTCCAGTGAAATCGCTTGGGATGCGCCGAACGGACCCGCACGCAGGCGGCGCAGCATGGTGACGTGGCCAACTGTGCCGAGCGCATGGGCGATGTCGCGGGCAAGGCTGCGAATATAGGTGCCCTTTGAGACGTGGGCGACGAGCGTCACTTCCTCCTCAGCAGCCGCCATGATCTGCAGGCTATGGATCGTCACGGCGCGGGACTTCAGGACGACATCCTCCCCTGCCCGCGCCAGATCATAGGCCCGCGCCCCATCGACCATGATCGCGGAAAAGGCCGGCGGCACCTGCTCGATCGGCCCGCTGAAGCGCGGCAGCACGGCTTCCACATCGGCCAGAGCAGGCAGGACTTCGCTGGTGGCGATGACTTTGCCCTCAAGATCGAGCGTATCCGTCTCCGCGCCGAAGCGCACGGTAAAGGCATATTCCTTGCTCGCATCGAGCATCCGCCCGGCCAACTTGGTTGCCTCACCGATCGCGATGGGCAGGATGCCGGTCGCCAGCGGATCAAGCGTCCCGCCATGGCCGACCTTGACCTTGCCGTACCCCGCCTCCCGCAGGTTGCGTTTCACCGCCCCCACGGCCTGCGTCGAGCCAAGCCCGTGCGGCTTGTCGAGAATGATCCAGCCATTGACCATCATCAGGCGCTCAATCGAGCTCGGGCCCGGCCACCAGCATCACGATATGCTCGAACTGCGAGAGCATCCATTCCATCGGCGGACCAACCACGCGGTCGACGATATGGAGCCCCGGAAAGGCCCAGGGCAGCACGATGAACACGAACATGAACAGCGGGATGCCGAGCGGCTCGATCCGGTCGAGCAGCCGCACACCCGCCGCCGGAGAGAGCCCGCGCACGATGCGCGAACCATCGAACGGCGGCAGCGGCAGGAGGTTGAAGGTGCCAAGGAACACGTTGATCGCGATGAAGTTCTTGAGGTTATCCGCCACAAACAGCGTGCCCGCCCCCGGCGCCGCCTGCGGATCTGCACCGCGCAGCAGGAGCCCGAAAGCGATCGCCGACAGCGCTGCGAGCACGAAATTGGTCAGCGGCCCCGCCGCCGCGACAAACGCCATGTCGCGCTTGGGATTGCGCAGCCGCATGTAGCTGACCGGCACCGGCTTGGCCCAGCCGAACACCGGCAACCCCAGCAACTTGAGCATACCCGGCAGGATCAGCGTGCCCATCGGATCGACATGGCGCAGCGGGTTGAGGCTCAGCCGTCCAAGCTCGTACGCCGTCGGATCGCCGAGCAAGCGCGCGGCCCAGCCATGCGCGATCTCGTGAAACACGATGGCGAACACCATCGGCACAACCAGCGTGGCGACCAGATAGAGCGTGCCGTTCACGGGCGCGCCGCCGGATCACCTTGAGCCAGCCAGTCCTCGCGCAGCAAGCCATAGATCACGGTATCGCGCACGCGCCCGTTCCACGTCTTGCGCTCGCGGCGCATGATGCCTTCCTCGACCGCGCCGAGCTTACGCACGGCGGCGCGGCTGCGGGTGTTGATCACGTCGACCTTGAACACCACGCGCTCGAGGCCGCACGCGAAGACATGGTCGATCATCAGGCGCTTCAGCCGCCCATTGAAGCCGGTGCTGCGCAAGGAAGGCAGGATGAAGCTGTTGCCGATCTCGATCGACCACGCCGGATCGCCGAACGCGATCCACGCCGTCATCCCCACAACCACGCCTTCCAGCATCACGACATAAACGCAGCGCCCCGGCGGTCCTGCCAGCAGGCTGTCGAACTGCGGATCGAAATGCTCGCCGACATAGCAGAACGGATAGATCGCCCAGATGTCGCTGTCCTGGGCACAAGCCGCGCGAAGGGCCTCGCGATGCTCCTCGCGCAGCGGCTCGATGCGCAGATTGCCTTCCTCAAGCGGAACATAGAGCGCGGCAATGCTCATCGGGCAGTCGCCCGGCGCGGGGAGTGGCGGAAAGGGAGGCTTGTCATCGTTCCGGTGACATAGGCATTGCACCGCGAAAGCCAAGCGCTGGCTGGACCAAAGCCGCACGAAAAAGTCCGGGAATGAACGGGGTGTCCCATCCGTTGTCCTTTCCGTCACCGTCCGTTCAGATGATGCCAGCAAGAAGGATCGGCATGTCCTCTCCCTATTCCCGCCTGCTTTCGCTGTTTGCTGCGCTCGTGCTGGTGGTGTTTCCGGCAGCAGCCATGGCCGGCGACCTGCGCTATGTCGTCGACCGCAGCGCGAGCCGGGTCGATGCCAAGGTCGCCTTCTTCGGCATTGCCAGCAAGACGGCGAGCTTCCCTGACATGTCCGGCACGTTCAACCTCTCCTTCTCCGATCTCGAAGCGCTCGACATGGTCGTCGATATCGACGCGCGCACGCTCACGACCGGAGATTCGCAGGCCAAAACGCTGAAAGGAAAAAGCTTCTTCGATGCCGCCCACTATCCCACGGTGCGCTTCGTCGGACGGCGCATCAAGATGACGGGAGACAAGACCGCCGATGTCGAAGGCGATATCACCGCGCGCGGGGTCACCCGGCCGATCAAGCTGGCAGTGACCTTCTCGGTCCCGCCATTTTCCACCGGCGGCACGCAGCCCATCTCGATTGTCGGAACCGGCGAGATTGACCGCCGCCAGTTCGGGATGACGGCCTATCCCTTCATCATCGGCTCGATGGTCAAGGTCACCATCCGCGCGCGGATGGTTCCCGGTTAATCCTGATCGATATCGCGCGCCACGCGCGGATCGGACAGCAGCGCATCGATATGGCTCGCAACGTCAAAGCTTTCGTCCGCTAGGAACTTCACCTTGGCGGCATATTTCAGGCGCAAGCGCTGCGCCACTTCCTTCTGGAAGAACGCGGTATTCGTCCGTAGCGCCTTCAGCACCGCCTCCTCGTTCGCGCCAAGCAGCGGCTTGATATAGGCAGTCGCGTGGCGCAGATCGGGCGACATGCGCACTTCGGTCACCGAGACCGAATGCGCGGTCAGCACATCGTCATGCACTTCCTGCCGCATCAGCAGTTCGGACAGGATATGGCGCACCTGTTCGCCCACCTTGAGCAGGCGGACCGAGCGGGTCTCCGGGGATGCAGGCTGCTTGGCCATGATACGTCTGTCCTTAGCCCATCTTCGCGAGAATGCGCGCCAGCGAGCGCACGTTGCGCGCCGTACCGCGCCGCCCGAGCCGCCGTTCGAGGAACGCCCCCGTCAACCTGCTCGCCGCAACACCGCCGACGTAGTCAATATAAAGCGCGCGGGGGCCGATTGCGAGCCGTTCGGGTCCGCGCCCGGCCTGATCCTCCACCAGAACACGAAACTGCGCCGGATCGACTTCGCCATCGAGAAACACGGTGTGGACTTCGGCGTCCGCCCCGTGCCCGGTGAAAGGATTGTCTTCCACCGCGCTGCGCACTTCTTGCGCGCTGCGAACGGCGACGAAGCTGCGCATATCGAACTTGGCCCGCACAAGGCGTTCCAGCTTTTCCTCGAGCCCCTGTGTAGGCCGCTCGTCATGGTCGAACAGCACATTGCCGCTGGCGACCACTGTTTCGATATTCGCCAGCCCCTCGCTCTCGAACGCAGCGCGAAGCTCCGCCATCGTCAGCCGGTTTCCGCCAACGTTGATGGAGCCGAGGAGAGCGACGTAGCGAGGCATTCAATTCTCCCCCCTCCCGCCTGCGGGAGGAGTCGGGGGTGGGTTTGCAACGTCACGGTATGGAACAACGTGGCCTCGCGGCCACGCGCCCACCCCTACCCCCTCCCGCAAACGGGAGGGGAATACTCACAGCGTGCGCACGCGCTCCTCGACCTCGAAGACTTCGAGCTGGTCGCCCGGCTTCACGTCGTTCGTATCGGCCAGCACCACGCCGCATTCGAGGCCCGCACGCACTTCCGGAACGTCGTCCTTGAAGCGGCGCAGCGAGTGGATGAGCGTCTGCGAAATGATGACATCGTTGCGCGTAAGGCGAGCATTGATACCCTTGCGGATGAAGCCCTCCACCACGAGCAGGCCTGCAGCCTTGTCGCGCTTGCCGGCGGGGAACACTTCCTTGACCTCGGCGCGGCCGACGACGGTTTCGATCCGTTCCGGCCCGAGCTGGCCAGCCATCTCCAGGCGGACATCGTCCGTGAGCTGGTAGATCACGTCGAAGTACTTCATCCGCACCTTGAAGCGCTCGACCAGTTCGCGCGCCTTCGCGTTCGGACGGACGTTGAAGCCGATGATCGGCGCGCCGCTCGCCTGCGCGAGGTTGACGTCGCTTTCGGTAATCGCGCCCACGCCCGAAGCGAGGATGCGCACCTTGATCTCGTCGGTCGAGATGCGGTTCAGCGCATTGATGATCGCCTCGGTCGAACCCTGCACGTCGGCCTTCACCACCACCGGGTATTCGATGACAGCCTGCTTGGCCGCAAGCGCCGAGAACATATTCTCGAGGCTCGTCGGTGCCTGCGCGGTGCGCTTTGCGGTCGCACGTTCCTGGCGGTATGCAGCGACCTCGCGGGCGCGCGCCTCGTTTTCCACCACGGTCAGCGTATCACCCGCCATCGGTACGCCGCCAAGGCCGAGCACTTCGACCGGCAACGAAGGCGGCGCTTCCTTGATCTGGCGGCCCTTGTCATCGTGCATCGCGCGAACGCGGCCCGACTGGGTGCCGACGACGAGAATGTCACCCACCTTGAGCGTGCCGCGATTGACCAGCACGGTTGCGAGCGGACCCTTGCCCTTGTCGAGCTTGGCCTCGATCACGGTAGCTTCTGCCGCACGGTCCGGATTGGCGCGCAGTTCGAGCAGTTCGGCCTGGATCAAGATCTTCTCGATCAGCTCGTCCATGCCCTGCCCGGTCTTGGCCGAAACCTCGACATCCTGCACGTCGCCGGACATTTCCTCGACCACGATCTCGTGTTCGAGCAGGCGCTCGCGGATCTTCTGCGGATTCGCTTCGTGCTTGTCCGCCTTGGTAATCGCCACGATCATCGGCACGCCGGCCGCCTTGGTGTGGTTGATCGCCTCGATCGTCTGCGGCATCAGCCCGTCATCCGCCGCAACCACCAGAATGACGATATCCGTCACGTTGGCGCCGCGCTGGCGCATTTCGGTGAAGGCTTCGTGGCCCGGCGTGTCGAGGAAGGTGATCAGGTCACCGCCCTTGGTTTTGATCTGATACGCGCCGATATGCTGCGTAATGCCGCCAGCCTCGCCGCGCACCACATCGGTGCCGCGCAGCGCGTCGAGCAGGCTGGTCTTGCCATGATCGACGTGGCCCATGATCGTAACGACGGGGGCACGCGGCTGCAGCGATTCCTCGACGTCGACGTCGGCGGCCGTATCGATATCGACATCCGATTCCGACACACGCTTGATATTGTGGCCGAATTCAGTGACGAGCAGCTCGGCAGTGTCCTGGTCGATGGTCTGGTTGATGGTGACCATCATGCCCATCTTGAACAGCGCCTTCACCAGGTCCGCAGCCTTTTCGGCCATACGGTTAGCGAGGTCCTGCACCGTGATCGCCTCGGGCACCACGACATCGCGGACCTGCTTTTCGCGCGGCTGCGACTGCCCGGCGAAGTGCGCACGGCGCTCCTTCTCGCGGGCACGCTTCAGCGCGGCGAGGCTGCGGGCGCGGGCACCCTCGTCTTCGTTGAGCGCACGGGTGACGGTGAGCTTGCCGGCCTGACGGCGGTCGCCCGCGCCCTTGTCACGCGGGGCATGTGCGGGCTTCTTGGCCGGCGGTTCGGGCCGCTTGGGCGCGACAACCGGGGTGAAGCGGCGCGGCGCGGGGGCAGCAGCAGGCTCGGCCGCAGCGGCGGGCGCTTCGGCTTCGGCAGGTGCGGCAGGCGCGGCGGCAACGGGGGCTTCAACCGGAGCCGGGGCCGGAGCCGGAGCTTCGGCAGCAG
Source organism: Novosphingobium sediminis (assembly GCF_007991615.1). Classification (GTDB taxonomy): domain Bacteria; phylum Pseudomonadota; class Alphaproteobacteria; order Sphingomonadales; family Sphingomonadaceae; genus Novosphingobium; species Novosphingobium sediminis. The sequence continues at coordinate 49,314 of NZ_BJYR01000017.1, read as the reverse complement.
GTGCCTCGACCGGAGCAGCAGCGGGCGCTTCGGCAGGCGCAGCCGCTTCGGCGGCTTCACCGGCCTTGCGCGCTTCGGCAGCGCGGCGCGCTTCCTCGATGGCGCGCAGGCGCTCTTCCTGCTCGCGGCGATTGGCGGCTTCGAGCGCCTGAAGGCGGGCCTCCTCGGCCTCGCGCAGCAGGCGGGTCTGCATTTCCTGCCGCGTTTCGCGCGAGGCGGCGGGCGGTGGTGGCGGCGGAGCGGGCGCGCGGACCGGCTGCGGCGCGGGCGCGACGGGCGCGGCAGCGACGGGCGCTTCGGCAGGCGCGGCGGCGGCTTCACCCGGGGTGCGCGGCATCAGCTTGCGCCGCTTGACCTCGACGACAACCTTGTTGGTCCGCCCGTGGCTGAAGGTCTGCTTGACCTCGCCCGCCTCGACCGAAGTTTTCAGGCCCAGCGGCCTGCGGCCGAGCGTCGGCTTCTTGTCATCGCTCATCGAATTCACACACCCTTCGTATCAATAGAGTCGCACACTGCCGGAGCAGCTGCGGTCAAGTCTTCATCAGACCCGAGAAAATGGAGCAGGCGCTGCAGCGGCACCCCGACCCGTTGGGCCGCGGCGGCATCGATCAGCGCCAGATGAACCACGTTGTCGCGGCCCAATGCCACAGACAGCGCCGCGCGGTCCAGCGGCAAGATCGTGCCTTTGAGGCCGGACCCTTCCGCTTCCTCGCCCACGCGCCAGGCCTGGGCAAGCTTGTTCGGACCGTCAGTTCCCGCATCACAGGCATGGGCGAGCCATGTCACTGCACCGCTTCGCGCGGCCTGCGCGATCTTTTCCGTGCCGAGCACCATGTTGCCAGCGCGCAGTTCGATGCCGAGCCGGTCGAGCAGCGCACGGGTCAGCGCGGCGCGCGTCTTTTCGGCAAGGTCGGCCGGAATGGTCAGCGGCGCACCTTTGAAGGCCCGCGCCAGCGCACCGCGCAGCTTGCCGTTCGCGACCGCAGCCGCAAGGTCCGCCTCGTTGACGCCGATCCACGCGCCCCGCCCCGGCGCACGCGCCAAGGCATCGGGCAAAACATCGCCGTCAGGCGAAAGTGCCAGCCGCACGAGCTCACCGCGCGCGTCAAGGCGCCCGGACAGCACGCATTTGCGCTCCGGCTGGGCCTCATTTGCGGAAGTCCCGGCCGGTTTGCCGCCAGAGATGTCGGAGCTTAGCGGCTCATTGTGAGGATTCCGCATGGGCGGCCTCCTCAGCTGCTGGCTCGTCCTCGAACCAGTGCGCACGCGCGGCCATGATGATCTCGTTGCCCTGCTCTTCGCTCAGGCCATATTCGCCCAGCACGCCGCCCTTGTCCTCGGCGCGCTCGGCGCGCTCGCGGTCGCGGCGGGTCTCGTTCGCGTTGTTGTTGCGGCGGCGCTGTTCGCCCCCGCGCTTCTTCGCGATGAGTTCGTCGGTGGCAAGGTCCGCCAGATCGTCGAGCGTCTTGATGCCCGCCTTGCCCAGCGTGACCAGCATGGCCTCGGTCAGGTGCGGCAGTTCGGCCAGATCGTCCTCGACTCCAAGACCACGGCGCTCTTCGCGCTGTGCTTCCTCGCGGCGCTCCAGCGCCTCGAGCGCACGGCTCTGCAGTTCCTGGCCCAGTTCCTCGTCGAAGCCTTCGATGGCCGCCAGTTCGGCGATATCGATGTAGGCGACTTCTTCCAGTTCGCTGAAGCCTTCGGCGACCAGCAGCTGCGAAAGCGTCTCGTCCACGTCGAGCTCTTCCTCGAACATCTTCGAGCGCTCGGCGAATTCCTTCTGGCGCTTCTCCGATGCTTCTGCCTCGGTCATGATGTCGATGGCCGAACCCGTCAGCGACGAAGCCAGACGCACGTTCTGCCCGCGGCGACCGATGGCGAGCGAGAGCTGGTCATCGGGCACGACGACTTCGATGCGGCTCTCTTCCTCGTCGATCACCACGCGGCTGACGGTGGCGGGCTGGAGCGCGTTGACCACGAACGTCGCGGTGTCCTCGCTCCACGGGATGATGTCGATCTTCTCGCCCTGCAGTTCCTGCACGACGGCCTGCACGCGGCTGCCCTTCATGCCGACGCAGGCGCCGACGGGATCGATGCTGCTGTCGCGGCTGATCACGCCGATCTTGGCGCGCGAACCCGGATCGCGGGCAGCGGCCTTGATCTCGATGATGCCATCGTAGATTTCAGGCACTTCCTGCGCGAACAGCTTCTTCATGAATTCAGGGTGTGCGCGGCTGAGGAAGATCTGCGGACCGCGGTTCTGGCGCTCCACCTTCATGATCCACGCCCGCACACGCTCGCCCACGCGCGGCACTTCGCGCGGGATCTGCTGGTCGCGGCGGATCACGCCTTCGGCGCGGCCGAGGTTGACGATCACGTGGCCGAATTCGACCGACTTGATCACGCCGGTGATCACTTCGCCGGCGCGGTCCTTGAATTCTTCGTACTGACGATCACGCTCGGCATCACGGACCTTCTGGAAGATCACCTGCTTGGCAGACTGCGCGTCGATGCGCCCCAGTTCCACCGCCGGCAGCGGATCAACGAGGAAATCGCCGACCTTCGAACCCGGCTGCAGCTTTTCGGCCGCCTTGAGGTCGACCTGCTTGAAGTAGTCCTCGACCTCTTCCACCACCTCGACCACGCGCCACAGACGCAGATCGCCGGTGCGCGGATCGAGCTTCGCGCGGATGTCGTTCTCGGCGCCATAGCGGTTGCGCGCCGACTTCTGGATCGCTTCTTCCATCGCCTCGATGACGATGGACTTGTCGATCATCTTCTCGGTCGCGACGGAGTTCGCAATCGCGAGCAGCTCGGCACGGTTGGCGGAAATCGCACTGGCCATGGCTTAGTCTTCCTGTTCCTCAACTAGGTCGTCCACGCCGCTGACATCCAGCGGACGGGAAGCGGCAATCAGCTTATCGGTGAGGATAAGCTTGGCATTGGCGACGAGGCTGAATGGTACTTCGTATACCACGCCATCGTCGTTGATCGAAATCATCTCTTGCGCGGCATCGAAGCCGACGAGGTCGCCCCGGAAGCGCTTGCGCCCGTCCTGCAGCTCGGTCAGCTCGATCCGCGCCTCATGCCCGGTCCACGCCGCGAAGTCCTTCGCGCGGGTCAGCGGGCGGTCGATTCCCGGCGAGCTGACCTCGAGCCGGTAGGCGTCCTCGATCAGCACTTCGCCTGCTTCTTCCAGCGCATCGATGCGGTCGGAAAAACGGTGCGAAAGCGCGGCGCAATCTTCGATTACCAGCTGGCCGGTCTCGGGCCGCTCGGCCATGATCTGGAGCGTGTGCTCCTCATCGCCGATCTCGCCACCCTTGAAATAGCGCACGCGCACGAGATCGAAGCCGAGGCTGGCAGCCTCTTCTCCGGCGATCTCGGTAATCCGTGCGATATCGTTCATGCGTGCTCCAGTAGGTCCAACACAGCAAAAGCAGCGGGTTTGGTGCCGGCCCCTTTCGGCGCCAGCCCAGACTTTGCCTTCACAATGTCGGGATGCAACGCCCCTAGGCTGATGGCCCATAAAAGGCAAGCACCAAGATTGCTCGATAGTCGGTTCCTGAAAGTCGGTGAAATTTCCCACACTTTGGCATCTAGATAAGCAAAAGCAACTAAGCCCGAAATCTGAAAGCGCGGAATTCCGCCATTTTCCGCAATTGGCACGCCCCATGCAACGCTCTTGGCATACGCCGGGCCAACTGGACGGCGCCACACTCGAAGCACAGAAGGGAACATTACCATGACCACTATCCGCAGTTTCACCGCCCCGATCTTCAGCGCAGCCGCCGCGATCGCACTCACCTTTGCCATGGTCGGCGCTGCCATCACCGCCCCCACGCAGAGCCCGCTCCACACCGCAACCGTCAGCTCGGTGTACTCGGCATGAGCGACCTGCGCTTCGAGGACCATGGGGTCCACTCGCCCAGCCCTCGCCAGGGCTTCCGTCTCAACAAGCAGCGCGGCAAGATCATGGGCGTCAGCGCCGGGATCGCCGATTACTTCGGGCTTGATGTCACGCTGGTCCGTGTGGCCTGGGTCATCGGCACGCTGGTCGGCTTCGGCTCGCTGATCCTGATCTACCTCGCCATCGGATTGATCGCCGATTGAGCCGCTCGGCCCCGACTCTCAGCCCGCATCCTCCATCAAGGCCCTTCCCGCACCCCGGGGAGGGCCTTGCAGCATCCGGGGTCGCTCAGACCGGTGGTGGCACCAGCCCGATCAGTCGCAGCACGACAGCCTGCGCCAGCATCACCACAAGCCAGTATCCACAATCAACCAGCGCAGACCGCACAGGCAACGAGCGCATGCGGTAGGACGCGGCGAGGCTCGGCACCACGAAGCCCAGCCAGATCACGAAAGCGCTGCCGATCGTCATCGTCCACACGCTGCCCTTGGGCGGCGCAAGGATCAGCGCCCCGGCGAGTATCGCGCAGAGCCACGCCTCCGCCACGAAGGCGAGCAGCAAGGTTCCGGCGATACCAGGCCCGCCGATCCGCCCGCGATCGAACAGCACCTGCCAGACGAGCCCCAGCAGCAGCCCCAAGGCGGTTGCCGCCAGAATGGCGCCGCCGTTGAGGACAATATAGATCATCAGGCGTCTTCGGCGCCCGCGAAGGGCGAGAAGTCGATATCCGTATCGAACACGTCGACGCCTTCCTGCCGCTTGAGGAAGCCGACCACTGCGTACGTCACCGGCGTCAGCACGATTTCCCACAGCACCTTGAGCGCCCAGTTCGTCCACATCACATGGATCACGTCCGCCGTGGTCCAGGTGCCAAGGAAGGCGATGGGATAGAACAGCGCGCTGTCCACCGCCTGCCCGAAGATCGTCGATCCCCAGGTGCGGGTGAACAGGTACTTGCCCCCGGTCCACACCTTCATCCGCGCAAGCACGAACGAATTTACGAATTCGCCCGCCCAGAATGCAACCACGGAGGCGATGACGATGCGCCATGTGCTGCCGAACACCGAATCATAGGTCGTCTGGCACACTGCCCCGGCCGACGTTTTCGCCACGACTTCGGCAAAGCGGGGATCGCCGCTTGAAGCGCAGCCCCAGCCATCCGACGGCGGCATCGCGACGACGACAAAGCTCATGAACGCCATGAACAGCAGCGCGAAAAAGCCGACCCACACGCAGCGCCGCGCGTGCGCATAGCCGTAGACTTCGGTGAGCACGTCGCCCAGCACATAGGAGACCGGGAAGAACAGGATGCCCGCGCCGAAAGTGTAGCCCCACACCGTGGTCAGCTTCGCCGCGCCGATCAGGTTCGAAAGCAGCAGGATCGCGACGAAGGCCGCCATCAGATAGTCGAAGAACCGGAAATGGCGGCGCGCGCCAGCGCTGCCTTCGATGCGCGGGATGTGGTGTGTGTTCATGGGCCGTGTTGCTATCGTGATTTGCGCCCATCGCAAAGCGGCCTTATGAGGCACGCCCAGAGGTAACTTCAGTGCGCGCCCTTAGCTCAGCTGGATAGAGCACCAGCCTTCTAAGCCGGTGGCCGCAGGTTCGAATCCTGCAGGGCGCGCCATCCTCTCCCCCCATGCCGCCAGCGACTTGCCACTTGCCCATTGGAGCACGCCCGGCACTTTTTTCGGCCAACTCAGTCTATTTGGTTACTCGCCTTCCAAACGCGCGTTAACACCTCCAGCCTAGCTTCCTCCCATTCGATGGGGGAAAGCCATGCCGACTGAACGTCACGTCGTTGATGCCGCGTATTGCCCGAACAGCGCCGCTTCGCCGGCCACCCCGGCCACGCGCTGGTAAACCCCCACCACGCCATCCGTTCCCAACTTTGCGCTAGAGCCTCATGGAGCGAACCTTGAAGCACGACGTTCTGCCTCAACAACCGCGCGAACCTCGCGAGCGCCGCCTGCTGCGCGGCCATATGCAGACCGAGCGCCTGGCCCCGTTCGAGATCGTCATCCGCAACATCTCTGCGCGCGGCCTGTGCGGCACGTGCAAGGGTCTGCCGCCCGTCATCGGCGAAGTTGCTGAGATCCATTTGCCCGACAACCGCTATGTCACCGCAATTGTGCGCTGGGTTGACGATCAGGTCTTCGGCGTGGAGTTCGAGGAGCCGATCAATCTCGCAATCATGCTGGATACCCTGCAACGCTTACGCGGACTTGCTGAGCGCAATGCCAGCTGGGAAGTGAAGTCCAAGCACCGCGTGAACGATCGGCGCCCCGATGTTGCGCTGCTGCGCCGCGTTTGAGACGAGCAGACGGATTCCCCGGAATGTGGCGTTGCCTCCGGGAAAACACTTACAACCAAAATGGTCGTTTCAATCTCATCTGGTAGCATTTTTATCGAACTCGCTGCCGCAATGGCACCGTTATCGATAGCGAATCCACGACCGTCCAAGTAGGCAAGCTGGACTAGTGAAATTCTGCACGGGTCGAGAAAAATGAACGATAGAACAGTAGTTTATGTCATTGAAGACAGCGTTCATCTGCGAGCCGAAATCTCGCACAATCTGAGCTCGCTGGGCATTCGCAGCGTCGTGTTCAACGATGTCGGCGAACTCCCTGCCCGCATCGATCGCGGTGTCGTCTTCATGGTGCGCCATGAATCGCCCTGCCGCGCCCTGATCGACAAGTATCGTGCTGATCGCGCACCCGTTTCGGCGAAGGTCGAATTCTCATGCAACGCCGGATTCGAGAAGGCCGTCGCAGCGATCCGGGAAGGTGCTTCGGACTTCATCGTGTGGCCGTCGGAGCCGGGCCTGCTTGACCGCGCCATTCACCGCGCTGAAGACGATCTGCGCCGCAACCAGCCGGCCAAGGCGCTCGGCGGTCGCGCCAAGGAAAAGGTCGCCATGCTCACCTCGCGCGAACGCCAGGTGCTGGGCGACGTCATCAACGGCTGCACCACCGAACGGATCGCCGCCAAGCTCGCGATCAGCCCGCGCACCGTCGACATCCATCGCCGCAACGTGCTTTCGAAGCTCAATGTGCGCAACACCGCACAGGCCATCGTGATCGCGCTGAGCTCGGGTGAATTCCACCCGGCGGGCGAAGCATTCGCAATGAGCCACGCCTACGCCTGATCGGTGTACCCAGACGGCGGATTGAGCGATGCCGTGCATCGCTACGCCCCGGTTTGGCAAATGAATATGGTTAACACCTTCGGGTCGCACAGGGTTACCTGCTGAAGGTTTGCGCGCAATCGTCCCAAATTATTGCGCGCCAAGAAGAGAAGAGCGGCGCCCGGCCATTTCCATGTCCGGGTCGACATGTCTCCGTCAGTGATCTGACACCGGGCTGCCCCTTGCCGGACGCCGCCCGTCCCGATCGGTTCCGTTGCGAGCGGACGATTGTGTCTTCCGGTCACGACCTCGGTGCCGGAACAGACGAGTTCCCCGTCTGTTCCGGCCCTATACTCCCATACGGATTAACACATAACAGAGGTTTGCGGTACAAACCCAACACGCGTATCTTGATGGCATGGTCGTCGTGTCGGGGGGCAAGGCGCCTGAACCGGGTTCTCCGGTCCGTAATAACATACGCCGGGCGTCAGCGCGGCAAAAAGGGGCGTGGGGACGATGTCGGACAGGCGCATTGATGCGCGGGCGGCTCCGCCGATTGCAGCCGCGTTGGCGGCTATTCTGGTCATTGCCGAATTGCGCGCCACCATCGCCATGCCGGCTTTAGCTTTGATTGCGCTCGCTTTCGTCCTTCTCGTTTGGACAGCCGTCCATCTGGTGGTGGTGCGCGCCGAGTTGCTCGCACAGCTTGATGTCGCGCGGATCGCGGCCAATGCGATCGAGCAGATCATCTGGATCGAAGCCTATCCATCGGGCGAGACTGCCTTCGCCACCGCCACTTACGAGCAGGTCTGGGGCCACGACGCACTCACCCTGTTTCAGGCCGCTGAGTCGCGGCTCGATGCAGTCCATGCCGATGATCGCCAGCGTGTGCGGCGCGAGATCAGGGCGGGTCAGGCCGGGCTGGAGACCTTTCGCAGCGAATTTCGCATGAGCACCGCATCGGGCGAAGAGCGCATCATGCACGTCAAGTTCCACCCGCACGAACTCAAGGGCAGGCGCACCGGATACTGGATCGGCTTTGCCACCGACGTGACCGAAGAGCGGCGCTACCACGCCAGCATCGCCCGCAATCGCCGTGCGCTGCGCGCACTCGCGCTGGTCAACGCGGCCATTTCGCAGGCACAGTCCCGCTCGGAGCTGCACAAGCTCGTCTGCCAGAGCCTCATCGAAGGCGATGGCTACGCCGCCGCATGGATCGGGCTCAGGGAGATGGGGCCTATCGCCAAGATCCGCGTCACCGCCCATGCGGCAACGCATGCAGACTACATTACCGCGCTGGATATCCGCCCGAACGATCCGGTCTTGGGCCAGGGCCCGACCGCGCGGGCCATGCGTGATGGCGAGGTCTCGGTGTGCCACTCCGTCGCGGAAGATCCCGAGCTTGCGCCCTGGCGTGAAGCGGCCCTGCGCCAAGGCTTTCAGGCCATCGCCGCCTTCCCGCTGCTGCACGATGGCAACGCATTCGGCACGCTTACGCTCTATTCCGACGAGGCGGGCGCCTTTGCCGATGATGAGGTCCGCATCCTCGAGGAAATGAGCGTCAGCCTCGCGCAGGGTCTCGTGATGATCGAGGCCAAGACAGAACTCCTCAACAGTCGCAAGATGGAGTTGATCGGCCAGATCTCAGGCGAACTGTCTCATGATTTCAACAATATCCTCGGCATCATTGCGACGCACGCGCAAATCGGTGGGCGCGAGGCGGAGAGCGATGCCGCGCGCGATCGCTTTGGCTTGATCGCGCAAGCGGCACTTCGCGGCGTCGATATCACCCGATCGCTGCTCGGCATCGCGCGCCATCCGCGCGGCATTCCCGAAGTGGCCGACGTCAACAACCTGACGATGCGGCTCATCTCGTTGATCCGTGCCGCGGTCGGCCCGGGCATCGATGTGCAGGCGCAGCTGTGGGATACGCCGCTGCCGGTGGAGATCGACCCCGCCGGGTTCAACAACGCACTGGTCAACCTCGCGATCAACGCGCGTGATGCGATGGGTGAGCACGGCGTGCTGACCCTGCGCACCTGGCTCAGCGATGCGCCGGAAGGCTGCCCCAGCCGTGAAGGCCTGCCCGCCGGCCTGCGCCGCGTCCCGCTGGTGATCATCGAAGCGGCCGATACCGGCTCCGGCATGACGGAAGACGTGCGCGAACATGCCTTCGAGCCGTTCTTCTCCACCAAGGGGCCCAACAAGGGCACGGGCCTCGGCCTTTCGGCCGTGCTCGGCTTCGCCGTGCACCACGGGGGCACCGCCCGTGTGCTCAGCAGCAGCCCCGAAGGGACCACGATCCAGATCGTCCTTCCTGCAAGCAGCGGCCTTGCCGATGCGGGCAGCCGCCGTCCGGTCGCCCTCCCCGCGCCCAAGCCTGCCAAGCTGCGCGTCCTGATCGTCGATAACGAACCCGATCTGCTCAGCGGGATGGTCGAGACGCTCAGCCTTGCCGGCCACAAGCCGACCGGGTTCACCACCTCGCGCGAGGCGCTGGACGCGCTTTCCCGCCATAAGTTCGATGTGCTGATCTGCGATCTGCTGCTCGACAATGGCGAGGATGGCACCGTGCTGGCCCGCCAGGCTGCGCTCAAGGATCCGCAGATGCGCGTGATCGTGATGTCTGGCAATGCTGCCCGCCACGCCGAATCCGATCTGGCATGGCCGCTGCTCGAAAAGCCGTTTTCGGTCGATACACTGATCGGCCAGCTGCAAAGCGCGCTGGCTGCTACTAAGGCCGCCTAGCTCGCGGTGATATCAGCGCGCTTGGCGTGGCTTGCTGCCAGCGTCTGCGAAAGCAGGCTGAGATCCAGCGGTTTGCGCAGCATGTGCCAGTGCGGCTTGAGCAGGCTTTCGTCGGGGAAATAGCCGCTCATCAGGATGATCCCGATGCTCGGATTTTGTGCCTCGACTTCATGGGCAAGCTCGACACCGCTGCGCTCAGGCATCACGACATCGGTCAGCAGGATATCGAATTCACTGCCCGAAAGCGCCTCGATCGCCTCGGCAGCATTGAGCGCGGGCGTTGCGACATAGCCTTCCATGCGCAGGATCTCGACCACCGCATCAAGCGCATGGACCTCATCCTCAACCACCAGCACCCGCGCAGTCCGCACCACACGCGGCCTTGCAACGGCGGCGACCGGCGCGATGTGCGGTTCTTCCGCTCCGGCCTCACCGGCAATCGGGAGATGGATGCAGATGTCGGTGCCCGTCGGCAGCGCTGTGATCCGCGCATCCCCGCCGATCGAGCGTGCCCAGGTGCGGGCCGAACGCAGCGGAAAATCCGCGCCATCGGGCCGCGCCAGCGCCTGCGGATCGAGCATGAGCCGCACGGTTTGCTCGTCCATCGCCGGACCATCGTGGATCACCTTGATGACGATCCAGCCGCCCTCCGAGACAGGTGCGTCCGCATCTGGCCCCACGTCCGAGCGATAGGTGGATATCGTTATCGATCCGCCATCCGGCATTGCGCCGCGGGCATGCACGATCACGTTGGTCAGCATCGTGACCAGTTCCGTCCGGCCGACCCTGACAGCCGCCTGCCCCGCGCCGCCGATGAAATCGAGCGTGAAGTCCGATGGCAGCGCCGCGGCAAGAAAGGCCAGGTTCGAGCGGATCGTCTGATCGAGCGGGATCGGAGTTGCCTCCACGTCGCGGTGGCCGGTCAACCGCTCCAGCGAAAGCACGAGGTCGCCCACATGACGCGTCGCCGCCTCGATCGCGGCCCGGCTGGTCTCGGCGCTGCCGCCCGACCGCGCCAGATTGGCGACGTTGAGACGGATGATCGAGAGGTAATTGGTCAGGTCATGAACGATGTAGCGCCCAAGGCGCTGCGTGCGGTCCAGCAGTTCAAGCGCCTCGGATTGCGCATTGGCGAGGTCGATTGCTGCCTGCCGCGCCTCGGCCAGCAGCGCGCGCTGCATCCCGATCAGGGTCAGCGCGGGGACCGAGGCATCGATCTGCGAAAAGTCGGAGATGTGCAGCCCCTGCCCTTCGATGATGAAGTCCTCGGGCACGATGTTGAGCGCCAGCAGGTATCCGTCGTCGGTCGAGAAGACGATCCCGGCAAGGCGGATGTTCTTGCGCTTGCAGAACAACTCGAGCCGCTCGGGCGTATCGGCCATCGCCGGAATCGCGGTTTCAAGCGGCGTGGCGATCTCGTCGTCGCGGTCTTGCCGCAACGAGAACAGTTCCGCGATCGACGCGCCGGGCACCACGGCCGTATCCCGGTTGAGGTAGAACGGCCCCACCGTCATTACCACTAGCGCCGCATCCACCTTGATATAGGCGCGAAACAGCGCCCCAAGTTGCGACTCACGGATGGTGACGGCCGGTTTCATCGCCGCTCAGGTCCTGTCGAGCTCGATCGCGAAGTCGATCACCGTTCCAGCCGCATTCTCGGTGCGCTCAGCGACGTGAACGGTGCCGGTCTCGTTCAGCCGGTCCATCAGCCCTTCGAGCAGGCCGATCACGAACGCTTCCAGACCCGTCCGCTCAGAACGATAGCGCACCAGCAGGCGCTGGCGCGTCTCGTCGAGCAGCGTGAAGGAGGGCACCCGCGCATCGGGCATGGCCAGCACGACCGAACGGTGCATCCGATCGAGGTTGTTGATGAAAGTGACGAGATCCTGCCCGGTGAAGTCCATGATCGGACCAAAAGAACTGAGCTCGGCATAGCGCACCCAGTAGCGCCCGAAATCGCGCAGCGCTTCCTCCACCGGCAGCCCGAGGTGGGCAGCCGAAGCCGAGATGAGCGCAATGGTCTTGGAATCGTCGTAGACGCACAGGCTGATGAGATCGGCCGGGCCCGTGCCCGTCTCCCGCTCGACCTTCGTCCACGTCGACGCGCCGAGCCGGTCATGCATCATCTGGCGAAGCGCGCGGTGAGCCATTCCATACATGGTATCAGCGCTCCGCTTCAGGTCTGGCGCGAAGCCGGGGCCGCAGCATTCGCCGCTTCCGCCATCTGTTCGGCAAGCGAGGCGACCCGGGCAACCTGCTCGTCAATGCGGTCGAGCTTCGCAGTCAGGTAATCGGCCTGCTCGCGCGAGAGGCCGGGGCACAGCGCCGAACGCAGGTTGCCGGTGGCAAGCCCGATGACATTGAGCGGCTGACGCAGCTCATGCAGGCAGTCCGCAACTCTGGAAACGTTCTCAATTGCCATTCTTGTTCATGCCCCCAAAGATCCCGCCGCTTACCTCTGCTCGCATCGCTCAATCGAATACTAAGCATATACGGTAGTTTCTCGGTAGTCCTAGGCATTTACCGTGAGCCAATCGATTCGGATCGGTGCCACATTGGCACCAATCAGACGTTGATTGATACGATTGCATTGGACATGCGCAACTTTGACGGGAACAAATCCCAAAGCGGATGTAATTCTCCGGCACAAGCGATATATATCACAGGGTCATGAACGCGAAGGCGATTTCAGAGCGAGACAATGCACAGTGCCGGATCCTGGTCGTCGATGACGACCGGGCGACGGCCGAAGAGGTCGTGGAAGCAGCGCACCTCCTCGGATACCAGTGCGGCTTTGCTCTCGATGCGGCGTCCGCCCTGCGCACGATTGCCGAGGACGAAACCATCGGCATCGTGGTGACCGATGTGCAGATGCCCGGCATGACCGGCCTGTCTCTGCTCGACGAGCTCTCCTCCCGCTTTGCCACCCAGCGCCCGCTTGTCACACTGGTCATCACCGGATTCGGCAGCATCGACGTTGCCGTCGCCGCCATGCGCAACGAAGCTGCGGATTTTCTGACCAAACCCGTCTCGCGTGATGATCTTGCAGCCGCGCTGCGCCGCGCCATGCGCAAGTGGCTGCGCCTGTGCGGCGAACGCTCGCTCGCCGCGCTCAGCGCCAGCTTGCGCGGACCCGTCAGCGAAGCCGGTCAGCCGGCGTCTGCCGTCGCCGCCCCGCTGGCACCGGTGGACGATACCGAATTGCTCAAGATCACCCGCAAGCTCGTGCGCATGCGCGAACAGCGCGGTCAGTTTCTCAATCCGGCGCTATTCTCGGATCCGATGTGGGACATCCTGCTCGATCTCACCTCGGCGCGGCTAGAGCAGAAAACCGTGCCGGTCTCCAGCGTCTGCCAGGCCGCCGGCGTGCCGATGAGCACCGCGCTGCGCCAGATTCGCAGCCTCGTCGACATGGGCCTGATTCGCCGCTGGTCCGATCCGCTCGACCGCCGCCGCGATCTCCTCGCCATCAATGACGAGGCGATGGAAGCGATGCGCCAGTACCTGACCTATCTGAGAGACCGCGTCGGCGTCTGAGCCGACAGCACCGCCGTGCACTGGCGCCTTGACGGCGCCCGCGGAACGGGTGACCACAACGGCGATGCATTCGCCAACAGACGGAACCATCCGCCAGAAAGGCGCGGACTATCGCCCGGAAATCGACGGCCTGCGCGCCTTCGCGGTTGTCTCGGTCATCCTCTTTCACATCGACGCCGCGCTGCTGCCGGGGGGCCTTGCGGGCGTCGACGTATTCTTCGTCATCAGCGGCTACCTGATCACCAGCAAGATCCTGACCGAAGCCGACGAAGGGACATTTTCGCTCGCGCGCTTCTGGCTGCGGCGGCTGCGGCGGATCGCCCCGGCGCTCCTCGTGGTTCTGCTGTGCACCGCGGTGGCAGCGGCCTTGATCCTGCCGCCGATACAGTTGGCGCAATTCGGCAAGGCCATCATCGCCGCCGTTCTGCCGGTTTCCAATTTCTACCTGCACCACCAGCCGACTGGCTATTTCTCTTCGGATTCGCGGACCAATCCCCTGATCCACATGTGGTCGCTTGCGGTGGAAGAGCAGTTCTACCTGCTCTATCCGGTCGTTCTGCTGGCGATCCTGCGGTTCAAGCCCCGCGCGCTTCCGGCAATCTTTGCGCTGGCTCTGCTGCTGTCGCTGGCACTTGCAGCGGTGCTCACACCCCGCTCGCCCGGAGCCGCCTTCTATTATCTGCCTCCGCGCGCGTGGGAGCTCATGCTCGGCGGCGTAGTCGCGCTGTTCGAGCGGGCTGAGAACTGGACCTTGCCGGCGGCTCGCCGCACCCGCCCAGTGATCTGGCTGAGCCTAGCCGGGCTTGTCACGGCCACGCTGATACCGGGTGAAAGAGGCTGGTTTCCCTGGCCGGGGGCGCTGCTGCCCTGTGTTAGCGCAGCTGCCCTGATCGCCTTGCTGCGCCCGTCCGATGGCGTTGCCCGAATACTGTCGGCGCCGCCACTCGTCTTCGTGGGCCTTATCTCCTACAGCCTTTACCTGTGGCACCAGCCCGCCTTAGCGCTGACCCGCGCGATCAGCCTCAATGCCCTGACGCCGACTGCCTATGTAGCGATCATAATTGCCGTCTTCGTCCTATCCTGGGCGAGCTGGCGTCTTGTCGAACAACCGTTTCGGCGGCGGGATCTGCTGAGCGACCGGCAGGTGATCGCCGGGATCGCTGTAGTCGCCGCAGCGTTGATCGCGGGCGGCTTCGCATGCTGGTACACACGCGGCTGGCCGGACCGCCTATCGGCGCAGACCCGAGACCTCATGACCATGTCCCAAGCAGAATCCCTGCGGCGAAGGGATTGCGGGACCGACGACCAAGGCAATCCTAGATGCGCGAACATGGCGCACTGGCCGCCCAGCCTTGCCCTGATCGGCGATTCCCACGCCTTCGCCTTGTCCGAAGGTTTCTCCCCACTCGCTGCCGAGAACGGTCGGGGCACGCTCACCTTGTGGCGCTCCGCTTGTGCGCCGATCCTCGGACACAGCAATGACCATCACGTGGCCAAGTGCATGCGCTTCATGGATACAGCCTCGCGCCGGATCGCGGACAACCGCTCGATCAGCAAGGTGATTCTGGTGTCACGCTGGGCACTGCACCTCGAACGGCAGACGTTCGACAACGGCGAGGGCGGCGTCGAGGCGCCGATCAGCGGTAAGCCTCTGCCCCTTGGCAACCGCGACGCTGCCAGGTTCGAGCAAGGCCTCGAGGCAATGATCGGCCGCTTTCAGCAAGCGGGAAAGACGGTCGTGATCCTGGGTCCGGTGCCGGAAGTGGGCTGGAACGTGCCGGAATACATCTGGAAGACGTCGCTGCTGGCGCACCAAGCCGCCCCCACAACGAGCTATGCACACTTTCGCTCACGCCAGAGCCGGACCTTCCGGATGCTGGACAATGTGGCAAGGCGGACCGGTGCAACTGTGGTCTACCCGGACCGGGCCTTCTGCTCGGCAGCGACCGGCCGCTGCATCACCGCGGATGGGATGGTGCCATTCTACACCGACGATGATCACATCAGCGCTGCAGGCACCCGTGCGATCATGCAGCGCTTCGCTGATCAGTTGCTGAGATAGATCGTCCGTCCGGGCCGGATATTGTATGCGGAAGTGGTGCGCCCGGCGGGATTCGAACCCACGGCCCCCAGATTAGGAATCTGGTGCTCTATCCGGCTGAGCTACGGGCGCCCCCGCCATGCCTTTACGCACCGGGCGCGGCTCTGGCAATCAGTTGACCTCGCCGGGCGGCACCAAAGGCACGATCACCGGCGCGACGGGCACGCCTTCCTCGATCAGGCCCTGCACTTCGGATGCGCTGGCGCGGCCATGGATCATCGCGTGATCCTTCTCGCCGTAATGCATCGCTCGTGCGTCCTCGGCAAAGCTCTCGCCGACCCAGGTGGAAGACTTGAGCATCTCGGTCTGCACCGCGGCCACCGCCTTGAGCATGGCAACGGCTTCGGGCGGGATCGGCCCTGCCGCCATCGGCTGCGCGGCCTCGTGATTCGGCCCGGGATTTGGCGGAGCGACCGGCGCTGGCAGTTGGTTGCCTTTGCGCGTCAGACGCGGCGCGGAAAGCGCCTTGTCCACTTCGGGCGCGCCGCAAGTCGGGCAGGTGACGAGCCCGCGCGCCTGTTGGCTGGCGAAATCGTCCGAACTGGCGAACCACCCTTCAAAACGGTGCCCGCCTGCACGGCATTCAAGATCGAACACAATCATGGTGCGTCAGATTTAGGCATGGGCCGCCGGTTGGCAAGGCTGGGAACCTGCGCGCGCACTTCGGCAATTCGGGCAAGGTCGATCTCGGCAAAGCCGAGAGCGCCATCAGGGCCGGCGGTTTCGCCCATATCGAGCACCACATCGCCCCAAGGATCGACCACAAGGCTATGCCCATAGGTCTCGCGCCCGTCCTCATGGCGGCCAACTTGCGCGGCGGAGATGACGAAAGCGCTCGCCTCGACCGCCCGCGCGCGCTGCATCAGGTGCCAGTGCGCCCGGCCGGTGGGCACGGTAAATGCTGCCGGAATGGCGATGACGTCACACTTGCGTTGGCCCAGCGCTTCGAACAGCGCGGGGAAGCGGATGTCGTAGCAGATGGCAAGGCCCAGCCGGCCGAGCGGGGTATCGTCCACCGTCACCACGGCTTCGCCCGGCTGATAGGCTGCGGATTCGCGCCATGTCTCGCCGGTCGCCAGATCGACATCGAACATGTGGATCTTGTCGTAGCGCGCCGCGATCTCGCCAGTGGGGGTAATCACGAAGGCCCGGTTGGCCCAGCGGGTTCCTTCCGCCTTGACCGCCAGACTGCCGATATGAACCCAGATGCCCGCCTTGGCTGCGGCATTGCGCACTTCGGCAAGCACCGGGCTCTCTGCTTCGGGCACAACGTGGCGGCTGCCGCGCGCGCGGTCGCGGTCAAGCAGGCCCGACATTTCGGGGGTGAACAGCATCGCGGCGCCCTCACCCGCCGCCTGCCCGGCCGCAGCCGCCATCGCGGCGGCATTTGCGGCTGGATCGATCCCCGTGGTCATCTGCAGCAGCGCAATACGCCGCATGTCAGCGCTCATGCCGCAAGCATGGGATCGAGTTTGCCAGCCGATTCCAGCGCGGCCAGATCATCCGAACCGCCGACATGCTGGCCGTTGATAAAGATCTGGGGCACGGTCATCGCACCCGGCGCGCGTTCCAGCATCTCGGTCCGCTTCTCGCCGCCGAAGGTGATGTCGTACTCGGTGACGTTCGCACCCTTGCGGCCGAGCAGCGCCAGCGCGCGGCTGCAATAAGGGCAGCCCCATTTCGTGTAGATCTCGACAGTGGCAACAGGGTTCGCAGCTTCGCTCATGGGGACCTCTTGAAAACGCAAAATCGCTAACACACATGGTTGTTCGTGTCATGCGCTGCAAGGCGGGCGTGACCACAACCAACCGGCGGGGCGCCATTTCGGGCCCAGCCAAAGTGCCAATTGCTCAAACACGAGGATTGCAACCATGGAACGTTTCGATTTCACCCCCTATCGCCGCTCGACCGTGGGCTTCGACCGCCTGTTCGACCTGCTCGAACGCCAGGCCCGCGCCAATGCCGGCGACAACTACCCTCCGTTCAACATCGAACGCCGCGGCGATGACGAATACCGCATCACGCTCGCCGTCGCGGGCTTCAAGCCGCACGATCTCGACATCACCGCGCAGCAGAACCTGCTGGTCATCAAGGGCCAGCGCACCGAAGCGCAGGACGGCCACTTCCTCCACGTCGGCATCGCCAACCGCGCCTTCGAGCGCCGGTTCGAGCTCGCTGATTTCGTCCGCGTCGAGAGCGCCGATCTGGCTGACGGCCTGCTCGTGATCGACCTCGTTCGCGAAGTGCCCGAAGCGATGAAGCCCAAGAAGGTGCTGATCGGCGGCAGCAACGCCAAGCCGCTCACCGTGGTCGACGGCGACGCCAGCGCCGCGGCCTGAGCCGAACAGAGGGGCGGTCCTGCGGGGCCGCCCCTACTTTACCGAAATCGTCCAGCGCCACGGCGCAAGACTGCGCGCCTTGCCGCCCACCATGTAGCTCTGCGCCGCGCCCGAGACATTGACCTCGACCCGCACCCGGTCCGCGCCCGTAGTCCGGCGGAAGGCAAAGACCTTGGGATTGCCGGTCTCGATGATCTCGAGATTGCCCGGCACATGTTCGCTCGTCAGCGCCGGGTGCGCGTGCTTCAGCGCCAGCAGCGAGGCATAGAACGCCGCGCGCGGGAACTTCCCCCAGACAATCGGATCCTTGTCGAAGAACTTCAGCCGCTTGTTCAGGCCGTCTTCCTGCCCGCTGTAAACGAGCGGCATCCCCGGCAGGGTCGCCGCCAGCACCGCCATGGCATCGGCGCCATCGCCGTAAAGTTCCTTGTCAGTGCCGTTCCACGAATTCTCGTCGTGATTGCTGGTGAAGGTCATCCGCATCGCGCCCGCCGGATAGCGGCGCGCGGGCGCGGTATAGAGCTTCGCCAGATCGCGCGCGTCCGCCTTGCCCTTCGCTACGTCGATCAGCAGGTGATAGAGCTTCCAGTCATAAGTCATGTCGAAAGCATGGACCTGCATTTCGGGCGTATCGGCCTCCGCCAGCATGAACACCGGCTTCACCGCATCAAGCTCGCGCCGCGCCTGATCCCAGAACGCCACCGGCAGAGTCCACGCGACGTCGCAGCGGAAGCCGTCGATGTTCGCTTGCTCGACCCAGAATTTCATCGCGTCGATCATCCCATCGCGCACGGACTGCTTGCTGTAGTCGAGCCCGATCACGTCGGCCCAGACTTCCTCGTGGTGATCGCTGAGGTCGGTATAGTGATACCCTTCAAGCTCTCCGGCAGAATTGCGCTTGTACCAATCCGGATGCTCCTTGGTCCATACGTGGTTCCAGCCGGTATGGTTCGCCACCCAATCGAGGATGACCTTGAAGCCTTGCCGGTGCGCCGCGTCCACAAGGTGCTTGAAGTCGGCCATCGTGCCGTATTCGGGGTTCACTGCGAGGTAGTCGCTCACCGCATAATAGCTGCCGAGCGAGCCCTTGCGTTCCTTCTTCGCGATGGGGTTCACCGGCATGATCCACAACACGTCGACCCCCATCCGGCGCAGGCGCGGCAGGTGCTTTTCAAACGCGCGGAACGTGCCTTCCGGGGTGTATTGCCGGATATTGACCTCGTAGATCGTCGCCTTCTTCGACCAGGCGGGATGCTTTACCGCGCTCACCCCGTCGGTGATCGGTAGCGGCTGCCCGGCATGAGCGAGGCTGGGAAGCGCAAGCAGCGCGGCGAGCATGAGATGGCGGAGCATAAGCCCACGCTAGCGCCCCGCGTGTGCGAGGCCAGACGGCATTCGTATACGCTTACCAGGCCTCGGCGATATCCACGAGCGCCTCGCGGTCGAGCACCGTCACCCGCCCGCCCTTGAGCGCGACGATTCCGCCGTCTGCCCACGCGGAAAGCTGGCGGTTGATCTGCTCGCGCGACATGCCGGCGAAGTTGCCGAGTTCGCCCTGGCTGAGCGCGATCTTGAGGCGGGCTTCTTCCCCTTCCCCACCCATCATCAACCGCAGCAGGAAGCGGGCAAGGCGGGGGCCCGAGGTATAGGCGCGGTCCGCCTCGATCACCGTGTTGTTCTGCCGCAGCCGCCGCGCCATCGCCTGAAGGAGCCGCATGGCAAGTCCCTGATGCTTGCCGACAATCTCGGCAAAGGCGTTGCGCGTCAGCCCCAGCGCCTCGACCGGCTCGATCGCCTCGACGGTCGCCGTGCGTTCGCCGCCATCGAGGAAGGCGATCTCGCCCAGCACTGCGCCCCGCTCGGCATAATCGAGCACGATCTCGCGGCCGTTTGCCGCCACCATGCTCACCCGCGCGAGGCCGCTGAGGATGATCCACAGGGTATCGCCGGGATCGCCCTGCAGGATGATCGACGCTCCTGCCTTGAAGCTGCGCACCGTGCCGCGCGCGGCGATATCGGCGAGTTCTTCCGGCGAGCACCCCGCGAGCAGGCTCTGCGCGCTGAGGGTCTGGGCAAGTGTGGCGGCATCCATGCGAAGTCCCCCTTGCTTGCTCGCCCGGTCAGACGAGGCAATCAGACCAGTCTGGCCTGCTTCACGGCAGCGGTGATAAAGCTCTTGAACAGCGGATGCGGTTCGAACGGCCGGCTCTTGAGTTCGGGGTGGAACTGCACGCCAATGAACCACGGATGGTCCGGCCGCTCGACGATTTCGGGCAGCAGCCCATCGGGCGACATGCCTGAAAACACGAGGCCCTCATGCTCAAGCCGCTCGCGGTAGGCTACGTTGACCTCGTAACGGTGGCGATGCCGCTCGCTGATTTCGTTCGCACCGTAGATCTGCGCGACATGGCTGTTGCCCGACAGCTGAGCCTCATAGGCACCCAGCCGCATCGTACCGCCAAGATCGCCGCCCGCCGCGCGCGTCTCGAGGCCCTCGGGCGTCATCCACTCGGAGATGATGCCAACGACCGGTTCTTCCGAGGGGCCAAATTCGGTCGAACTGGCTTCGGCGATTCCCGCCAGATTGCGCGCGCCCTCGATGCAGGCCATCTGCATGCCGAGGCAGATGCCGAAGAACGGAACGCCGCGCTCGCGCGCAAAGCGCACGCTGGCAATCTTGCCTTCGGTGCCGCGCTCGCCGAACCCGCCGGGCACGAGAATGCCGTGCATCGGTTCGAGATGCGCCGCGATCTCGGCATCGCCCTTCTCGAAGATTTCGGCATCGATCCAGCGGATATTGACCTTCACGCGGTTCGCCATGCCGCCATGTACCAGCGCTTCGTTCAGCGACTTGTACGCATCCTGCAAGCCGACATACTTGCCGACCACGCCGATGGTGACTTCGCCCTCGGGGTTCTGGTGGCGATCGACGATGTCGGTCCAGCGCGCCAGATCAGGCGTGGCAGGGCTGCCCAGCCCAAAGTGGCGCAGCACTTCCGAATCGAGGCCCTCGCCGTGGTACTGCAGCGGCACCGCATAGATGCTCTGCGCATCGAGCGCGGGGATCACCGCTTCCTTGCGCACGTTGCAGAACAGCGCGATCTTGGCGCGCTCGTTCTCCGGCAGCGGCTTCTCGCAGCGGCAGAGCAGGATATCGGGCTGAATGCCAAGGCCAGTCAATTCGCGCACCGAATGCTGCGTCGGCTTGGTCTTGAGCTCGCCCGCAGCCGCGATGTAGGGCACCAGCGTCACGTGGACGAAGCAGGTCGCCTCGCGCCCCAGTTCGTTGCGCATCTGGCGGATCGCCTCGATGAACGGCAGGCTCTCGATATCGCCCACCGTGCCGCCGATCTCGCACAGCACGAAATCGAGGTCGTCGGTTTCGTCCTTGGCGAAGCTCTTGATCGCGTCGGTCACGTGCGGGATCACCTGCACCGTCGCGCCGAGGTAATCGCCGCGGCGCTCCTTGGCGATGATATCGCGGTAGATGCGGCCCGAGGTGATGTTGTCAGACTGGCGTGCCGAAACGCCGGTGAAGCGCTCGTAGTGGCCGAGGTCGAGGTCCGTCTCCGCGCCGTCGTCGGTCACGAAGACCTCGCCGTGCTGATAGGGGCTCATCGTGCCCGGATCGACGTTCAGATAGGGGTCGAACTTGCGGATTCGCACCCGGAAGCCGCGGGCCTGCAGGAGAGCAGCGAGGCTCGCCGCCATGAGGCCTTTGCCGAGCGAGGAAACCACGCCGCCGGTGATGAAAATGAACCGCGCCATGGGAGGTGGGCCTTACCGTCATAGGCTCTGCAAGCGCAAGCGGTCTGCGCCGGATTCCCGGTCGCAATCCACAGGCTAAGCAGAAGCTCCTGAAAACAAAAAAATGTCCCCGGCCGCCATAACGACGGTCGGGAACACTGATGGAATGGTGCCGGATGATCCGGCGTATAAGCCTTACTGCTTGGCGCCGCCGGCGAGCGGGTCGGCCGCAGCGCCCTTTGCTGGCGCAGTCTTGGCCGCAGCCGCAGGAGCAGCAGCCGGTGCGGGCTCTGCCGCTGCCGGGGGAGCCGCCGGAACGCCCTGCGCGGGTGCAAGCGGATCGGGCGCGGGCACAGCGGGAGCCGTGCGCTGCAGCGAGGTATCGATCTCGCGGTTCGAGGTAGTGCCGACCGCCAGCGCCGCCAGCAGGATGCTGAGGCCGACGAACAGGGCCGCCAGCACCGTCGTCGCGCGGGTCAGAAAATCAGCCGCGCCGCGCGCCGACATGAAGCCCGCCGGGCTGCCGCCAACGCCAAGACCGCCGCCTTCCGACTTCTGGACGAGGATCACGCCGACCAGCAGGGCTGCCACGAGCGCCTGGACGACAGTAAGGAAAATAAAGAGAGACATCGCGGTTTTGCCTGAAGAGAATGGGCCGCATCTAGGGCGCATGGGCCCCTCGCGCAAGGGCGCAGGATGCCCCCTTGCGCCCGCAGGATCAGCCTTCCGGGTGCGAAGCTGCCGCCACGATCGGCAGGAAGGCGTCCGCCGTCAGGCTCGCGCCGCCTACCAGCGCGCCGCCGACACCCGCCGCTGCCAGCAGTCCGGCTGCGTTCTCGCCGTTGACCGAGCCGCCGTAGAGAATGCGAACCTTGTCCGCGTCCTCGCCGAAGATCGCCGCTAGCCGCGCACCAACCGCCGCGTGCATGGCAACCACGTCTTCCACCGCAGCGACACGGCCTGTGCCGATAGCCCAGACCGGCTCATAGGCCAGCGCAAGCCTGCCAGCGGCCACCGCCGCGACTTCGCCCGCCGGAACCGAACCTTCGACCTGCGACGAAACGACCGCCTCGGCCTTGCCCGCGTCGCGCTCTTCCAGCGTCTCGCCAACGCAGATGATGATGCTGAGCCCAGCGGCAAGCGCGGCTTCCGCCTTGGCCCGCACCAGCGCATCGGTTTCGCCATGATCACGGCGGCGTTCGCTGTGGCCGAGGATCACGAAGTCCGAGCCGATATCAGCAAGCATGGCGGCGGAAACGTCGCCGGTGTGCGCGCCCTTGGCGGCGGTGTGGCAATCCTGCCCGCCGACGCCGATCGCGCTCACCGCCTCGCGTACCGGCCCGAGGAACGGGAACGGCGGGGCCAGGGCGATTTCCACATCGGGATAACGCTGCGCCGCGCGGTCGATTGCCCGCGCTTCGGCGAGCATGACCCGGCTGCCGTTCATCTTCCAGTTGCCGACGATGTAAGGACGCTGGCTCATAGGACCTTGCACGCTACCACTAGTTGATTCCTTCTCATGGCGAGGCCGCTATCAAACCGCAGGGGTCTTTGCAAAGCACGGTTTTCGCAAAGTTGGTGGTTAACTTCCCGATTGATGGTTAACTTCTGGCAGGCGCCGGCGATCCCTCATGGAACCAAACCCCACCTGCTTTCACTATGCGCCGTCCTCCATCCAGATGCTACACAGCTTAGACCCCACAACCCGCAGACCATTGCGGGAATTTGCTTTGCCCCCTAATGCGCCCCAAGGATACCCTCCGCACCTATCACTGCTAATGACAGGCCCCGATGCTCGGCTTCATCCGCTCTCTGACCAAGTCCCGTATCGGCGTAGCATTTGCGCTGGTCTTCCTCGGGCTCATCGCTCTCTCGTTTGCGGGCGCTGACATCTCCGGCGCCAAGTTCGGCGGCGGCGGCGGCAATGCAGACCGTGCAGTAACGGTAGGCTCGACCCACATCGGCACGATCGAAGTGCAGAAGGCGATGAGCAACGCGCTCGAGAACGCCCGCGCCGATAGCCCGACCGTGACCATGAAGGACTTCGTTGCGCAGGGCGCGCTCGAACAGGTGGTCGACAGCCTGATCGACCGCGCCGCGCTGATGGAATGGGCACGCCTCAGCAGCGTTGGCATGGGCGTCAGCAGTCGTCTGGTCGACAGCGAGATTGCCAAGATGTCTGCCTTCCAAGGTGCGGACGGCAAGTTCAGCCAGGCCGCATACAAGGCGCTGCTTGGCCAGAAGGGCATTTCCGATGCATTGCTGCGCGATGATGTCGCCAAGGGCCTGATGGCGCGGCAGGTGCTGATCCCGGCCGGAATTGGCTCAACCATGCCGCAGAGCGTGGTGCTGCGCTACGCCGCTGTGCTCAAGGAAACGCGTGAGGGTGTGGTCCAGCTGGTTCCCTCGTCCGCCTTCGCCCCCAAGACACCGCCCACCGATGCCGATCTTGCCGCGTTCTACAAGGCAAACGGCGCGCGCTATCAGCGCCCCGAGCGCCGCACGATCCGCTATGCGATCTTCGACGAGACCTCGCTCAGGAACGTCCCCGCGCCCAGCGATGCGGAGATTGCAGCGCGCTACAAGCTCAATGCCGCAACTTACGCGCCGACCGAAACGCGCACTTTCACGCAGGTGATCGTGCCGACCGAGGCCGCCGCCAAGGCGCTTTCCGCAGAGATCGCGGGCGGCAAGTCGATCGATGCCGCCGCTGCCGCCAAGGGCCTCACCGCGCGCAAGATCGCCGCGATCACCCGCGCGAATCTCGTCAGCCAGGACTCGACCGCCGTGGCCGATGCCGTTTTCGGCGCTGCGCAGGGCAAGCTTGCCCAGCCGGCCAAGGGCGCGCTCGGCTGGTACGTCATCCGGCTCGACGGCGTGACCGCGGTCCCTGGCAAGTCGCTCGATCAGGCGCGCGCCGAGATCGTCACCGCGATCAGCGCCGAGAAGCGCAAGATCGCGCTCGCCGATCTCTCCGCCAAGTTCGATGACGCATTCGGCAGCGGCACCGGCCTTGCCGATGTCGCCAAGAGCGCCGGGCTCACCGTCATCACTACCGATCCGCTCGAAGCCAATGGCACCGTCCCCGGGCGGCCGGACATCAAGCCCAATGCCGATGTCACGCCGCTGCTGCAGGCCGCGTTCGGCATGGAGCGCGAAGGCCAGCCGCAGGTCGCCGAGCTCAAGGCGGGTGAGCGCTACGTGATCTTCGATATCGGCCAGATCACGCCCGCCGCTCCGCCGCCGCTGGCCGAAGTGAAGGACAAGGTCGCAGCCGATCTCCAGACCTCGCGCGGTTATGGCGCGGCCAAGGCCGCTACGGACAAGGTTATGGCCGCTCTCGCCAGAAAGGTTCCGCTGGCCGAGGCGCTCAAGACGCTTGGCGTCGCACTTCCGCCCGCACAGTCGGTCAACATCCCGCGCGAACAGCTCAATGCGATGCAGCCGAAGATTCCTGCCACGCTCCAGCTGATGTTCGAGATGGCGCAGGGCACCGCCAAGAAGCTGGAAGCGCCGGACAAGGCCGGTTTCCTCGTCGTCGTGCTGAACAAGGTAACGCCCGGCGCGGTCAAGGCCGACGATCCGTTCGTCGCCCGCGCCCGCGTCGAGCTTGGTCAGCTCGCCGGCCGCGAATATGTCGACGAACTGCGCATGGCCGTGCGCGAGGCCGTCGGCGTGAAGCGCAACGAGCCCGCGATCACCGCGCTGCGCACGCAGCTTAACGGCGGTCAGTAAGCCCGTGGCGGCTGCGGCGGATATGCTGGAGGCCGGGATCGCCGGTCTGCTCCCAGATGGCGGCACTGCCGCCCGCGCCGCGCTCGCGGCGGGCCGCCCCGCGCTCGTCTGGCGCAAGCTGATCGCCGATACCGAAACGCCCGTCGGCGCCGCGCTCAAGCTGATGCAGCCCGGCCGCGGCGATTTCCTGCTCGAATCGGTCGAAGGCGGCGAAGTGCGGGGGCGCTACAGCCTGCTTGGGCTTGATCCCGATCTCGTGTTTCGCGCCGAAGGCAGCCATGCGGTCATCAACCGCGTGTGGCAGAGCGACCGCGAGGCTTTTGCTCCTCTCGCCCAGCCCAGCCTCGCCGCGCTGCGCGAACTGGTCAGCGAATGCCGCATCGACGTGCCCGAAGGCCTGCCCAAATCGCTCGCCTGCCTCGTCGGCTATTTCGGCTACGAAACCATCGGCCTGGTCGAGACACTTCCGCGCGCCCCGGCCAGCGCGCTCGAACTGCCGGACATGCTGTTCGTGCGCCCCAGCGTCGTCCTCGTGTTCGATCGCCTGTCCGACGGACTGATCGCCGTCGCTCCCGTCTGGCCGGGCTCTGGCGCGCCCGAACGCCTTGTCGCCGCAGCCGCCGACCGCATCGACGCAGCGCTTGCCCGCCTGTCCGATCCGGTGCCGGCAGACCCGCGCCTCGAAGCCGCCGAACCGGCCGAGCGCACCGCCGTCATGGCCCCCGATGATTACGCCCGCATGGTCAACCGTGCGAAAGAGTACATCGAGGCGGGTGACATCTTTCAGGTCGTGCTGGCCCAGCGCTTCACCGTGCCTTTTCCGCTGCCACCTGCCGCGCTCTATCGCTCGCTCAGGCGCATCAACCCTTCGCCGTTCCTCTACTTCCTCGATCTCCCCGGCTTCGCCATCGTCGGCTCGAGCCCCGAGATCCTCGTGCGCATCCGCGACGGCGAAGTCACCATCCGCCCCATCGCCGGAACCCGTCCGCGCGGAAGCACCGAGGCCGAGGACCGCGACAACGCGCAGAGCCTGCTCGCCGATCCCAAGGAACGTGCCGAGCACCTGATGCTGCTCGATCTCGGCCGCAACGATGTCGGCCGCGTCGCCGCCGCCGGCACGGTCAAGGTCACCGAGAGCTACACGATCGAGCGCTACAGCCACGTCATGCACATCGTCTCGAACGTGGTCGGCAAGCTCGATACCGCCCGCGCCGACAGCGTGGACGCGCTTTTCGCAGGCTTCCCCGCAGGCACCGTCAGCGGCGCGCCCAAGGTTCGCGCCTGCGAGATCATCGCAGAACTCGAACCCGAAACCCGCGGCGCCTACGCCGGCGGCGTCGGCTACTTCGCGCCGGATGGCTCGGTCGATAGCTGCATCGTGCTGCGCACCGGCGTCCTCAAGGACGGCGTCCTCCACGTGCAGGCAGGCGCAGGCATCGTGGCGGACAGCAACCCCGAATACGAGCAGCGCGAATGCGAAGCGAAGTCCGGCGCCCTGTTCGCCGCCGCCCGCGAGGCGCTGCGCGTCGCGTCCGAACCCCGCTTCGGCCAATAAGGCTCAGTTTAAGGTCACTTTGGCATGATCCTCGTCATCGACAACTACGACAGCTTCACCTGGAACCTCGTCCACTACCTCATGGAAATGGGCGCGCAGGTCGAAGTCGTTCGCAATGATGCGATGTCTGCCGGGCAGGCGATTTCCACCGGCGCGCAGGGGTTCCTGATCTCGCCCGGCCCCTGCACGCCCAACGAAGCGGGGATCAGCCTCGACCTTGTCGGCGCTGCTGCCGATGCCAAGGTTCCGCTGCTCGGCGTGTGCCTCGGCCACCAGTCGATCGGCCAGTATTTCGGCGGCAAGGTCGTGCGCGGCGGGCTGATGCACGGCAAGACCTCGCCCGTCACGCATGACGGCACCGGCCTGTTCGAAGGCCTGCCTTCGCCCTTCACTGCAACGCGCTATCACAGCCTCGTGGTAGAGAACGTGCCTGAAAGCCTCGTCATCAACGCCACGTCTGACGACGGCCACGCCATGGGCTTCCGCCACGTCTCGTTGCCGATCCACGGTGTGCAGTTCCACCCCGAATCGATCGCGACCGAACACGGCCACGCGCTGCTCGCCAACTTCCTCAGGATGTGCGGCATCACCGCGAAAATGCCGACGCACCTCGCGGCATGAACCGGCTGCCTAACGTCACCGCAGCCCCGCTGGAAGAAGCGGAGGCCGAAGCCGCCTTCGCCGCGATCCTCGATGGCACGGTGGCCGATGGGTCCATTGCCCCCTTCCTCGTCGCTCTCGCCGAACGCGGCGAAACCGCCTCGGAAATTGCTGGCGCCGCGCGCGCCATGCGCGCACGCATGATCCCAGTCTCCGCGCCGGCCAACGCCGTCGACGTCTGCGGCACGGGCGGCGATGGTCACCACACGCTCAATGTCTCGACCGCCGTCAGCCTCGTAGTCGCGGCCTGCGGCGTGCCCGTTGCCAAGCACGGCAACCGCGCCGCGAGCAGCAAGGCGGGCGCGGCAGACACGCTGGAAGCCCTCGGCCTCAACCTCGACCGAGCCGTCGAAACCGCAGAACTCACGCTGAACGATTTCGGCATCTGCTTCCTGTTCGCCGCGCGCCATCACCCGGCGATGGGCCGCATCATGCCGATCCGCAAAGCCATCGGCCGCCGCACAATCTTCAATCTGATGGGCCCGCTGGCGAACCCCGCCGGCGTGCGCCGCCAGCTCGTCGGCATCGCGCGGCCCGCCTACGTCCCCATCTACGCCGAAGCGATCCGCCGCCTCGGCACCGATCACAGCATGGTCGTCTCGGGCGACGAAGGCCTCGATGAGTTGAGCCTCGCGGGCGGCAACGAACTCGCCGAAGTGAAGGACAATGCGCTCCTCATGCGGCGCGTCTCCGCCGCCGACGCCGGCCTCACCGCCGCTCCGGTCGAAGCCCTGCGCGGCGGAGACCCAGCCTACAATGCCGCCGCCCTGCGCGCGCTCCTCGAAGGCGAGCGCGGCCCCTACCGCGACGCCGTCCTGTTCAGCGCCGCCGCCGCACTAATGGTGGCAGGCGAAGCTGCGGATTGGCACGAAGGCGTCGAGGAAGCCGCCGAAGCCATCGACAAGGGGCTTGCCAACGCGCTGCTGAACTGCTGGATCGCTGCCCTCAAATGACCGACACACTCACCAAGATCATGGGCACCAAGCGCGATGAAGTCGCCGCCCGCAAGGCCGCGTCCACCCTCGCCGATCTCGCTGCGCGCGCCAGCGAACAAACCGCCCCGCGTGGCTTCGAGGCAGCCCTGCGCCAGCGCGCCGAGTCCGGATACGCACTAATTGCCGAAATCAAGAAGGCCAGCCCTTCCAAGGGCCTGATCCGCGCCGATTTCGATCCGCCCGCCCACGCCCGCGCCTACGAGGCCGGCGGCGCCACCTGCCTCTCGATCCTCACCGATGCACCTTATTTTCAGGGCCACGAGGACTATCTGATCGCCGCCCGCGCTGCCTGCAATCTTCCGGTCCTTCGCAAGGATTTCATGGTCGATCCGTGGCAATGCGCCGAAGCGCGCGCCATCGGGGCCGATGCCATCCTCATCATCGTCGCCGCGCTCGATGATAGCCAGATGGCCGAGATCGAGGCCGCCGCCCGCGAACACGGCATGGACGTCCTCGTCGAAGTCCACAACGAAGCCGAAATGGAGCGCGCCGCGCGTCTCAATTCGCGCCTGATCGGGGTCAACAACCGCGATCTCAAGCGCTTTGTCACCGATCTCGGCACCACCGCACGGCTCGCCCCGCTGGCGCCAGAAGGCACGCTGCTCGTCGCCGAAAGCGGCATCGGCGGGCACACGGACGTGCTGACGCTGGCGGCTGCAGGCGCCAAGGCCTTCCTCGTCGGCGAAAGCCTGATGCGCCATGCCGACGTTACCGCCGCCACGCGCGCGCTGCTCGGTGCCTGAAAAACCGCTCAAGCTGTTCTTCGATGGCGGCTGCCGACCCAATCCCGGCATGATGGAAACCGCCGTCGCGGCGTGCGGGCAAATCTGGCACCGCCCCGCCATTGGCCACGGCACCAACGATCTGGCCGAATGGCAAGCGCTGCACGATGCGCTCGAGGTCGCCACATCGCTCGGCGCGAAGGACATCGTCCTCCTCGGCGATTCCGCGATGGTCGTTGCACAGGCCAGCGGCGCGCAGGCGCCGGGCGCATCGTTCGCCGCCGTCCACGCAAAGTATCAGGCCAAGGCCGCCAGCTTCACCCGAGTGCGCATCCGGCGCATCAAGCGCGCGCAAAACCTCGCCGGAATAGCCCTTCAAAGGACGTGGCCAAGATGAAAGCGCGCCTGAAGACATTGGGCCTGATCGGCGGGATGAGCTGGGAAAGCTCCGCCGAATACTACCGCATTATCAACCAGGGCGTGCGCGATCAGCTTGGCCCAAAGGCCTCCGCACAGCTTGTCCTGTGGTCGTTCGACTTTGCCGAAATCGCCGCGCTGCAAGCCGCCGGCGATTGGCCCGCGCTTGATGCCTTGATGGTGGACGCTGCGCGCCGGCTCGAAGCCGCCGGGGCCGAAGCGCTCGTCATCTGCACCAACACGATGCACAAGTGCGCGCCGGCTATCGAAGCGGCCAGCCCTCTGCCCCTGATCCATATCGCCGATCCGACTGCTGCCGCGCTCAAGGTGGATGGCCACAATAAGGTCGGCCTGCTCGGCACCGCCTTCACCATGGAGCAGGCATTCTACCGCGCCCGGCTGGAGGCGCAGCACGGCCTCGAAGTGCTCATCCCCGAAGCGGACGACCGCGCCGAAGTCCACCGCGTGATCTATGAGGAACTCGTCGCCGGCCGCATCGAGGCAAGCTCGCGCGCGGCCTACCGCGCCGTGATCGCCCGCCTTGTCGAACGCGGCGCCACCGCGATCATTCTCGGCTGCACCGAAATCATGCTCCTCGTCGGGCCGGACGACAGCGCGGTGCCGCTCTACGACACGACCCGCCTCCATGCCGAGGCCGCCATCGCCGCTGCGCTAACCTGACGTTTTTGCATCTGTCCTACGCCGCGCCGCTATGGCATCACGCCTCGATGAACCCGCGCATTTCCTTGGCTCTGACGCTCGTTGAGGGCCCTGCAGACCCCGCCCCGAAGTTTCCCCTCAGGACAGTGTCAACTGTGTCAACTTGTGTGAATTTTGCCGCATGAGCGGACTGACCCATCTCGACGAGCAGGGCCGCGCGCGCATGGTCGATGTCGGCGGGAAGCCGGAGACGCAGCGCGTTGCCATCGCGCTCGGCCGGATCCGCATGAGCGCCGCAACGCTCGCCGCGCTGCGCGATGGCAAGACGCCGAAGGGCGATGTCCTCGCCGTTGCCCGCGTCGCCGGGATCATGGCCGCCAAGCGCACGGGTGAGTTGATCCCGCTCTGCCACCCGCTCGCTCTGGATGCCGTCAGCGTCGAATTCGCCTTCGTCGAGGATGGTATCGAGGCGCGCGCCACAGCCTCGCTTACCGGGCGCACCGGCGTCGAGATGGAAGCCCTGACCGCCGTCTCGGTTGCGCTGCTGACGGTCTATGACATGGCCAAGGCGATCGACAAGGCGATGATCCTTGGCGACATCCGCCTGATCGAGAAGCGCGGCGGCAAATCGGGCGATTGGCGCGCGCCGTGAACGAACGGACACAGACCCCGGCCCGCCCCAATCCGCCACTCCCGCTCGAGGAAGCGCAGCGCCGACTGATGGAACTCGCCCCCATGCTCCCCATCGAGCACCGGGCGACGGCCGATTGCCTTGGCTTCCACCTTGCCGAGCCGCTCACCGCGCTGCGCACCCAGCCCGCCGCCGATGTCTCCGCGATGGATGGCTACGCCCTGCGCGCCGCCGATCTCCCCGGACCATGGCAGGTGATCGGCGAAAGCGCTGCCGGCCGCCCCTTCGCGGGCACGGTCGGCACGGGTGAGGCCGCGCGCATCAGCACCGGCGCGCTGGTCCCTGCCGGGGCAGACATGGTCCTGATCCAGGAAGATGCCGCGCGCGAAGGTGACAAGCTCACCCTCACCGGCACACCGCCCGAGCCACCCGCGCGGCACATCCGCCCCGCCGGCATGGATTTCCGCAGCGGCGACGTGCTGATGGCCCCCGGCACGAAGATCGGCGCCGCCCAGATCGCGCTCGCGCTGACCGCAGGCCACGCGCACCTGCCCGTCCGCCGCCCGCTCCAGCTCGCAGTGATCGACGGCGGCGACGAGCTTGCCGCGCCCGGCGCAGACCTCGCCCCGCACCAGCTCCCCGCCAGCAACAGCGCAATGCTCGCCGCACTTGCCACCCAGCCCGCCGTTCAGATCACCCGCATCGGCCCGGTGCCGGATCGGCTCGAAGCCCTGAAGGCCGCGTTCGATGCGGCAAGCACGGCGGACGTCATCGTGACCAGCGGCGGCGCTTCGGTCGGCGATCATGATCTCGTCCGTCCCGCCCTCGCCGAACTCGGCGCGGATCTTGCCTTCTGGCGCGTTGCGATCAAACCTGGCAAGCCGCTCCTCGTTGCACGCCGCGGCCATCAGGTGATCCTCGGCCTGCCGGGCAACCCGGCCGCCGCCTTCGTCACCGGCTTCCTGTTCCTCCTGCCGCTGATCCGCGCCGCGCTCGGCGCCGGCAGCCCGATGCCGCGCCCCATTCCCGCCCAGCTCAGCGAAGCGATGCCCGCAGGCGGCAGCCGCATGGAGTTCCTGCGCGCCGTCTGGAATGGCGGCGAAGTTTCGCTCGACGGGCTGCAGGATAGCGGCGCGCTTTCCTCGCTAGCCCGCGCCAATGCGCTGGTCGTCCGCCCAGCCCACGCACCAGAAACGCCAGCGGGCACTTTTGTTCCAGTGTACCTTCTGTAAAAACACGCATCTGCTTGACGCACCACTTTTTGTTGCTTATTCGTTCCGCATTCGTTCACTGGGGCGAATGGAATTCCGGTCAGGCCGGAACATTCGCCCCAGTCGTTTGCAAACGCGTTTTTCGAGCCGGCGGGTCGTCGACCAGCTTGAAAACGCTCTGACGGGAGTGCGCACGAATGCTAACGCGCAAGCAGCATGAACTGCTGACCTTCATACAGACCCGCCTCGAAGAATCCGGCATCTCCCCCTCGTTCGAGGAAATGAAGGAAGCGCTCGACCTCAAGTCGAAGTCCGGCGTGCACCGGCTGATCTCCGCGCTGGAAGAACGCGGTTTCATCCGCCGCCTGCCCAACCGCGCGCGCGCCCTCGAAGTAATCCGTGACAGCGATGCTGGCGGCGCCAAGCCCGCTAGCCGCGCCGCTGCCGCCACTGCGCAGAGCGCGCTTGCTCCGCTGCGCAATCCCGCCCCGGCCCGTGAACCTGCCAACGACGTGATCGAGATCCCGCTCCACGGCCGCATCGCTGCAGGCGTTCCGATCGAGGCGCTCGAAGGCACGTCCACACTTCCCGTTCCAGCTGCGCTGCTCGGCTCGGGCGAGCACTACGCGCTTGAAGTTTCGGGCGATTCGATGGTCGAAGCCGGCATTCTCGATGGCGACTACGCGCTCGTGCGCCGCACCGACACCGCGCGTGACGGCGAGATCGTCGTGGCACTGGTGCGCGGCGAGGAAGCGACGCTCAAGTACCTTCGGCGTGAGCGCGGCATGGTTCGGCTCGATCCGGCCAATGCGGCCTACGATCCGCAGTACTACCAGCCGCATGAAGTGCAGGTTCAAGGCAAGCTTGCCGGCCTGCTTCGCCGCTATCACTGAGGCGCTGTCACTGGGCCGCTGGCACTGAGGCGCCGTCACTGAGAAGGCATGGGGTCCGGTTCTCCGGTTGTGACCGGAGCCGGGCCCTGCCGCTTCGCCCTTGGCTGCCACGGCGGCGGACGGCGGAACCAGCCGTGCTCCCCTTGCGTGTCTGCCACTGTCCGCACACGCCCTGAAACGAGATCGATCGCGAGGCCGCCCGTCTGGCCAAGCAGCGCCCGGTCGGCCTTTAGGAGGCGGGGTTTGCAGGCGGACGGCAAGCGCCGGTCGGCCACAACGATATCGGCCCGCGCGCAGGCAGCAGCCAGCACCGGGATCGCTACCAGATCCTTGCCCCGCGCCATCAGCAGATCGAACTTCCGCCCGCCGCGCACCAGCGTGATCGCGCAGAAGTCCTGATTGCAGTTCGCGCCCTTCCAATCCTCAAGCGCCACGGCATCGCCGGTCATGCCTGCGTTCTCCAGCAGCGCGGTGCGCGTATAGCTTTCCTCCCGCACCGCGCGCAGTACGAGCAGGTCCGGTCCCTCGCCGGTGATCCCGACATGATGCCCATCGCCCGAGACGAGCACATCCGGCGTGCGGCCGAACAGCAGGACCACCACACCCAGCACCATAGGCGCAAAGCCCCAGAGCCGCACACGCCCGCTCCACAGTGCCAGCCACAGCAGCCCAGCGACGAACAGGGCAAACGTGCCGCCCGTCATCCCCGGCATCATCGTCACGGCGCCGGGCTGGGCTGCTACCAGATGTGCGAGCCAGAGCAGCAATTCGAGCGACTTGCCGACCGCCCACCACGCAGGCGCGCCAAGCCCGAACAGATCGAGCGCCAGCCCCAGCGCGATCAGCGGCATCGTCAGCAAGGTGGTCAGCGGAATCGCGATGACATTAGCCGCCGCGCCGTAGAGACCTGCGCGGTGGAAGTGGAACAGGCTGATCGGCATGAGCGACAGCTCGATCACGAGCCCGGTCATCAGCAGCATCGTCAGATGCCGCACGAGCCGTGTGAACCGCCCCTCATGGCTGTGCGAAAGGAACGCCTTGGCCGGCGCCGAAGTGCTGAACGCGACGATGGCAATGACCGAGGCAAAGCTCATCTGAAAGCTAGGCCCCAGCACGGCCTCGGGCCAGACCAGCATGACGATAAGCGCTGCGGCCGCCAGCAAGCGCAGCGAAAGCGGATCTCGCCCCAGCGCCAGTGCGGCCAGCACCAGCAGCGAGCCTGCGACCGAGCGGACCGTGGGCACTTCGGCGCCGGTCAGCACAGTGTAGAACAAGCCGACGCCCGCCCCCACGCTCGCCGCGAGCAGCGGCAGGCGGACGCGAAGCGCGATGAATGGAAACAGCGCGAGGAGGCGGATGGTCAGGAAATAGGCGCCCGCAATCACCGCGCTCACGTGCAGGCCGCTGATCGAGAGCAAGTGCGTGAGGCCGGCGTCACGCATCGCATCCTCATCGGTCTGCGCAATCGCGCCGCGGTCGCCGCTGGCAAAGGCCGCCGCAATCGTGCCGGGCGAGCCGGAAAGCCGCGCACGGACATGGTCGGCGAGTTCCTGCTGCCATTGGCGGAGCGACCACCTCTCCTGCGCAGCCGCAACGAGTGTAACCGGACCGACGACATTGCCGGTGGCGGCGAGGCCCTGGAACCATGCGGCGCGTGCAAAATCATAGGAGCCCGGCAGCATTGGCGGCGCAGGTGGCATCAACCGTGCGCGCAAACGGACTTCCGCACCCTCTACAAGGCCGGGCTGGTCGTTCTCCTCAGAGAGGTTGAGCCGCAGTTGCAGCGGCTCGGCATGGCCCTCCACTTGCGCCCTGACCAAGAGCCGCACTCTATCGCGAGCGCCCTCCACCTGCCGGTCGAGTACGCGGCCTTGCAGCGTCACGACTTCGGGCCGGGCGATGCCGGGTTCCCCTACCAGCGCAGACTTCACCCAGATCGCCGTGCACCCTGCCGCGAGCATCAGCGCCATGCCGATCAGCGCGGCGCGCAAGTGGCCAAGATCGCCTTCGGGATCGATCAGCAGGCCGCCCATCGACGCCGCACCGCACAACGCGAGGAAGCCGGACCATTGCCACGGCCCCGGCAGCACTGCCCAGCAAGCGATTCCAATGCCGAAGCCTACCGCCAGCCATGGTCCGCGTTCGAACGGACGGTTGCCAAGGAAGGCCTCCATGGTGCGGTGCATGCTGGACAAGGCGGCGAGTTTGTCCCAGAGGCGTGTCCGCTGCGATGCTGGTTCGCCGAGAGGTTGGGCCAATGTCAGCGGCATGGCCGGATTAGGAAGGATAGTGCCCGTAATGGCAAGCGCCACTGACACCGTTTCTGCAGGATCAGGCGCAGGCGCGGTTGCTGTGCGCAAAGGTGTGGTGACGCGCTTCGCGCCCTCCCCCACCGGCTACCTGCATATCGGCGGAGCGCGCACGGCGCTGTTCAACTGGCTGTTCGCCCGTCATCATGGCGGCACCTACCTGCTGCGTATCGAGGATACCGACCGCGCGCGTTCGACCGAGCCGGCGATCGAGGCGATTTTCGACGGGCTCAACTGGCTGGGCCTTGGCGGCGACGAGGAGCCGGTGTTCCAGTTCGCGCGGTCCGAGCGCCATGCCCAAATTGCCCACCAGTTGCTGGATGCCGGGCACGCTTACCGCTGCTATCTCTCGCAGGAAGAGCTTGCCGCCCGCCGCGCTGCCGCGCAGGCCGAGCGCCGCCCCTTCCGCATAGAGAGCGAATGGCGCGATGCCGATCCTTCGACCTGGCCGGAAGGCCAGCCGTGGGTCGTGCGCATCAAGGCTCCGCGCGATGGGGCGACGACCATCGAAGATCTCGTGCAAGGCGCGATCACCGTCCAGAACGTGGAGATTGACGACTACGTCATCCTGCGCAGCGATGGCACGCCGACGTACATGCTCGCGGTGGTGGTGGATGACCACGACATGGGCGTGACCCACGTGATCCGCGGTGATGACCACATCAATAACGCCTTCCGCCAGCTGGTGATCATCCGCGCGATGCAGGCTGTCGAGGGGTCTGGCTGGGAAGATCCGGCCTATGGGCATATCCCGCTGATTCACGGCGCGGACGGTGCGAAGCTATCCAAGCGGCACGGCGCGCTTGGCGTCGATGCCTATCGCGACGAACTGGGGCTGCTGCCCGAAGCCGTCTTCAACTATCTGCTTCGGCTCGGCTGGGGCCACGGCGATGCCGAGATCATCAGCCGCGAGCAGGCGGTTGAATGGTTCGAGATCGGCGATGTCGGCAAGGGCGCGGCGCGGTTCGATCTCAAGAAGCTGCAGAATTTCAACGGCCATTACATCCGCGAGTCGGACGACGCCCGGCTCGCCGCGCTGGTGGCGCAGCGCCTCGGCGGGCTGGACGAGGCAGGCCTTGCGCTTCTCACCACGGCGATGCCGGTGCTCAAGGTGCGCGCCGCCGATCTCAACGAACTGGCGACTGGCGCGCGGTTCCTCTTTGCGCAGCGGCCACTGGCGGTTGACGAGAAGGCTGCCGGCCTGCTCACCGATGATGCCCGCGTGCTGCTCGGCGCGATGGCGCTGCGCCTTGCCGCCGAGGAATGGACAGCCGCCGTGCTCGAGGCTTCACTCAAGGCGATGGCAGAGGAACGCGGGCTCGGTCTGGGCAAGCTGGCGCAGCCCCTGCGCGCCGCGCTGACCGGCACGACTACCTCGCCGGGTATTTTCGACGTACTGGTACTTCTGGGACGCGACGAGTCGCTCGCCCGGATCGGGGATCAGGCTGCGCCGACAACGTGATGTAACTTTCCGGGCCTCGGCCCGAACCCAACCAGGCTGGCTGACCGCCGCCGCAGAATGAGCAAAACAGGAGGGTAGATCGTGAGCGACAACCAGGCGACCCTGAACGATGGCGGCAAGACCATCACCATGCCGATCAAGAGCGGTACGATCGGGCCCGATGTCATCGACATCCGCAAACTCTATGCCGAGACCGGCAAGTTCACGTATGATCCCGGTTTTACGAGCACGGCGAGCTGCGACAGCGCGCTGACCTACATCGACGGCGATGAGGGCGTCCTGCTGCACCGCGGTTATCCGATTGGCCAGCTGGCCGAACATTCGAGCTTCATGGAAGTGAGCTACCTGCTGCTCAACGGCGAGCTGCCTTCGTCGGACGAACTCTCGCAGTTCAGCCGCACGATCACGCGCCACACGATGCTGCACGAACAGCTGATGACCTTCTACCGCGGCTTCCGCCGCGACGCGCACCCGATGGCCGTGATGTGCGGCGTGGTCGGCGCGCTTTCGGCGTTCTACCACGACAGCACCGACATTTCCGATCCGGTGCAGCGGATGATCGCCTCGCACCGCCTGATCGCCAAGATGCCGACGATCGCGGCGATGGCCTACAAGTATTCGGTCGGCCAGCCGTTCATCTACCCGGACAACTCGCTGAGCTACACCGGCAACTTCCTGCGCATGACCTTCGGCGTGCCGGCGGAACCCTATGTGGTGAACCCGGTGGTCGAGCGCGCGCTTGACCGCATCTTCATCCTCCACGCCGACCACGAGCAGAACGCCTCGACCTCGACCGTGCGCCTTGCCGGTTCCTCGGGCGCTAACCCCTTCGCGTGCATCGCGGCGGGCATCGCCTGCCTGTGGGGCCCGGCCCATGGCGGCGCGAACGAAGCGGCGCTCAACATGCTGCGCGAGATCGGCACGCCGGACCGCATTCCGCACTACATCGCGCGCGCCAAGGACAAGAACGATCCGTTCCGCCTGATGGGCTTCGGCCACCGCGTGTACAAGAACTACGACCCGCGCGCGACGGTGATGCAGCAGACGGTGCGCGAGGTGTTCGCCTCGCTCAATGTCACTGATCCGCTGTTCGAGACGGCGCTGCAACTGGAAGAGATCGCGCTCAACGATCCCTACTTCGTCGAGAAGAAGCTGTTCCCCAACGTCGACTTCTATTCGGGTATCATCCTTTCGGCGATCGGCTTCCCGACCGCGATGTTCACCGCGCTCTTCGCGCTCGCCCGCACCGTGGGCTGGGTGGCGCAGTGGAACGAAATGATCAGCGATCCCGGCCAGAAGATCGGCCGCCCGCGCCAGCTCTACACCGGCCCGGCGCAGCGCGACTACCTTCCCGTCGACAAGCGCTGAGGCGCCGACGGTCAGCGACATGGCCCAGACCTTGCGAGTTCTGGGCCTGTTCGCTCTCTTTCTGGGCCTCCTGTGGATGGGCCAGGGTGCCGGCCTAATCATGTGGCCGGCCTCCAGCTTCATGCTTGAGCAGAAAATCTGGATACTCTGGGGCGGCGTTCTGACGCTTGTCGGCGCCTCTCTGCTGGTGGTGGCGCAGCGCAGCCGCTAATCTGCCGGCCGTCCGACCGGGCGGCGCTCTACGCCGCCGGGTCCGCCGGCAGGGTCAACTCGAACCGAGCACCTTCGCCTGCCGCGCTTGTGACCACGAGATCACCGCCCATCGCCCGCGCAAGGTGGCGCGAGATATAGAGGCCGAGGCCCGTCCCGCCATCGCCGCTGCGGCCAAGCCGCTCGAACTTCTCGAACACCCGCTCGGCCTGCTCGGCATCGAGCCCCTGGCCTTCATCCTGCACCGCAATCCACGTGCCGCGCGCGTCCTCGCCTGTTTCCAGCGTGACGGTTGAGCCCTCCGGACCATAGCGGATCGCATTGGTGACGAGGTTGAGCAGCACTTGCAGCACGCGGCGGAATTCGCCGATCGCGGGCACGCGCGCGTTGGCATGCGGCGTGACCAGCGTGATGCCGCGTTCCTGCGCGCGCACGGATAGGATGCCGGCTGCTCGCCGCGCGCAATCGGCCAGATCGATGTGATCGGGCGCGGGTGCAAAGCCCGGTGCCTCGACCGCTTCGAGATCGGCGAGGTCTTCGATCAGGCTCATCAAATGGCGGCCGGCATCGGCGATATCGCGGGCGTAGCTGGCGTATTCCTCGGCCAGCGGACCGGCGAGCCGTGTACGGATCGTCTCGGCATTGGCGATGATGCGGGTGATCGGCTGGCGCAGTGCAGGCGCAAGATCGCGGCCTAGCAGGCGGTTCCAGCCGGGCTGCGCGTCCTCGGGTTCATCCTTCTGGGCCCGAGCCGCGGGGCTTACGGGAAGCTCTTCGATGGCTTCAGGGATCGCGAGCAGCGAAAATCCGCCCTGCCCTCGCGGCAGGATGCGCGCACGCCAGGTGCGGGTCGAGCCTTCGACCGCAAAGGGCGCGTCATCGAGCAGGCGCCAGTGCAGCGGCCCCTGCCGCGCGGTCATCAGGTCGCTCACCCGGTCGATGGTGACAAAATCGGTCCAGTAGCGCCCGCGTCCTGTTTCGAGCGCAGCCGCGAGGCCGGCCAGATCGGCCGCGCGCACATCTGCGACGATCACCCGCTGCGCATCGTCGAGCAGGATCTCCGCCTCGGCGAGGTGGTGCAGAAGCGCTTCGGGCACGGGCAGTTCGGCGGCGGCTTCTTCACCGCGGTGCCACTGGCTGAGCTCGATCGCAGTCCCCTCACCCTCCGGCGTCACGAAGGCCATCGCGGTGACGGGGTAGCCTTCGTCAACCGAGAGGATGGTGCGCGACGCGGGCTGTCCGGTCCGGCGCACGCGGCGGACGAGCGAGAGGAGCGCTGGCATCGCTATGGCACCGGGCACCGCACTGCCGCTGCGAACTTGCAGACCGGCGAGCGGCTCGTCAGCGGCGATCAACTGGTCGGCGCCATCGGTGCGGGCGCGGATCATGCCACCGGGCGTGGTCGGCGCAGCGCCCTGTTCGCGCAGCGCGCTCATGCCCCCACCTCGCCAAGCAGCGCAGCGGCATCGGCAGGCGACAGATCGGCATAGCCCTGCGGAAGGATCGCATCGGGGTGAAACGCCAGCGCAGCATCCGCCACGGCATTCGGCGCAAGGCCGCAGGCCCTGAGGGCCAGCAGTAGACGCGGCAACTGGCTATCGACCGTCGCCATGATCGCGCTTTCGCGGCTCAGCCCAGCCCCCCGCGCCAGCGCGGTGAGGAACAGCGCGAGGCCGGCCTTGTCGATCTCGAGTGCGGAGAGCGCCTTGCCGCCCATGCCATCGAGCACCCGGCCCATCTGCGCAAGGCGCGAGCGCGTCTCGTCTATCCCGGCGCGCACGCTGCGCTCGGCGATCAAGGCATAGGTGTCGGCCGCAGCTTCCGTGCCGACGTGAGCCCGCAGAGTCATCAGCGCGATATGCAGCAGATCGCCGGGCAATTCAGCGAGCGGCAACTGCATGCGGCGCTGGCTCTGGCAGAAGCGGGCCTGCGCAGCGAGAAGGTTCATCGCGCCGGCAGAGGCCAGCGCATCGGGATCCGCCATGCGCGCTTGCAGCAGCGGCGGCAGAACCGGGTCGAGCGCTCGGCTGCGTTCAAGCCGCACAGTCCACTGCCATTCCAGCGCAAGGGTATGAAAATGCTCGAGAAATGCCGGATTTTCAGCCAACGCATGGGCGAGTTCTTCCGCCGCCTCGTGCGCCCAGCCCTCCGGCTCGGCATGTCCGGCTGCTTCGGCCAGCGCGATTACGAGCTGGCGCGCGACATCGACGAACATGCCGCGCACGCGGGCGATGATCTCGTCGCTGAAGATGGAGTTGTCATCGCTGCGCAAAAGCTGGCGCAGGATCGGCACGACATTGGCAACTGCACCGCGCGCAGCCGCGATTTCTTCCGCCAGCGGCGAATGAAACGTGTTTGCCGGCGCGCCGGAAGTTGCAGGGATGGCCATCCTCACCAGCTTACGCCCGCGCTGGTTAATTCGGGGTTAGGCGGTGAACCGTCACGCGGGCCGCCCCCCACCAGGCAAGGCGCTTCCCGGCCCATCGCCGCGTCCCGCCAGAATGAGGCCAGCGAAGAGCAGCGTCACGATCAGCACCCGCAGCACAAAATCGAACGGCAGCAGGATGCTGGAAAACGCCAGTACAGAACCGAGCACGAACCGGTCGTTCAGCCACCAGACCCACGCTTCATCGGGTTGCAGGCGGGTAAGCAGGCGGACCAGCAGAAGAAGGACCACGGGCGGAAACCATGCAATGCCCCATGGCACACCGGCGATGGCAGGGATCTCGGTCCGCCACGCGCAGAGCGCTATGAACATGCCGTCGAGGATCCAGTCGGCCAGCCGGTCGAGCGGGGCCACACCGGTTGATGAAATCAGCGAGTCCCGCTCGACCCGTGCGAGCAGGCCCGCGACCTGGTGGACCAGCCATCCCAGCGCGAGCATGGCAAAGCCCGGTCCGCACCAGCCAAACCAGCCTGCGCCGATGCCGAGCAGCGCGGTGATCACAGCGCCCAGCGCGATGACATAGGGCCGCGTGCCGGCGTGGAGCAGCGCCGGGCCGAGCGTGCGCACGATGCCGGCGGCAAGCCACAACCCCGGCGAGCGAACTTGCGCACTGGCGGTGTGGAGCCGCACCCAGCCCGGCTCTGCCCGGTGCGCCTCGGCCTCATCGCGGATCAGACGCCAGCGCCCCTGATCGAGCAGCAAGGCAGGAAGTTCGCGCTGCACGATCCGCGCCTGCGAAGCGATCCGGAGCAGCGCCGAGCCGGGGTTCCAGTCGCCCGGCAGATCGCCCAGTGCGGCAATCAGCTTGCCCGGCAGCAGCATTGCGCCCGCTCCGGCATTGTTGATATCGATCCGCTCAAAGCCGAGCGGGAGCCCGGTTTCGACCGGAAGGGTCAGGACGACCGGTCCATCACCGAGCAGCCTCAGCGCATCCTCGGGCATGGCGAGCAGCCCCTCGCCCAGCACAAGCAGCTCATCCTCAGCTGCGACGAGCGGTGCCAGTGCACGGGCCGATGCGATCACATGGAAGCGCGCGCCGCCCGCTTCCGCTGTATGCTGGAGCGTGACGAGATCGTTGGTCAGGGTTTCGGCCAGCACAACGATGCGCGAACAGCCAAGCGCCATCGCGAGGCCGAGTTGATGGCGCAGAATCGAGCGGCCACCAATCGGCAGCAGGCCGCGAAGGCCCTGTGGCTCGCCCTGAGCGGCGTCCATCAACGAAAGCAATGCGACCCGCAAGGCGGTGACCTCCCTTTCCCCTATGCTAGGGCCGCCGGGCGGCAATGCCAAGTGTGGCGACGAATCAGTCGGTTGGTTCCAGCGAATCGAGCGCGGAAGCAATCGCGCGCAGCACGCCCGGTTCGCCCGGCGCACCCTGCAATGCCTTATCAGCCAGCGCGATGAGTTCCTCTGCGTGGAATGTCGCGGCGAGGCTCTTCAGTCGCTGCGCCGCCATTGCCCAGTTTCCGTCGCACCGGGCGCGGCCCAGGAGATCAAGCTGGCGGCGCGCGCCTTCGACAAAGGCCGCGCGTATCTCGCGAAACAGCTCCGTGTTGTCGCCGGTTGCTGCCGCCAGATGGGCATCGATCGCATCGCCAAGGTAAGCCATGGCCAAAGGATTATCGTGATTGCGTTAACCCCTGCTTTAAGCAGCGGCCTGAAGTGTGTTAAGACTGCCGACATGGCCGGGGGAAGAAAGATCATCGCTATCGAAGGCGGCGCGGACGACGAAGCAGCGCAAGCGGCTGCCGTGCGGCTGGGCAAGCGCCTTGCCGGTGAAGCGCTGGTGGAAGATGCCGATGCGGGAGCAGCGCTCACCACAGCGGGCGACGACATGGCGGACGGCGGCTGGCCGATTGCCCCTACCCCGGAAGACAGCATGGCCGTGTGGGACGACGACGCAGACGACACGCCGAAGCTGGAGCGCGAATGGCTCGGCCTCGCCGTTGCCGGTGCGCTGATCGCGGCGTGGACGGCGGCATTTGTCATTGGCAATCTCGCCACGTTCCAGCAGGCGCAGCCATTGGGTGTTTGGACCGGCCTGCTCTCGGCGTGGTCGACCCCGGTGCTGGTCGTGCTGGTCGCGCTCCTCCTCGCGCGGCGCAGCAGCCGGCGTGAGGCTGCGCGCTTCGGCGATGCCGCGCAATTGCTCCGCATCGAATCGCAGCAGCTCGAGCGCCGCCTTTCCGCGGTGAACACCGAGCTTTCGCTGGCGCGCGATTTCCTCGCCGCGCAAGGCCGCGATCTTGATTCGCTGGGCCGCATCGCGGTCGAACGGATCAGCGGCAACGCGGCGCAATTGCAGGCGCTCATCGCCGGCAACAGCGCACAGGTCGAACAGATCGCCACCGTCTCCGATCACGCTCTGGAGAACATGGAGAAGCTGCGCGGCCAGCTGCCCGTGATCGCCAATTCGGCCAAGGACGTCACCAACAACATCGCCAATGCCGGACGCACCGCGCACACCCAACTGGAGGACCTTGTCGCTGGCTTCCTCCGCCTCAACGAATTCGGCCAGGCCAGCGAACGGCAGGTCGAGGTGGTGCGCGAGCGGGTCGATTCCGCCCTCACCGCATTCGAGGAAAGCGCGGCTCGCATCACCGAGCACAGTGAAGCGCGCCTTGCCGCGCTGGAAGAAGGCGCCGAAGCGCATCGTGAACGGCTGGATACCGAGGAAATCGCTGCGCTTGCCGCGATCCGGGCTCGCGCCGAGACCCTGAGTGAAGAGCTGGCCCGCCAGCGCGAGGCGATCATCCGCAGCGAGGAAGACACCCTCGCTGCTCTTGGCGCGCGATTTGCCGCAATGCGCGCGGAAAGCGGAGCGTTCAGCCGCTCGCTAAGCGGCGCGGAAGACACGGCGCTGCGCCAGTTCGCCGAACGCTCCGAAACCCAGCTCGCCGCCTTGCGCCATGCGGTGGAAGCCATCGGCAATGATCACGAGCAGCTGATTGCCGCGTCGCGCGATCGTCTGGCTGCGTTCGAGGCCAATGCTGCCGATCTCACCCGCCGCCTTGCTGAGGACGCTACTCTGCTCGATGAGCAGCTCGCTGCCCGGCGCGCCAATCTGGAAGTCGCTTCGGCCGAGCAGCGCGCCGCCCTCACGCAAAGCCTTGCCGATCTCGACACTGCGATCCGCGAACGCCGCGAGGCGATGGCTGCTGCCGGGGCCGAAGCCGCGGAGGCGCTTGCCCGCAAGCTCGCCGATCTCGACACGGCAGTCGAAGCGCAGCGTCAGCGTCAGCTGGAGGAAACCCGCGCGCTAGGCCAGCAGTGCGATGCGATTGCAGCGCAAGTCGCGGCCTTCAGCGCCACCCTCAAGACATCGGGCGAAGCGGGCGATGCCAGTGCGGCAATGATCGACCGCGCGCTCACCACGCTGACCCAGCATCTGGTCGACATGCGCGAGGCGCTGACCGGGACGGACGGGCAGATCGGCACGCTCACCGAATCGGCCGTGCGGCTGCTCGAATTGATTCAGGCGGGCGGCGAACATGCCGGCACCGTGCTTCCGGCAGCGCTGGGCAATGCCGAAGCAGGCCTCGGCGTGTTCGAGAACCGGGTCAACCAGATGCGCTCGGTGCTCGGCGAAGCGGGCGATACCGGCCGCGCGCTGGCGCAGGACGTTGACAGCACCCGCAGCGGCCTCAAGGCGGCGATGTCCGAGGCGGCACGAATGCAGAAGGCGCTGGCCGCACAGGCTGCCGAACAGGAAGCGCGCCTCGGCGA
Organism: Novosphingobium sediminis; assembly: GCF_007991615.1. GTDB lineage: Bacteria > Pseudomonadota > Alphaproteobacteria > Sphingomonadales > Sphingomonadaceae > Novosphingobium > Novosphingobium sediminis. The sequence goes on along the minus strand of NZ_BJYR01000017.1, from coordinate 4,805 downwards.
ACTGCGCGCCCTGCTCGCGGCCGCGCGTGAGGACAGCGATGCGCTTTCACGCGATATCGACGGGCAGCTGGCAGGTGCAATCACGCGCGTGCTTCAGGGGCGCGGCGCCGAACTCGTCGCGCGGCTCGAGGAAGCGATCGACAGCGCCGCCGCCACCAGCCGTGAAACCGCGATCCAGATGCGCGACCAGCTTGCCAAGGTGGACGAGCTCGCCGGCAACCTCGAGAACCGCGTCGCCCGCGCTCGTGAGCGCGCCGAGGAGCAGGTCGACAACGACTTCGCCCGCCGCACCGCGCTCATCACCGAATCGCTCAATTCCGCAGCCATCGATATCGCAAAGGTGCTCTCGGCGGACGTCTCCGAAACCGCCTGGGCCTCGTACCTGCGCGGCGATCGCGGCATCTTCACCCGCCGCGCGGTCAGCCTGCTGGAAAGCAGCGAAGCGCGCGCGGTGCAGCAGCACTACGAGGCGGACAGCGAATTCCGCAGCCACGTGAACCGCTACATCCACGATTTCGAAGCGATGCTGCGCCAACTCCTTTCCACGCGCGACGGCCATGCGCTGGGCGTGACGCTGCTGTCGTCCGACATGGGCAAGCTCTACGTGGCGCTTGCGCAGGGGATCGAGCGTCTGCGGACGTGATCAGGTGACGCCGAGCCAGTTGAGACCGTCCGGCAGTTCGTCTGCCGAATAGTCGATCTGCAGAACCCGCCGCCGGGCTGGTTGGCTCGCAGCCTCGGAAGCATGCAGGATGGGTGTGGCGTAGGCCCAAATGTCGCCCGCCCGGGCGAGGCAGCTTTTACGACCACAGGCCGCGACGACCGCCGCCACATCTCCGACCGGGATCAGGCCCGATTTATGCGATCCGGGCGCGACCAGCAGCGGGGCGTTCGCCGTTGTGACGTCATCAAGATGAACGCGCAGCGTGATCATTCGCTCGATATAGCGGAACGGCGGCGCCACGTGCGTCAGACCTGCCTTGATCGTCCAAGGACCGAAACCGGGCGTATCGCGGCGAGCCTCTACGCAGATCGTGCGGTCCTGATGCCATCCAAGCCCCCAGTTTCGCTCTGCAGTCTTGTCGAACAGAACAGCGCGGACCGGTTTGACGCCCGTTCCCCGAAAGTGCGCAGCGATGGCGCCAATTGTGCCTTGCGAGGACAGCACATCGGCAAGGCCGTGAGCATGCGCGAGCCTTATGCCGGCCCTACCGGCTTCCAGATCCCGCAAGGCTGCATCCAAGCTCGGCATGACGGCCAGGGCCGCACCCGGAAAATGCTCTGCTCCGTCGCTTTCCAATTGCATCACGATGGCTTTGTACGCCTGTCTGGCCAGAACTACAGCCGCTTCCACATCAGCGCTTCGTCGACATAGCTGCCATCCTCGCGCCGCACAGATTCCGGCTCGATCGCGTAAAGTTCGTAGCCGTGGCGTTCGTAGACTCGGCGGGCACGGGCGTTGTCGGCCATCAGGGTGAGCTGGAGCTGGCGCAGGCCGATGGTGCGGGCGGCTTCTTCCAGCGTATCGAGAATGCGCGCGGCGGCACCGCTGCCGCGCGTGGCAGGAAGCGCATACATGCCCCAGACGAGGCCCTTGTGATCGAGCTTCACCCCGGCAAGGCGGCTGAGCCCGCCGACTGCCAGCCATTCGCCGTCCCGGATGACGGCATAAACATGATCGCGCGCCAGTCGTTCGCGCCAGAACGCTTCGCCGAGGGCGGCATCGTCGGCAGCGGCTCCCCTGAAGTTCATCGCTTCGGCGCCGAACATGGCGCTGCGCAGCGCGAGGAAGCGCGGCGCGTCTTCGGGGGTCAGTCTAACGAGGTCCATGGCGTGCCATTAGGAAGCGCTCGCGGCGCAATTGTGGCACGTGGCCTCAATGGAAATCGCGCGACTTAGGGATCACCCGCACGTTGCGCGGATGGCTGCGCGCGGGCGGGCCCATGCGGCCGACCACGGGCCGGTTGACCTCATCGGCGCGGGCCATGGCAGGGGCGAGCGGGTCGTCGGAGAGCCGTGCCAGCCCCTCGCTCGCGTCCGTCAGGTGCTGGGCGATCACGTGGATCACCTCATCGTCGTATTCCACGCGCCCGCGCACTTCCATCAGCCGCGCGCCCATCACCACGCTGCGCTGCTTTTCTTTCAGGTCCGGCCAGATCACGAGGTTGATCACTCCGGTCTCGTCCTCCAGCGTGATGAAGCACACGCCCTTGGCGCTGCCCGGCTGCTGGCGCACAAGCACCACGCCCGCCACGCGCACCATCGAGCGCACCTTGCGGTCCCTGAGATCGGCGGCGCGCACAAAGCCGCGCTCGGCCAGTTCCGCGCGCAGGAAGGCCATCGGGTGCGCCTTCAGTGAAAGCCGCAGCGTCTGGTAATCGGCGACGACTTCCTCGGAGAGCGGCATCACCGGCAGGCGCGTGCGGCGGCGCTCCTCGCCTTCGTCACGCGCATCGGCGGCGGCAAACAGCGGCAGCGGCGGCGCGGCGATCAGGCTGCGCGCATCCCACAGCGCCTGCCGCCGCGAAAGCCCAAGCGAGCCCAGCGCATCGGCGGCGGCTAGTCGCTCGATCACCGCGGGCGAAAGCCCAGCCCGCGCCTTGAGCGCCCCTGCATCAGCGAACTTGCCCCCCGCCTCGCGCGCCGAGACCAGCGCGGCGGCGACGTTTTCGGGCAGGCCATCGATCTGGCGCAGGCCAAGGCGGAGCGCCGCCCCATCCGCCTCCAGCGTGCAATCCCACATCGAATGGTTCACATCCGCCGGCAGCACGGTGACGCCGTGCTCCACCGCATCGCGCACGATCTGCGCGGGCGCGTAGAAACCCATCGGCTGCGAATTAAGTAGCCCGCAGGCGAACGCCGCCGGGTAGTGGCACTTCAGCCAGCTCGAAACGTAGACCAGATGCGCAAAGCTCGCCGCGTGGCTTTCGGGAAAGCCGTATTCGCCAAAGCCGCGGATCTGGTTGAAGCAGCGCTGTGCGAACTCGCGGTCGTAGCCGCGCGCGGTCATACGCTCGACCATCATGTCCTGCAGTTCCTCGACCATGCCGCGCCGCCGGAACGTAGCCATGGCCTTGCGCAGCCGGTTGGCTTCCGCGCCGTTGAACTTCGCCGCATCGAGCGCGATCTTCATTGCCTGTTCCTGAAAGATCGGCACGCCCAAAGTGCGCGCGAGGATCGAGGTCAGTTCGTCCGGCGGACCGAAGGCAGGACCGGGCGCGGGGATGCTGACGGCCTCCTCCCCCCGCCGCCGCCGGAGGTATGGGTGGACCATATCGCCCTGGATCGGTCCGGGGCGGACGATGGCGACCTGAATGACAAGATCATAGAATTCACGCGGGCGCAGGCGCGGCAGCATGTTCATCTGCGCGCGGCTTTCGACCTGGAACACGCCGAGCGAATCGCCCTTGCACAACATGGCATAGACCGCCGGGTCCTCACGCGGGACCGTGGCGAGCGTCAGGCTGCGGCCATGATGCTCGCCCAGCAGATCGAGGCACTTGCGGATGCAGGTGAGCATGCCGAGTGCGAGGACATCGACCTTCAGGATACCCAGCGCGTCGATATCGTCCTTGTCCCATTCGATGAAGCTGCGGTCCGCCATGGCGCCATTGCCGATCGGCACCGTCTCGGTCAGCGGCCCCTGTGTGAGGATGAAGCCGCCGACATGCTGCGAGAGATGGCGCGGCATGCCAATCATCTGTTCGGTGAGCTTCAGAACGCGCTTGAGGTGTGGGTCGGTAAGATCGAGGCCGGCCTGCTCGACATTGCGCTCGGCCACTTCGCTGCCCCACCCGCCCCAGACGGTGCGCGCAAGCGCGGCGGTGACGTCTTCGGTCAGGCCCATCGCTTTCCCCACCTCGCGGATCGCCATGCGCGGGCGGTAGTGGATCACTGTCGCGCAGAGCCCCGCGCGCTGGCGGCCATAGCGGCGGTAGATGTACTGGATCACTTCCTCGCGCCGCTCGTGCTCGAAATCGACGTCGATATCGGGCGGCTCGTTACGGTCTTCGGAGATGAAGCGGTCGAACAGCAGCGCGTGGCGGGCCGGATCGACCGCGGTGATACCGAGGCAGTAGCACACCGCCGAATTGGCCGCCGAGCCGCGCCCCTGGCACAGGATCGGCGGATCCTGATTACGCGCGAAATCAACGATATCCTTGATGGTCAGGAAGTAGGTTGCGAGGTTCAGCTTGCCGATCAGCGCGAGTTCGCGCGCCAGCGTGGTGCGCACGCTGGCGGGCACGCCGGAGGGGTAGCGGCCATCCGCTCCGGCCCAGGTCTGCTCCTCCAGCCAGTCTTGCGGGGTGCGGCCCTCGGGGCAGATTTCCTCGGGGTATTCGTAGCGTAATTCGTCGAGGCTGAAGGTGCAGGCATCGGCGAGTTCGCGCGCAGCGGTCACGGCTTGGGGCCAACGCTCGAACAGGCGGAGCATTTCCTCGGGCGACTTGAGGTGCCGCTCTGCATTGGGATGCAGCAGGTGCCCGGCGCGCGCGACGGTGGTCTTGTGGCGGATCGCCGTCATCACGTCCTGCAAGGGCCGCCGGGCGGCCTCGTGATAGTGGACATCGTTGGTGGCAAGGAGGCTGAGGCCATGCTCGCGGGCAAGCGCATCGAGCGCGGTGATCCGCGCAATGTCGTCGCCGCTGTAGAGGTAGCTGGCGGCCAAATGGCGCAGGCTGGGCAGGCTGTGGACAAGCCGGGGGAGAAGCGCGGGAAACGGAAGGGAAAGCCTGTGGTTACTTCCCCCCTCCCGCAAGCGGGAGGGGCTGGGGGTGGGCTGTTCAGACGCGGTGCTTGCCGCG
>NZ_BJYR01000016.1 GCF_007991615.1 Novosphingobium sediminis | reverse complement strand
GGGGCTGGGGGTGGGCTGTTCAGACGCGGTGCTTGCCGCGTGCCCACCCCTAACCCCTCCCGCAAGCGGGAGGGGGATCACGTTGCTTTCGGCTTCGATCGTATAGATCTGATCGAGATCGCCCGGCGGCAGCAGCACGAGGTGCACGCCATCGCTATGCGCGGCGAGCATCGCGAGGTCGATCTCGCACACCCCCTTGGCCTGCCATTCGCCATCGAGGCGCGCCATGCGGCCGGCGGAAATGAGGCGGCAGAGGCGGCCATAAGCCGCGCGGTCTGTGGGATAGGCGAGGAAGGCGAGACCTTCGATAGTCTCGATCCGGCAGCCGATCACCGGGCGCAGTCCCAGCGCCTTCGCCTCGCCATGCACGCGCACCACGCCGGCCATCGAATTGGCGTCCGCCACGCCCATGGCATCATAGCCGAGCCGGTGCGCGGCGAGCACGAGGTCGACCGGATCGGATGCGCCGCGCAGGAACGAAAAACAGGTGACGAGGCCGAGTTCGACGAAGGCCGCGCGGACGGGGGCGCTTGAGGCCTCCTCGCCCGTCAGGCGCCGCCGCGCCGGGGTGAGCGGGCCTTCAGGCACAAAAGCCCTGCAGGAACCATTCCGGCGCGCCGCCGCGCCCGTCGCCGGCAAGGCCGTGGCGGTAGATCCAGTAGCGGCGGCCAGCGCTATCCTCGATGCGGTAGTAATCGCGCAGGCGCACGGTAGAGCGTTCACGCCACCATTCGGGGGCGATGCGTTCCGGCCCTTCGGCGCGGGCGATTTCGTGCACGCCGCCGCGCCAGCGGAACAGGCGGGGGAGCCCATCGGGCGCTTCGTAGATCACCGCGATGGGTTCGGGCCGGTCGAGCAGCTTCAGGGGCCGCTCATGAAAGGCGAAGTCTTCCTGAAGGCCGGGCTGCGGCGCCAGCGGCGGCGTCCAGCGCTGCGCGCGTTCGGGCAAGTGGCTGGCGCGCGGGAGCGGGCGGCGCACCGCCCCCGCGCCCAGCCGCACCGTCAGCCGGTCGATGCAGGCGGCAAGGCTGGTGCCGTGGCGTTCGGCGGCGGCATCAAGTTCGGCCTGCGCGAGCGCGAGCGGCTCGGTCCACGGCGCGATGAGGCGCACGAATTCGATGCCGAAGCCTGCATCGAGGTCATCCAGCCGCGCCGCGAACAGGCGGCAAACGTGGGCGGGATCGCGCGTGGCGGAAGCCATTTCGAGCCGCCGCACAAGGACTTCGCCATCGACCTTCCATGCCGCCAGTTCGAGCCGCCGCGCGCCCTCCCCCCGCGCTTCGAGCGCGCGCGCCATATCCTCCGCGAGGTCCGCCAAGACGCGGTCAAGCAGCGGGCGGTGACGGATCGGCTCCATCAGGCGGCGCTGCACCATCGGCTGTTCGTGCCCGATCACAGGCAGCAGCGGTTCGGGCACGCGGCCAAGCAGCTGATCGAGCCGCACCAGCGGATTGGCGGCGGGCGCGCGGCGGGTGCGGAAGCGGCGGGCCAGCGCCTCGCGCCCGATGCCGACAATATCATCGATCCGCTTGAGGCCGAGGCGGCGCAGCAGGAGCAGCACATCGTCATCGAGCCGCAGTGCGGCGATGGGCAGCGAACCGAGGCGTTCAAGCATCGCTTCGCCTTCGAGCACTGCGCCATCCGGTCCGTAATGCGCCAAGGCCCAGGCCGCGCCTGCCGTGGGAGCGATCGCGGCGCGCGCCATCAGGCCGCGCCGCCTGAGCTGCGCGCGCGCATCCGCCAGCAAGGCAGCCTCTCCGCCGAAGAGGTGCGCCGCGCCGGTGGTATCGACGATCAGGCCATCGGGCGGATCGAGCGCGGACCACGGCCCCCAGCGCTGCGCCCAGAGCGCGAGATGCTCGAGAAACGCGAGGTCTCCGGCGGGATCATCCGGGCGCACGGCAAGCGCGGGGCAGAGCGTGCGCGCGTCTGCCAGCATCGTACCCGTCCGCACGCCATGCTCTGCCCCTGCGGCGTTGACCGCAGCGATGCGGGGGCCGTGAGCGGTTTCTGCAATCAGCGCTAGCGGGGCGGCGTCGGTTCCCTGCCCCGCTGCGCAGCCTTCAGCCAGCCGCCAGCGATCGAGCGCCAGATCCGCGCACCAGATCGCCATGATCCGGCGCGCCAGAGGCCGTTGGGGGGCTGGCGACGAGAGCATTGCCGTCATCACGCAAGGTCCAGTGTCCGGGTTGAAAGGTGTGGGCGCGGAACAACTCGGCACGCCATGTCGGCTGGCCGGGTGCCAGCGGGTTCCAGCGCGGCGGCGGCGAGGCGGCGGCAGCAGCGCGCCAGCGCATCCGCGCCGAGCCGAGATCGCTGCGCGCATCGAGCCGCACCAGCCACAGCGCAGTGCCGTGCTTTTCCGCAGCGAGGCTGAGGCGGCGCGACGCGGTGAAATCGAGCGCGCGCGGATTGCCCGCGATTTCACCGATCACGAAGGCGAGATCGCGGCAGCGCAGCCCCTCTTCCAGCGCGAACAGCGCATCCTCGGGCGTGGTGGCGGCAACGTGGATCAGACGGTGGCGCAGGTGTTTGGGTAAGCCCGGGCGATAGGGCCGGCCCGAAAGGCGCAGCGCGGCCTTGTCCTGCACCCAGAGCCACGGACGCTGATCCTCGGCATCGACATGGAGGGCATCACGCGCGAGGGCGAGCGCCATTGCCGCGCCGGTTGCCTCACCGCCCGATGCAAACACTTCAGTGTGGCGGCAGGACGCCGCGATCCCCGGCTTCCAGCGCACGGACTTGGCGCCGGAAAGGGCGCGAGACGCAGAACCCCGCCGCAATCCAGCGGGCAGCGGGGGTGAGAGAACATGGATTTCGGAACAGGCTTCGATTCGGCTCATGTTCCTATTATGTTCTTATTCTCCCGCCTTGCAAGCACCTCGCCCGCAGCCTGCCCTTCCATGCAAAAGGGCCGCCTTCCCGAAGGAAAGCGGCCCTCTATGCCTTGCGATTGCCGTCAGCGATCAGACCAGCGGCGGCACCGGCTGCGGCGGAACATCGCTGTCTTCCTCGTGCACTTCGACCGTACCACGACCGACATGGCTGCGGCTGCGGCTATAGGTGTAGTAGACGACGAGGCCTGCGGCCGCCCAGCCGAAGAACAGCGTGATCGTCGCCGCCGAGAGGCTGAAGAACAGATAGACGCAGCCCGCGATCGAGATCGGCGCGACAACGCTTACCGCCGGCGTGCGGAACGGACGGTGGCGATTGGGTTCGGTCCGGCGCAGCACGATCACCGCGATCGACACCGCGGCAAAGGCGAACAGCGTGCCGGAGTTCGACACGTCAGCCAGCAGGCCGACCGGGAAGAACGCGGCGAAGACCGACACGAAAATGCCGGTGAGGATCGTGATCACGTGCGGCGTGCGGAAGCGCGGGTGGATCTTCGAGAAGAACTCCGGCAGCAGTCCGTCGCGGCTCATCACGAAGAAGATGCGGGTCTGGCCGAACATCATCATCAGAATGACCGAAGGCAGCGCGAGGATCGCGGCAGCGCCAACCAGCCAGCCCACGAAGGGATAGCCGACCGTGCGCAGCGTCCACGCCAGCGCTTCCTTCGAGCAGACCACCGCGTTGTCCTGGATCGCGGCGCAGGCGGCCGAGAGCGCAGGCGTACCGGGCGAGAGCACTTCACCGTTCGGGCCAGCCATCGGCTGCGCGCCGACGGTGCCGATCACGCCAGCGGCAACCAGCATGTAGAAGATCGTGCAGATCGCAAGGCTGCCGATCAGGCCGATCGGCATGTTGCGCTGCGGGTTCTTGGTCTCTTCCGCCGCGGTCGAGACCGCGTCGAAGCCGACATAGGCGAAGAAGATCGAAGCCGCCGCCGCCGAGATGCCGGTGAAGCCGGTCGGCGCGAAAGGCACGAACTCGCCGCTCTTGATGACCGGGAGGGTCAGCGCGACGAACAGCGAAAGCGCGGCGATCTTGATTGCCACCAGCACGGCGTTGACCGTGGCGCTTTCCTTGGTGCCGAGCACCAGCAGCCACGTGATCAGGCCCGCGATGCCCATCGCCGGCAGGTTGATGACCCCGCCATCAAACGGACCGCGCACCAACGTGAGCGGAATATCGAGATGGAAGCTCGTGTTGAGCCAGCCGACCATGTAGCCCGACCAGCCGACCGAAACCGCGCCTGCCGCGATCGCGTATTCGAGGATCAGCGCCCAGCCGACCATCCACGCGACGAGTTCGCCCATAACAGCGTAGCTGTAGGTATAGGCCGAGCCCGAAACTGGCACCATCGCGGCCATTTCCGCGTAGCACAGTGCAGCCACCGCGCAGACGAAGCCCGCGATGATGAAGCTGACCATCATGCCGGGGCCAGCCTTCTGCGCGGCTTCAGCGGTCAGCACGAAAATGCCGGTGCCGATCACGGCGCCGACGCCGAGCATGGTCAATTGGAACGCGCCGAGCGAACGATGCAGCGATTTCTTCTCGGCAGTGGCAAGAATGGCGTCGAGTGGTTTGACGCGACCGAACATTGATTTCTCCCGCCTTGGTCCGGCGCCTTGCACGCCGCGCGCCCTGATCGCGCTGGCAAGTCTAACCGGAACCAGGTTGCTGCTTTGATTGCTAGCGCCGAGGGCCGCTGCCGCAAAGCGCTTTTTCCCCAAGCGCGTGCATCGGAGCGACACAGTCATAAACCGAAACGGACCTAGCCTTGCGGCTTGGCGGCATTGCTCTAAAAGCGCGGGTCCAGCGACAGGGAACCTCGCGCATGTCCACGACCTACGTTCTCGACACTTCGACCAGCCGCGCCCACCCCACTCCGGCGCCGATGAAGCGGCTCAACATTCCCGGCATCCGCCAGCGCAAGGTGGACGGGAAGACCGAGCTTCCGGTGGTCATGCTCACCGCCTACACCGCGCGGCAGGCACAGCTCCTCGATGCGCATTGCGATCTGCTGCTGGTGGGGGATTCGCTTGGTCAGGTCATCTATGGCCTGCCCTCAAGCGTTCCCGTCACGCTCGACATGATGTGCGCGCATGGCGCTGCCGTGGTGCGCGGTTCGTATCACGCGGCGGTCGTGGTCGACATGCCGTTCGGCGCCTATGAAAGCTCACCGCAGCAGGCCTTCGAGAGCGCCTCGCGCGTGCTCAAGGAAACCGGCTGCGATGCTATCAAGCTCGAAGGCGGTGTGGCGATGGCCGAAACCGTCGCGTTCCTTACCCAGCGCGGCATTCCGGTGATGGGCCATGTCGGCCTCACCCCGCAGGCAGTCAACGTGCTCGGCGGCTACAACGCGCGCGGGCGCAGCGCGGCGGAAGCGGAGAAGATCATCGGCGATGCGCGCGCGATTGCCGAAGCCGGGGCCTTTGCCATTGTCGTCGAAGGTGTGGTCGAACCGCTTGCGGTGGCGATCACCAAGGCCGTCCCCTGCCCCACCATCGGCATCGGCGCATCGGCGCAGTGCGACGGGCAAGTGCTGGTGACAGACGACATGCTCGGCATGTTCGAGCGCACCCCCCGCTTCGTGAAGATCTACGAACACCTCGCCGAAACGATCTCCACAGCTGCCGCCAACTATGCCGCAGAAGTGCGTGACCGCACCTTTCCGGGGGTGGAACAGACCTACCAGCCGAAGTAAGGGGACATCCGGCCGGTATCACCCGGCCAATACGGGACCACCACTTGATCAGGAACTTCGGCGGCTCGATCGCCTTCTCGCTTGTCTGCCTCGTGCTGGCGGCCGCTTACGGCTGGTTCCAGACCGCATCGCTGTCTGCAACGCTGGCGATGCTGTGGATCGTGGTGATGCTTTCGGTGCTCGAAGTGTCGCTTTCATTCGACAACGCGGTGGTGAACGCGGTCGTGCTGCGCGAGATGGACGAGGTCTGGCAGCGCCGCTTCCTTACCTGGGGCATGGTCATTGCGGTGTTCGGCATGCGCATCGTGTTTCCGCTAGCCATCGTCGCGATTGCGGCAGGCATGGGGCCGGTGGAGGCGCTGCGCATCTCGCTGACCGAGCCGGCGCGCTATGAAGCCATCGTATCAAGCGCACATGTCGGCATTGCCGGGTTCGGCGGAGCGTTCCTCGCGATGGTGGGGCTTTCGTTCTTCTTCGACGGCGAGAAGGACGTGCACTGGATCACGGGGCTCGAACGCGCCCTTGCCCGATTTGCCGATATCAAGGCCGCAGAAATCGCGATCCTGCTCTTGGCGCTCTATGGCGTTTCGCTGCTGTTGCCAGAGGACGAAGCGCTGACCTTCCTCGGCGCAGGCGCACTGGGGATCGTGACGTTTATCGCGGTGGAAGCAATCGGCACCTTGCTCGAAATGCAGGAAGCCGCGCAGAAGGCAGCGGGGCAAGTCGTGCGCTCTGGCCTCGGCGGCTTTCTCTATCTCAACGTGCTCGATGCATCGTTCAGTTTCGACGGCGTGATCGGCGCCTTCGCGCTCTCCAACAACATGGTGGTGATCGCGCTGGGCCTTTCCATCGGCGCAATGTTCGTGCGCTCGCTCACGCTCATGCTGGTGCGCAATGGCACGCTGGCGGAGTACCGCTACCTCGAACACGGCGCGTTCTGGGCGATTGTTGCGCTGGCCGCGATCATGCTGATCTCGGCGCACGTCGCGATCCCCGAGACGGTGACGGGCCTGATCGGCGCGGTGCTGATCGGCCTTTCGCTGTGGTGGTCAGTCCGCCACAACCGCCGCTTCCCCGATGGCGAGATCGAGGAAGCGCTGCGGGCGGAGTGAGGCTGCGGCCCAATCCCTTGTGCCTATCCAAACCCGCTCATGCTGAGCTTGTCGAAGCATCAGACACTGCCGTTGCGCCAGCACCCTTCGACAAGCTCAGGGTGAGCGGGTTTTGGGGGACTCTGGGCAGTCTCCCAGCCATCAATCCAGCGGCACGGACGCCAGCTTCGGCGCCGGAGCAGGCGTACCCATGAAGCGCGGTGCGGGAGCCGGCATCGTCATCCCGCCGTCCTCCACGAACGTGCTGCGCGCAGCGTTGTGCGGGTGGTGCGGCGCTTCCTTGAGGCTGAGGACGGGTGCGAAGCAGATGTCGGTTCCGTCCATGATCGCTTCCCACTCGGCGCGGGTCTTCGTTGCGATCAATGCGGCGACCTTGGTCTTGAGTGCGGGCCACTGCGATTGGTCATGCTGTGCAGCCATGGCGGGATCGGCGCCGAGGCCGCTCTTCTCCATCAGCAGCGCGTAGAATTGCGGCTCGATCGAACCCAGCGCGATCCACTTGCCGTCGCTCGTCTCGTACGTGTCGTAGAAATGCGCGCCGCCATCGAGCAGGTTGGTGCCGCGCTCATCCTTCCACTGGCCGTTGCCGAAGAAGGTCCAGGTCATCGCCGAAAGGACCGCCGCGCCGTCGACCATCGCGCAGTCGATCACCTGCCCCTTGCCGGTGCGCTGTGCTGAAAGCACGCCCGCCAGCACGCCGAACGCCATGACCATGCCGCCACCGCCGAAATCGCCCACCGCATTGACCGGGAACTGCGGCTTGCCGCCCGCCGCGCCATAGGTGTGGAGCGCACCCGCCAGCGCGATGTAGTTGATGTCATGCCCGGCGAGCGGGGCCATCGGGCCATCCTGTCCCCAGCCCGTCATGCGGCCATAGACAAGGCGCGGGTTGTCGGCGAGCAGCACGTCAGGCCCCAGCCCGAGCCGCTCCATCACACCCGGACGATAGCCTTCGATGATGGCGTCCGCCGTCTTCACCAGTTCGCGGATGCGCGCGATCGAAGCCGGATCCTTGAGATCGAGCTCGATCCGCGTGCGGTTACGGTTGAGGATATCGCGGTTGCCGGCATCACCGACCCGGCCACCTTTGCTGGGGCGGTCAATGCGGATCACCTTCGCACCGTGATCGGCCAGCATCATGCAGGCGAAGGGCCCCGGTCCGATCCCTGCGAATTCGAGAACCGTCAAACCTTCCAGCGCACCAGCCATCACTCACCCCGTCTGTTTTAACCGATCGATTGAAACGGGGTTTGCCGCGCGATTGCCTCGCTGTCGAGACTTATTGCACCGGATCGGGCTGACCACGCGCGGCAAGCGCCCGCGAAATCGCCAGATAGGCATCGCGGCGTGGCTCTCTCGCCCAGGCGGCGGCGAGAAGCTTCATGGCCAGCAGGCTCTGGGGATTCTGCGCAAGGTAGCGCGATGTCATGGAATCGGCGTCGCGCGCGCGGCCGAGCGCGCGCAGCGTGGCATCCATGCGCCGCAGCACCGGTTCGTTGAAGCGGATCGACGCGCCGTTCTGGTAGTCGGCCAAGGCGCCGGTGGCATCGCCGCGGATAGTCCGCACGTCGCCCGCCAGCAGGTGCGCTTCTGCGGCACCGGGATTGCTATCGCGCAGGCGGTCCGCCACGGCCTGCGCTTCATCCTTGCGGCCCTCCTTCAGCAGCGCGCGGATATAGGGCACCGATGTCTGCGCCCGGTTCGGCGCGTCGGCATAGGCAGAGCCCAGCACGGCAGCGCCGAATTCGGTCGGCAGCGGCACCGGGCCATGCGCCGAATGGTGCGCCGCCCGTGCTAACAGCGCCTCGGCGCGGGCCTTGTTGCCCAGCCGCCGCCAACTCTCGCCCACCAGACGCAAGGTGTAAGGCGGCGCGAAGGGCTGCGCGGCATCGGCATCGAATCGTGCAACGAGCGGCTGATCGCTTGCCTGCCGCGACATCGCGCGCAGCAGCATCTGCCGTGCCTCAAGATTATCGGGCTGCATCCGCACCAGCCGGTCGAACTGTTCGACCGCGACGTTGGTATTGCCGGCGCGGTATTCGAGCACCCCGGTCAGCAGGATCGCTGCAGGCATGTTGCGGAAGGCATTGCCGGTGCGCTGCAGGATCGTCCGCGCGAGATCTGTCTCGCCGGCGCGCGCAGCCAGCACCGCCTGCAGGAAAGCCGGGCGCGGGTTCTTGGGATCGACCTGCGCCAGCTTGCGGCACACGATCAGCATGGCGCGGTAATCGCCCATGTCGCCCAGGGTCGCCGCATATTCGCCAAGCAACGCAGGATCATCGGGCCGAACCTTGAGACCCGCCTCGAACCACGGCAGCGCCGCGGCAAGGCCATACTGTTCGCGGATCAGCAGGCCCCTGAAGGCGAGCGCGCGGGCGTTCTTTGGATCGAGTGCGACGGCACGGTCCGCCGCCTCGATTGATTGCAGCTGCTCCCCGCCCGAAAAGCGCAGCGCGGCGATTGCCACCCACAGGTCGGAATCGTTCGGGTTGGCACGCAGAGCGGTATTGAAGGCACCGGCGGCGGCGCCAAAGTCGCCTTGTGCCAGTGCGATCTGGCCGCGTACGCGCCACCCCAGCGCTTCGGTTCCCGGTGCGAAAGCCCCGCCTTCCAGCACCTTGCGCGCTTCGGTGCGGTCGCCCTCGGCGAGCAGCGCCTCACCCAGATGCGCGCGCAGTTCATCCTCGTTCGCGCCGCCCTTGATCGCGGCGCGCAGCATGACTTCGGCCGTGACCGGATCGCGCCGCTCAATCGCCGCCTGCGCCTTCGCGCGCAGGTCGTCGAGCCGCGACGCGCCGGCTGCGGGACCAGCCAGCAGCACTGCCCCCAGCGCAAGGCAGAGAGCCCGCTTAATGCTGGAGGTCGTACTGCTTGAGGAGATCATAGAGCGTCGGCCGGCTGATCCCGAGAAGGCGCGCAGTGCTGGAAATATTGCCCTCGCTGCGCGCCAACGCGTGGCGGATCATCTTGCGGTCGGTCGCCTCGCGCGCGGACTTGAGGTTGAGCGGATTGGCATCGTCCTCGCCCGGTTCGGCAAGGTCGAGATCGCTCGCCGTCACGAGCTTGCCATCGGCCATGATAACCGCTCGCTTCACCCGGTTTTCAAGCTCGCGCACGTTGCCCGGCCAGGTCCACGCGTCGATCGCCGCCAGCGCATCGGGCGCGAAGCCCTTGACCGACGGGTTCATCTCGGCAGCAAAGCGCGTGAGGAAGGCCTTGGCCAGCAGCGCCGCATCGCCCGGCCGTTCGGCAAGGCTCGGGATGCGGATGACGATCTCGGCGAGGCGGTAGAACAAGTCCTCGCGGAACCGGCCATCCGTAATCATCGCCTCGAGGTTCTGGTGCGTCGCGCAGACGATGCGCGTATCGACCTCGATCGAGCGCCGCCCGCCGATGCGCTCGATCGTGCGCTCCTGCAGAAAGCGCAGCAGCTTGACCTGCAGCGGGAAAGGAATGTCGCCCACTTCGTCGAGGAACAGCGTGCCGCCGCTCGCCTGCTCGATCTTGCCCTCGGTGGTCTTGACCGCGCCGGTGAACGCGCCCTTCTCATGGCCGAAAAGCTCGCTTTCGAGGAGGTTTTCCGGGATCGCCGCGCAGTTGATCGCCACGAACGCGCCCTGCCGCCGGGGGCTCGCCTCGTGCAGTCCGCGCGCCAGCAGTTCCTTGCCGGTGCCGCTCGCGCCCAGCAGCATGACCGAGACATTGGTGCCCGCCACGCGCTCAATCGTGCGCGCGACTTTCACCATCTCCGGCGCGCCGGTAATCATGCGGCCGAGCACCTTGTTGTCCTCGGGAGCGCGCTCGGCAAGCTGGCGGTTTTCCGTCTCGATGCGATGGAGGTGCAGCGCGCGGCGCACGATCAGGCCGAGCGCATCGATATCGACAGGCTTGGCGTAGAAGTCATACGCGCCCTGCTGGATCGCCCGCAGCGCGCTTTCACGCGCGCCATGGCCGCTGGCGACGATCACCTTGGTATCGGGCTTCAGCGCCATGATCGCATCGAGCACGGCAAAGCCCTCGCTGGTCCCGTCAGGATCTGGCGGCAGGCCAAGGTCGAGCGTGACGACCGACGGCTCTTCCGAACGAAGCAGCGCAAGCGCGGTCTGGCGGTCGCCTGCAATGAGCACTTCGAAGTCCTCGTAAGCCCACTTTAGCTGGGCCTGAAGACCCGGATCATCCTCGACGATGAGGAGCTTGGGGAGCGCTTTCACGGCGCTCGGGGGCCGGTCCTGAATCATCATGCCACCTTCTTGTCATTTGGCGTGTCGCCCGACCTGCCGTCAGGCTGAATTTCGAGTTCGGTTGCCATCACCAGCGGCAGGCGCACCGCAAACCGGCTGCCGAGGCCCTCGCGGCTTTCGACTTCCAGCCGCCCGTTCATCGCGCGAACCAGTTCGCGCGCTTCGAACGCGCCGATGCCGAAGCCGCCCGCCTTGGTCGAAACGAACGGCGTGAACAGGCGGTTGCGCACGAAGTCTGCGCTCATGCCGCTGCCGGTGTCGGAAACCTCGATCACGCCGTTGAAGCCATCGAGCCTGGTCTGGAGCAGCACCGCCATGCCGGGCTGGCTGGCATCGATCGCGTTCTGCACGAGATGCGCCAGCACCTGTTCAAGCGTTTCGCGGCTCGCTGTCACAAGGCACGTCTGGCCCTGCGTCACATAGACCGGGCAATCGCCGCCTGCCTCGCGATAGCGCGCAGCGACGGCTTCGATCACTTGCGCGGCATCGACCGGCTCGAGCCGCTGCACACCGCCCGCCCCATAGCGCGAAAGCCGCGCCAACAGCGCATTGAGCTTGTCCGCCGAATTGGTCAGCGTCACCAGCATGTCCTTGCGGAAGGCCGGATTGTCCGCATGGCGCTCGGCGTTGCGGGCAAGCAGCGCAAGCTGGCTGGCAAGGTTCTTGATATCGTGCATCACGAAGGCAATGCGGCGGTTGAACTCGTCGAACCGGCTCGCCTCGAGCAACGCGCTCTGCCCGTTGTGTTCGGCGATGTAACTTGCCAGCTGCTGTCCGACGACGCGCAGGAGATCGAAGTCCTCCCAATCGAGCTTGCGCGCCAGTAGCGGGCGGCCGAGCACGACAAGGCCGACGAGCCGGTCGAAATGCAGCAGCGGCACCAGCGCCCACGCGCCGTGTTCTTCCACCAGCCACTGAGGAATGAGCCCCGCCTCGCCTTCGTGGTCGGTTCCGCCACGGACCTCATCAAGGTCGGCGATGAAGCCGCGCCGCTCGAAGAACTGCGCCGCTTCGGCCGGCATGGCCTCAGCCGGCACTTCGGCTGTCGGCCACTGCCAGCGCGCGGCGAGCACCAGATCGCCCCCCTCGCCCGGGATCAGCATCAGGCCGCTGGCGCTGTCGGTAATGTCTGCCAAGGCCTGCACCACGCGCGCATGGAGCGGCGATGCGCCCGGCCCGCCGCGCCCGATCGTGCGGGTGAAGCGCAGCCATTCGGCGCGATAATCATAGCGGTGCTGGAAGAAGTGCTTGGCCAGCATCACGTTGAGCCAGCCGCGCAGGCGCGCCGAAGGGACCAGCGCGAGGATCACCACTGTCGTCGCAAACGCAAAGCCCAACTGCGCCAGCTGGCTCACATTGCCGCCAAGCCACGCGACCGACTGCGCTGCGGCCACCATCAGGATCAGGTAGCCACCGATCACCAGCAGCGAGAGCGACTGGAACGCCACCGACCGGCTGGGCGAAAACCGCAGCGCTGATCCGCCGCGCATCGCCCCCACCGAAACGAGCAGGATCACGCCGATCTGCACCAGCCCGCGCAGCGCCACCATCTCCAGCGGGATTGTCCGGCCGAGATAGGCGATCGTGTAGAAATTGAGGTCGTAGCCCCACATCAGCGCGAGCGCGAGCGCAGTCCAGCGTACGGCATCGCGCTGGCCACTGATCGCGCCGACATAAAGGTTGTGCACCAGTACCAGCGCGCCCGTCGTCAGCAGCAGGCGGAACATGACCGAAAGCTGGAAGATCATCGCGGTGGCCGCGACAATCCCCGAAAAGCGGACTGCCAGCACCAGCAGCACGATCTGGAACAGCTCGACCATGGCAAGCACGGCGAGCACCGGACGCACCTGCACCACGCTCGTATGCCGGTTGTCGCGCGCGAACAGCGAATAGACCACCGCCAACCAGCCAAGGTTGCGCATGAGTTCGAACACTTGCGTGATGGCCGCGATCGGTCCGAACGAAGAGCCCAGCAGGCTCCACGCCGTCGTCAGCGCAAGCGCCGCAATAAGCGCACGGCTGCCTTCCTTGCCGCGCCGCAGCCTATCGGCAAGCCACACCGTGAGCAGCATCGCCGCGAATGCCGCGACGAGGTAGCTCCACTGGCTGAGGCCGGTCCATTCGAGCGGACTGTGCATGGCGCGCGCCTGCCGCCGCTCAGCGTGCACCCTCGTTCCAGAGCACCACGCGCAGTGTCTGGAGGAGGATCAGGAGGTCAAGGAACGGGCTGTAATTCTTGGCATAATAGAGATCGTATTCGAGCTTGTGGCGCGAATCCTCGATCGAGGCGCCGTAGGGGTAATTGATCTGCGCCCAGCCGGTAATACCCGGCTTCACCATGTGCCGTTCGGCGTAGTACGGCAGCTTTTCCTCGAGGTCGGAGACGAATTCCGGACGCTCCGGACGCGGGCCAACGAAGCTCATCTCGCCCTTGAGCACGGTCCAGGCCTGCGGCAGCTCGTCGATGCGCAGCTTGCGGATCAGGCGGCCGATGCGGGTGACGCGCGGATCATTCTTGGCAGCCCACTGCGCGCCGGCGGCTTCGGCATCCGTGCGCATCGAACGCAGCTTGATGAGGTTGAAGTTCTGCCCATAGAGCCCGACGCGCGTCTGGCTGAAGAAGGCCGGCCCCCTGCTGTCGAGCTTCACGAGAATCGCGAAAAGGGCGATCACCGGTGCCGTCAGCAGCAGCAGCGTCAGGCTCGCGCAGATGTCGAACACGCGCTTCATCGCGCTCGAAATCATCCGGCCCGAGGAAAACCCGTCGGAAAAGATCAGCCAGCTGGGATTGACGGTGTCGAGATCGACGCGGCCGGTCTCACGCTCAAGAAAGGACGAGAAGTCGTTGACGTGGACGCCGGTAGTCTTGATCCGCAGCAGGTCCTTCAGCGGCAGAGCGTTGCGCCGTTCCTCCAGCGCCAGCACGACTTCGCTGACGCCAAGGTTCTCCACGTAGCGGGTGAGATTGTGGATCGCATTGCGGTTGATCGCTTCCTTGATGACCGGGGCGCTGTCGCTCATCCCGACGAAGCCGACGATGACGAAACCGGCCTCGAGGCGGTCGCCGAGCTGACGCAGCCGCTCGGCCCGCTCCCCCGCACCCAGCACCAGCAAACGCCGCCGGAACACCGCCGTGCCAAGCAGGCCGCCCAGCAGGACACGGATGAACACCAGCAGCGCCATCGCGATGAACATCGCGTAGAACAGGTTGGACCGCCACAGCGTGTGCCCGGGCACCACGAAATAGACGACCGACAGCGCGATGATGCCGAGGCTGATCGCCACAAGCAGCCGCGCGGTGGCATAGCGCATCGAACGCAGCGCATCCGAACCATAGACCCCGACCGCGATCATCGCCGTCTGGACCAGCACGGCGAAGGTCAGCAGCGGCAGCCAGCGATCACCCATCACACCGGCATCAATGCCGATCTGGCGCGCCCTGACGGTCCAGCCAAGCTCGCCCGATGCCATCAGCAGGACGAAATCGAGCAGTGCCAGCAGGAACACCGCGTTGGGGATATAGAGCTTGAACAGGCGGATCATGGTACCGCGGTCATCCGACTTCTCGGCCCGAAGCGGGCCTTCTCGCCGCCCTTCTAGGCCTCGAGGGGTAAAGCGTCGGTAAATCTGACACCCTCTTTCGCGGCGTTAACCTCTCCCGAGCCCGTATTTTCGCCAGCGAGAGGCTTCGGCTGGGGCAAATTGTCGGCGCAGTTTACAGCACAGAGATATGCACGCACCGCACTGGCGGATACGGCCAAACGCTGCCATGCTGCGCGCCATGCGGGAGAAGGAACTGCGGCTCGCACTGGTCTGCTACGGCGGGATCAGCCTTGCGGTCTACATGCACGGCGTCACCAAGGAGATCTGGTACGCCACGCGCGCCAGCCGCGCGTTTCATGACGAGGCGCCGGCCAGCGCGGGCGCCGAGGGGGTCTATCGCCGCCTGCTCGAACTGCTTGTCACCACACGCGATCTCAGGCTGCGCATCCTGCCCGACATCATCTCGGGCGCGAGTGCGGGCGGGATCAACGGCGTGTTCCTTGCCCAGGCCCTCGCAAGTGGGCAGAGCCTTGAGCCGCTGACCAGGCTGTGGCTGGAGCGGGCAGACGTCGAAGTCCTGCTCGACCCCGATGCGCGTCCGTGGAGCCGCTTCGCCAAGTTCTGGGCCCAGCCGCTTGTGTGGTTCCTGCTGAAGCGCCCCGGCAATGTCGTCAGCCGCACGGTCGGCTCGGCAACGACCCGCAAGGAAGTGCGGCTCAAGCTCTCGCACCTCATCCGAGCGCGCTGGTTCGCGCCGCCCTTCAGCGGCATCGGCTTCTCGCACCTGCTGGCCGAAGCGCTTGATGCGATGGGCGAAACCGGCGGCAACACGGCGCCGCTGCTTCCCGCTGGCCATCCGCTGGACCTGCTCGTCACGGCGACCGATTTCAACGGGCACCTCGAAGACCTCAGGCTCAACAGTCCGCCCGTGGTCGAAGAAAGCGAGCACCGCCTCGCCATCGGCTTCCGCCGCAACTGCGCATCGGGTGCGGGTGAGGATATTGCCGAGCGCGCCGAACTCGTCTTCGCCGCGCGTTCGACCGCCAGCTTTCCCGGCGCCTTCCCCCCGCTCATGCTCGCGGAAATGGACCAACTGACCCACGAGCGCAACCTTGCCTGGCACGGACGCGAGGCCTTTCTCAAGCGCGTGATGCCGAGCCGCTGGAAGCGCGGCCAGCTTGCCGAAGTTGCGCTGGTGGATGGCGCCGTGCTCGTCAACCGCCCCTTCGCGCCCGCCATGGCGGTTCTGCGCGACCGTCCGGCCCAGCGCGAGGTGGACCGCCGCTTCGTCTACATCGACCCCAGCCCGGCGCGTGTTGAAATGCACGAACACATGGCGCGTTCGGTCGGCTTCTTCTCGGCGATCTTCGGCTCGCTCTCCTCGATTCCGCGCGAACAGCCGATCCGCGACAACCTCGAAGCGCTGGAGGCCCAGTCGCGCGAACGGGCCCGCCTGCGCATGATCGTCGATACCCTGCGCGGCGAGATCGACACGGCGGTCGAGCGCCTGTTCGGCTACACCTTCTTCTTCGATCAGCCCAACCTCAAGCGCCTGACCGCATGGCGCGCCAAGGCCCAGCAAGCCGCTGCCGAGCAGGCGGGCTTCGCGTTCCATGGCTATGCGCAGGTCAAACTCGCCGGTGTGGTCACGGCGCTTGCGCAAGTGGTCGAAGAAGCGATGATCGAAGCTCCGCCGCGCGGCAGCGTCGAGGCCGAACTCTGGGCGCATCTCGCAACACTCGGCTTCGACCGGCTTGCGCAAGCGAAGGGCGGCGCAACGGCAGAGGCCATCGCGTTCTTCCGCGCGCACGATCTTGGCTTTCGGGTGCGCCGCCTCAAGCTGCTGGCGCGGCGGCTGACGCAGGACTGGGACGATGCCGAGGGGATTTCCCCTGCTGAACGCGAAGCCGCCCGCGACATGGTCTACCGCGCGCAGGCGCTCTATCAGGCCAAGCAGACCGCCGCCGGGCTGGGTGACGACTTTGCGGAGGTAGCGGCCGGGGCGCTCGCCCGTCCCGCTGCGATCCTCGCCGAAATTGCCGGCCGCCGCGATCTCACGAGCATTGATCTCGCCGTCGATGCGATGATCGTCGAGGGGCTCGGCGCAATGAGCAAGCCGCTGCGCCGCCGCTTCCTCTACGCCTATCTCGGCTTCCCCTTCTATGACGTCGCCACCCTGCCGCTGCTGCAAGGCGAAGGCATGGGCGAGTTCGATCCGGTCAAGGTCGACCGCATCTCGCCAGAGGACGCGGCATCGATCCGATCAGGCGGCACGCTGGCCTGCCTCAAGGGCATCGAGTTCTTCCACTTCGGCGCCTTCTTCGCGCGCGCCTACCGCGAGAACGACTATCTTTGGGGCCGCCTCCATGGCGCCGAACGGACGGTTGACCTCATCGCCTCGACCGCCGAGCCGCCATTGCCACCAGGCGTGATCCGCGCCTTCAAACGCGATGCCTTCCTCGCGATCCTCGAGGAGGAACGGACGCGGCTGACCGCCGAGCCGGGGCTGGTCGATGGGGTGATCGCGGAAGTGCAGGCGATGTTTGCGGGGGGATGATGGCTATCGATCCCTATCGGCACTCACCCGCTACCCGCTACCCCAAAACCGCTCATGCTGAGCTTGTCGAAGCATCATGCGCAGCGGTAGCGCAAGCACCCTTCGACAAGCTCAGGGTGAGCGGATCTGGGGTGGGAAATAGGGGCTATTCCTACTCAGTAAGGTCGTTCCACGCATCCTTGATCCGATCGAAGAACCCCTTCGATTGCGGAGTTTCCTCGCCCGTCTCGGTCGATTGAAACTCGCGCAGCAGTTCGCGCTGGCGCGCGGAGAGCTTCGTCGGCGTCTCCACCTGGATCTCGATCACCAGATCGCCCGCACCGCGTCCCTGCAGCACGGGCATACCCGCGCCGCGCTTGCGCAGCTGCTTGCCAGACTGGATGCCGGCGGGAATCTCGATCTTGTGCCGCGCGCCGTCGACACCCGGAATCTCGATCTCGCCGCCCAGCGCCGCCTTGGTGAAGCTGATCGGGCAGCGCGTGAGCAGCGTCGTGCCCTCGCGCTCGAACATGCGGTGGCGCTTCACGTGGAGGAAGATGTAGAGGTCGCCCGCCGGTGAACCGAACGGCCCCGCCTCGCCCTTGCCGGCAAGGCGAATGCGCGTGCCGTTGTCGACGCCCGCCGGGATCTGCACTTCGAGCTTCTGCTCGGCATCGACGCGGCCTTCACCGCGGCAGCTCTTGCAGGGGCTTTCGATCACTTCGCCGCGGCCGTGGCAGGTCGGGCAGGTGCGCTCGACCATGAAGAAGCCCTGCTGCGCGCGCACCTTGCCGTGCCCGCCGCACAGATTGCAGCGCCGCGCCGATGTGCCCGGCGTCGCGCCGGTGCCGCCGCACGGCTGGCAGCTCTGCGCCACCTCGACCGCGATCTCGGCCGACTTGCCGTGGAACGCGTCCTCGAGCGTAATCTCCATGTCGTAGCGCAAGTCCGCGCCGCGCCGCGCCTGCTGGCGTCCGCCGCCGCCGAACGCGCCGCCGAAAATCGTCTCGAAGATATCGCCGAGGTCGCCGAAGTCGCCGCCGCCGCCGCCAAAACCGCCCTGACCGCCGCCGCCCTGCTGAAACGCGGCATGGCCATAGCGATCATAGGCCGCCCGCTTCTGCGGGTCGGAGAGGCAGGCATAGGCCTCGTTGATCTGCTTGAACTTGGCTTCGCTGTCCTGGCAGCCCGGGTTCTTGTCCGGGTGATACTTCATCGCCAGCTTGCGATAGGCGGACTTGAGCACCTTGTCGTCCGCGGTGCGCTCGACTTCGAGCAGTTCGTAAAAATCGATCTCTGCCGACATTGCGGTTCCTATCTCAGAACAACGGCCCGCCGCCTGTGCCCAAGGGACAGGCGGCGGGCCGGTTCAACGCAATATCACTTGGTGTCGTCGACTTCCGAGAACTCGGCGTCGACCACGTCTTCGGCGTCCTTCGGAGCCTCGGCGCCCGGCGAAGCAGCAGCAGCCTGCTCCTTCTCGTAGATCGCCTGGCCCATCTTCATCGCCTTGTCGGTGAGTGCCTGGGTCTTGGCATTCATCTCGGCCGGATCACCGCCCTCGATCGCGGTCTTGGTCTCGGCAATCGCGGCTTCGATCTCGGCCTTCAGCGCGGCGTCGATCTTGTCGCCGTTCTCTTCCAGCTGCCGCTCGGTCGCGTGGACAAGGCTGTCGGCGTTGTTGCGCGCCTCGGCCGCCTCACGGCGCTTCTTGTCCTCTTCGGCGAACTTCTCGGCATCACGCACCATCTGCTCGATGTCGTTGTCCGAAAGGCCGCCCGAGGCCTGGATGCGGATCTGCTGTTCCTTGCCGGTGCCCTTGTCCTTGGCGCTGACGTTCACGATGCCGTTCGCGTCGATGTCGAAGGTCACTTCGATCTGCGGCACGCCGCGCCGCGCCGGCGGAATGCCGACGAGGTCGAACTGGCCGAGCAGCTTGTTGTCCTGCGCCATCTCGCGCTCGCCCTGGAACACGCGGATCGTCACCGCCTGCTGGTTGTCCTCGGCGGTCGAGTAGACCTGGCTCTTCTTGGTCGGGATCGTCGTGTTGCGGTCGATCATCTTGGTCATGATGCCGCCCAGCGTCTCGATACCCAGCGAAAGCGGGGTCACGTCGAGCAGCAGCACGTCCTTGACATCACCCTGCAGCACGCCGGCCTGAATCGCCGCACCCATGGCGACGACCTCGTCCGGGTTCACGCCGGTGTGCGGCTCCTTGCCGAAGAACTCCTTCACGATTTCACGCACGCGCGGCATGCGGGTCATGCCGCCGACGAGCACGACGTCGTCGATGTCCTTGGCGGTCAGCCCGGCATCGGCAATCGCCTTGCGGCACGGCTCCAGCGTGCGCTGGATCAGGCCCGAAACGAGCTTTTCAAGGTCCGAACGCGTCACCGTTTCCACGAGATGCAGCGGCGTGGTGCTGCCGCCTTCCATGCGCGCGGTGATGAACGGCAGGTTGATCTCGGTCGTCTGCGCGCTCGAAAGCTCGATCTTGGCCTTTTCGGCAGCTTCCTTCAGGCGCTGCAGAGCCAGCTTGTCGGTGCGGAGATCCATGTTCTCCTTCGACTTGAACTTGTCCGCGAGGTACTCGACCAGCACGTTGTCAAAGTCTTCACCACCGAGGAAGGTGTCGCCGTTGGTCGACTTCACCTCGAACACGCCGTCGCCGATTTCCAGCACGGAGATATCGAACGTGCCGCCGCCAAGGTCGTAGACCGCGATGGTCTTGCCGTCCTGCTTGTCGAGGCCATAGGCCAGCGCGGCCGCAGTCGGCTCGTTGATGATGCGCAGCACTTCAAGGCCGGCGATCTGGCCGGCATCCTTGGTCGCCTGGCGCTGCGCGTCGTTGAAGTACGCCGGCACGGTGATCACCGCCTGCGTCACGGTCTCGCCGAGATACGATTCGGCGGTTTCCTTCATCTTCTGGAGAATGAAGGCCGAGATCTGCGAGGGGCTGTAATCCTCGCCGCCCGCCTTGACCCACGCGTCGCCGTTCTTGCCCTTGACGATGCCATAGGGAACCAGCGCCATGTCCTTCTGGGTCATGGGGTCTTCATAGCGGCGGCCGATGAGGCGCTTCACCGCGAAGATCGTGTTGTCCGGATTGGTGACGGCCTGGCGCTTGGCCGGCTGCCCGATCAGGCGCTCGCCATCCTTGGTGAAAGCGACGATCGAGGGCGTCGTGCGCGCGCCTTCGGAATTCTCGATGACCTTCGAGGTGCCGCCGTCCATCACCGCAACGCAGCTGTTGGTCGTGCCGAGGTCGATACCGATAACTTTAGCCATGTCGTCCTGTTTCCTTGCCCATTGGACGCTGCCTTGGTGGCCCCCCGAACCGGGCAAGCCTTCGTCTATGCAGCTCCGTCACCGGGCGATATAGGTCGCCTTCTTCCCGGGACAAGGCCCCGCCCCGCGCCTATGTTACGTCTCGATACAAGTCTGGAGAGAGCCTCGATGCGCCCAATTCGTTCCCTTGCCCTTGCCACTGCCTCGGCGGCGGGCCTGCTCATGCTTGCGGGCTGCAGCGGCAACGCGCCTGAAGCCGCCGCGAGCGGCGCTGCTGCACCCGGTGCAACAGCCAATGCCTTGGCACCGGACAATGCGCCCAACGTCAGCGTGATCGAACCGGTCATCAAGCTTCCGGCGGTGCCCGGCAACCCGGGCGTGCTCTATTTCACGATCCAGCAAACCGCTGGCAAGGCCAACACCCTCGTGGCGGTCCATGTCGATGGCGCCGGCCGCGCCGAAATGCATCAGAGCAAGACCGAGAACGGTGTCTCCTCGATGGAGCCGGTCACCTCGGTCACTTTCAGCGATGGCCAGCCCGCCGAATTCAAGGCCGGCGGCTACCATGTCATGCTGTTCGATCTCGCCAATACGGTGAAGGCAGGCAAGGACGTCGAAGTCACCTTCACGCTCGCCAACGGTGACAAGGTCAGCACTTTCGCCAAAGTCCAGGAAACCGGCGCCATGGAAGGCATGATGGATCACATGTGAGCGCAGCGGCGGCCCTGCCGCCGGGCGGCGAGCGCCCGCTGACGCCCGGCGAACGCGAACTGGCGCAGGGCGTGTTCGGCACGGCGATCAACCTTGCGTCGGTGCGCATACGGCGCCGCCGCTTCTTCCCCTTCCAGCCGCGCGGCACCGTGATGGCGCCGATGGGCCATCTCCACTTCCATCCGGCGGGTGCGGACTATCGGGACGATTTCAGCACGGCTCCGCTCGGCCTGCAGGCGCTCTTCATCCACGAGCTCGTCCACGTCTGGCAAAGCCAGCAGCGCGGCCGCCTCTATCTGCCGATCATGCGCCACCCGTTCTGCCGCTACGACTACCGCTTCGATCCCGCGCGGCCGTTCAGCGCCTATGGCATCGAACAGCAGGCCGAACTCGTCGCGCACGCGTTCCTCGCGGCAAAGGGCGCGCCGCTTTCCGGCGCCCCGCCGCTGGCCGCGCTGCAGGACGTCTTGCCGTTCCCGGTTCAACTAGGAATTTCTTGATACCTTTCCGCTACTCCGGACGCCATGACCGCACACCATCCGGAAATGCTGTTTCATCTTCACCGCAGCCATTGCATTGACGCATTCGGCAAGGCGGAAACGGCCATCGCTACATTTCTCACGCGCCACGAAATGGCGAAGGCCAACGTCACTTTGGCACAGCAGCTGAAGACACTGCGGGCGATACCGGCCAACCCGCAATTCTCGAAGGCGCGAAGGGCAGCAGCGCATACCGCGCTGGATCAACTTGAACGGCTGCTCCCAGCACGCAACGATCTGGTACACGCCGAGATGCGGCTGCTGAAGGGCAGCACCTCTTTGGCCGCCTTCGTCAATCCGCGCGAGCAGGACGGCGTTGGCCGACTGGCCCGCCACTTCACGATCGACGAAATCGAAGCCTTGGCAAAGACGGCTCTCGATGTCGCCGGACGGCTGGAGGCTGCTCTCCAGCCGCCGCGGCCAGCGGCATCGGCACAAGCGCCGGTGGAAGACTGATCAGCAGCGGACCTCGTATTCGTTGCCATAGCGGTCGCGGCGATAGCAGCGGCCATGCTTCTTGATCAGCGAGCCACCAAGCGCGCCGGCCGCCGCGCCGATCGCCGCGCCGGTGCCGACGTCGCCGCCGCTCGCACCGCCTAACAAGGCACCGGCGGCAGCGCCCCCCAGAGCGCCCTCACCGGCATAATTGCGCGCGCAGCCAGCCACGGACAGCGCGGCGACTGCCATTACGGGAAAAAGGAATTTGCGCGTCATCGTTCGGTCTCCTCAAGGCCCGCCTCGAAAAGCCAAACGCGCGCCCACCGGTCCGGTTCCGCCACGCGAAAGCCTGTCCGTCACGATCTGGCGCAAACGCGGCCAGCCGTGGCATTCTCAGCCTGCAAGAAAAGGACCGCCGAAATGCCGCACGCTGTCGATACCCACGCCGTTCTCGATGCCGTCGCCGCCGCGCGCGGGGGCGTGCGCAACGTGTTCGACGATATCGATCCCAGCCGCCTCGCCCACATCTGCGTCGATATGCAGAACGGCTTCATGGAGGAAGGTTCGCCGGTCGAAGTGCCGATGGCGCGCGAGATCGTGGACAATATCAACCGCATCAGCGCGGCGGTCCGCACATCGGGTGGGCTCAACGTGTTCCTGCGCTTCACCACGCCCGACGCCGCCAGCTGGTCGGTCTTCGTCCGCCGCCTCGGCGCCGGTGCCGCCGACCACCGCGCCGCCTTCACGCCGGGCGCGCACTACCAAGATTTCTGGCCGACACTCGATGTCCAGCCCGGCGACGCAGTCGTCGACAAGCACCGCTTCAGCGGCTTCACTCCCGGCACCAGCGATCTTGATGCCGTACTCAAGGCGCGCGGCATCGATACCGTGCTGATCACCGGCACACTCACGAACTGCTGCTGCGAAAGCACTGCGCGCGATGCGATGCAGTTCAACTACCGGGTGCTGTTCGCCGGTGACGCCAATGCCGCGCTGACCGACGCGGAGCACGCCGCCACGCTGCACAGCATGGCGTTCGTGTTCGCGGACCTCTACGACACGGATGAGCTGGTGGGGTTGCTAGGCTGAGCACTACTCGACAGCCTCCGCCATCCTCCACCCTTCGTCATTGCGAGGAGCGCAGCGACGAAGCAATCCAGAGCGATAGTGCGCTACCGCTCTGGATTGCTTCGCTACGCTCGCAATGACGATCTAGTGAATCAATCCGGCTTCTTCGCCACCGCCACCATCGCCGCGCGCAGCAGGCGGTCCTTGATCATGTAGCCGGCCTGCAGTTCCTGCAGCACGGTGCCCGGCTCCACATCGTTCGACGGGATTTCGAGCATCGCCTGATGCTGGTGCGGATCGAGCGGCAGGCCCTTGGCGGCAATCCGGCTGATGCCGTGGCTGGCAAAAACCTTCTCGATCTCGCGGCCCGTGGCTTCAAGCCCCGCGACAAGGTTCTTCATCTTGTCGTCCTCGCGCAGCTCAGCCGGGATCGTCTCCAGCGCGCGGGAAAGGTTGTCGGCCACCGAAAGGATGTCGCGCGCAAACGCGGTCGCGGCATAGGCGCGCGTATCCGCAACTTCCTTTTCCATGCGGCGGCGCACGTTCTGCGTCTCGGCCTTGGCATAGAGCACGTCCTGCTTGGCCGCCTCGAGATCGCCCTTCAGCGCCGCAATAACGTCAGATGGCACATCGGCCAGCGCATCGCCGCCATCGGTCAGTTCCGAGGGCACGCCTTCCAGTTCGGCCGCCACTTCAGCATCTGTCGGGCGCGTGTCGTTATCAGTCATTTTCGCGTAAATCCGTCTTGCGTGATGATCCTGCTCAAGGATTGAGCCGTGAAATCAACCATGGGGACAACCCGCGCATAATTCAACCGCGTCGGCCCGATAACCCCCACCACGCCGACCACGCGCCCATCGCCGTCGTGCCAAGGCGCGGCGATCACCGAAGAACCTGAAAGCGAGAACAACCGGTTTTCGCTGCCGATGAAAATCCGCGCGCTGTCTGCCTCTCGCGCCGCGTCGAGCACGCCTGCAATAGCCTCGGCGCTCTCCAGTTCATCGAGCAATTGCCGGACCCGCTCGATATCGCCAAGCGCCGCTTCGTCGAGCAGATTGGCCTGCCCGCGCACCACCAGCACCGGCCGCTGCGCCGCATCGCGGCTCCACACCGCAAGGCCGCGCTCGACCAGCGCTGCACTCGCCTGATCGAGCGCCGATCTGCCGCCCGCAATCTCGGTCTGGATCGAACGCAAGGCATCGCCCAGCGTCCGCCCCGCCACGCGCGCGGTAAGGTAATTGCCAGCCTGCTCCAGCGTCGCTGCATTGGCAGCGCCCGGCAGATCGATCACCCGATTCTCGACGCTGCCGTCATCCCCCACCAGCACGACCAGCGCGCGGCCCTGCCCCAGCGGCACGAAGGAAATCTGCGCCAGCCGCAGTTCGCGCCGGGGCACCATGACCACGCCCGCACCCGCCGAAAGGTCTGAAAGCGCCAGGGTGGCCGCCGCCAGCGCCGCCTCGATCGTCCCGCCTTCCGCCAGCCCGCGCTCGATCTGCGCACGGTCAGCGGCGGATGGCTCCGCCACTTGCATGATACCGTCCACGAAAAGCCTGAGGCCCACCTCGGTCGGCATCCGCCCCGCGCTGGTATGCGGTGCGGCGAGCAGCCCCGCGTCCTGCAATTCCTGCAGCACCGAGCGGATCGAGGCGGGCGAAAGGCCCACCGCTCCGCTCCCGGCAATCGTGCGCGATCCCACTGGCTGGCCGTTGGCGATATAGCCCTCGACCACCAGCCGGAAGATTTCACGGGCGCGGGTAGAAAGTTCGGTGAGACCAGATCCTGCCATACGGCCTGTCTAAGGCGTTTTTTCCTGCCATGAAAGGCACCGGCGCCTTCCCTTCCGCCGCATTCCGGCTAAGAGCGGCCCGATCACACGAAACGGAGCACAACCTCATGCGTCCTTCAGGCC
Source organism: Novosphingobium sediminis (assembly GCF_007991615.1). Classification (GTDB taxonomy): domain Bacteria; phylum Pseudomonadota; class Alphaproteobacteria; order Sphingomonadales; family Sphingomonadaceae; genus Novosphingobium; species Novosphingobium sediminis. The sequence continues at coordinate 149,566 of NZ_BJYR01000016.1, read as the reverse complement.
GCGCCGCAGACGAAATGCGCGCCATCACCGTCGAAACCGGTTTCACCAAGCACGCGGAAGGCTCGGTGCTGATCGGCTTTGGCGATACCAAGGTGCTCGTCACCGCCTCGGTCGAGGAACGCGTGCCCCCGTTCATGCGCGGCAAGGGCGAAGGCTGGGTCACGGCGGAATACTCGATGCTCCCCCGCGCCACCCATACGCGCGGCAGCCGTGAGGCAGCCAAGGGCAAGCAGTCCGGCCGCACGCAGGAAATCCAGCGCCTGATCGGCCGCTCGCTGCGTGCCGTCACCGATCTCAAGAAGCTCGGCGAACGCCAGATCACCTTGGACTGCGACGTCATTCAGGCCGACGGCGGCACCCGCACTGCCTCGATCTCGGGCGCATGGATCGCGCTGCGGCTTGCCGTGCAGAAGCTGATGGACGCGGGTGCGATCACCGAAGATCCGCTGACCCGCAAGGTCGCCGCGATTTCCTGCGGCATCCATCAGGGCACTCCGGTCCTCGATCTCGACTACATCGAGGATAGCTCGGCCGATGCCGATGCCAACTTCGTCCTGATCGAAGGCGGCCACATCGCCGAAGTGCAGGCCACCGCCGAAGGCGCGACCTATGACGAGGAAGGTCTGCTGCGCCTCCTCCGCCTCGCCCGCATCGGCTGCGGCGAAATCTTCGCCGCGCAGGAAAAGGCTACCGCCCGGTGACACGCCTGTTGGAGCCCGGAAAACTCGTCATCGCCACGCACAACGCGGGCAAATTGCGCGAGATCCGGGCCCTGCTGGCGCCTTACGGCATGGACTGCATCTCGGCAGGCGAACTCGGCCTGCCCGAGCCTGCCGAAACCGGCACGACCTTCGCCGAAAACGCCCTTATCAAGGCCCACGCCGCCGCCAGCGCAGCCGGCCTCCCCGCGCTCGCTGATGATTCCGGCCTCTGCGTCGCTGCGCTCGGCGGCGCACCCGGTGTCTACACCGCCGATTGGGCCGAAGCCGCGCCCTTCGAAGGCGGTCCGGGGCGGGACTGGTACATGGCGATGGGAAAGGTCGAGGGCAAACTGGCGCAGCTCGGGCCCGATACCCCGCGCGATTGCTGGTTCGCCTGCGTCCTCGCGCTGGCGTGGCCCGATGGGCGCGAAGCCGTGTTCGAAGGCCGCGCTCCCGGCACGCTCACTTGGCCCCCGCGCGGCACGATGGGCTTCGGCTACGATCCCGTGTTCGTGCCCTCAGGCGACACACGCACGTTCGCTGAACTGGACCCTGCTGAAAAGCACAAGATCAGCCACCGCGCCGACGCTTTTTCGAAGCTCGTTTCTTCGGCGCTGACGGACTGACGGCTGCGGGAGCGGCCGGAGCCATATAGGCCGCCCTCGCCAGCCGATCAGCCGCCTTGTAGTCATAGACCTGCTGGCCGATCACATTGCCCGCCGGGATGTAGCGGCACACCAGAAAGTCACTGCGGGGATTGCTGGCGATCGCGCAGCCGACTTCACGCGTGTCCTTCCACACGATCTGCGTATAGTGCCCCACATCCTCCCATCGCCCGGATGTCGAAACGTCGGGAAACTTGTTGCGTTTGAACAGTTTCCCCTCGTCGATGAAGAAGGCGATCATTTCCTCGGGCGAATAGTCCTCCCGGGTGCCTGTCCACAGGTTCTCACCCTCCCCGCCATCGGCCCCGACGGGCGCATGTTCGAACATGTCCGATGTGGCGAGCGTCTGCGCCCACTTCTTCGCGTGGTCTGAAAGCTTGGCGCTCCACACCAACGGCTTCAATCCCAGCCGTGCCCGTTCGGCATTTTGCGCCGCGAGGAGGCGCGAAGCCACCGTCTCGATCGGGGTGACAGTGACCTGCGCCGCAGCGGCTTGCGGAGCAAGCATGGCAGCAGCAGCAACGACAGCAAGCGCTCGAATGCCCGGCATATGCGCGTTCCCCAAGGTATTGGTGCTTGACTTTATCCGCCCGAATCGGGCTGGAAAGGCTTATGGCCTTTGCCCTTTATATCCACTGGCCGTTCTGCCTCGCCAAGTGCCCATACTGCGATTTCAATAGCCATGTCCGAGAGGGCATCGATGCAGGCGAATGGCAGCAGGCCCTGCTGGCCGACATGGCGCACGAAGCAGCGCCCACGGGCGGGCAGGAACTGAGCTCCATCTTCTTCGGCGGCGGCACGCCCTCATTGATGCCGCCCGCACTGGTCGCCGCGCTGATCGAGGCCGCCAGCCGCCACTGGCGCTTTGCCGAGGATATCGAGATCACGCTGGAGGCCAATCCATCCTCGGTCGAAGCGGCAAACTTCGCCAGCCTTGCCGGTGCTGGCATCAACCGCGTCTCGCTTGGCCTGCAAGCGCTGGACGACAAGGCACTGGCGTTCCTCGGCCGCCTTCACAACGCATCAGAGGGCCTCGCCGCGCTGGATGTGGCGCAGCGCCATTTCGCCCGCGTCAGCTTCGATCTGATCTACGCCCGCCCCGAACACACGCCCGAACTGTGGGACGCCGAACTCGCCCGCGCGCTGTCGTTCGGCACCGGCCACCTTTCGCTGTACCAGCTCACCATCGAGCCCGGAACGCGCTTCGCCACCTTGGTGCGCGAAGGCCGCTTCACCCCGCTCGATGACGACATGGCAGGCGATCTCTTTGCCCTCACCCGCGAGCGCACCGCCGCCGCCGGGCTCCCCGCATACGAGATCAGCAACCACGCAAGGCCAGGCGAGGAAAGCCGTCACAACCTCGTCTACTGGCGCTATCAGGACTATGCCGGCATCGGCCCGGGCGCGCATGGACGGCGCGGCGGCTTTGCCACCGTGCGCCACCGCAAGCCCGAGAATTTCCTCAAGGCTGTCGCCGCCCAGCACCACGGCATCGCCGAGATCCGCGAACTGGGCATCCGCGAACAGGCCGCCGAAGCCATCCTGATGGGCCTGCGGCTGGGCGAGGGTATCGCGCCTGCCGCCCTCGCCAAGCGCTTCGGCCTAGCCGAGACGGACCTGATCGATCCCGCCAAGCGTGCGTTCTACCAGTCGCAAGGCCTCCTGACCCAGCACGGCGAGCGCCTGATCGTGACCGATGCCGGCATGCCGCTGCTCGATGGCCTGCTCGGCGAACTCGTGCCTGCCGGGCTGGTCGCGGCGTGAGCGCGCCCGATCTACTCGAAGCCTGGGGCCTGCACCTCGCGCTAGCCCGCCGCCGCTCGCCGCACACGGTGCGCGCCTATGTAGCGACAGCCGCGCGCTTTCTTCAGATATTGCCGCCACCGCTCGACTGGGCATCGCTGGCGAGGCTCGATGTCGGCGACGTTCGCAACCAGCTGGCAGCCCGCCGCGCAGACGGCATCGGCAACGTCTCCGCCGCACGCGAGCTTTCGGCGCTCAAGGCCTTCCTTGCCTTCGCCCGCACGCAGGCCGGCGCCGGTGAAGCCCCGCCGCCGCGCCTGCGCGGCCCCCGGATCAAGAAGGGCCTGCCGCGCCCGGTCACTCCCGACGATGCGGTAAACCTCGCCGCCATGGTCGCGGACGACAGTGCAGAGCCGTGGATCGGCGCGCGTGACCGCGCGGTGCTGCTGCTGCTTTACGGTGCAGGCCTGCGCATTGCCGAGGCGCTCTCGCTCACCGCCGCCGTACTGCCGCTCGGCGATGCGCTCACCGTCACCGGCAAGGGTGGCCGCCAGCGCGTCGTGCCGATCCTGCCGATCTTGAAAGCGGCGGTGGAGGACTACGCAGCCAAGGTTCCATTTGCGCTCGAACGCAGCGGCCCCCTGTTCCGCGGTGCCAAGGGCGGCCCCCTCGCGCAGGCGATGATCCAGCGCGCCGTCGCCCGCGCCCGCGTCGCGCTAGGCCTGCCGCCCACCGCCACGCCTCATGCCCTGCGCCACAGTTTCGCGACGCATCTCCTCGGCGCCGGCGCTGACCTCCGCAGCCTGCAGGAACTGCTCGGCCACGCCAGCCTGTCCTCGACCCAGATCTACACGAAAGTGGACGCCGCCACGCTGCTCGACGTCTATCGCAGCGCGCATCCAAGGGCCTGAGGCAAACCCTACTTGCCGGCCGCACGCGGCAGCCGGAGCACCGCGAGAAGCCCGCCGAGATCCTCGCTTTCGCCAAGCGTGATCGACCCGCCGTAAAGCTCCGCCACATCGCGCACGATGGCGAGACCCAGCCCTGTTCCGGGCTTGCCGGTATCGAGCCGGGCACCGCGCGCAAAGAGCTTGTCCTTCGCTTCGGCGGGGATGCCCATGCCGTCGTCCTCGATCCAGATCTCGCAGGTCTTCGGATCATCCGGCACCGCATCGATCGTCACGAAGACCGAGTCGCCACCATACTTGGCCGCGTTCTCGATCAGATTGCCGAGGATTTCGTCGAGGTCCTGCCGCTCGATCGCAACGCTCGCCTCGCGGTTGCCATCCATATCGAAGCGCACATTGGGATAGAGCCGCACGACCGCGCGCTCCACCGCCTCGGCGCTTTCGCCCACGCTGGCGCGCGCAAGCCCCGTCGCGCGGCGACCCACGGCGCGGGCGCGGGCAAGGTGGTGGTCCACCTGCCGCCGCATCACCGCCGCCTCGCGGATCACCGTGTCCGATAGGTCATCGGCCTTCGCAGTCGCGGCGTTCATCACCACTGTCAGCGGCGTCTTGAGCGCATGGGCCAGATTGCCGGCATGGGTGCGCGCTTCTTCGGCCTGCCGCTCGGAATGCTCGAGCAGGAGGTTGATTTCCTCCACCAGCGGCTGGACTTCGAGCGGCAGCGGCTCGTCCACCCGCCGCGCCTGCCCTTCGCGCATGTCGGCAATCGCACGGCGCACGCGGCGCAATGGGCCAAGGCCGTAGTACGTCTGCATCGCTGCCATCGCGATCAGGCCCAGAGCAAGCACTACGAAAGACCAGATCAGGATCGCCCGGATTCGCCGGATCTGTGCATCGAGGTCGCTGCGGCTGGCGGCCACCGCGAACTGCCATTTGATCGGGCTCCCCGGCAGGATCACCGAACGTTCGATGATCCGCAGCCGCTCGTCGCCGAACTGCTCGCTGTCATAGACGTGCGGATTGCCGTCGAAGTGGTCACCCTTCAGCTTCAGCGTGCGGTCCCACAGCGAGCGCGAGGGGAAATCCTCGTGTCCCTTGCCGCTGATCTGCCAGTAAAGTCCGCTGTTGGGCTCGAGGAACCGCTGGTCCCCCAGCGCGCGGTTGAAGAAAACTTCGCCGTCCGGCCCAAGTTCTGCCGAGCCGACCATGGCGGTCAACATGTAGCCCAGCTGGTCATCGAAATTGCGCGTGACAAGGCCGGTCATCGTCCGGTCGAGCGCAAGGCCGCCGCCCAGCAGCAGCACCGAAATCCACGCCACCGCGATCAGCAGCATGCGCCGCGAGAGCGAGCCCGTATGCGGCGCCGTGGCGCGCGGCGCTTCCTTCTGCGCTGCGGCAGTGGCTTCGCCCGGGGCAATCACGCTGTGTTCCACGCCGTGTGCACCCTGCCCGCTCAGCCGTGCCCGCTCAGCCGCGCCCGCCGTGCGCCGGATCGTCGAGGCTGTAGCCGAGCCCGCGGATCGTGGTGATCACATCAGGCCCCAGCTTCTTGCGGATGCGCGTGACGAACACTTCGATCGTGTTGGAATCGCGGTCAAAATCCTGATCGTAGATATGCTCGATCAGCTCGGTGCGGCTGACCACCTTGCCCTTGTGGTGAAGCAGGTAGGAGAGCAGCTTGTATTCCTGCGCGGTGAGCTTCACCGGCTCGCCATCCAGCGTCACGCGGCCCGAACGCGTATCCAGCCGCACACCGCCCGCGATCAGTTCGGACGAGGAATTGCCCGAAGCGCGGCGGATCAGCGCGCGTAGGCGGGCGATCAGTTCCTCGCTCTGGAACGGCTTTGCCAGATAATCATCGGCTCCGGCATCGAGGCCTGCCACTTTGTCCGACCAGCTGTCGCGCGCGGTCAGCACCAGCACCGGGAACTTGCGCCCCTCCTTGCGCCACATGCCCAGCACCGTCAGCCCGTCGATCTCCGGCAGGCCGAGGTCGAGGATCACCGCGTCGTAATCTTCGGTCGAGCCCATGAAGTGCCCGTCCTCGCCGTCGACCGAAAGATCGACCGCATAGCCATTGGCTTCGAGCGTGGACTTGAGCTGCTTGCCGAGGGTGGGTTCGTCCTCGACGATCAGAATGCGCATCGCTTGCCCCTTGCTGCGCCCGCTGCGGGCGGGACCACTATTCGCCCCGAGTGATGGAGCGACAAACCTGAACGGTCAAGGAACGGGCCGTTCTGCTGCGCGCAAGGCTGGGGGAATCAGTGCGATTCGCCAAGTATCTGCCCGGTCCGCGCATCAACATCGACGAACACGACGCGCCCGTCCTGAATGAACTTCAGGCGATAGGCCATCGCAGTCGGATCGTATTCGGGGCCAAGGTACTGCATGCCGCGCTTCATCGGCAGCACGCGCGCTTCGATCTCGCGCAGCGAACGGACGTTGCCGTTGCGCAAATCAAGCCGCGCCTCGCGCTGCTCATCGGCACGGCGCTGCTGCGCATCGGCCGCGGGGGCAAACGAAACGAGAAGGCAGAGGGCGAAAACTGATGAAGTCCAACGCATGATGCGCAGCGCCATAGCCTGAGGCCTTTGAATAGCTTGTGAACGCGCGGCCAGGTTTGGTCCCCCCATTGCCGCTCCCCTGCTCCACTCTATGGCAGATCAGGCGCACGGGTGCCAAGCTGATACTGGACCTCGCCGCGCCGCACCGCTAAGCGCGCCAACATCATGGCAGCAGCACCAATTCTCAGCTGGGAAGGCCTCGGCCTCAACCAGGGCACGCATTGGCTGTTTCAGGGCCTCGATCTCCAGATCGGCCCGCGCGACCGGCTTGCCCTCATCGGCCGCAATGGCGCCGGCAAAACCACCTTGCTCAAGCTCATCGCCGGCACGGTGGATGCCGACAAGGGCACCCGCTCGGTCCAGCCCGGCACGCGCGTCGTCACGCTGGAGCAGGACCCGTTCTTCACCGGCTACGAGACGCTGATGGACTTCGCCCTTTCGGGCAAGGACGCCCCGCCGCGCCACGAAGTCGAATCCATCGCCGGGCAACTCGGCATCGACCTCAGCCGCAAGGCAGACAGCGCCTCGGGCGGTGAACGCCGCCGCGCCGCGCTCGCCCGCGCGCTGGCCAGCGAGCCCGACCTGCTGCTGCTCGACGAGCCGACCAACCACCTCGATCTCGCCGCGATCGAATGGCTGGAATCGTGGGTCCAGCGCTACAACGGCGCCTTCGTCGTCATCAGCCACGACCGCACTTTCCTCGAACGCCTGACCAAGGCGACGCTGTGGCTGGATCGCGGCGCGATCCGCCGCCGCGAGATTGGCTTCGGCGGCTATGAAGCGTGGATGGAAGCAGTCTACGCCGAGGAAGCCCGCGCTGCCGAAAAGCTCGACGCCAAGCTCAAGATCGAAGCCCACTGGCTCGAACGCGGCGTCACCGCGCGGCGCAAGCGCAACATGGGCCGCCTCGAAAAGCTCTGGGAAATGCGCGCCGCTCGCGCCGCAATGATGAGCCCGCAGGGCACCGCCAAGATCAGCCTCGGAAGCGACGATGCGAAGAGCAAGGCGGTCATTGTGGCAGACAAGATCACCAAGCGCTTCGGCGAACGCGTGATCGTCAAGGACTTCTCCCTGCGCATCATGCGCAAGGACCGCATCGGCCTCGTCGGCGCGAACGGCGCGGGCAAGACGACGCTCCTCAAGCTCCTCACCGGCGAACTGGAGCCCGACAGCGGCACCGTCACGCTGGCGAAAACGCTCACCCCCGTTATCATCGACCAGCAGCGCAGCCTGATGGCGCCCGAAAAGCGCATCCGCGATGTCCTCGCCGAAGGCAGCGACTGGATCGACGTGCAGGGCGTGCGCAAGCACATCCACGGCTACCTCAAGGAATTCCTGTTCGATCCCGGCATGGTCGAAGCGCGTGTCGGCACGCTCTCCGGCGGCGAACGCTCGCGGCTCCTCCTCGCGCGCGAATTCGCCCGCCCCTCCAGCCTCCTCGTACTCGACGAGCCGACCAACGACCTCGATCTCGAAACGCTGGACCTCCTGCAGGAAGTGATTTCGGACTACGACGGCACCGTCCTAATCGTCAGCCACGACCGCGATTTCCTTGATCGCACCGTCACGATCACGCTCGGCATGGATGGTTCGGGCAAGGTCGATGTGGTCGCCGGCGGCTACGCCGACTGGGAAAAGCAGCGCAAGGCACGCCTCGCCGGCAAGCCGGTTGCGCGGACCGAAACCGCAGACAAGGCGGCAACTCCGCCCCCGCCGCCTCCGCCCAAGAAGGCAAAGCTCTCCTACAAGGACCAGCGGGACTACGAACTGCTGCCCGACCGCATCGCCGAACTCGAAGCGCAAATGGCCCGCGACGAAGCCGCGCTGGCGGATCCGGACCTCTACACCAAGAACCCCGCCCGCTTCGCCGCCCTCACCGCCTCGCTGGACAAGTCCCGCGCCGAAAAGGACGCAGCGGAAGAACGCTGGCTGGAACTGGCGGAGATGGTGGAGGGGTGAGAGTGTTGGGCGCTGCCGGAAGGACAGCAATCGCCAGATCCCCCCGTTCGCCATTGCGAGCGTAGCGAAGCAATCCAGAGCCGCTCAGAACCGCCATGAATTGCTTCGCTACGCTCGCAATGACGAAGCGAGGCAGTCCGCTAACGCCTAGTTGTGTACGTTCAGCCCCCGTCCTTGTGGCCGTCTGCGGGAAAGCGCTTTTCGACTAAATCGAAGTGTTCGCTTGTCGCGAACCCGCCACCAAGATCGTAAAGATAGAGGGTCACGGGGCATAGTTTCTCGTTTGCCCATGCTACTGCCTCCTGGACCGAAACAGCCTCAAGCGCCTCGTAATCGACTGTCAGTGATGGATCGCTTTCAGGAGCTTGATCGGCGTCGACGCAGCTGTTGTCGTGTTCCACCGCCTCCACGATCGCATTCACTTCCCGCCAGCGGTAAGGGCGCGTTCGTCTGTCTATGATGTTCCAAAGCATCGCTGATTTGTAGCGCCGTTCCAGTCATCTGCAATCGCCGCTAACCACCAAGGTCAGACGCGAACACCTCCCCTCACCCCCCAGCCAGCCGCTCCGCCGTCCGCTCCTCGATCCGCTTCTCCAGCATGAACAGCGGCATCGTGCCTTCCTCCAGTATCCCATGGAACCACGGCAGGCTGAACTTGTCGCCCAGCGCGGCCTGTGCCTTGGTCCGGGCCTTCACCCATGCCGTGTGGCCAATCTTATAGCTGCACGCCTGCCCGATCAGCACGCAATAGCGCTCCACTTCGCGCTGGCTGCGCGGCTGCGCGAAGCCCGTCGTCGCGACCATGTAGGCAGTCGCCTTCTCGCGGCTCCAGCGGTAGTGGTGGATGCCGGTATCGACCACCAGCCGCGCCGCGCGGAACAGGAACGACTGGAGATACCCCGCGCGCTCCAGCGGTGTGTAGCCGCCCAGTTCATCCGCCAGCTGCTCGGCATAGAGCGCCCAGCCCTCACCATGCGCCGATAGGAAGAAGTCCTTCAGGTAGAGCGGCAGCGCGCCGCCCTTCTGCGCATAGCCGCCCTGCAGGTGATGCCCCGGAATGCCCTCGTGATAGGTCAGCGAAGGCAGCGAATAGCGCGGCCAGTCGCCCACAGACTTGAGGTTGATCCAGTAGATCGCCGGGCGCGAACCATCGAGGCTGGCGCTGTAGTAATAGCCGTTCGAGGCCCCGTCCTGGATCTCCACAGGCACGCGGCGGATTTCCAGCGGCTCGCTCGGGAAGTTCGAAAACGCCTGCGGCAGCTTCTTCGCCATTGCCGCAATCCCGGCATTGAGCGAGGCGATGAGATCGCTTCGCCCCGCATCGGTATCAGGATAGAGCTGGTCCGGCGCATGGTTGAGCGCCGTCAGCCGCTCGCCCACACTGCCCTTGGTATAGCCCGCCGCCTTGAGGATCGCATCGAGTTTGCCGGTGATGTCGGCGACCTGCTCGAGTCCGATCTTATGGACTTCTTCCGGGCTCAGCTTGGTCGTCGTCGCCTCGGCCAGAGCTGCTGCATAGATCGCATCGCCGCCGCGCACGCGCCACGCGCCGTCGCCTGCCGGGGTCTTGGCCCGCAGCGCGCCCACCAGGGCGATCTGCCGGTCGAGCGCGGGATAGACTGCGTCCTTGACGATCTTCGCCGCCTGCCCCGCCCAATCGCCGGCGATGCCCTTGGCCGTGGTCCGCCGCGACAGCGACAGCACCAGCGAGCTCGCCTCAGGCGCGGGCGCGCGCAACTTGGCAAGCTGCCCGAGCGTCAGATCGAGCGACCAGCGCGGCGCAATCAGCCCGCGTGCCGCCAGCCGCTTCTGCCCCGCGCTGTCCTCGTCGAGGGCAAAGGCAAAGGCCTTGAGGCGCGCCAGATAGGCTTCGGCATCAGCCGCCGTCTCCACCGGATGCTGGCTATCGAGCATGTCCGGCACTTCGAAGTAGACGCCCTGCTGCTGCGTGATCGGATAGGGCTGCTGCACGCCTTCGATGCCGAAGGGCACACCCGCCAGCCGCCGCTCGAACATGTAGGTCAGGAGCTCACGCTGGCGCTGCACGGCCGGGCTCAACGCGGCCGGATCGACTCCGCGCATCGCGGCAAGGCCCGCGCGGTCGAACGCCTGAACCGCAGCCCGTCCCGCCTCGCTCTTGTCATCGAGCCGCGACCGCAGCGCAGCGCGCACGCCGGTATCGAGCCCGAGCCCGGTGGCATGCTGCGGCGTGACCAGCAGGTTGTCGTAAAACAGCTTGTCGGCCAGCGCGGCAAAGGCCGCATCGCCCGGCGCGGCAGCCCCCGCCGCAAAGGCCTTCGCCGGCAGCCAGGTGCTGAGCGCCGCGGTGGCCGCACCGGCCAGAAATTCACGTCTTTCCATGGATTAGGCTCCCGCAATTCGGATAGCCCAACCGCTCGCATATCCCCGTACCGGGAGGCAACCCGGTCCTCGGGTCATGTGGGGGAAATCCTCACGCCATGCCGTAAAAGCCCGCGACCCGGTCAAGCGCCAGTTCGAGCACCAGCTTGCCGCTGCGGGCCGGCCAGGCCAACGCCTTCTCTGCCGCTGGCACACCCTCGCCCGCGCAAACCACGCGCCAGAGGATGTCGGATAGCCCCGGACCCGCCGCCGCGATTGCCCCGTCAAACCGCCGCTTTGCCGCAAGTTGCCGCTCGCCCGCCGTCAGCCCCTGCTCGCCCCCGGCAATGCGCACCGGATCCCAGCGCATCGTCACCGAAGGCGCGAGTTCGGCGCGCTCCCAGTCTGCACGCAGCCGCTCCCCGGCGCCGAACTGCCGATCATTGAGATGCCCGCGTGCGTGCAGCCATGTGAGTGGCGATTCGGCGAGGTTCACCTTGACGCTGCGCACTGCTCCCCGCCCCGCGCCCGGCCGCATTCCGTCAACCCGCCGCGGTCCTTCCTCAGTCAATTCGCGCTCGACCAGAAACTGCGCCATGGCACCCTCCACTAGAAACAAATCAGGAACAATTTCGCTATTGCCGTAGAGGATCGCGTGTAGGAAAGCACAAAACTTGCCGCAGCGCACAAAAGCTGTAAAAGTACGCAAGTGGCCACTAAGAGTGCCCCCGACATGATTAACCGCATCCGCGATATCCGCCGTCAAAAGGGCCTCACCTTGGCCGATGTCGCTGCGCGCTGTGCGCCGCCGACGACGGCACAAACAATTGGCCGTCTCGAAACGGGCATGCGTTCGCTCTCCCTCGGCTGGATGAACCGCATCGCCGCTGCGCTAGATGTCGATCCGCAATTGCTGGTGAAGGCTGAGGTCGACAGCGAACCGCAGATCATTGCACGGCTCGCCGTGACCGGCGCGGAAGCCTTGACCAAGCCAATGTCCGCGGTGTTCCCGGTCGGCCCGGGCTCTGCACGGCTTGTCGTGATGACGGTGGAAGCGAGCGCGGGTGAATACCGCGCCGGCGATCAGGTCTGGCTGCGACAGGTTGGTCCGGATGATTTCGGCCGCGCGCTCAACCGCGATGTGCTGGCCCCCCGCCCCGGCGGCCGCTTCGCCTTCGGCCGCATGATCGATCGCGATGGAGACCGCGTCGCTCTGCTCCCGCCCGGTGTCGGCCAGCGGCAGGTGGTGATCGATCACCCGGCCTGGATCGGCGTCGCCGAACTGCTCGTCCGCTCGCTCTGACAATCCGCGAATTGCCGGTGAAGCGCCGCCTGCTGTCGATTTCGACGCTTTATCCTGCACCCGGCAGACCCGGCTTCGGCCGCTTTGTAGCGCGCCAGATGGAGGCGCTGGCGGCGCGCGGGGATTGGGACGTCACCGTCATCAACCCGATCGGCCTGCCGCCCGCCCCGTTCAGCGCGATGGGCCGTTACAAGGCGCTCGCGGCGGTCCCGGCGATCGAAACCGGCGGTACGGTTACCATCCATCATCCGCGATTCCTGCTCATTCCGGGCCTTTCCGGTCGCTTCAATCCGTGGGCGATCACCCGCGCGGTGCTGCCGCTGGCACGCAGGCTCCATGCCGAAGCGCCGTTCGATCTGGTCGACGCACAGTTTTTCTATCCCGATGGCCCCGCCGCCGCGAACGTCGCCGCAGCACTCGGCCTGCCACACGCCATCAAGGCACGCGGCTCCGACATCCACCTATGGGGCGAGCGCCCGCCCGCCCTTGCCCAGATGCGCCGCGCTGCCCACAGCGCGGCAGCTGTCCTCTCCGTGTCCGGTGCACTGGCGCGGGATATGGAGGGCCTCGGCCTTACTCCACCGTGCGGGATTACCGTCCACTACACCGGCCTCGATCACGCGCGCTTCCAACCGCTGGCGCGGCGCGAGGCCCGCGATCAGCTTGCGAGCAAGCTTCCCGCGCTCCCGCTGCGCCCTGCTGACCGCCTCGCCGTCTGCGTCGGCGCGCTGATCGCGATCAAGGGGCAGGCCCTCGCCATCGAAGCGCTCACCAGCCTGCCAGGCGATATCCACCTTGCGCTGGCGGGCACCGGCGCCGATGAAGCTGCCCTGCGCGCCCGCGCTGCCGCCCATGGTGTCGCCAGCCGCGTGCATTTCCTCGGCTCCGTCAGCCACGATGTGCTGCCGGTGCTGCTCGCAGCTGCCAATGTCATGGTTCTGCCTTCGGAGCGCGAAGGTCTCGCCAACGCATGGATCGAAGCGCTCGCCTGCGGCGCGCCGCTCGTAATCCCGCCGGTGGGCGGCGCGCCCGAAGTGGTGGACCGCCCTGCCGCTGGCCGCCTCGCCGAACGCACACCCGCCGCCATTGCAGCCGCGATCACCGATCTGTTGGCCGCGCCTCCGGCACAGGCAGACACGGCCGCTACCGCCGCCCGCTTCAGCTGGGACGCGAACGCCGCAGCGCTTGCGGCGATTTACGAGAAGGCGGCCTCAGCCCGGTAACTCCCCTCCCGCTTGCGGGAGGGGCCGGGGGTGGGCCTAGGCCCCCTCGCGCGCCATCCGTTCCTGCTTGTCGAGCGCGCTTTCGGTCGGCACGAAGCTCTTCGACGTGACCTTGAGCCAGATCAGGATCGGCGCGGCCATGTAGATCGAGCTGTAGGTTCCGACGAAAATGCCCAGCGTGATCGCCGCGGTGAAGCCGAAGATCACCCCGGGCCCCAGCAGCAGCAGCGCTGTCAGCGTAATCAGCATCGAAAGCGAGGTCGCCAGTGTGCGGTGCAGCGTTTCGTTCACCGAAAGGTCGAGCAGCTCAGGCATCGGCATCTTGCGATACTTCTTCAGGTTCTCGCGGATGCGGTCGTAGACCACGATCGTATCGTTGAGCGAGTACCCGATCAGCGTCAGCAACGCCGCCACGATCGTCAGGTCGAATTCGAGCTGCGTCACCGCGAACAGGCCCAGTGTCAGCGTCACGTCATGCACGAGGCTGAACAGCGCGCCCACGCCGAACTGCCATTCGAACCGCAGCCAGATATAGGCCGCCACCGCCAGCGCTGCGAGGCCGAGCGAGAGCACGGCGCTGTGCCACAGCTCGCCCGAGACCTTGCCAGAAACCGAATCCACGCCGTCGACGCGCGCATCGGCATGCTTGGCCTTGATATCGGCAGTGATCGTCCGGGCCATCTTGTCCGAAAGCCCGCTGTCGTGGTCCGCGCCCGCCGGCAGCTTCATGCGGATCGAGATCTCGTTGGGCTTGCCGTAGCGCTGGATGATCGGCTCGCCATAGCCCAGCGCCTCGATCTCGCCGCGCAGCGGCCCGACCGGCGCTTCCGCGCTCTGGGTGAAGGTGACGCGGATCATCTGCCCGCCGATGAAATCGACGCCAAGGTTGAGGCCCTTGGTGAACACGAGGCCGAGGCTCGCCGCCATCAGCAGCAGGCTGATGACGTAGAACGGCGCGCGCCAGCGCAGGAACTTGATGTTCGTGTTGTCGGGAACGAGCTTGAGGAGCTTCATTGTGCCGGTTCCTTAGAGCGCGATTTCGGTGGGCCGCGCCTTGCGCAGCCACTGGGCGACCCACATGCGGGTCATGGTCACCGCGGTGAACACCGAGGTCGCGATACCGATGAGAAGCACGATGGCGAAACCGCGCACCGGGCCGGAGCCGAACGCCGCCATCGACATGGCCGCGATCACGTTGGTTATATTGGCGTCGAAGATCGCGCGGCTGGCTTCCTTGTAGCCCATCTCGACCGCCTGGAACACGCGGCGGCCGCGGTGCCGTTCCTCGCGGATGCGCTCGTTGATGAGCACGTTGGCATCGACCGCGGCACCGATTGTCAGGACGAAGCCCGCGATGCCCGGCAGTGTCAGTGTTGTGCCGATCAGCGCCATGATGCCGAGGATCATCAGCACGTTGAACACCAGCGCGATGCAGGCGTACATGCCGAAGCGGCCATAGACGGCAAGGATGAACGCCACGAGCGCCAGCGTGCCGATAGCCATCGCGATCATGCCCTTGCGGATCGAATCCGCGCCAAGGTCCGGCCCGACGGTGCGTTCTTCGACCACCTTGAGGTCAACCGGCAGCGCGCCAGACCGCAGCGAGATCGCGAGATTGCTCGCCGCTTGCGACGTGAAGTTGCCTGAGATGACCGCACTGCCGCCCAGAATCGGCTCGTTGATGTTGGGCGCCGAAAGCACCTTGCCATCAAGGATGATCGCGAACGGCTTGTTGACGTTCTGCGTCGTCAGCTTGGCAAACCGCGCGCCGCCTTCGGTGTTGAAGGTGATCGCCACCTGCGGCTCGTTGGTCTGCTGGTTGTTGGTGACCTGAGCATTGGTCAGCTGGTCGCCGCGAATGCCGCCAAGGCGCTTGACCGCGATCGATCCGACCGGCCCGCCTTCCTTGACCGTGGCATAAGGCACGATCTCGCTGCCCGGAGGCGCGATGCCGCGCTGGATATCGCTCTGCAACGCAGTCGTATCGACCAGCTTGAACTCGAGCTTGGCGGTCTGGCCCAGCAGGTTCTTGAGCGCCTGAGGATCCTGCAGACCCGGCACCTGCACCACGATGCGGTTGCTGCCCGAACGGATGATCGTCGGCTCGCGCGTGCCCAGCGCGTCGATGCGCTTGCGCACGACTTCGACTGCGGTTTCCATCGCCTGCGCCACCGCCAGATCGATGCCTTCCTGCGTCGGCGTGAGCACGAAGCGGTTGCCGTCGACGACGTTGATCGTCCAGTCGCGCGCGCCGGTCAGGCCCGCGCCGTTGGTCAGCGGCAGGATCGCCTCGCGTACCGCATCAACCTTGGCCGGATCCTCGACAAGGAACGTCAGCGCGCCGTCGCGGTTGGATATATCGCTGATGCGGATATCCGGGTTCGCCTGCTTGAGCTTGTTGCGGACCGATTCATCCATGCCCTCGATGCGCTGCTGGCGCACCTGGCTGGGATCTGCTTCGAGCAGGATATGGCTGCCGCCCGCAAGGTCGAGGCCGAGGTTGACCTTGGGCGCATAGATGCCGGCGGGGAGCGGGATACCCATGGTCGCGGTAATCGACGGGATCGCGGCAGCCGCGGCCACCAGCGTTATCACCCAGAGCCAGATCACCTTCCAGCGGGGAAATTCAAGCATTTCGAGCAGTCTTCCTGAAGGGGGCCTCAGGCATCCACACGGCCATGGACGCGGGCCGCAGCATCAATCGTTGGCGGGCGCCGATCCGGCAGGCGGCAGCACATCGCCGAGCGTGGCCCGCACCGCGCGCACGCGGACGTTGGGGCCGAGTTCGAGATCCACGGTCTGATCCTCGACCTTGATGACCTTGGCGATGAGGCCGCCTGCGGTCACCACCTGATCGCCCTTCTTGAGACCGGCGATCTTCACCTGCTGCTCCTTCTGCCGGCGCATCTGCGGCCGCAGGATCAGGAAGTAGAAGATACCCGCCATCGCGACGAGCGGCAGGAACTGCAGGTAAGCCGGCGGTTCGGCCGCAGTGGCAGCCGGGGCAGCAGCGGCAAGAAGGGAAAGAAGGGCAGGACCAGTCATGGCGGGCACGGAAACTTTCGCTAGGGCGGGTCTGGCATGTCGAGCCAGTATGGGGTGGCGCGCTAGCAGTTTGGCTAAGCTTAGGCAACTTTGCGCGGGCGCCGCCGGGCCCAATCGCAGCCTGCACTGAAATCGGCGATCAAGAAGCCTTGCGCTCCCGCAAAGCCCTGCCTATAGGCGCGCCTTCCGGTCGGGACGTAGCGCAGCCTGGTAGCGCATCACACTGGGGGTGTGGGGGTCGGAGGTTCGAATCCTCTCGTCCCGACCAACTATTTCAGATACTCAGCACCTCATCCTCAGCGTTCAGCCAAGGGCATGATCGCCTAAGGATGCGCAACCTTCGCCAGTTCGGCAGCGATTTCCGCGCTGCGTACGGGTTTGACGAGGTGCCCTTGCATGCCAGCGGCGAGGCAGGCGTCGACACTTTCCTGAAAGCCGTTCGCTGTCAGCGCGATGATCGGGAGCATGTCTGCTGTGATCCCGCTTTCCCGCAGCAAGCGGGTGGCGGTCATGCCGTCCATCCCCGGCATCTGGATATCCATGAGCACCGCATCGAACTGCCGTTTCGCGTCCACCGCCTTGTGGACTTTTGAAATCGCCTCCTCGCCATTCTGCGCCAGCTCGACATGGTGGCCCAGCTTCTCCAGCATGGCGGTCACGATCATCTGATTGGTGCGGCCATCTTCGGCCACCAGCAGGCGCATTGGCGGCAGCGCTGGCAAGACTGGCGGCGGGGCCGGCGAACGGGTGGCAACGGCCGCCGCATCCGGCAGGTCAGGCTTGAACCGCAGCACCAGCGACGTGCCAACGCCCGGCGTGCTGCTCAGCGTCAGGGTGCCGCCCATGGCCTCCGCAATCCGGCGCGAGATCGGCAGACCAAGCCCGGTGCCGCCATATCCGCTGGTAGTGTTCTCCTCTGCCTGGACGAAGTCCTCGAAAACCTTGTCCTGCGCTGCTGCCGAGATACCGATCCCGGTATCATCGACAACGATAACCAGTTCGTCCCCTTCAGTTCTGGCCGAGAGCCGAACTTGCCCCGCCGCGGTGAACTTGACCGCATTGCCGATCAGGTTGGCGAGGATCTGGCGCAGCCGCAGGCTATCACCGATGATGCAGCGCGGTACGTCGGGGGCGATATCGAGATCCAGCGCCAGCCGCTTGCCGACCGCACTGGCGGTCATCAGACTCATGCAATCTGCAAGGCAATCGTGCAGGTCGAACGGCTCGACCGACAATTGCAGCCGCCCGGAATCGATCTTGGCAATGTCCAGAATGTCGTTGAGCAACTTCATCATGGTCGCGCCGGATTCGGAGATCAGCCGGGCATAGTTGCGGCTGGTCTCGTCCAGCGGATGATCCAGCAGGAGTTCCGAGAGGCCGATCACGCCGTTCATCGGCGTGCGGATCTCATGGCTGAGGTTGGCCAGAAACGCGCTCTTCGCCGCGGCGGCCTGTTCGGCGCGGTGGCGAGCTTCGATGAGATCGTTTTCGAGCAACTTGCGCGAGGTGATATCGCGCACCGAGGCGACGATCTCATGCGGCTTGCCCTTCTGGTTTCGCAGCAGCCGGCAATCGGCTTCAAGCCAGCGGCATCCCATGTCCTTTGATGCGTGCCAGACCCGGTAGGCTACTCTGAGATTGTCGACCTTCCCTTCAAGGAGTTGGTCAAACCCGCCGCGGACATGATCGATATCATCGGGGTGGATGCGGATCAGCGCCGGCATGCCAACGAACACGGTGGGATCGTAGCCGAGCACCTGAAGCACCGACGGCGTCGCGTAGAGGCACTGGCCGTCCAGCCCGATGCGGAACACCATGTCGTTGATGTTCTCGGTCACGAGGCGCAGCTCGCGGGTGCGATTGGCCAGTTCAAGATCGCTCGTCTTGCGCTGGGTCACATCCGTCACCGCAGCAATGTAACCGCTGAGCCGAGAACCGTTCTCGAACTCCCCCGTCGCAGTAAAAGTCAGCCATCGCCGGAGCCCTGCCCGGTCGACGTAGTTGATCTCCTTCTCGAACACGGCGCCCGGGGTCATCAGCGAGCGATTGATCTGTTCGCTCGCCTGCGTCTGGTCGAGCCCGAGGACTTCGACCCACGGCTTGCCGATGATCGATGCGGCCGGTGCCATGACCAGCAGTTCGATGCGCTGGTTGACATATGTGATCTGGCCGTGGCGATCGCAGCGCAGAATACCGATCGGCGATGTGTCGCATAGCTGGCGGAACCGCTGTTCGCTGGCCTCCAGCGCAACGACGTAGCGCTGCTGATCCGATACATCGCGAATGCTGCCCGCAAAGCCTTCGAACCTGCCGCCCGGCGTGTTGATCTTGCGGAAGCTGATGTCGGCCTCGCGCACCTCGCCATCGCGCCGCACGAAGCTGCGATGCGTGCGCACCTCATCTCCGTCACCGCCGTGGAGCTGCGGCTCCCGCAGCAGTTCGGCAACGATATCGCGAAGGTCGAGCACAGCCGGACCTGATCCCTGCAGAGTCTCGGCCACCGGGAAGCCGGTCATCGTTTCCCATGCCGGGTTGAGGAACGTCCAGCGCCCCTTCGCGTCCGTGCGAAACACGACGTCCTGCATGTTCTGGAGGATCTCGGAGGTGAAGGCGAGTGTCTGCGCCAGCTCGTGCTCCAAACGGCGGCGCGCCTCCATCGAGGCCGCAATCGGCAGGAGACAGCAGTAGCAGCACAGATAGGCCGTCTCGATGAAAAGATAGCGCCCCTCGGGCGCAATCGCCAGAACGTCGGCCGGGCCATTGCCGGTCACCACCGCCACTGTGGCGATCAGGATCGAAAGCAGATGGGCAGCTGCGGTATCCCGGATGCCCATCGAGACGCTGACCCAGACCAGCGCGGGACAGACAAAGAAGATGTAGCTGCGCCCTTCGCTCAGAAAGACCAGAGCAGTGAGCGCGCTGACACCGGCGTAACCCGCAATCCGCCGGCGCGTGATCAGATCTGGTAATTGAAACGACCGCCGCCTCAGCAGCCCGAGGAAGATCGGCGTGGCGATGATGATGCCGATGGCATTGGGCAGGACCCAGCGGAAGGCATGGGCGGCCGCAAGGTGCAAGGAAAGGTTGGAAGGCGGGCTGATGGTGGCAGACACCGGATTGCCTCCCCCTACCGACAGCGCGAACACGGTGAAGATCGCACTGAACAGAGGCGCGATCAGGATGGCCACGATGCCAAGCTTGAGCACGGCATCTGTCCGGGTCAGATCAAGACCGTCCGGCGCAAGGTACTTGAGCGCGCGGCCTCCCAGCACGGCCTGCAAACCGGCCAGAGCCGCCGCAACAGCCGCGACAGGCAATGGAACGCCGCCAAGCACAAGGCCGAAGAACGAAGCGAGCAGCATGCGCGGAAGTTGCTGCCACTGCCTCGGCCATTCGAGCGCAAACACCGCCGCCAGCATGATCGACGGCACGAGCATGACAGTCAGCGCTTCGGGATGCGGAAGGACGAACTTTGCCTCGAACAGCGAAATCGCGGCAATGAACCCGTCGCGGGCCCATTGCACCTTGCTGATCGAGCGTTCGCCCGCGGCGAGGGTCATGCAGCCTCGCCAGCCGACGCCCACCTCTCGCGCTTGCGATAGAGGGTCGATGCGCTCACCCCCAGCATCCTGGCGGCTGTCGGCAAGCTGCCGGCGGCATCCTCGATCGCGCGGGTGATCACAAGCCGCTCGATCTCGTCGAGCGTCATGCCGCGAAAGGCGGCGGCAAGGTCCGGATGCGGCGTGGGAGCGCCCTGCGCGGTCTCCATGGGCAAGGGCGGAGCAGCAAGCTGCGCCGGCGCGGCGCCCGGTTCTGACGGAAGCGCCGAAAGGGGCAGGTCCGGGCCATCCCAGAGCACAGCCGCCCGCCGCAGGACGTTCTGCATTTCGCGCACGTTGCCCGGCCAGCGATAAGCCTTGAGCGCGGCCAGTTGCGCCGGGCCAAGCGGCCCGAAGCGCTTGCCTTCCTCGCGCGAGAACCGCTGGAGGAATGTCTCGGCCAATTCGGCGATATCGTTGCCGCGATCGCGCAGGGGGGGCATGTGGACCGGCACCACCGCGAGACGATAATAGAGATCCTCGCGGAAACGCCCTTCGGCGACTTCGCGCAGCGGATCGCGGTTCGTGGCGCAAACGATGCGCACGTCCACTTCATCCACCCGGCTGGTGCCGACCCGCTGGACCGTGCCGGTCTGCAGGAAACGCAGCAGTTTCACTTGCAGCGGCAGCGCCATTTCGCACACTTCGTCAAGGAACAGCGTGCCCTTGTGCGCGGCCTGCACCGCACCGATCCGATCACTGACCGCGCCGGTGAACGAGCCCTTCACATGGCCGAACAGTTCGGATTCGAGCAGGTTCTCAGGGATCGCGCCGCAGTTGATGGCAATGAACGCCCCGCCGCTGCGCCCGGATTCGCGGTGTATGGTATCGGCGCAAACTTCCTTGCCGGTCCCGCTCTCGCCCGTGATCAGCACTGTTGCGCGGCTGCGGGCGATGCAGCTGATCTGCCGATAGATCTCGCGCATGACGCCCGAACTGCCGACGAAGCCGCCCGGGGTGGCAACGGGCAGCCGGGGATCTGCGGATTGGGCAGGAACGGGGCTGACAATCGTCGGCCCGGCCTCGATCGCGCTGGCGACAACCGCAAGCAGGCGCTTGGCGGCAAGCGGCTTGACCAGAAAGTCATAGGCGCCAAGCCGCATGGCCTCGATTGCGCGAGAAAGCGAACCGTCTGCGGTCACCACGATCACGGGTTGTTTCGCAAGCAGATCGACGTTGCTGCGCAGGAGTTCCAGACCATCGATATCGGGCAGTTGGAGATCGAGCAGCAGGGCGCTGAAGGACTCTCCGTTTGCCAGCGCGCGCAGGACCGCAGCGCCGGTATCGACCACGACCGCTTCATAGCCGGCCTTCTCGAGGTGACCAGCGTACATCAAAGCCAGGGCAGGAATGTCTTCGACGATAAGGATGCGCTTGCGTGTCATGGACGGTACCAGGGTTTGAAGGTTTCCGGCGTTAGAAAGCAGGATGCGTGCCAAGTCTCGAAAGGTGTAAACAAAGCCATAGGGACTTATCCTTATTACTTCGTTCGCATTTTGCGACTTTGATTCTTCGCAAAATGCAACTCCAAGCTCTCGCAAAATGCGAACGGAGTACAATTGCAAAACGGGAATTGGCGCGCTTTTGGGCGAAGTAACGGATTTCCGGCAGATTCAGGGAACTGGCACAGGGATTGCCATGTTGGGGCAAACCCCCGGAGACATCCATGCCCCTGTTGCCCTGTCCCTCACTCACCCGCACGACGCGTTCGCCGCGGATTGCCGCGATGCTGGCGCTGGCCCTGACCAGCGGGTGCGCGACCATGCCGACGCCCCGCAATGTGTCCGGTGCCCAATATCAGCCCACCCAGCGCCTGCAGGAAACCCTTGGCACGGATCGCTGCCTGACCCCGCAGCTGCCAGCTGCGCTCGGCCCGCTGACGGCGGAGCCCGCCGAGGATCTCGCCGCGCTTCCCGATGTTCTGGGCCCCGGCGACCGCCTGCGGCTCGATGTCAGCGGCGACCGGGATGTTCTTTCGCACGATTACGTGATCGCGGCGAATGGCAGCCTGACCATAAACGGGATCGGCCCGGTCCTCGCGGCTGGACGCAGCAGCGCCGATGTTTCGGATGAAGTGCGCAGCAAGCTCGTCGCGACCGGTCTGATCCGCGACATCGTCAACAACATCCGCCTTGTTGCCACCGAGCGCGCCGGGGTTGCGGTGTCGGTCGAAGGCGCGGTGTTCGAGCCGGGTGTGATCATCGCAGGCGACCGTTCCGCTGATGCGCGCGCAACGACCGTTGCCAACCCGGCGCTAGGTGATTTCAACAATGGCCGATCGCTGGCAACGGCCATTCGTGCCGCAGGCGGATTGCGCCCGGATGCGGCGCTCGATGCCGTCTACCTGGTACGTGGTAATCGCTATGCCCGCATCGACCTCAGCCCGGTTCTGGGCGGCGTGGAAGGCAGCGACGGCACCGGCGGCCTGCCGGTAGATCCGCAGCTCGCCCGCGGGGACCGCATCATCATTCCTTCCAAGGGTTGCTTCCAACTGAAGCTGGTCCGCCCGAGCCCGGTCACCGCACCCGGCATCCGCGTCTACATGTCGAACCTTTCGCGCCCGGCGGCCAGCAATGCAGCATCCGCCATCGGCCGGGATGCGACCAGCCTGCCCTATGGCACACGCTTTCTGCAGGGCCTGATCGCGGCCAACTGCATCGGCGGCTCTGCGCTCAATGCAGGACGCAGCGCGGTGCTGATCTCGCGCAATCCCGTGAATGGACATTCCGTGGTGATCGCCCGCAAGGTCGAAGCCCTCGTCCGCGATGCCGATCGCGACGACGTCGATCCCTATCTGATGCCCGGCGATGCGATCGCCTGCTACGACAGCGCGGCGATGACCTTCGTCGATGCGGTGGGCGTCGCGGGCAACCTGCTCGGTCCCGCGGTTCTGGCGAAGAACCTCAAGCCATGAACATTGCACAGAAAATCCACGCCGATCGGCGTCTGGTCCGGCTTTGGGGCCTCTTCCGCGACGGTTTGCCGTCGGTTGGCCGCTATCAGCGCTACTTCAAGATTCTTGGCCCCGTGATCGGGTCCATCTGGATCCTGACGGCGCTCTACCTGATCGTCGTTCCGCGCAGCTACACCAGCCAGTTCAGCCTGATCCTGCCGGGATCGGGGGTCGGCAGCTCGATCAATGTCGAATCGATCGGGCAGGCCCAGGGCACGAGCAATTCGGCGTTCGCCAGCCCGACGCTCAGCCCGACCGAGAACTACAAGCAGCTGCTCACCGCCGATGTCACGCTGCGCGCCGCCGCGCGCCTCGCGCATGAGAGTGAAGACGCCTTCCCTGTCCCGACCATCAAGCTGGTGGACCAGACCAACCTCATCTCGATCAGCATCTCGGCAAACAGTGCCGCAGCCGCCCATCGCCGTGCGATGGCGCTGCAGGAGGCCTTCGTCGAAGAGCTCACCGCGCTGCGGGCGGACGAAGCCAAGAAGCGCGAAGATAGCGATCGGGCGCGGCTGAGCGAGCTATCCGACAAGGTGAAAACGGCGCAGCGCAAGCTGATCGAATTCCAGGCAAGTCACGGTCTTGCCACGTTGGAGCAATTCAACAGCCGGATCGCGTCGGTCGATACGCTGCGCGACAAGGAACGCGATCTGCGCGTGCAGATGCGCATTCAGGGCGGCACGGCGTCGCGCCTGTCGGGCACGCTCGGCGCCAACCCGGGCGGTGCCAACGTGATCATGCGCCTGAAGGGTGATCCGGTCTTTGCCGAACTCGCGCAGCGTTATGCCGCTGCTTCAGCGGATGCCCAGCTCAAGGCCGGCACGCTTGGGCCCCAGCACAGCGCCCGGGCTCAGGCCGATGCGGAAAGTGCGCAGCTGCGCTTGGCGCTCGTGCGCCGAGGGCAGGAGCTGACCGGCCTTTCCGAACAGGCACTTCTGCGCCAGACCGATCTGCAGGTGGGCGATGGCCGCTCGAACCTCATGCAGGCCATGAGTGCCAGCGATGCGCAGGCGGCGGGTACCCGCAGTGCGCTTGCCGAACTGCATGGCGATCTGGCGCGTGCCCGTGCCGATGCCCCGCAGTGGATCCTGCAGGCCCAGCAACTGGCCGATCTCCAGCGCGACCAGCGCGTGACCGAGGCCGTCTTCTCGTCCGCGCTGGCCCGGCTCGATACCAACAAGCAGGACCCCTTCGCGTCCTACCCGCTGGTGCAGGTGCTGGCCGCGCCTTCGCTGCCCAAGGCGCCTTCGAGCCCTTCGGTGATCATCGCTCTGGCCGGCGCGCTCGCGGCGACCTTCATGACCCTCCTTGCCTTTGGACTCCTATGGCTGCGCCAACCGATCCTGCGCCGAATGCTGCAGAGCGCCTGATCGCCTTCACGATTGGCGGGAGCTATTGGCTCTGGCTGGTCGGCGGGCTCTACCTGGCTGGCCCGCTGCTGGGCTGGGCGCTGGCCATCATGGCGGCGCGCGCCTGCTATCTGGCGCCTGTCCTGCCCGAGGCCGAGCGCCCTGCTCCTCTGCCGATCCAGATCTGGGCCTGGCTGCTGGGCATGGCCGCGATGCTGGTGATCCTGCTTGTCGCACATGCCGAATTCAGCCTTGGCAGCGCGCAGACGGTCAAGTCGGCCGCCGGCTGGGCAAAGGGTTGGGCCTTGCTCGGGCTCTTCCCGTTCGCGGGCTATGTCTTGCCGATCCGGCTGAGCGCTCTGGCGCGCGCGGTCTGCCGTTTGAGCCTCCAGACTATGATCCTGATGCCGCTGCTCCTGGCCGCGCCCTTCATCCACCTCCCGTCAATCCTGTGGGTCTCGCCCCTGAAGGTCCTCGGCGGTGCCAGCGACGAATTCTTCGCCGTGGTGCTTTACACTATCGATCCTGAAATCGGCACGCCGCGCTGGCAGTTCTTCGCGCCTTGGTCTCCGGCGGCGGGGATGGTCGCGATGATCCACTTCCTCATCGCGCGCGAAGAACGGTCAGCACCGTGGCGCTGGACCGGTTATACCGCGAGCGTGCTGATGGCGCTGCTTTCGCAATCACGCATGGCGCTGGTCGCGCTGGCGATCGTCATTCCCCTCGCCGCAATCGCGGGAAGGCTCGCAAAAGCGCACACCTGGTTTACGCTGGCGCCACTCACGCTGGTGGCCGGTTGGCTGCTGCCGCAGCTTGCGGCGCTCAGCGAACAGGCTTCGAGCAGCTTCAACGGTGCGCGCGCATCATCCTCTCGCGTCCGCGCCACGCTCGGCCGGATCGCGGTCGAGCGGTGGCAGCACGAAGCGTACTGGTTCGGCCACGGGATCGTCGAACGCGGCCCCCATCTGGTCGAATACATGCCGATCGGGAGCCACCACAGCTGGTACGGCCTGCTTTACGTAAAGGGGCTGCTGGGCGTGATCGCGCTCGGCATACCCATGGTCCTCTCGCTCGTCGGCTGCGTTGCGGCTGCGGCCGGGGGTCGCCACGGGCGGCTCGCGCTATCGATGATCCTCACCTACTGGCTCTACAGTTTCGGCGAAAACCTCGAGGTGCTGGTCTATATCTCATGGCCGGCGCTGCTCGCACTGGGCATCGCGCTGCGGCTTCAGCGCAGCAAAGGTGCGTCCGGCGAGGCCGGCGAAGCCCTGCAATGATTTGCATAATGCAAAGTTCGTTGCATTATGCAAAGAACGCTCTCCCAAAATGCAAAGAGAGCGGCCAAAAAATGGCCCGCAGCCGCTGGAATAGCCCAAACCGCCAGATGGCATGTGATTTGCTTAACCAGTTTGGAATGCGCCGCTTGATCGCATGGACCGGGGATTCGGAATGAAGGGTGTCATCATTGCCGAAATGGTTCGATGGATCGAGCAGGCGTTCTCGCCCGCCATCGCGGATGCGGTCATCGTGCGCTCAAACCTTCCCGGCGACGGCGTGTATACGACTGTCGGGAACTATCCCCATACCGACGCGCTGGCGATGCTTGGCGCGCTGTCCGAGATATCGAGCAAGCCGGTTGCCGTCCTTGCCGACAGCTATGGCTTCTGGCTGGCGAGCCGGTTCATGGAAATCTATCCGGAGATGTTCGAGGGATATACCGACGCGGTCACGTTCCTGCGCGATGTCGACGGACAGCATCACCGCGAAGTTACCAAGCTCTACCCCGATGCGCGCACCCCCAGCATCGTGGTGGTCATCGATGGCGAGGAATTGACCGTCAGCTACGGCTCGCACCGACCGCTGGCCGATGTCGCCCATGGCCTCGTCCGCGGCTATATCGACTATTTCGGCGATGATCTCGAAGTCGTGCGTGATCAGGGTTCGCCCGGACCGCATGCGGCACGGTTCCTTGTGCGCAAGCCCGCGCCCCAGTCATCAGGGTAAGGGTTCAGCGATGCCAGGATCCCCCCTCTCCCGTTTCGCTGTGCCGCAAGACATTGCGGCCGCGATCGAGCCGGTCAGCCCCGAAGCGCAGATCGCCCTGCTTGAGCGGCGACTGGCGCGCGCGGAAGCGGCGCGGGCTGCGGCGGAACACCTGCTCGAACAGAAGAGCCGCGTCCTGGCGGCGGCCAACAACGAACTGACCGCACGGCAAGACAGCCTGAGCACAAGCCTCGAGCGCCGCACCCGCCAGTTGCTGGATGCGCAGCGCGTGGCAGGCTTCGGGACGATGCTGTGGGATATCAAGCGCCAGCAACTGGAACTCTCGCCGCAAGTTCAGGTCATGATCGGGCTCGAGCCGGGGTCCTCGGTAAAGACCTATCGTACGCTGGTACGGCGCCTCCTACACGAGGATCGTCGGCGCATGCTGGATTGGATGCACGGCGAACTGCTTGCGCGGCTGGATCGTGAGCACTGCACCCGATACGACGGGCAGCCCTGCCAGGGATCGCCGGGCCCCTGCGAAGAAGCCATGCGCGAGTATCGCATCGAAGTCCGTTGCCCCGGCGGCGATGGCATCAACGAAGGCGAAGGCGTGCGTTCGCTGTGCGTGATGGCGCAGTTCCAGGTCGACAGCCAGTGCAAGCCGGCGATGATCTTCGTCACCGTGCAAGACATTACCCGGCAGGTACGCGCTGACAACGAGGCCGCTGCACTGCGCACGCGGGAACTGCAGCGGCTTGAAGACCTCGAGCGGCTCAACGAGGCTCTGCTTGTCGCGCGCGAGCAGGCGGACCTCGCCAATGATGCGAAATCGCGGTTCCTCGCGATGATGAGCCACGATATCCGCACGCCGCTCAACGGCGTGATCGGGATGCTCGATCTGTTCGACGAAAGCACCCTGACGGCAGAGCAGCGGCGGACGCTGGCGCTGGTGCGCTCAAGCGGGGATCAACTGCGAGTCCTGCTCAACGATATCATCGATCTTGCCCGTGCCGAGGCTGGCAAGCTGGCCCTCAACCCCGGGCCGACCAATCTGGTCGAGGTCCTGACCGACGGCACCGATTTCTGGCGCCACCTCGCACACGAGAAAAGCCTCTCGCTCGATATCGTGCTCGCCGCCGATACACCGACATGGGTCGAGGCGGACAGCGTACGGCTGCGCCAGTTGATCGACAACATGCTGAGCAATGCGATCAAGTATACCAGCGAAGGCGGCGTGATGGTGAAAACCCGCGTGCTGCCAAACGGCTGGCTGCGGACCGAAGTCATCGATACCGGCATCGGCATTCCTGCCCACCGCCGCGCCGAACTGTTCATCGAGTTCAACCAGCTGAATTTGTTGGGCAGCGAACCGGGCGGTGCCGGTCTTGGCCTCGCGATCTGCCAGCGCATCATCGAAGTGATGGGCGGCCGCATCGGCGTGGACGATGCCGCGCACGGCAGCTGCTTCTGGTTCGAAATTCCCGTCACCCGCATCCCCGTGCCCAAACGGGTCGCAAACCCGGCCGTCCGGTCCTTCGCAGGATCAGGCGGCCGGGCACCGCGCGTTTTGGTTGCCGAAGATCTGGCAACGAACCGGATCGTCGTCGAAGGATGCCTGCGCAAGCTGGGCTGCGAGGTCCGCGTCGTGGCAGACGGGCAGCAGGCGCTCGATGCCGTGGTTTCGGGTGAGCCCTTCGATCTGGTGCTGATGGACATGGCCATGCCGGTCATGGACGGGCCCGAGGCTACTCGCCGGATCAGGGCACTGCCGGGCGCGATGGCCGATCTTCCGATCGTCGCGCTCACCGCGTTCACGCGGCCCGAGGAGCTGGAACCGATGATGGCGGCCGGGGCGAACGACAGCGTGGCCAAGCCGATCGTGATCGATGATCTCTATCGGGCGATGAGCCGGGCGCTGGCCATTCCCGCCGCAAACGGTATCGCGCATTAGGCGCTGGCCGGTCTGGCACGGCGAACACTTCACCCGCATTCACATGAGGCAAGGCGTGCATGGACCTGATTGATCGCGAACTGACCCTCAGCCAGTTCGAGGCGCTGCCCCCGGAAGTCGTCGCGCCGCTGTGCGAGGCGACCGCGTCAGACCTTCGCGAATGGAGCTTGCGGCTGCTGGAAGCGGTGGTGGCGGAGGATCCTGAAGCGGTCCGCCGCGCGCGTCATTCGCTCAAGGGGCTGTGCGCCAACTTCGGCGCAGACTCGGTCATGCAGCATGCGGGCGGCGACTTGCGGCCCCCCGAAGCGCGCGCCCGTTTTCAAGATTGCATCGAAGCGACAATCACCGCCGTACTGGCGATTGCCGCTCCGCTCATTCCTCAATAAGCGCCG
This sequence comes from Novosphingobium sediminis, assembly GCF_007991615.1. Lineage (GTDB taxonomy): Bacteria > Pseudomonadota > Alphaproteobacteria > Sphingomonadales > Sphingomonadaceae > Novosphingobium > Novosphingobium sediminis. The sequence goes on along the minus strand of NZ_BJYR01000016.1, from coordinate 120,882 downwards.
CGTGCGGTGATCACCGCAGGCACAGTGCGCAGGATCAGCGCCAGATCCGCCAGCAGCGAGCGCGTGCGCAAGTAGGAAACGTCCAGTTCGACCTGCTGCTCGAAGGAAACGTCGGCCCGCCCGCTGACCTGCCAGGTGCAGGTGAGACCGGGCTTGCCGAGCAACCGCGCACGGGCACCGGGCTGATAATCGATCACTTCGCGCGGCAATGCCGGGCGGGGCCCTACGACCGACATGTCGCCGGCCAGAATATTGATCAGCTGCGGCAATTCATCGAGCGAAAGGCGCCGCAGGAGTGCACCAACGCGCGTGACGCGAGGGTCATGCTTCATCTTGAAGCAGATACTGTCGCGCTCAGATCGGGCACGGATCGCGGCCAGCCCGCTCTCGGCATCGATCACCATCGAGCGAAACTTCCACATCTGGAAGGGCCGTCCATTAGCGCCTATCCGGGTCTGGCGAAAAAACACCGGCCCGCCATCCTCGAGACGGATCGCCGCTGCCACCAGCAGGAACAGCGGTGCCAGCACAAGCAGCGCCAAAGCTGCGGTGATGCGGTCAACGGTGTGCTTGACAGCAAGTGACACTTCACCCGACAGGCCACGCGCCTGCCAGGCATGCACCGCCGCAGCGGCGAGAAAGCGCGGATTGCCGAGCAGATAGCGGACGAAAAGGCGGCGCGGCTCCTGAGCCAGACGCCAGACCCATTCGCAGCCGATCTTGCGCATTGCAATCGGCGCGCGGGGAATCCGCCCTGAGTAATAGTCGAACAGCCCGCCGACCCCCATCACCACGCGGGCCATCAGGCGGTCGCGGATGCGGTCGATCCAGATTTCCTGAGTCGGCACGCCCAGCCCGACCAGCACGATAGCCGCGCCGGAGGCATTGATCTCAGCGACCACGTCATCTTCTTCACTGGCGCTCCAGTAGCCGTGGCGGGTCCCCGCGACGGTAAGCGTCGGATAGCGCTCCCGCATGGCCTGCCCGGCCGCTTCGGCGATGCCCGGCTTGCCGCCAAGCAGAAAGATCGCTTGGCCGCGCTGCGCCGCGCTGCGGCAAAGTTCGGGAAAAAGATCGGTGCCGTTGAGGTTGTCACCAAGCTCCTTGCCGGCAAGGCGCGCGGCGATGGCCATGCCACTGCCATCGGGCAACAGAAAATCGGCGCGGTTCAGCACCTCGCGGTATGACCTGTTCGTCTGGGCGAGATTGATGCAGTGCGCGTTGATGAACTGGACGGTGGCGCACTCGCCGGACTTGGCCATGGCGGCCAGCTCTTCGGCAACGTGGGTGCGGCTCGAGACCATGAGATCGAGATCGAACAGCCGCGCGCGCGGAGTCTGGCGGAGCGTATCGCGCAGCGGGGTGAAGCGTGCGCCGGGGTAGGAGCGGGCTTCAGCCAGTTCGAACTGGGCCTCGGAATCAAATCGTTTGAGCATCGGGAAAATCCTGCATTGTGATGCAGTTCCCAACGCAGAAAATGTGCCATTTCGGATATTTCAATGAATTCAGAAGCTTGAGTGACATGCCATCGATTGCAGCATGACCTTCTTAGCGCCCTGCAAAGGCGATCTTTTTGCGTTGTGCAGCGATCTTTGCAAAAAGACAATCTTACCAATATGTTACTTAGACCCCGCGTCCGACGTGCGAACGACGAAAAGCGCGCCGGGCCACGGAACTGGCCCGACGCGCTCACCATGCAAAACACGGCGCGATAATAGAATTTAGAACCGTATTGGCAAATTACGGTGACGGTTTCCTTAGGCGGCTCTGGACTCGCTCCTTGCCATGGCCGGCGCTTGTTGCCGGGCCTGCACGTGCCGGATCAGTCCGGGCTCACTTTGCGGAACATCCAGCATAGGGCCCTTGTCCTGCGGCTGCACGTTGAGCGCATAGGGAAACAGCACCACGTCGAGTTCCCCGGTTGCCGAGAGCATTTCACGATCAGGCGCCTCTCCCGAAAGGAGCGGCGCCAACGCAGCCGCAAGATCCACTCCGACATGCTGCCCGAGATGATGCACCGGCACCGGCCGCGGATTGCATTCAAGGAGGAGCGCCTCACCGGTGTCCGCCGGGATCATGAAGTCAAACGAGAAGAAGCCGGAAAGGCCCATCGCCTCCACCATCTTCCTTGCCACATTCTCCATCCCTGCATGTGCACACAGCTTCACGACCGTGCTAGGCCCATTGGTGCACAGTTGCTCGACCCTTATCCCGGAAAAGCCGCCGACAAGCTGGCCGCGCCAGGCGAGGCCGCAATACATCGCGCATTGCCCGGAGATGGCACTTTGCACATCCATCGGTTTGCCGACGGGATACCAGTCTCGCCCGATGAGCTTTCGGGCCAGTGCCTTGAGCCGCGCCATGGCCGGACGGGCCTCCCTGAACGCCTTGCTTAGAACTGCTTCGTCGGCGCAGGCATTCACGCCAAGGCCGGCCCAGCTGAAAGACTGCTTGAGAAAGACGGGATAACCCAGTTCGCTCGCCGCGTGCGTGGCATCCTCGAGCGTATCGACGGTCCGGCTCTCCGGCACCGCAATTCCGAGGCTGCGGGCGAGCGCCATCGTGTCGGACTTGAACAGGCTCGCGTCAAACCCGGCAGGGCTGCCAAGCGATGCGGCGATGATCGCCCTGGCATAAGGCGGGATCAGCGATTTGCAGCGCCCTGCTGCCAGCGCCTGCAGCACAATGACAGCCTGTTCGTCGGCCGGAATGATCAGTTTGGGCGGCGAATGCTCGATCACCTTGGCAAGCGCCCCAGCGATCGAGCGGATGCTGCGCGAAGGTGGCAACGCATGCAGCGCGCGCAAGTACGTGCTTTGCGCAAGGATATTGTCGCTGGGGCACAGCGCGGCGACCGACAGGCCTGCCTGATACAACATTTGCGGGAAGCGAGCCGGACCGAAGCGCCCATCTTCAATCGAGAAAATCAGAATGTCCATGCGGGGACCTTTAAGAAGAGAACGTGTGATGAAGCGCCTCGTCAAAGCAGGTGCTGTGCCAGTTAAAATTATCAAATGAATCCAATTTAATAGGAAATCCGGCAACGCAGCAGCATTGCATATTGCGAAAGTGATGCGAGCCGCCTGCGCATTTTGCGGACCAACCCGGCAATATCGATTGCATTCTGCGCAAGATGGAACCGGCATTGCCATCAGTGACCGCAGGATAGGGGATTTCCCGTAACTGGCACGCTTTTTGATGCTGCTTCGGAAACGCCAATCCGGAGCTCATTTCGTGCCATTGCGCCTCATCCAGAAAGCCGAACACCGTATCGGTCCGCACTTTGCGCAGCTTGCGCGGGGTTTGGGCAGCTATGGCAGCGCGGAAGTGGCCACGCGCCTGGTACGCCTCCTGACGACCGTGGTCATTGCGCGCAGCCTTGCCCCGGCGATTGTCGGCGAGGCCGCGCTGGCGCTGACCGTATTCGAACTGGTGCGGGTGCTTGAGCGGATCGGCACCGGCCAGCAGATCGTGCAGGCCGAGGCCTGCGACCTCGCGGCAACCTGCAACTCGGTCCAACGCTTTTACGCGGGCTGGACCGGTGCGTTGATGATCGTGCAACTGCTCGTTGCGGCGCTTCTGGCGATCGTGTTCCACCGCACGACCGCAGGCGCAATGCTCTCGGCGCTGACACTGGTCTATCCTTTCATGGCGGGCGGCCATGTGCAGTTCTACCTCGCGATGCGCGCAGGGCTGGTATCGCGGCTCGCACGGATCGGGGCGAGCCAGGCCATCGCCGACCAGATCCTCACCGCGGCGCTCCTGCTGATCTGGCCGAGCCCCTGGTCGATCGTGCTCCCCAAGCTGCTGACGGCGCCGCTCTGGCTGATCCTTGCGCGCCGTGCTGCGCCCTGGCAGCCGGATCGCGCTGCCGGACTGATCCCGGCTGCGCGGATGCTGCGCTATGCCGGACCGATCATGCTGGCCGACGGTATGGCCGCCCTGCGCACGCAAGGTGACAATCTGATCATCGCCGCTGTGCTGGGCACTTCGGCGCTGGGAACCTACTACTTCGCATTCAACGCGGGCGTCGGGATCGTCAGCTCGCTGGTCACCGCCTTCGGAAGCGTTGCGTTCCCGATGCTCTGTGGGGCCAAGGCCGGTCCTGCCCGCATCGGGATGCTGCGCCGTATCGCGCTCGGCGGTGCTGCAGTGTTTGTGCCCATAGTCGCACTGCAGGCGCTGGCCGCTCCGTTTTATGTGCCGCTCGTGTTCGGCGCGCACTGGGCCTTTGCCGCGCCGCTCATCGCCATCCTCTGCCTTGCTGGCGTGCCGCTGCTGGTGGCCCAGATCACCGGCTGCTGGCTGCGCGCCGAAGGCAAGGTCGGCACCGATGCCGCAAGCAGCACGCTCACCTGCGTGCTGGCGCTGGGCGGACTGTGGCTCGGCGCGCATTTTGGCGAGCTCAAGTTCGCAGTCATCGGCCTGATTGCGGGACAGACCCTCGGCGCGCTCTGGAACGGCGCCCGCGTTCTCCTTCCCGCGCTGGATATTCCGCGCTCTCTCAACCTTCGTTCGGAGCCCTGCTCATGATCGCAACCCCCTGCCCGCACCCCGCAGCACCCGGCGCAGCGCCCGGCGCATATGCTGACATTCGCCCCGAGATTTCGGTCGTCGTGCCTGTCTACAACGCTGCCCTGACGATTGCCGAGACGATCGGTTCGGTCCTTGCCCAGACGTTTTCCAGCTTCGAGATCATCGCCGTTGACGACGATTCTTCGGACGCAAGCCTTGATATCCTGCTCGCCATTGCGGCGCAGGAACCGCGGCTCCGGGTGATCTCCCAGCTCAATGGCGGCGTCTCCTCGGCGCGCAATCTTGGCGTCGAAGTGGCGGCAGCACCGCTTGTCGCGTTCCTCGATGCCGACGACCTGTGGGCCCCGGGAAAGCTTGCCCAACACATTGGCCTGCACCGCGATCAGCCCGAGCTTGCTGCGAGCTACGCCCGCATAGCCTTCATCGCGCGCGATGCCGATACGCTTGAGGGCGCGCGGACGGTCTCGACGCTTTGCCCGAACACGCCGCGTCTTGCCGATGTGCTGGGTGAAAATCCGGTCTGCACCGCTTCCAATCTCGTGGTGCGCCGCGACTGGTTCGTCATGCTGGGCGGGTTCGACCAGCACCTCAAGTTTGCCGAAGACCAGGAGTTCGTCGCCCGGCTCGTTTCGCGCGGCGCCAAGGTCGATGGCATCGACGACGTACTTACCGGCTACCGCTTCAGCCCGGACGGCCTCTCCATGGATCTTGCGCAGATGCATGCGGGATGGCGCGTTCTGGTCGATCGCTACATCGATGATGGCGCGGTCCGCGCCTCGCTCGAAGCGCTCTATTGCCGCTACCTTGCGCGCCGACTGCTGCGCTCGGGGGGCAGCCCGCTGCGGGCACTGAACTTCGTCGTGCGCGGGCTTCGGCTCGATGCGCGCAGCTTCATGGCCGAGCGCCAGCGCGGGCTTGCCACCGTGCTTGCGGCCTGTGTCGCCCCCCTGATCCCCGCCGCGATGCGTCGCCGTATCTTCGCCTGATCATTCATATTTCAGCCAGAAAGTCCCAATCATGAACGTCCTTCAGCTCAACACCGAGGCCCTTCCCCGCGTCTCGGTCGTCATGCCCGTCTACAATGTGGAAGCCTATGCCGCCGAAGCGATCCGCTCGGTGCTCGCCCAGACCTTCAACGATTTCGAGTTGATCATCGTCGATGATGGTGGTTCCGATGCTTCGATGGAGATCTGCCGATCGTTCTCCGATCCTCGCATCACCATCGTGTCACAGCGCAACCGCGGCCTTGCAGGCGCACGCAACACCGGCATCGCAGCAGCGCGCGGCGAGTACATCGCGCTGCTCGATTCCGATGACCGCTGGCTTCCCGAGAAGCTGATGCTGCATGTAATCCACCTCGACAATACGCCGGAGATCGGCGTCAGCTTTGCGCCCTCTCGCTTCATCGATGCCGCTGGCCAGCCGCTGCGCATTGTCCAGCGGCCCAAGCTCAAGTCGATCGCGCCCGAAGACATCTTCTGCCGCAATCCGGTGGGCAACGGCTCTGCTCCCGTGCTGCGGCGTTCGGCGCTCGACACCGTCGCCTTCGCGCACCCGGACGATCGTATGCGCACGTGCTGGTTCGATGAATCGCTGCGCCAGTCGGAAGATATCGAAATGTGGCTCAGGCTTTCGCTGACCGGCGGCGTCCGTTTCGAGGGCATTGCAACGGTGCAGACCGAGTATCGCATCGGCGGCAGCGGCCTTTCGGCGCAGATCCTGCGGCAATACGAATCTTGGCAGGGCGTCGTTGCGCGGATGGCCAGCTATGCGCCAGAATTCACCGCCCGCCATGTTGCCCGGGCCCGCGCCTATCAGCTGCGCTACCTCGCGCGCCGCGCCATTCAACTTGGCGATGCCGGGATGGCAATGGCGCTGCTGCGCGGAGCCGTCGTCAGCAGCGTCCGCCCGCTGCTCGAGGAACCGGCGAAGTCGCTGACCACATTCGGAGCCGCGCTGGTGGGCCGCATGATCGGACCCGACCAATTTGCCCGCCTCGCAGGGCGCGCCGCTGGTGGGCAGCTAGTCGCATGAAGTCGGCCCATCCGTCCGGGACGCGCCTGCGGGTCGCCAATCTGCTCGACGATTGTTCGCTGGGCGGCGTCACCCGCGCGCTCGGCGTGTTCGAAGCGGAAGCCTTGGCTCAGATCGCCGATGCATCGACCATCGTCGTGCCTCCGACCGCGATGGTCGCGCCGCGCATCACCGCCGATGTGATCATCACGCATTTCCCGCCCAACTGGCGCCGGTTGGCCCTGCTAGCAAGCCTGAAGCTGCGCAATCCCAAGGCGCGGATCATTCATGTCGAGCATAGCTACACCCGCGCGTGGGAAGCCATGCACGTCCCCAGCACGCCGCGTTTCCGCGCCATGCTGTGGCTGGCCATGCGGCTGGTCGACCAGATCGTCTGCGTCTCGCACGCGCAAGCGGAGTGGCTGCAGGAAGCGGCTGGAATCAATGCCGATCGGATCACAGTGATTCACCCCTATGCCGAGAACCCGGGCCTTGCCGACCTGCCCTTGCCCGAGCCAGGGGAGCGCCTGCAGATCGGTGCCTACGGCCGCTTTTGCGAGCAGAAGGGCTTCGACGTCCTGATCGCCGCATTTCGCAAGGGCTGGTTTCCGAACTGCGATCTCGTTCTCGGCGGTTTCGGCGAGGACAAGTTGAGGCTGCGAGCGCTGGCGGGCAATTGCCCGGCGATCCGCTTCACCGGCAAAGTCGATGACGTGGCAACGTTCCTCCAATCCTGCGATGTCATTGCGGTGCCTTCGCGCTGGGAAGCCTATGGCATGGTCGCCAACGAAGCGCGTGAAGCCGGCCGCCCCATCATGGTCGCGCCAGTCGATGGCCTGATCGAACAAGCCGCAGATGCAGGCCAAGTGGTCGATTTCACCGATGAGGCTTCGATCGAAGCAGCGCTTGGCACAATGTGGTCTGCCAATTTGCACGATATTGCGAGAGAGGCACGCGCCTCGGTCCGGAACTGCCACGAGACCCGCCTGATGCAATGGTGCGCGCTCCTGCAATCCGTTCCGGCTACCCCGCGCCGCGAGGGCCAGCCTTTGAAGGCCGCTAACGCTCTCCCAGCGCCTTCGCCATCAGCGTTTCCATGCGCGCCACATCGACCGACAGCACAACATCGGCCTGCCCCTCGTCCAGATGCGGTCGATAGGCGTCGTGCCAGGTCAGCATATCGCCATAGCCCGCGCCGAAATCCGTATTGAAGTCATACCATAGCCGCTCGGACTTCGTGACGATGCCGGGATCGAGCCACACCGCCACGGCGATCTCGTCCCACATCGGAAAGCCGGGTTCCATACGCCGCAGAAATGCCGCCACCGGCGGGCGCGAGGCCTTGGCAAGTCGCTCCAGCAGCGCGGGCGAAAGCTGCGTCGCGGTCGAAGGATCGGACGGCACGATCGTCACCTTGGGCCACGGCGCATGCGCGGCCATGCTCGCCGCTTCGGGATCGAAACGGATGTTGAACTCGCGCCGGGGCGTGTTGACGAACTCGCGCGCGAAGTCGGCAGCGGACTTGCCCTCCAGCACCTGACGCGGCGCAAGGCTCCCGCCCATGATGATCAGTTCCTTGACCAGACTCGCAAACTCGGGATCAAGCCGCTGTGCCAGCGCCAGATTGGTCAGCGGCCCCGAAGCGATGATCGTAACCTGATGCGGATGCGCACGCACCGTGCGGATCAGGAACTGCGCTGCCGGCTCATTCAGCGCCTTGAGCTTGGGATTGCCCCACGGCAGGTCCACCGGATCGAACGGCCCGTGATAAGGCGGCGTGGACTGCGCAGTAGGCTCGGCCCACTGCTTCATGAAGGCGCCCTTCCAGACCATCTTGCCGTAGAGCGCTTCCCACCGCTCGGTGCGCGCCTCGCTGTTGAGCAGCGGAAAGGTCGCCCCTTCCGCTACCGGCACTTCGGTCCGGCCCAGCAGTTCCAGTCCGCGCAGCACCATCGCCGTTGCCCGGTTCGCCCAGACATTGCCCGAAACCGTGGTGATCCCCAGCACGTCGACGCGCGGGTCCTCCAGCAGCATCAGATGCGGGATCGCGAAACCCTCGTCATCGATGATGACCTGCCGCTTCGGCTCTGCCGCCCATGCCGGACAGATCGCCCCGAGCAGCAGCACCAATGCAAGGAGGACCCGCCGCATGCTTACTTCTTGCCCGCGTCGGTGCGATACTTGTCGAACCACGCAAGGATCGCCGAAGCCTTGGCAGCCGATTGCGAAGGCCGCGCGGTGAACCCGCCGTGGCTCGCCCCCGGCACCTTCACCAGCGCAGTCGGCACGCCCCGGATCTGCAGCGCGGCGTAATACTGCTCGGATTCGCTGACCGGCGTGCGGTAATCCTCGCTGCCGACCACCACCATCGTCGGCGTCTTCACGTTGCCGACAAGCGAGAGCGGCGAACGGTTCCAGTAGCTCATCGGGTCTTCCCACGGCTGCTTGCTGAACCAATAGCGCGAGGTGAAGCCGGTGCCGTCCATCGTCAGCGCCTCGCTGATCCAGTTGATGACAGGCTTCTGCGCCGCCGCTGCCTTGAACCGGTCGGTCTTGCCAACGATCCAGCTCGTCAGCACGCCGCCGCCCGAACCGCCCGTCACGAACAGGTTGTCGGGATCGGCAACGCCCTTGGCAATCGCGGCATCGACCGCGCTCATCAGATCGCCGTAGTCATCGCTCGGGTAGTTCTTGTCGATCGTGTTGGCGAACTCGCTGCCATAGGAGGTCGAACCGCGCGGATTGGTGTAAAGCACCGCATAGCCGTGCGCGGCATAGAGTTGGTCATCGGTCGAGAAGACCTGCCCATAGGCGCTGTGCGGCCCGCCGTGGATCTCGAGGACGAGGGGCACCCGCTTGCCCTGCTGGTAGCTGGGCGGCAGCACCAGCCACGCGCCGATCTTGCGCCCGTCACTTGCTGTCACATCCAGCGGCTCGATCCGGCCCATGGTCTTGCCCGACATCAGCGTCTCATTCAGCCGCGTCACCTGCCGCTTGCCAATGAAGAGATCGGCCGGACGCTGGCCGCCGCTGGCATCGCCGGTCCATGCGATCACCCCGCCCTTGGAAACGCTGAAGCTGCCGCCGGTATAGGGCCGGTCCAGCCCGCCACCCGCCAGCCCCTCGGCCAGCACCGTCAGCTTGCCCGCAAGGTCCACCCGCGCGACCTTGCGCACGGCCTTGTCATCATACGCCACGTAGACCGAGCGCCCGTCCGCCGCCCACTGCACATCCTCGATGCTGCGATCGAGCGAGGCCGTCAGCGCGCGCGGATTGGATCCATCGCGGTCCATCACATAGAGCACATCTTCCTGATAGCTCCGTCGCGTATCGTCATAGCCCAGATAGGCGATCTTGCTGCCATCGGGCGAAAGCACCGGATTGTGATCCGGCCCATAGCGCTTGGTCAGCTGGGTCAGCGCGCCGCTCGCCAGATCGACGGCGAAGACCTCGCTGTCATTCTGCTCGCGCTCCCAATCCGCGCGGCGATTGGAGGATAGCACGAGCGCGCGTCCATCGGGCGAAAACGAAAGCGGACCCGAAACATCGAACTTGCCGAAGGTCAGCTGACGCGGCGCACCGCCATCCGCCGCCACCACGAACGCCTGATCGAAGCCCGGCTTGAGATAGCCGTCGCCATCGGCGCGGTAGGTTACCCGGTCGATCACTTCGAGCGGCTCGGCCCACTTCGCGCCCTCGGGCTTGGCGGGCGCCGCGCCGAACTTCGCCGGCTCGCCCGGCACGTGCATCACATAGGCGATCTGCTTGCCATCCGGCGACCACGCAAGGCTCGACGGCGAATCCGGCAGGCCGGTGATCCGTGCCGTCACCCCGCTATCCATCCAGCGCACATAAAGCTGCGGCGAACCGCCTTCTTCGGCGCCGACATAGGCAAGCCGCTTGCCATCGGGCGACCACGCCGGCGAACCTTGCGAGCCGGAAGCTCCCAGCGGCACCTGCTCGCCGGTCTTCACATCGACGAGCCAGATCGTCCGCCGCATCTTGTCAGCCATGACATCGCCCGATTGCCGGACATAGGCCACCCGCGTCCCATCAGGGCTGATCTGCGGGCTGGAGGCCATTTCAAGGCCGAACAGGTCGGCCCCGGTGAACAGCCGCGAGGGCTGCTCGCTCGCCGCAACCGGCGCGGTCTGGGCCACGGCAGGAACACAAGTCGTAAGCAGAAGAAGGGCAAGCGTCTGGCGAAGCATGGATAATTCCCCGGTAATGGAGCTATGCCCCATCCTTGGCCTGCCTCGCCGCATCGAGGCAAGAGGTGTTTTAGCCAAGTGCAACAGCATCGATTGCCGCAAGATGCCGCGCCACGTCCTCCGGCGGCAGGAACGAGCCCGTAAAGCTGTTCCGCGCCAGCTGCACCACATCGCCGCGCGAAAGCCCGCGTGCCTCCGCGACCGCCCGGTAATTGTCGAGAACATAGCCGCCGAAATAGGCAGGATCGTCCGAATTAACCGTCGCCTTCAGCCCCGCCGCCAGCATCCGGTCCAGCGGATGCGCCCCCAGATCATCCACAACACAGAGCTTGAGGTTGGAGAGCGGGCACACCGTCAGCGTCATCCCCTCGGCCGACAGCCGCGCCACCAGCGCCGCATCCTCCAGCGCCCGGTTGCCATGATCGATCCGGTCCACACCCAGTACGTCAAGCGCCTCGTGGACGTAGTCCGGAGGCCCCTCCTCCCCCGCATGCGCCGTCAGCTTGAGGCCCTTGGCCCGCGCCGCCGCAAATACGCGCGCAAACTTGCTCGGCGGATGACCAAGCTCGCTCGAATCCAGCCCCACCGCCGCAATCCGGTCGAGCCAAGGCTCGGCCATCGCCAGTGTCTCAAACGCCGCCTCCTCGGAGAGGTGCCGCAAAAAGCTCATGATCAGCCGCGAGGTCACACCCAGCCGCGCCTCCGCCTCGGCCATCGCCGCCAGCAGCCCCTCGATCACCGTGCCAAACGAAATCCCCCGGTCGGTGTGCGTCTGCGGATCGAACATGATCTCGGCATGGACCACCCCGTCCGCCGCCGCCCGCTCGAAATAGGCCATGGCGAGATCGCGGAAATCCGCCTCGGTCTGCAGCACCCCCGCGCCCGCATAATAGATGTCGAGGAAGTCCTGCAGGTTTGAGAAGGCATAGGCCGCGCGCACCTCGTCCACGCTGGCATAGGGAATGCTGATCCCGTTGCGCTCCGCCAGCGCAAACATCAGTTCCGGCTCGAGGCTCCCCTCGATGTGGAGGTGCAGCTCGGCCTTGGGCAGCCGCCGGATAAAGCCTTCAAGCGTGTCCATGGCCGGTATCCCTATCCCAAACGCAGCGCCCCATCACATAGGTCTGCCGCACCGCCCGGTCATCACCCAGCGTCTGCATGGCAAACAACCGCTCCGCCAGCGATGCTCCGGCCGTCCGCCGCGCCATCAAGGGCGTCGCAGCATCGTCGAGCACCACGAAGTCGGCCTCCTGCCCTTCGGCCAGCAATCCCACCTCCCCATCGATATGGAGCAGCCGCGCCGATCCGCCCGTCGCCAGCCACAAGGCGCGGAAGGGATCAAGAACATATCCCCCCGGCAACCCGGCCTGATACGCGAGGCCCGCGTTATGCAGCAGCGAGAGCGAGGTTCCCGCCCCGATATCGCTGCCCAGCCCCAGCCGCACCCCATGCCGCTCGGCCTGCGCAAAATCGAACATGCCCGATCCAAGGAAGAAGTTCGAACTCGGGCACACCGCAATACCCGCGCCCACCTCCGCCAGCCTTTCGCAAGACCGGTCCGGCAGATGCACCCCATGCGCAAAGACCGAACGGTCCGTCACCAGCCCGAACCGGTCATAAGCATCGAGGTAATCCACCGCCTCGGCAAACCGCGCCGCAACCGCCGCAATCTCGGCCTTGTTTTCCGCCAGATGCGTATGCAGCAGCACCCCCGGATGCGCGGCCAGTAATTCCCCGGCTACCGCCAACTGCGCATCGCTCGAGGTGAGCGCATAGCGCGGCGTCACCGCGTACTGCAGCCGCCCGCGCCCATGCCACTTCGCAATCAGAGCTTCCGTCTCCGCCCGAGCCGCTTCCACCGTATCGCGCAGGCCCTCCGGCCCCAGATCCATCAGCACCTTGCCGCAGATCATGCGCAATTCGCGCGCCTCCGCCGCCGCAAAGAACGCCTCGACCGAAGCTGCATGTACGGTGCCGAACACCAGTGCGCTGGTCGTCCCGTGCCGCAGCAGTTCGCCCAGAAACTCTTCCGCCACGCCCGCTGCATGAACCGGATCGGCAAAGGCCTTCTCCGCCGGAAAGATGTGCCGCTCCAGCCAGTCGAGCAGTTGCTCCCCATGGCTCGCGATCCGGCCAAGCTGCGGATAATGCACATGCGCATCGATAAAGCCCGGGACGATCAGCCCGCGAAGCTGCTCCACCGCCAGCCCCGGAAAGTGCAGCGAGACGTCCGCAAACGGCCCGCGCGCCGCGATGCGGCCATCCTCGATCACCAAGAACCCGTCCGCCTCGTGCCGCACCGGATCCGGCCCTTCCGCCGGATCGCACGAAAGGCTCAGGATCTCCCCGCGAAAGCCTTGCAGCGTCATGCCGCCACCGCCTGCACGGCCTGAACCGGCGGCAATTGCAGCACCTGCGCCAGCAGCGCGACCGCAATCACATCCGGCTCCTTGCCCGTAACCCCGGGAAGGCCAATCGGACAGGTCAGCCGACCCAGCGCTTCCGCCGAAACCCCATCCCGCTCCAGCCGGGCCAGAAACCGCGCCCGCTTGGTCTGCGATCCGATCAAGCCTGTAAACGCGAGCGCCGGCCGTGAAAGCGCCGCCAAAGTCAGGCGATAGTCCAGCGCGTGATCATGCGTGAGGATGGCACAGGCCGCCTCATCCGGCGCCTCGGCAATGCAGCCTCCGATCGCGTCCTCCGGCACCACCGTCACCCCGGCAATGCCTTCAAACTCTGGCCGAACATCGAACCACGCCAGCCGGATCGGCAGCCCCTCGACATGCCGCGCAATCGCCTGCCCGACATGCCCCGCGCCAAACAGGTACAAGGGCCGCCGGAAACCGCCGATCAGCTCCGCCAGCCGCGAGCCCACATCCGGCCTGTCGCCCCGAGCGGACAGCGCAGTAGACGGCCCGTCGCCCACCTTCCGTGCAATCCCGTTCGCGCCCAGCACACTCACCAGCACCCGGCCTTCCGCCGCCTCCGCCAGCCAGCCCAGCGCCTCTCGGTCGACATGCTCCACCAGCAGCCGCACCCGCCCGCCGCAGCACTGGCCCAGCAGCGGACCCAGCGGATAGTCCTGCACCCGCCAGGTTCCCGGCGCGTGCTCCAGCACCGCGCGGGCCTGCTCCACCGCCCCAAATTCCAGCGCCCCGCCACCAATCGTGCCGCAGAGGCCGTCCGCCGTCACCAGCATCCGCGTTCCCGCCCCGCGCGGCGCGGAGCCTTCTGTCGCCAGCACGCTCACCATCGCGACCGGCCCAACCGCCGCCAACCGCGCCAGATCGTCCAGCCACAAAGTCATTCGCGCAGCCCTGCAATCGCCCGCAGCACCGCTTCAGGCGTCGCCGGCGCATCCAGTTTCGGCAGTTCCCGCACCTCCGGCGCCGTCGCCGCAATCGCCGCCGAAATTGCGCAGAACACCGAGTTCGCCAGCATCAACGGCGGCTCGCCCACCGCCTTGGAACGGTGGATCGTCGGCTTCACATTCTCGCCGTCCCACAAGTCGATCCGCATCCGCCTAGGCCGGTCGGAAGCCGTCGGCACCTTGTAGGTAGCGGGCGAATGATTGAGCAGCCGCCCCTTCGCGTCCCACTCGACCACTTCGGTCGTCAGCCAGCCCTGCCCCTGCACAAAGCCGCCCTCGATCTGCCCCCGGTCAATCGCCGGATTGAGCGAGCGGCCCACGTCATGCAGGATATCAACTGCCAGCACCTTGTGCTCGCCCGTCAGCGTATCGACGACCACTTCGGAAACCGCCGCCCCATAGGCAAAGTAGTAGAATGGCCTCCCACGATGCGAGGCGCGGTCATACTGAATGTCCGGCGTCGCATAGAACCCGGTGGACGACAGCGAAATCCGCCCCAGCCAAGCCTTGCGCGCTGCCTCGGCAAACGTCAGCCGCGCCTCGCCCGCGATCACGCCGTCTGCCGTGAACCGCACATCCGCCGCCGCGCAGCCAAACGCCCCGGCCAGAAAATCCGCCATACGCTCGCGGATCGCCATGGCCGCGCGCCACGCCGCCATGCCGTTGAGGTCCGCACCCGAACTGGCCGCCGTCGCCGAGGTATTGGGCACCTTATCGGTCCGCGTCGCGGTGATCCGCACTATGTCCACGCCCACGCCGAACACATCCGCAACGATCTGCGCGATCTTGATGTGCAGCCCCTGCCCCATCTCGGTCCCGCCATGGTTCGCCTGGATCGAGCCATCGGCATAGACATGGACCAGCGCCCCGGCCTGATTGAGGTGCGTGGTGGTAAAGCTGATTCCAAACTTCACCGGCGTTAGCGCAATGCCCTTCTTGAGCACCGGATTTGCCGCATTGAACGCCGCAATAGCCTCTCTCCGCGCGTCATACCGCGAAGTTTCGCGAAGCTGCGCAATCATTTGTGGCGCGATGTTATCTTCAACTGTCATGCCATAAGGCGTCACATCGCGCCCCGGCCCATAGAGATTGCGCTGCCGCACATCGAGCGGATCAAGCCCCAACCGCGCCGCGACATGATCGCACACCCGCTCGATCGCCAGCATTCCCTGCGGCCCGCCAAAGCCCCGAAATGCCGTCGCCGAGACCGTGTTCGTCTTCAGCCGCTCGGACACGATCTCCACGTCGGGCAGGAAATAGCAGTTGTCCGCATGGAACATCGTCCGGTCATTGATGCCGGGAGAGAGGTCCATCGTGGCCCCGCAGCGCCCGCCAAAGCGCAGCTTCACCGCGGAAAGCCGCCCCTCGGCATCGTGGCCGACCTCGTAATCGACCTCGAAATCATGCCGCTTCCCGGTCGTGATCATGTCGTCATCGCGGTCGCAGCGGAACTTCGCTGGCCGCCCGGTATGATGCACCACCAGCGCGGCAGCGGCGGCAAACAGCGCGGCCTGGCTTTCCTTGCCGCCAAACGCCCCGCCCATGCGCCGCACTTCCACGGTGACGTCAGCACTGGGCCGCCCCAGCAGGTGCGCCACCAGATGCTGCACCTCGCTCGGATGCTGGCTGGAAGAGACGACATGGATCTGCCCATCTTCCCCCGGCCGCGCGTGAGCGACCTGCCCTTCCAGATAGAAGTGATCCTGCGCGCCGATTTTCAGCGAGCCCGCAAGCCAGTACTCCGCCGCCGCCATCGCAGCACCGGCATCCCCGCGCGCCATGCGCTGATCCGCCTCGATCCGCGACCCCGCCGCGCGCGCCTGCTCCACCGTGATCGCGGCTTCCAGCGGCTCATACGTCACTTTCCCCAGCCGCGCCGCCTTGCGCGCCGCCATGCGGGTTTCCGCCGCCACCAGAAACACGGGCTGGCCATGGCTCACCACTTCGCCATCGGCGAGCACCCGGTCGTCATGCGCAATCGGGCCCACGTTGTTCTCGCCCGGAACATCCGCCGCCGTGTAAACCGCAACAACACCCGGAAACGCACGCACCGCGTCAAGGTCTATGCCGGTAATCCGGCCCCGCGCCTCGCTCGAAAGCCCGAACGCCAGATGCAGCGTACCCGGCAATTCCGGCTCGTCATCCACATAGCGCGCCAGCCCCGCCACATGGAGATGCGCGCTGTCATGCGGCAGCGCCGGCATTGCAGCCTCAGGCCACAGCGGGTTTTCTTCGGCCATCAGCAGGCCTCCACACCAAGCACCGAAGTCGCCGCCCCCTGCTCGCGGTGCCACAGCCGCCAGAGCAGCGCCGCCGCCGCCTCGATCCGATAGGCCGCGCTCCCGCGCACATCGGTCAGCGGGCTAAAATCCGCCTTCAGCGCCTCGGCCGCCGCAGCAATCGTCGCCTCGCTGAATGGCTGGCCCACCAGCGCCGCCTCGCAGCCCGCAGCGCGCCGGGGTGTCGCCGCCATCCCGCCAAAGGCCACGCGCGCCGCTATGACCACGCCCGCCTCCACGGTCAGCGCAAAAGCTCCCAGTACTGCCGAGATATCGCTGTCAAACCTCCGTGATAGTTTGGAAATATGCACCACCGCGCCTGCACCTGGGCGCGGTACGAACACGCTTTCTACAAACTCCCCAGCCCGCCGGTCTTGCTTCCCGTAGTCGAGGAAATAGTCCTCGAGCGGTAGGGTCCGCCGCCCCGAAGCCGAGCGCAGCGTCAGTTCCGCCCCCAGCGCAATCAGCGCCGGTGGTCCGTCGCCTATCGGCGAACCATTGGCGATATTCCCGCAGACCGTGGCGGAAGACCGCACCTGCAGCCCCCCGATGCGCCGCACAAGTTCGCCAAGATCAGGGTGCAGCCGCGCCAGCGCCCCATGCGCCTCGGCATAGCGCACGCCCGCACCCAGCCGCACACCCTCCGCAGTCTCTTCGATGGCCTTGAGGTCGGCCACATCGCCGATAAACACCACGTGGCCCAGATCGCGCAGGCCCTTGGTCACCCACAGGCCCACATCTGTCGCCCCCGCGACGATCCGCGCTTCGGGATGCTCCGCCAGGACAGCCACAAGTTCCTCCGAAGAACGCGGTACAAACCACTGCTGTCCTTCGAAAATACCGCTCGCTGTGGTGTCTCCGGCCAGCCCCGATAGCGCCGTCAGCACGCGCGCATCGTCCTGCACCAGCGAAGACACTGTCTCACCCGCCTCGAGGATCGGCCCATAGCCGGTGCACCGGCACAGGTTCCCCGCGATCGCATCCGCTACCGGCAGTTCGCTCCCCAAGGCACCAATCGCGCGCCCATGGAGCGACATCACGAAACCCGGGGTGCAGAACCCGCACTGCGAGCTGCCGTTGGCCGCCATGCACGCCTGCAGCGGGTTGAGCTCACCCTTGGCGCCAAGGCTCTCCACCGTCATCACCGCCTTGCCATGGACCATCGGCAGAAACAGGATGCAGGCATTCACCGCGCGCCATTTTACGGCATCGCCAGCGACCTCTCCGACCAGCACCGTGCAGGCCCCGCAGTCACCTTCCGCGCAGCCTTCCTTGGTGCCGGTGCGCCGCAGCGGCCCGCGCAAGGTTTCCAGCAGCGTCCCCGTCGGATCGGGCGCGGTCAGCTCTACCACTTCGCCATCCAGCAGGAAGCGCACCGCCACGGCTCAGCTCCCCCGATAAGTCGAATAAGCGAAGGGCGAGACCAGCAGCGGCACGTGGTAGTGTCCATCGTCGGACACCCCGAACGCAATCCGCACATCGCCCAGAAACGGCGGATCAGGCAGCGCCACGCCCTCAGCGGCAAAGTATTCCGCAACGGCAAAAGTCAGCGCATAGCGCCCCGGCACAAGCTCGGGCATCCCCGGACAGCGCCCATCCGCATTGGTTTCACCCGCGAACAGCGCATCGCCGCCCGCATCCTCCAGCCACAGCTGCATCCCGGAAGCGGGCTTTCCGTGCATCGTATCGAGCACATGCGTCGAAAGCGTGGTCATCAGGGTGCTCCTGCTTCGATCCAGCGTCCCAGCGTCTCACGCTCGGCCTTGGTCATCCCGGTCGTGTTGCCCAGCGGCATGATCTCGGCATCGACCGCGACCTTCTTCACCCGCGCCGCGAATTGCTGCGCGTGTTCGTGGCTGTCGAGCATCACCCCCAAGGGCGGCGCGGTGACGAGATCGCTGGTCGGCTTCGCCGCATGGCAGGCAACGCAATGCTTCTGGAAGATCGGCTCGACGCTCGCCCAATCCGCCGAACTGCCAGCCCCGCGCTGCGCGCCTGTCTTCTCCGCCGAAACATAGGTCACGCTCACCAGCGCCAGCACTGGCGCGACAAGGATCGCGCGGCCTAGCGGCTGCCCCCGGTGCCGCAAGTTGAACACATGCCGCACCGCAACGCCCGTCAGCCCCAGCAGCGCCAGCACCAGCCAGGGCCGCTGCGCGCCGAACGTCATCGCATAATGATGACTGATCATGATAAAAAGGACCGGCAAGGTCATGTAATTGTTGTGAAGCGAGCGCGCTTTGGCTGCCTTGCCCAGCGCCGGATCGGGCACTTCGCCTTTTACCAGCGCCGCGACAACCTTGCGCTGGTTGGGAATGATGACGAAGAATACGTTACCGACCATCGCCGTGCCGATGATCGCCCCCACATGCAGATAGGCCCCGCGCGCGCTGAACACTTGGCACAGCGCCCAAGCCGCCGCGACCAGCACCGCATACCACACCGCGCCCAGCACCCGATCGTCACGCCCCAGCGGCGAACGGCACAGCCCGTCATAGGCCAGCCACCCCGCCACCAGCGCCGCCGCCCCGATCCCCGAGGCCTGCAGCGGCGTGAACGCTGCCTTGGCCGGATCGATCAAGAAGCTTGCCGCTCCCACCCAGTAGACCAGCACCAACAGCGAAAAACCCGTGATCCAGGTGGTATAGGCCTCCCACATGAACCAATGCAGGTCCTCCGGCATTTCGCGCGGCGCGACCTGATACTTCTGCTTGTGATAGAACCCACCGCCGTGGACCGACCACACCTCGCCCGAAGCCTCACCAGCCTTGGGCACCACCAGATGGTTGTCGAGCCACACGAAGTAGAACGATGAGCCGATCCATGCGATCCCCGCCGTCAGGTGGAACCAGCGGATCGCCAGATTCAGCCACTCGGCCCAGTCTATCATCATCGCGCGTCCTCCAGCCGAAGCCGCACGATCTCGCCGATCTGCGCAATCGCTGTCGCGATCTCGGTGTCGCGATCATTCGCCAGCCGCGCTTCCATCGCGGCGAGGATGCCTGCCTTGTCCGTCAGTCGCACGCAGATGATGAAAGGAAACCCGAACTTCTCGCGGTAGGCCGCGTTAAGCGCATGAAACCGCGCAAACTCCTCCTCGGTCAGCCGGTCCAGCCCCGCGCTCGCCTGCTCCGCCGCCGAAGCCGCCGTCAGCGTGCGATCAATCGCAGCCTTGCCCGCCAGTTCCGGGTGCGCGCGGATCAGCGCCAGTTGCTCCTCCGGCGTTGCCGCATGGACAACCGCCATCAGGTCCGCATGCCGGTTTCCGCTCGAAGGCTGCGCATCCGCCCGCGCCTCGATCCACGGGCTATGCTCGAACAGCGCCGTCACGAGGTCGCTCCTTCAAGGCTGACATGGGCGGAGACGACTTTCCAGCCATTCGCAAACTTGATCCAGCTCTGGCTCTGCCGTCCTCGCCGGTCCGAGCCCTCGCGAAAAAACTCCGCGTCCGCCGTGGCAAAGGCATCCCCGTAAACCGCAATCGCAACATGCCCCAGCCGCCGCTGCGGCGAGCCGCCGCGCCCCTTGCGGAATTCCCGTATCGCCTCGATCCCCCACAAAACCTCGCCGACGCCAAAGCGGTTGGTCGTTGGTGCCGCGTGAAACAGCGCATCCATCGCCGGCAGATCGTCCGCCATCAGCGCACGCTCATACTCCTCAAACGCGGCCGTCACTTCGGCCAGTAGCACGGGGTCGTTCACCTTCATGCCGGATGCTCCGCCAGCCAGTGCCGCGCGATGTCCACGCGCCGCGCAATCCACGTATCCCCGCTCGCGATGACATGATCGAGGAACCGCGCGACTGCCCGTGTCCGGCCCGGCCGTCCTGCGATCCGGCCATGCAGGCCGATGGACATCATCCGCCCACCTTCCTCGCGCAGTTGCTCAAAGGTATCCCGCAAGTATCTGAAAAATTGTTCGCCTTCCGTGAAGCCATTCAGTGCCACGATCTTCATGTCGTTGGCATCGAGCGAATAGGGCACGATCAGTTGCGGCTTGCCGTGCCGCCGGTCCCAATAGGGCAGATCATCGGCATAACTGTCCGCATCGTAGAGAAAGCCGCCTTCCTCCACCACGAGCCGCGCCGTGTTGGGCGAGGTGCGGCCCTGATACCAGCCCAGCGGCCGCGCGCCGGTCAGTTCGGTGTGCAGCGCTATCGCCATGGCAATATGTTCGCGCTCAACCTCTTCCGGCACAAATTGGTAATCGATCCAGCGATAACCGTGGCTCGCCACTTCCCAATCGGCCTTCAGCATCGCCTCGACCGCCGCCGGATTGGCCGCCATCGCCGCTGCAACGCCGAACACCGTGACCGGCACGCCGCGCTCCGCAAACAGCCGGTGCAGCCGCCAGAACCCGGCGCGGCTGCCGTATTCATATAGGCTTTCCATTGCCATCGCCCGCGCCGGATGGCTCGCCGCGCCCACCATTTCCGAAAGGAACGCCTCGCTGCCCTTGTCCCCATTGAGGACCGAGTTCTCGGCGCCCTCCTCGTAATTGATCACGAACTGCACGGCGACTTTAGCCCCGCCCGGCCAGCGCGCATCGGGCGGGCTCGCCCCATAGCCGACAAGATCGCGCGGAGACGTCATGCCGCCTCCCACGCTGCAATCGCTGCCGGAACCGCCGCGCCCAGCGGAACCGCATGTCCCTCCGCGGTCAGGCACGCCTCCAGCGCCGCCAGCGTCAGCAGCACCTTATGCTTCATCGCGTTGTAACCCATCGCACCGAGCCGCCAGATCTTGCCCTGCAGCGGCCCGAACGCCGTACCGATCTCGATCTCGAAATGCGCGCGCATCGCGGTGCGGATCGCCTCGCCGTCCAAGCCTGCCGGGATGCAGACACCCGTCACATTGGTCATCCGGTGCGCGTCATCGCCATAGACCGTCAGGCCCATCGCCCGCCCTCCCGCGGTCATTGCCGCGCCCGCCTTGCGGTGCCGGGCAAACCGCGCCTCCAGCCCCTCGCCCAGCGCCACCCGCGCGCATTCCCGCGCGGCATAGAGCATCGAGGTCGCCTCGGTATGGTGGTTGAGCCGCTTCTCGGACCAGTAGTCCATGATCATCGCGAGATCGAAATAGTTGGACGGGATGCGCGGCCCAGCGCCGTCCGAAATATCGGCGCGCCTGATCCCCTGCTCCACGTGCCGCCGCGCAAAGATGCGCTCCGCCGCCCGGTCCGAGATCGTGATCGGCGCCGAGCCCGATGGCCCGCCAAGGCACTTCTGCAGCCCGCCGGTCACCACATCGGCGCCCCACCGGTCCGCCGCAATTTCCATGCCTCCCAGCGTCGCGCAGGCATCGACGTAGAGATAGGCCCCCGCCGCCTTGCACAGATCGCCCAGTCCCTCGAGCGGCTGCGCCATCGTCGTCGAGGTATCGCCATGGACGGTGGCGACCACTTTCGGCCCGGACTTCTCGATCGCCTCGGCAATCGCCTCCAGCGGCACGACCTCACCCCACGGCGCGCTCACCGCCTCGATCTTCGCGCCAAGGCGGGTGAGGATTTCCGTCAGCAGCAGGCCAAAGCGGCCAAAGTTGACCACCAGTACCGTGTCGCCCGGCTCAACCAGACTGACGAGCGAAGCCTCGATCGCCGCGCGCGCGGTGCCATCGATCAGCATGGTCCACTGGTTTGCGGTCCCGAACACCGGGCGATAGAGCGCCATGACCTGGTTCATGAACCCGGTCATCTCCGGATCGAACTGGCCGAGCAGGTCCGCCGACATCGCGCGCAGCACGCGCGGGTGGGCGTTGACCGGCCCCGGCCCCATCAGCAGGCGCTGCGGCGGATCGATCTCGCCGAACAAGGTGGGATCAAGCGTCACATTTTGCTCCCAAGAGTCTGATAAAGCGGGATATCACTGCCAGCGCAGCGTCAGCATCAGCTGGCTCGACATGTTCCGCCGAATTATGGCTCACCCCGCCCTTGCAGCGAAGGAACAGCATCGCGGTGGGACACAGCGCGGCCATGATCATCGCATCGTGCCCTGCGCCAGAAACGAGCCGGAAGGGCCGGTGCCCGGCCTCCGCCGTCGCCGCATCGAGCAGGTCCATCAGCGCCGGATCGCAAGGGCTTGCGGGCAGATCGTGCACCTGCCGCACCGAAAGCCCGAGATCGCGCTGTCCGGCTATCTTGCGGAATCGCCGCAGGATATCCTCCGCCGCCCGGTCGCGCAGGCCCGCATCCCCGGCCCGCACATCGAGCGTGAACCGGCTGCGCCCCGCAATCACATTGGCCGCGCCGGAAGGCACTTCGACCACACCGACGGTGGCGACAAGATCGGCCGGCCCCGCCGTCGCGACGTCCTCCGCGGCGAGCACCATCTCGGCCATCCCCGCCACAGCATCGCGGCGAAGGCCCATCGCCGTCGTCCCGGCATGGCCCGCCGTGCCCGAAAGCCCGATCTCGAAGCGCAGTTGCGCGGCAATCCCGGTCACCGTGCCGAGCGCCAGCCCTTCGGCCTCCAGCACCGGCCCCTGCTCGATATGCGCCTCGAGATAGGCAACGATCTCGCCCACAACCCTCGCGGCAGAAGGATAGGCCGCCAGATCGAGCAGATCACCCAGCCGCACGCCATCGCGGTCCGCCACGTCCAGCGCCGCCGGATCGAGCGACCCCGCCACCGCCCGGCTCGTCAGCATCGCCGCCGGAAAGCGCGAACCTTCCTCGTCGCCGAATGCGTAGACCTCGATGGCAAATGGCGGGCGCTCGCCAAGCGCTGCAACCGCCTCGATCCCCAGCAGCACCCCCAGCGGCCCGTCATAAGCACCGGCATTGCGCACGCTGTCGATATGGCTGCCGATCACCAGCGCTGGTGCGCCGCTCTCGCGCCCCTCAAAGCGCCCGATCAGGTTGGCTGCCGCATCGCGCCGCACTGCCATGCCAGCCTCGGCCATCCACGCCGCAATCTGCTCCTGCGCGGCATTGTAAGCGGGCGAGAGATAGGTGCGCGTGAGCCCTTCCGCGCTGTCGCTGAACGGCGGCACGGCCAGCGCCTCGCAGCGCGCCACGGCCCGGGCACCTCCAGAGACCTTGGCCCTCACCATGCCGCCACCCCGCCATCGCTGCGCGGATCGGTCGCGCCGTCGAAGCGCCCATCGGCTTGGCGCACGATCGCGCCAGCATGCCCCATCGTCGCCGTCAGCGGCCCGACACGCTCGACCGCGTGGCCCGCCGCCTCCAGCGCTGCGTAGAGTTCCGGCGCAAAGCCATCCTCCAGCTTGAGCGTGGTCGATTGATCGCCCCAGGTCCGCCCCAGCAGCCAGCGCGGCGCAGAGATCGCCTCCTGCAGGTCCACGCCAAATCGCGCGTAGCGGCTAAACAGCGCCGCCTGCGTCTGCGGCTGGCCCTCACCGCCCATCGTGCCATAGGCGATCACGCGCCCGTCATCGAACTTCGCCAGAGCTGGATTGAGCGTGTGGAACGGTTTGCGCCCCGGCTTCAGCGCATTCCATCCGCCCTCCGCCAGCCGGAAGCTGCTCCCCCGGTTCTGCCAGGTGATCCCGGTCTTCGGCAGCACGAGGCCGGAGCCGAACTCAAAGTAGGTCGATTGGATCGCGCTCACCACGCGGCCTTCGCCATCTGCCGCGCCGAACCAGCAAGTATCACCCCACTGCGGCGGCTGCGGCCAAGGCAAGGCCCGCGCCGGATCGATCCGTGCCGCCATCACATCGAGCGCGGCTGCATCGTCCAGCAATGCCTGCCAGTCGAACCCGCCAAACACCGGATCGCCCATATGCTTGTCGCGCAGCAGGAACGCCTGCTTGGTCGCCTCGACCAGCCCATGGACATGATCAAACTCGTCCGCAGCGCTTGCCGCCAGCCGATCAAACAGCGCGAGGATCAGCAGCGAAGCCGCGCCTTGCGTCGGCGGCGCGGAATTCCACAACTGCGCGCCCTTGAGGCGAACCGTCAGCGGTTCAGGCCGATAGGCTACATGCGCGGCGAGATCGCTGGCCGAAACCGGGCTTCCCAGCGCCGCCAGATCCTCGGCGATATCCGCCGCCAGCGCGCCGGTGTAAAAGCTCGCCAGCCCCTCATCGCACAGCCGCCGCAGAGTCTCAGCGAGTACCGGCTGCCGCAGCACATCGCCCTCGCGCGGCGGCCGCCCCTCCGGCTCAAAAGTCGCGGCATAGGCCCCCGGCTGCACGCTCAGTTCCGGTCCCTTGGCCTCGGCAATCGCGGCCTGCCCCGCAGTCACAGCGACACCCGCCTCGGCGTGCGAAATCGCATCGCGCAGCAGCCGTTCCAATGGCAGCGAACCGCCTGCCGACTCCAGCGCCGCAGCCCAGCCCGAAATCGTCCCCGCGACCGTATTCGCCGCCAAGGCCCCCCGAAATGGCACTGCCTTCAGCCCGGCATACAGGTCCAGCGACACCGAACCCGCCGCACCGCCGCAGCCGTGAATGCCGTGCACCGCGCCGTCCGGCTCATGGATCACCCAGAACCCATCGCCGCCGATCCCGGTCATGTGCGGATAAACCACCGCCAGACAGGCCGCGACCGCGACGGTGGCTTCCACCGCGTTGCCGCCATCCTGTAGCACCGACAGCCCCGCCTCGGCCGCCAGCCAGTGCGGCGCGGTGACGATGCCCTTGCGGCCCGAGACCGTTGTCAGCCCCATTAGTCAGGCCCCGTCAATTGGGAAGCGCCGCAACAAACGCCCGCACCACATGCGCCGAATTGGCCGAGGCGAGGTGCTCGAAGACATATTCCATGTTCTTGTGCGGATCGCCGCCAGCAAGGTCAGACAGGCTACGGAACACGATCGCAGGCACCGCATTGCTCATCGCCACCTGCATCACGGCGGCGCTTTCCATATCGAGCACCTTGGCCTGCCACGCCTTCTGCAAGTAGATGCGGAACGCGGCATTGTCAGCATAGATGCCCGCCGTCACGCCTGTCCCGCCGACCGTGACCTTGGGCATGCGCGGCAGACACAGAGCGGAGCCCGCGCGCATCTTGTCAGAAGGCGGCACGCAGCGCTCCAGCGTGATAGTGGGCACAACCTTCCGTGCCAGCGCCAGCAGTTCGCCGTCGACCGGAATGCGGTACACCCGCTTCATCGGCGCGCTCGGCGTGGTGATCAGCGTTCCGCGCGGGAAGATGAAGTTCCAGTTGGCGGGCGATTCCGCATCGCCCTTGTCCGGCGCTACCCACCCGCTCTTCGTCTTCCGCGCGAAGGAGCCTTCGAGATACTGGCCCCAGTTTTCCGGCACCACGACATCGCCGATGGACAGCGCCGGATCGACGCCCCCCGCGATGCCCGAAAACACGATCCGCTTCACGTTGAACCGGTCGAGCACCAATTGCGTGCTCATCGCCGCGTTCACCACGCTGACGCCGCTCTGCATCAGCACAACCGGCTTGCCCTCCAGCGTTCCGGTCAGAAACGTGCTGCCGTTGATCGTGTGCTCTTTTGCGTCCTTTATGGTCGGCACCAGCGAGTGCCACTCCGGATAGAACGCCGTCATCACAACCGTGCGCGGCGTATCATCAAGCTTTTGCGCCCAGGCCGGAGAGGCCAGCAGCGCGGCGAAAATCAGGAAAATCAGACGCATCATCATGCAGCAGCCATCCAGGCAAAGCGCGCCACGAACAGCGCGGCGAGCGTGTAGAGAAACCAGTCCTTGGTCGTGGCCTGCCCCTTGAGCAGCTTGAGCAGCGCATGGGCGGTGATGCCGAAGGCAAGGCCGTTGGCGATCGAGAAGGTCAGCGGGATCATCGCGACGGTGAGGAACGCCGGGATCGCCGCCATCGGGTCTTCCCAATCGACTTCCGTCAGCGGCAGCAGCATCAGCCCGCCGACCACGACGAGCGCAGGCGCCGTCGCCGCCAGCGGAACAAGGCTCGCATAGGGCGCGACGAACATCGTCGCGAGGAACAGCAGCCCGCAGACCACCGCCGTCAGCCCCGTGCGTCCGCCAGCCTGCACGCCCGCCGCGCTCTCGACATAGCTGGTGACGGTGGACGTACCCGCCATCGCGCCGACCATCGTCGCCACCGCATCGGTCATCAGGATGCGGTTGAGCCCCGGGATCTTTCCCGCCGCATCCATCAGCCCGGCGCGCTTGGTGACTGCGACTAGGGTGCCGATATTGTCGAACAGATCGACGAACAGGAACACGAACAGGATCTCGAGCAGCCCCAGCCCCGCCTTCCCCGAAAGCCCGAACACGCCCGGAATATCGAGCTTGAACGCCGTCGCCGTCAGCGCTGCGAGGCTATAGGGCTCGGTCGGCGCATGGACCTGACCCATCACCCAGCCGGCCAGCGTCGTCAGCACGATGCCGATCAGCATCGCCGCGCGCACGTTCCACACCGCCAGCGTGCCGATCACCACGAGGCCGAACAGCGCCAGCGCCGGCCCCGGCTGCGTCACGCTGCCCAGCGCCACGAACGTCGCCGGATTGGCCACCACGATCCCGGCGTCCTTCAGGCCAATGAAGCCGATGAACAGCCCGATGCCGCCTGCCACCGCCGCAAACAGATGCTGCGGGATCACCGAGACGATCAGCTGCCGCACGCCCGTCAGCGTCAGGATCAGGAACGCGACGCCCGAGATGAACACGCAGCCCAGCGCCACCGGCCAGGGCACGCCCATCTGCTGCACCACGGTGAAGCTGAAGTAGGCGTTGAGCCCCATGCCCGGCGCGAGCGCTAGCGGGGTGTTGGCCACCATCCCCATCAGGATCGAAGCAAACGCCGCCGCAAAGCAGGTCGCCGCCGCCACCGAAGCGACAGGAAGCCCCGCCTGCCCAAGGATCGCCGGATTGACGAGCACGATGTAGGCCATCGTCAGGAAGGTGGTGAAGCCCGCCAGCACCTCGGTGCGCACATCGGTGCCACGTTCGCTCAACTTGAACCGGGCCTCCAGCATTCCCGTACTCGCTGCTTCGCCCGTCATGTCATTTCCCCCGCATATGCATTTGCCGGCATGGTGACGCCGGTCGCGCCCCGTTCTTCAAGTTCCGCCGCGAGCCGCAGCAGCGCGCCTTCGCCGCCGCGCTTGCCGATCAGTTGCAGCCCGAGCGGCAATTGGCCCGGCCGCTTCAAGGGCACCGCCAGCACCGGCAAGCCGGTGAAGGTGATCGGCTGGGTATGAATGCCAAGGTTGGCCCGCGCCGGGCTGGGCTCGCCATCGATCAGAATCGTCGGATCCTCGATCAGCGGCGCGGCGCAAGGCGCGGACGGCGCCAGCAGCACGTCGAACGGAGCCATCAGCGCCTTGACGCCGGCGACATACTCAGCCCGGAATGCCAGCGCGCGCGCATAGAGCGCATCGGGGAGCAAGGCCCCCGCCATCAGCCGGTCGCGCACCGCCGGATCATAGGTCATCGGGTCCGCCGCAAGTGCGGTCTTGTGCAGCCGCCCGCCTTCATAGGCCGTGATGACGAAGGCGGCGCTGCGCGCGCGCGCCACATCGGGCAGCTCAATCAACGGCGCCTGGGGCGCAATCGCATCGATCGCCGCGCATTGTGCCGGATCGGCATTCGCGCGGAACCGCCCGCCGAGCCGCGCGATCCTTGGCGCCTCAGCCGATGGCGCAACTGCCCCGCCCCGCAGCACCTCCCAGACCAACGCCAGATCACCCAGATCAGCGGCAAACGGGCCGATCTCGTCAAAGCTCTCCGCAAAGGGAAAGGTGCCCGCAACCGGCAAGTCTCCGCGCGCAGGCCGCACGCCATAAAGCCCGCACAGGCTTGCCGGTACGCGCACCGAACCGTTGGTATCGGACCCCAGCGCAAGCGGAACCAGCCCAGCCGCCACGGCCGCTGCCGAACCTCCCGAAGAACCGCCCGCCAGCCGCGCCGGATCATGGGGATTGCGCGTGGTGCCATAGTCCGCGTTCACCGTGGCAAAGCCATAGGCGAAGGCGTCCATGTTAAGCGTCGCGCAGAGCACTCCGCCTGCTGCCTTAAGCCGCCGCACCGCCTCGGCATCCGCGCTTGCCACTGGCCCTTTGGCACGCGCTGCCGAGCCTGCTGTCGTGGGCAGACCCTCGACATCGAACAGGTCTTTCACCGCATAGGGAACGCCCGCAAGCGGCCCCGCGTCTTCACCCCGCGCGATGCGTGCATCGACCGCCGCCGCTTCGGCCATCGCGCGTTCGGCCAGCACGCGCGTCACCGCGACGTGGCTGTCGGCGCGCAGGGTATCGAGCGTCCGCGCCGCCACGGAGACCGCGCTTTCCCGCCCGGCGCGAACCGCCGCCGCGATGTCGGTCGCCGTCCTCACGCGCCCTCCTCGCCCAGCGCGATGCGCGCATGCCGGGTCAGCAGAGCGAGGTTGGCGCTCACGCCCGGGCGGCATTCCTCCGGCACCGGCAGGCCGATCTCGCCCGCTCGCGCCAGCATCGCCGCTTCATCCTGCGGGGGAAGCGGAACAGCCGCCGCCGCTGCCGCCGCATCGAGTTCCCGCCGCCAGCGCCCGGCAAGCCACGCGCAGACGAACAGCTGCAACTGGTGAAAGATCATCAAGGGCAGGATCACCATGCCCACTTGCGCCGGGGCAAACAGCGCGCCTGCCATCGGCACGCCCGAAACGAGGCTCTTCTTTGAACCGCAGAACAGCAGGACAATCGCATCCTCGCGCTTGAGCCCGGCCGCGCGCGCCACCACGCCATTCACAGCGATCACGATCCCAAGCATCACGGCAGACGCCGCCAGCAGCACGCCAAGTTCGAACAGACCAACACGCTGCCACACCCCGTTCACCACCGCCGCGCTGAAGGCCGAATAGACGACCAACAGTACCGAGGAACGGTCGACCGGCTGCAGCAGCTTCTTGTGCCCGTCGATCCACGTGCCGATCAGCGGCCGCAGCAAGTGCCCCGCCAGGAACGGCAGCAGGAGCTGCGTCCCGATCTTCTGGACCGACGCCCACTCATCCATCCCGGCGTTCCCGCCCGAATGGATGAACACGGCCACCAGCAGCGGCGTGAGCACGATGCCGAGCAGGTTCGAGAGCGAGGCACTGCACACCGCTGCCGCGACATTGCCGCCCGCCATCGCGGTGTACGCAATCGAGCTCTGCACGGTCGAGGGCAGCAGCGCGAGGAACAAGAGACCCACCGCCAGCGAGGGATCGATGATCCGTCCCGTCAGCGAAGCCGCCGCCAGACCGAGCGCCGGAAACAGGATGTAGGTGAAGGCCAGCGCCATCAGGTGCAGCCGCCAGTGCCCGATCCCAGCCAGCACCGCCTCGCGCGAAAGTTTGGCGCCGTGGAGGAAGAACAGCAGCACGATCGCCCCGTCCGCTGCCGTATCGAACGCCGTCAGCACGGCCCCGCGCGCGGGCAGCACACTCGCCGCCACGACGCAGCCCACCAGCCACATCAGGAATGGATCAACCTTGGGTATCGTGATGCGCATGGCCATGAGTCCCGCCGCTATGCCGCGCCGAACCCTACCGAGCGAGCGCAATGAACCGGACGGTTTGTTGCAAAAAAGAGAGCGCTCGTCACCACTTGCTCATGCTCCATCCCCGGCGAGACCAAGGTTCGCCGGCTCATCCTCGTCCGCCGTCTCGTGCGGCAGGATCAGGTTGAGCACGATCGCCATGATCGCCGCCGGAAGCACTCCGGAAGAGAGCAGCATCCGCGCCGTCTCGGGCAGGTGCGCCAGCGCCGTCGGCTCAAGCTGAAGGCCCAGCGCGAGCGAGAGGCTCACCCCGAATACCAGCATGTTGCGCTGGTTCCATGTCACCCCGGCCAGCATGGAAAGCGCCGCAGAGGCGACCATGCCGAACATCACGATCACCCCGCCGCCCAGCACTTCGATGGGGATAGTAGTGATCACCGCACCGATCTTGGGCACCAGCCCACACACGATCAGGAACAGCGCGCCCAATGTCACCACATGGCGGCTCATCATGCCGGTGATGGCGATCAGGCCGACATTCTGGCTGAACGTGGTATTGGGCATCGCGCCGAAGATCGCGGCCAGCGCTGTTCCCGCGCCATCGGCGGCCACCGCGCCCTTGAGCTCGCCATCCGTGGCGGGCCGCCCCGCCGTCCCCTCGCAGATCGCCTCGACATCGCCGATGGATTCGATCGAGGAAACGAAACCCGTCAACACGAAGCCGAGCACCGCCGACGCCGATAGCGCAAAGCCGAAATGGAACGGCTGCGGCACCATAACCAGCGGCGCAGCACTAACCGCAGCAAACGAAATCCGGCCCATCGCCAGCGCGGCAAGATAGCCAGCCAGCAGCCCCAGCAGCACCGAAGCCGTCGACCAGATCCCGCGCGTAAAGAACTTGAGGCCGAGCGTGGCGAAGACGACCACGCCCGCCAGCAGCCAGCTTGTCCCCGCGCCGAACGCTGGCGTGCCCACTGCCGGCACCCCACCTGCCGCATATTGCACCCCGATGCGCATCAGCGAGAGCCCGATCATCAGCACGACGAGGCCCGTAATCATCGGCGGCAGGGCAAACCGCACGCGCCCCACGAACACGCTGAGCGCCCCGTGCACCAGCCCGCCGATCAGCGCCGCCGTGGTCAATTCCGCCATCGCGCCCACGCCGCGCCCCGCCACGATCGGGATCATCACCGGAATGAACGCAAAGCTCGTACCCTGCACCAGCGGCAGCCGCGCGCCGATGGGGCCGAAGCCTACCGTCTGCATCAGCGTGGCGATCCCGGCGAACAGCATCGCCATCTGGATCATGTAGATGAGCTGCGACGGGTCAGGCGATCCGAACCCGAAGCCTGCCGCCCCCGCGACGATGATCGGCGGGGTGAGGTTTGATACAAACATCGCCAGCACGTGCTGGATGCCCAAGGGAAGCGCGAGGGCCATTCCGGGAAAAAAGTCCGGATCGCGGGCCTCGGCACGGCTGACCGACTTGGGCAATTGCACGGCGGGCAGTCTCCTATCCGGTGGCCATAAGGCGATCGAGCGAGCGCCGCGCTGCGCCCAGAATCGCGCTGCGCGGTGTCTGGACAAGGTCACCGCCGCGCACCACGGCGCGGCCTTCGACAAACAGGTCGCGCACGCCCGAAGGCGGCGCCAGCACCAGCCCGGCGACAAGATCCCATGCCCCGGTCGAAGCGACATCGGCCATGTCCCACACCGCCACGTCGGCGCGCAGGCCCGGCTTCAGCTGGCCCAGATCAGGGCGCCCCAGCACCGCCGCACCGCCGCGCGTTGCAAGGCGCAGCGCCTCGCGCGCAGCGAAGGCGGTCGCCCCATGCGTCACGCGCTGCAGCAGCATCGCCTGCCGCGCCTCGCCGAGCAGGTTCGCGGTGTCGTTGGACGCCGAACCATCGACCCCCAGCCCCACCGGCACACCCGCATCAACCATCGCCCGGACCGGCGCGACACCCGAACCCAGCCGGCAGTTGGAGCCCGGACAATGCGCTACGCCCGTCTTGCTCCGCGCAAACAGATCGATTTCACCGGCATCGAGCTGGACGCAGTGGGCATGCCACACGTCCGATCCGGTCCAGCCCAGTTCTTCCGCATACTGCCCCGGTCGGCAGCCAAACCGCTCGAGGCTGAAGGCAACGTCGTCGGCATCTTCGGCCAGATGCGTGTGCAGCATCACGCCCTTGTCGCGCGCCAGCAGCGCAGCATCGCGCATCAGTTCGCGGCTGACCGAAAAAGGCGAGCATGGCGCCACGCCCACGCGCACCATCGCGCCGTCCGCCGCATCGTGGAACCGGTCGATAACGCGGATGCAATCGGCAAGGATTGCATCCTCGCGCTCGACCAGACTGTCCGGCGGCAGGCCGCCCGCGCTTTCACCCACGCTCATGCTCCCGCGCGTCGCGTGGAAGCGCAGGCCGATCCCGGCGGCGGCATGGATCGTGTCGTCAAGCGTCACGCCGTTGGGGAAAAGGTAGAGGTGATCGCTGCTCAGCGAACAGCCCGAGAGCGCCAGTTCCGCCAGCCCCAGCTGCGTCGCCGCGAACACATCATCGGGCGAGTAGCGAGCCCAGACCGGGTACAGCCGCTTGAGCCAGCCGAACAGCGAAGCCTCTGTCGCCCCCGGCAGCGCGCGCGTCAGCGTCTGGTAGAGATGGTGATGGGTGTTGATGAGGCCGGGCGTCACCACGCAGCCAGCCGCCTCGATGATAACATCGGCATGGCCCGCGAGCGGCGCCAGTTCGGCGGTCGTCCCCACCGCAAGGATCACGCCATCGCGCAGGGCAATCGCGCCGCCGGCAATCTCGCTGCCTGATCCGCCATTGGCATCGTCCATGGCGGCGACCACGGCGGCGTTGCGGATCAGCGTCAGCGTCATGTCAGCGGTGCCCCGTCATTTCGGCGGGCTAGCCTCGTACTTGTCCCAGTGCCCGGTGATCTCGTCGACCACTTTGCCGCCCACCGTGTAGAGGCTCTCAAGCGCGGCGGTCATCCCGGCATAGCCCTGGTTCTCGCTCAGGAGGTAGGTCGCGGGATCAGTCCCCGGCGGCGGCATCGTGAAATTGCTCGCCGCACGCAACACCAGCACGCGGTCGCGGTCTGCCCGGCCAACCTTGGTGAGGTACTCGATCGACTGGAACGTCCCCGTCTCTTCCATCGCGGAGGTGACGAACTCGCCCTTCCCGCGCGTCCAGAACTTCGTCCAGTCATTGGCCCACTGCGTCATCTTCGCGCCGTGCCAGAACGTCATTGCCGCAAGGTTGTCGCCTTTCAGCACGAACGGCGGCTTCTGCGCGTTGGGATAGCCCTTGAACGCCTTGCGCGCTTCGGCGATCCGCGCATCGTCGGGCAGCGGCATATCCTTCGTCAGCGCGAAGGCCCAATCCTGCAGCGCCGGGTTGAGCTCGAACATCTCGCCGTTCACCGGATCGAGCGGCGTCGGGTCCATCGGCCCCTTGCTGTGAAGCGCGAAGTAGCCGCTCGTCCAGTTCTTGGGGATCTCGCGCGCATCGATCTCGTGCGCGATGTCGCCGTCGATCAGGTAGTGCGCCCATGCGGCCGAACCGACCGAGGCGTCCGCAGGATCGATGCCCGCGATGCCCGCCACCAGCCAGTAGGCCTTTGAAAGATCGAGCCGGTCGTCCAGCCCCAGCGCAAGCGCGGCGGTAGCCGATTTGATCGAGCCCATCCCGGTCACGATCGCCAGCACGCCCGTCTCGGGATCATAGGCGAGGTTGTGCCACCCTTGCGGGAACGGCAGCGTTTCGGTGAGGTGGCGGCGCTCTTTCCAGAGCTGGAACTCGCCCGGCTTGTCACCGGTATCCTTGCCGATCTCGAACATGGTGACGACCACCACCCGCACCGGCAGCTTCGCCGCGCAGGGCTGTGCCGGAATGCAGGCCTTGACTGCGGCGAGGGTCGCGGCATCGGCCGCCGGGGCGGCATAGGCAGCGGCAGGCGCCAGCAAGGCGGCGGCAAGGCTCGCGAAAGGCGCAAGAAGGCGCATGGGCCGGTTCACCCTTAAATCATGTCAGAAGAGGTGCGAGGGACGGCGGTGCCGCCCCTCGCCCTTGGCACTTGGTCAGAACTTGTAGACGACCGAGGCCTGCCAGCTGCGCGGACGCTCGGGCAGCGCGATCGTGCTGCCGAAGAGCTCGGTGAAGTTGGCGCGGAAGTACTTGGCGTCCGTCAGGTTCTTGACGACCACGCGGAACAGCCACGGGCCCTTGGCGTAGGACACGCTGCCATCGACGAGGGTGTAGGCCGGCAGGCGAACGACCTGCGACTGGCCCGAGAACACCGACGGCACGTGGCTGATGCTGCCCGCGAAGGCCAGACCGTTGTCGAACGAGTAGGTCGCGGTCGCCGAGAACAGGTCCTTCGGGATACCCGCGCGGCGCGACTGGTCCTTGTTCGCCACCGGCAGCAGGCCGAACAGCTGACCGCCAAGATGCAGCGACTGGTCCGTCACGCCCTTGAGGTCTCCGATGCCGAAGAAGCTGAACAGCACGCCGTCGTTGAGCGCGGTCAGGTTGTAGACGTTGGTGCGGGTGTAGGCACCGGTCACGAGGAAGTGCTTGTCCACCGACCAGCGCATTTCCGCTTCGAGACCGCGCGTCTCGACCGCCTGGTTGACGGTGATCGACTGCGCGTTGAAGTCGACGCGGGTCTGCTTGTAGACCGAGACCGCCGCATAGAGGCGGTTGTTCAGGAACGAACCCTTGATGCCGCCTTCATAGAGCTTGGAAGCGGTCGTCCAGGTGCCGCCCTGCAGGTTGCCCGGATCGAGTTCCGCGCCCTGACCCGCGATGACCACCGACTGGCGGGCGATCGTGGCGTATGGAACGAGGCCGAAGGGCAGGCGGTAATTGGCGCTCGCCGACCACGACCAGACGCCCTTGGTGTCCTGACCAACCGCGCTGTTGGCCGAGCGGGTGCGGGTCGGATCGCTCGAGGACTTGCCCTTGATGTTGTCGTAACGGGCACCGAGGGTCACATCGAGGCCGAAGTTGAAATCGAGGTCGGTCAGCGCAGCGACACCCCAATCGGTGTAATAGCCCTTGACGTAGCTCGAGTAGTCCTTGCCCGACTGGGTCGAGAGCAGACGGGTCGACAGCGCGTCGTAACCCTTGGTCAGGTCGACACGATGGAAGTACTCGTAGTCGAAGTCATCGCCGTGCAGGAAGTCGGTGTAACGCACCGAAGGCGAAACCTGGATCGAGAACTTGCCGATATCGTTGGTAAACTTCTTCGAGATGACGATCTTGTTCTCGAGCACGTAGGAATTGTGGAACTGCGAGAAACCGTAGGCGTTCTCGTTGATGTTGTCATAGCCATCATAGAAGAACTGGTTCTTGATCTCGAGATCGTGGCCAAGGTCCCAGATCAGGTCCACATAGGCAGTGGTCGACTTGTTCCACAGCTTGTCGTTCGGGCCGGTCAGCGTGTTGCGGCGATCGAGCTTGGCAGTGCCGACATTGGTCAGCGCGAGCTGCGGGTAATTGTCCTTGAGGCACTGGTCGTTCCAGCCGCCGGGGAACACGCCCTTGTTGGCGCAGGCGAAGGTGCCGAACACGCCGAACGAACCGGCTGCATCGAACTCGTCGGGCGAGATCTTGCCGTCGCCGCTGGTGTCGAGCGGCTTGGCCGAACCGGTGATGTAGGTGCCGTTATCGACAAGGTCCTGCGTCAGGCGGTTCCAGCCGCCGTTCTGCTGGCCTTTGTAGTTCTGATACATGCCGCCGAATTCAAGCCGCAGGTTGGGCGTGAGGTCGGTATCGAACGAGGCCTGCAGGATCGTCTGCTTGGTGTTCATGTTGCGGTAGTACGAACCCGAATCCTCGACTTCGGCGTAGAGGCTGTAGCCAAACGCCTGGTTGCCGATCTTGCCGGGGCCGCGCAGTTCGGCCGAAAGCACGCTCTTCGACCAGCTGCCGCCGGTGTAGGAGATCTGGCCTGCCGCGCTGTCCATGTACTTGCCCTTGGCCACGCGGGCCGACTTGGGCACGAAGTTCATGTAACCACCGGTCTTCGACGGGCCGTAGATCGGCGAGGCGGGGCCGCGCACGATGTCGATGCGGTCCGAGGCGCCGATCGGGGTCGGGTAGTTGCCGGGGTTGTCGAGACGACGCACGCCGCGGAAGTAGACTTCGCCGGGGGTGCCGCGAATGTCGAGCGCGCCGCCGACGCCGAAGAACGAGTTGGTGAAGGTGCCCGGCGATTGCGCGACGAGGTCGTAGATCTCGCTGACGCCGAAACGCTCAAGCTGTTCCTTCGAGATGCTCGAGGCCGAGCGCGGCGTTTCGACGAGGTTCTTGTCGAAACCGAAGATGGAGCCGACGTCCTTGATCGGAAGCGCGTTCAGCGAGCCGACGACGACGATTTCTTCCTTGGCAGGCTCATCCGCCGCAGGGGCTTCCTGCGCGAAGGCAGGCGCAGTCAGCGCGGTGCAACCGAGCAGCGCCACAAGGCCTTTGACAAAGTGACGGGGCGCAGCAAGCTGCGCGGACTTTTTCGGGTGAAGCATTGAATAGACCCCCTGGGACGCAAAAGGCGCATCGCCCTCACCTGCTGTGAAAGCTGCCATGCGCGTGGTTGAACCGCGCCTCTCCCGCAAACCACCGGGCATTCTTCCCTGCCGCCATGCCGTATCCGGCATCCCCGAGGCTGGGCGCGCCCATCTGTGATTATGCCACCGAAGTGGCAAGTCGTATTACGCTCTTAAGACACCTTTCCGGCACGCGCCAGACGCTCTGCCTCAAATGCTGCAAAACGCTGTTCAAGATCCATCTGCAACCGCGCCTTCTCGTTGTCAGACAAATACTTGGCGCAAGATGGTGTGGCAAAATCAGCACAGACAGACACGGGCACCCGCTTCACTGGATCGGTCCACAGCGCCCCGCCCGGCACAAACGAATAGTGCAGACCTGCGCGCGCAATCTCCTTGAGTTCCGGATAGGTCAGGCCCTGCTCGCGCACCGCACGGACATATTCGTTCGTCATGTCGGAGCGCAGCACGCCCTCGTCGTCGGTCGAAAGCACCACCGGCACGCCGTGCGCCCGATAGAGCCGCAGCGGATGGTCGGCCCCCTTCACGCCAAGGATCACGGCATTGCTGGTGAGGTTTATCTCGACCGCGATTCCCTCCTTGGCCATGCGGGCCATGGTGTCCTCGGCCTTGTCCTCGAAGGCGATGCCGGTGCCGTGCCCGATCCGCTTCGCGCCTGCTGCCACGGCCTGCGCGATATGGTCCTTAAGATCCTGCGGCGGCACCTGACCGAGCGTCACCTCGCCGGCGTGGAGCGTCAGCTTCACCTTCGGATACCTGGCGGCGAGGAAGCGGATCATCGCCATGTGGAGCGCATAATCACGCCGCGCGAGCCACGCATCTTCGGGCATGACGATATTCACGCCGACAAAGCGCGGATCGGCAGCAGCCATCATGAAGCCAAGGATCAGCGAACGGTAGACCTGCCGCGGCGGCAGCGCGCGCAGCGCCTGGAACAGGTAGTGCACCGCAACCTTGCAGGCCGGTTCGGCAGCAGGCGTGCCGCAGGCCATGGCCTTGGCAGAGGCGGCCTCGTCAGCGTCGAGTTCAGCGCGGGCCTTGGGGATCAGCGCGGCAAATTCCTTCGCCTCGCCCGCGAAAACGGCCGCAAGATCGCTTTCCGTGATCGGCGCATCGCCCGCCGCACGCACCACAGAAACCAGCGCGGTCGTGTTGTGATCCAGTTCGAGATACGAAACCTTGTCACCCGCCGCGATGCGCCGCGCGGCAGTGAGCATCTGCGCGGTCTCGCCGCCCATCTTCCCGAAGCGGTCGAACGAGCGGAAGAATTGCGTATGTCCGGAGGCATCGTTCTGCCCCACCCCGCGCTGGAAACCGCGGGTGGACATTGCGTCGATCAGGCGGTCCATGCCGAATTCGTTGGTCGCGGCAAACCGCTCGATCGTACGTTCTGCAGGGCAAGGCGGAGGCTCGA
Organism: Novosphingobium sediminis; assembly: GCF_007991615.1. Taxonomy (GTDB): domain Bacteria; phylum Pseudomonadota; class Alphaproteobacteria; order Sphingomonadales; family Sphingomonadaceae; genus Novosphingobium; species Novosphingobium sediminis. Next base: position 83,119 of record NZ_BJYR01000016.1, on the reverse strand, counting down.
CGCTGAGGCCGGTTTCATCGACGCAGAAGCCCTTGGCGCCAGCCCAGGTCAGGTAATCCTCGGCATAGATCGCGCCGCCCAGGTGATTGTGGAGATCACCGCCCTTGGGCATCCCGCGCAGCAGCACACGCAGCGCGGGCGGGCTTTCGCGCGCCGCTTCGATCTGCTTTGCCACGGCAGCTTCGCGGGCCGGATCGTCGAGAACAGGCTCAGCCAGCGCAGGCGCGGCAAGCAGCAGCACGCCCAGCGCGCAGCTTGCCCTTGCCAACCTACCCCCTGACCAACGACCCAACGCACGACCCCGTTTATTGCACCGCAGCGTGATTATGACCTTGACCTGTTTCGCGCAACTGCAATGAATCGCGCAAGGTGTTGCGAAAAATAGGTAGGGTATAAGAAGTGCCGGCATTCTCCCGTTTTCTGCGCTATTTCTTGGCGGTCGGCCGTCTCGGCTCGATCCGCAAGGCGGCGGACGATCTCAATGTCTCGGCCTCGGCGATCGACCGGCAGATCCTAAATGTCGAGGCGGAAATCGGCATGCCGCTGTTCGAGCGCCTGCCCACCGGCCTGCGCCTCACCGCCGCGGGCGAGATCATGATGGCCGCCGGAGGGCGCTGGCAGAAGAGCCTTGCCGAAGTGCGCTCCCAGATCGAGGACTTGCGCGGCCTCAAGCGCGGCCATGTCGAGATCGCGGTGATCGATGCGCTCGCCAAGGGCGTGATCCCCGCCGCCATCCATTCGCTGCAAAGCCGCTATCCCGGCATCACCATCGAAGTGAAAGTCGCGTCCAACGATCAGGTCCGCCGCATGATCGCCTCGGGCGAGGTTGATTTCGGCGTGTTCTTCGGCCCGGAATCCTATCGCGACATCACCGTCCGTGCTTTCGTCGAGGTGCATCTCGGCTTCATCACCCCCGCCGGCCATCCGTTCGGTAAGCAGACCGAGGCCCGCTTTTCCGCCTGCGTCGGCTCGCCGGTCGTCGTCCCATCGAGCCCGCTTGCGGTCCACCAACAGATCGCCGTGCTCGAAGGCACCACGCGCCTGATGCTGGAACGCAAGGCGACCAGCAACAACATCCAGATGATTACCAGCCTCGTGATGGAGGGCGTCGGCATCGGCATCCTGACCTCGCTCGACGTCGTCACCGAAGTGCGCGCCGGGCTGCTCTCGTTCACCCGCATTTCCGATCCCGTGCTGCGCCCGATGACCCTTGCGCTGTGCACCGCATCCGCGCGCCCGCCGAGCTATGCAGCCGATATCGTCCTCGGTGAAATCCAGAGCGCGTTCAGCCAGCTGGCATGGCCCAGCCCCGATGCAAGCAGCCCGGACACGCGCATTTCCGGTTGAAAAGGCCCCCAACGCACAATTGCGGTCGGCGCGCCGAACCGGTAACGGCTCTCCTTTGCCGCCCGACAAACGGACCTGCCATGACCGAAGCCGCCGCTCCCGTGCTGAACTACATCCCCTACGAGGATTTCCTCGGCAGCGTGCGCAAGCTCTCGCGGCTCCTCGCGAGTGACAGTTGGAAGGCGGACTTCATCATCGGCATCGGCCGCGGCGGCCTCGTCCCCGCCGTCTACATCAGCCACGAACTGCAAGTGCCAATGCTGTCGATCGACCATTCGTCGAAAGTTCCGGGCTTTGCCGACGAACTGCTCGGCAAGGTGGCTGACAAGTCCACCACCGGCACGCGGCTCCTGTTTGTCGACGACATCAATGATAGCGGCGGCACCATCGTCTACATCCGCAACCTGCTGGCCGAAAACGGCTGCAACCCGGACAACCTGCGCTTCGCCGTGCTCAAGGACAATTGCCGCTCCAAGGCGCGCGTGGACTACACCGCCGAAGTGATCGACCGCGCCGAGGACAAGCGCTGGTTCGTCTTCCCTTGGGAAGCGGTGATGACCGCCGAAACGCTGGCCGAAGAAGCCGTGGCAGTGCCGGAGCGGCTTTCTTAACTCCAAACTTGGACCCAAAACAAAACCGCTCATGCTGAGCTTGTCGAAGCATCACGCACAGCGGTCGCACCAGCACCCTTCGCGTCACCCCCGCACACCCATTTCCCTTCGTCACCCCCGCGAAGGCGGGGGTCCAGAACGTAAATGCGCGAACCTCAATTCACGGCACACTGGATTCACGCCTGCGCGGGAATGACGAAAGGTATGGGCTCAGCCCAGCTTGAACCCGCTCATCACCAGCCAAGTCAGCGCACCAACCACCACAATCCCCACCAGCGCCGCCACCGGCGACCACTTCACATCCGGCGTCGTCTCACCCTTCGCGCGGTCGCGCTTGCCGGTGATCATCGGCCCGATCAGGTTCTGCGCGTTGAGGATCTGGTAGTACCCGATCGCCAGCACATGCAGGCAGATCACCGCCAGCGCCGCCTTGAACACGCCTTCGTGCCATTCCGATGCCATGCGGCCGGTATCGAAGCTCACCCAATCCGCCAGAGGTCCGGATTCGATCCCGTCGACATCGACTGCGAAGAGCCCCGCCAGCGTGATCGCCAGCACCACCGTCAGCAGCGCCACCACGCTCCACCCGCCGAGCGGGTTGTGACCGTCCGAAGGCGTTTCGCCGTCGTGGGTCTTGAGGTATTGCGCGATCGCACCCGGGCCCTTCAGAAACTGCGCAAAGCGGGCGGTGCGCCCACCCGCAAAGCCCCAGAAAATGCGGAACACCACCAGCGCGAAGATCGCGTAACCGGCCTGCCGGTGGCGATCCATGTCGTGGTTCTCGCCGGAGTACCACGCCACGGCGAACAGCGTTATCAGGCTCCAGTGGAACACCCGCACGAACGGGTCCCACACCTTCACGGTCTCGCTTTCAGAACTCATCGCTTGATCATTCCTCGGCGCGGAACTGGCGGTGGCAGGCAGCGCAAGTGCCGCCGACGACCTTGAACTGCGCGAGCACCGCTGCGGTGTTGCCCGAACCCGCAATCCCCGCCAGCTTGTCCGCTTCGGCAACCAGCTTGCCCGCAGCGGCATCGAACACGGGCTTCTGCGCCCAGATCGCCGGCAGCGCATCGGTCTTCACGCCCGAGCTCGGCCCGGTGCCAGCCGGAAACAGCCCGCCCTGAAGCCGCGCCGTGGCTGCGAGGGTGCGCGCGGCGGCGAGCAGCTTGGCCTTGTCCGCCCCGCCGCCAAGCTCGTCCTTCAGCGCCTTCATCGCGCCGCCCATCTTCTTGAAATTCGCTTGCCGCGCCGCAATCGTCTCGGCGGGAGAAGCGGCGCTGGCAATCGCGCCACCAGCCACCATCGCGGCGGCAAGGGCCAGCAGGAACATCGGTTTCGCTCGGGTCATCGGCAGTGGTCCTTTCAGTGCGTCAGCGCGAGGCTGGAGGGGGCCTTGTCCGGGTAGACTTCATGGAATGCCGCCTGCACCGTGGCAAGCCCGCCCTCCAGCACTTGCAGTGCGGTCTTGCCCTTCGCGTTGGGAATATCCGCCTTCGCGCCATGCGAGGCGAGCGCGCGCAGCATCGCCGGAAGCTCGGGGAAGAACGGCCCGCCCGCCAGCATGTGCAGCGCGGTTGTCTTGTCCTTGTCGGCGGCATTCGCGTCACCCGCCAGCTCGATCGCCAGTCCGAGCGCCGCCGCGCTGCGCCCTTGCGCGGCGGCCAGCACGAGATTGACGCCCGCCCCGTCGACGAAATGTTCGTCGGCCCCGGCACGGACAAGCTGCCACATCACATCCGCCTGCCCGGCCTTTGCAGCAGCCATCAGCGCGGTCGTCGGCTGGACCGGCGGCGGCGGCATGCCGAAGTTGGCCTCGGTCACCCAGGTGATCTTCGACGGGCCTGACAGCGCATCGACTTCGGCCCCGCGTTCCAGCAGCGCGGCGATCAGGGAGCCCTGCCCTGCCGCCGCCGCGACATGGAGCGGCCGCCGTCCCTGCCTGTCCAGTTCGGCCACATCGCCCCCGCCAAGGCGCACCAGTTCTTCCGCTGCCGCCCAGTTCTTCTGGTAGAGCGCCATCTGCAGCGCGCTGGTGTTCTCCGGCCCGCGATGCTTGACGTCCGATCCTGCCGCGATCAGCGCCGAGGCGACATTGGCCTTGCCGCTCGCCAGGGCGAAGAACAGCGGCGTGAAGCCGTTGGGCGTCTCGCGGTTCACTTGCGCGCCCGACGCCAGAAGGGCGGATACCGCATCGAGCCGACCGGCAGACGCCGCCCACATCAGCGGCGTCTGCCCCCGCGCATCGACACTCTCGACCGCAGCGCCGCGCGCCAGCAGCGCACGCACAGCTTCCACATCGGCAAACCGCGCGCACATCGCCAGCGGCGTCACCGCATCGGGATTGGACTGATCGACGGGAGCCCCCGCCGCCACGAGCGCCGCAACGATGGCGCCATTGCCGCGCTCGCAGGCGAGCAGCAGCGGCGTCACCCCCAGCGCATCCGGCCGGTCGGTCTGCGCACGGGCTTTCAGCAGGACATCGACGAGCGCCGGGTCCTGTGTCTCGACCGCGCGGGCCAGCGGTGTTTCGCCGTATTCCAGAACAGCATTGGCAAGGGCAGCCGCTTTGGGACCGTGCGCCAGCGCCGCCGCCAGCGCCTCGGGATCATCCTCCGCAATCGCGCGCGAAACGGCCTCCACGCCGTGCGCCACCGCGGGCAATGGCGAAAACGCCAGAAGCAACGCCGCCAGCTTACGCATGGGCCAGCCCCGCCAGCGGCCCCGTGCTGTCACCAAACTTCGCCGCCGGCACGTCGAGCAGATTGAGGCCCGTCAGCAGCAGGTTGGACATCGACGTGCCCTTGTCGAAAGCCAGATGCCGCCCGCCCTGCACCAGCCCGCCCGCCACGATCACCGGCAGGTCCATGAAGTCGTGCTCATTGGAATCGCCGAAGGCCGAACCGCGGATCACCAGTGTCGTATCGAGCAGCGACCCCGCCCCGTCGCGGGTCTCCTTCAGCCGCTTCAGAGCATAGGCGAAGAATTCCATGTGGTAGCGGTTGATAACCGCCAGCTTCGCCATCTTGTCCGGGTTCTTGCCGTGATGGCTCAGCATGTGGTGCGAATCCGGCACGCCGATCTCGGGATACGTGCGGTTCGAAATCTCGCGGCCGAGCATGAACGTGGCGACCCGCGTAAGGTCTGCCTGCATGGCGAGCACCTGCAAGTCGATCATCAGCCGCACATGCTCGGCAAAGTCTGCCGGAATGCCCGCCGGCTGGACAAAGCTGCCAGCCTCCGCCTGCGGTCCTTCTGCCGCGCGCTGGATTCGCTTCTCGATCGCGCGCGTCGCATCGAGGTATTCGTCGAGCTTGCGCTTGTCCTCCGCGCCCAGCTGGCCCGAAAGCCGCGCCGCATCTTCGCGCACATAGTCGAGGATCGAGGCTTGCCGCCGCGCCTGCGCCAGCCGGCTCGCGGGATCGAGCGCCTCGCCATCGCCGAACAGCCGCTCGAACACATCGCGCGGATTGGCCATCACCGGCAGCGGCACCGTCGGCGTCAGCCAGGAAATGCCGTTGGTATAGGCGCAGGAATAGTTGATGTCGCAGCTGCCGAGCAGGCTTGCCTGATCGATGCCGAGTTCGAGCGAGGGAATGGTCGTCGTCTCACCCAGATGCGCGGCAAACACCTGATCCATCGAAACGCCGCAGCGGATATCCGGCCCTTCGGTCTGGCGCGCGTGGGCGCCCGTCAGGAACGCCGGGCAAGACCGGCCATGCCCTGCCGGCCGATCGCCGAACGCCGCCGCCTGCGGATGGCCGAGCCCGCTAACCACCACCATGTCGGCGCGGAACGGCTCGAGCGGCGCCAGTGTTGGCGGAAGCACATAGTCAGCCCCCGTCGCGACCGGACGATAGGCGTCCATCGTCATGCCGTTGGGCGTGTAGAACACCGAAAGCCGCTTGGGCCGCGCGCCCGCATCCGCCGCACGCGCCGCCGGGATCATCGCTTCCAGAAATGGGAGCGCCATCGTGGTGCCAAGCCCGCGCAGCACGGTGCGGCGGCTGAGCGAAGGGCGTTTCACGATCATTGGTGCGGTCTCCATCCACCGGCTGCCAGCGCCACCGCCGTCGGCGCGGCAGGCAGGCGGCGCAGCGTGAAACCGGGGCTCATCACGATGCCCTTGATGATTGTCTGCACCCGCCAGTCATCCTTCGCCGCATCGCGCGCAATGGCGCGCACCGCCGGCATATCCTGCGGACCCAGCCCGCGCCCGAGCGCATACGTCATCAGCCGCTCGGTGAAGGCCCGCGCAAATTCCTCGCGCCGATCGAGCAGGATCTGTTGCAGCCCGGCAAAGCCCTTGAACGCCGTCCCGTCTGCCAGCACCGCCCCGGCATCGATCACCTGCCCGGCATCCTGCGTCCGCCAAGCGCCTACCGCGTCGAAGTTTTCGAGCGCAAAGCCCAGCGGGTCCATCCGCTGGTGGCACGAAGCGCAGGCCGGGTTGGCGCGGTGCAGCTCCAACTGTTCGCGCGCGGTGAGCAGCTTGCCGTCATGCTCGGCCTTCAAGGCGGGCACATCGGCCGGCGGCGGCGGCGGCGGCGAAGCGAGCAGGTTGTCGAGGATCCACTTGCCGCGCTTGACCACCGAAGTGCGGTTACCATAGCTCGTCACCGTGAGGATGCTCGCCTGCCCCAACAGCCCGCCGCGCGGCAGGTCAGACGAAAGCGCCACCTTGCGGAACGCCGGACCGCGCACGCCCGCGATCCCGTAATGCCGCGCCAGCCGCTCGTTGAGGAACGTGTAGTCGGCGCGCAGGAAGTCCGTCACCGGCCGGTTTGCGGAAAGGACATGCGCGAAGAACATCCGCGTCTCGGTCGCCATCGCGCTGCGCAGCGGCACGTCGAACTGCGGGAACTCGGTAATATCCGGTCGCTGCTGGTCCAGATTGCGCAGATAGAGCCACTGCCCGGCAAAGTTCTCGGTCAGCGCCTCGGCGCGTTTGTCCCCCAGCATCCGCGCAATTTCGGCACCCAGCACGGAGGGCTGGCGCAGCTTCCCCTGCCCCGCCAGCGTCAGCAGCCGTTCGTCCGGAATTGAGCTCCACAGGAACAGCGATAGCCGCGTTGCAAGGTCGTAGTCCGAAACCCGGGCAACGCTGCCAGCCGCGCCTGCTACCGGCGTCTCAACCGCAAACAGGAAGCGCGGCGAAACCAGCAGCGCCTCGATCCCAGCTTCGATACCGCTTTCGAAACCGCCCGCCGCGCGCTCACCCGCATAGATCTTGAGCAGCGGCGAAAGGTCCGCATCGCTCACCGGCCCGCGCCATGCCCGCTTGGCCAGACCGCCAAGGATGCGCTTGGCGCAAGGCGCTTCATCCGCAGCGCGCTTGGGCTGGCAGACAAACACCGCCTTGCGGCTCGCCAACTCCGCATTCCCGCCCGCATCGAACGGCCCCGCCACATCAAGCTGCAGCACATCGCGCGGGAAATTGTGCTGCGAATAGCGCGGGTGAACGCGGAACGAAGGCACCGTCAGCACCCCTGCGCGCTGGCCATCGACCCATACGTCGAGCGGCAAGTCAGCGGGCTTCTCCAGCGGCAACGGCACGTAATCCGTCGTGTTGCGCACCGTCTGCACCGTCTCGTCCGGCCAGGTCTGCCGCCGGAACGAAACCGCCACGCTGTGCACCCCCGCCTTCATGGGGACACGCAGCGCAAAGCGGTCTTCCGGCAGGCGGTCGCTTTCGTTGTTGGTGTTCGAATTGAGCCAGACCGCGATGTCGTAAGCGCCGTCCCAGCGTGCGGTATAGCGCACCGCCGTCCCGCCACGCGAACCGAGCGGCAGGTCTGCCCCAGCGCGTTCGTTGTAAGCGGGGATGCCGGTGTTCATCACCGAACCGTCCTTGGCGACCTGCCATGTCGTCACGAAATCCCGCTTGGGCACAAGGCCGGTCGCCAGCCGCGCGGCCTTGCCCGCCACTGCGACATATCGCTCCATCAGGGTCGGCGAGACGCTCAGCACATCGGCAATGTTGTCGAAACCGAAACCGGAATTGTCAGGCGGCAAGGCACCCGCGAAGTCGCCCTCAATGCCGAGCAGATCGCGCACCGCATTGGCATATTCGCGCCGATTGAGCCGCCGTACCGGCGCTGCACCGGGATCGGGATGCGCCATGACATACTGCGCGCGGCCCTCATCCAGCCACGCAACGAAATCGGCGCGCTGGGCGGGATCGGGCTGCTTCTTGGAATGCGGCGGCATCTCGCCCGCCGCCACGCGGCGCAGGATCTTCTCCCAGGCCTCGGCATTCCGCCCCTCTGCCACATCGCTCGCCTTCAGCCCGTCGACCGAAAGGCCCGCAACATGGTCGAAATCGTTGTGACAGCGCGAGCAATAATCGGCCAGCATCGGCTCGATCAGGGCGGCCCGGCTTTCGCCCAGCGAGGGGCCGGAAGCAGGCACGGCGGTTGTCGTGACCGGATCATCGGCAGCGGCATAGAGACACGAGGCCGAGACCAGCGCGCTCAGCGCCAGCACCCCACGCCCGAAAGAAATCCGCCGCAAAACCTCGACCAAACGCCTGCCCCTGAACTGACCTGCTCCTGACCTGCCACGCCTGTGTACACCAGCATGACGGCAAGGCCACTGCCCTATCTACCGCACTGCAGCACGTCCATTGCCATAAAGCGGACAGGGGGTAGCGATTAATCGCGTGGGGTGCCCGGATAAAGCGGACCACATCGCCCAAACCATTTTCCTACAAGCACTTCTGCCGCTATCTGGTCCGGCGTCCCCCATTCCCCGAAAGGACGCTTCCATGCCTTCCCAGCCTCTTGCGCCCGCCACGCGCCGCTATGTCGCGCTCGCCCGCCCGACCTTCCTCTATGTGATGTACGCGATGATTCTCTGGGCGATCCCGCTCGGCCTGCTCGGAGCCATGCGCCCGGCTGCCGCGCAGGCGATGACAGCCGCGATGACAGCCTATTTCGTCGGCCTGCCGGAGCCGCTCTATGCGCTCTTCGGCGCGGCGTACCTCGGCTACACAGCAGCGCGCCAGTTCGGCAAATCGCGCGGCACAGATCAGTAAAAAGCACCTGCTTGGTTAGTTTCGAGTAATGTTTACGTGCTATCACGACCAGCAATATGGACGCACACCGCATCTTCCTCGCCCGTCGGCCCACAGCACGCCGCCTTGGCCTCGTCAGCGCTGCCGCAGCGCTGGCGATGCTGTTGGGCGGCTGCGAGGACCGCGTGAGCGCGCTTGAAGAGCGGGTCACGGCTGTCGAAGCGAAGGCCGATGCGGCCGAAAAGAAGGCCAAGGCAGCCGAATCGCTCGCCGCCACCAACCAGCCGCAGGCAATCTCTCAGCCTGAGCCGGTGGTGCAGAACGACGACAATCCCGATGGCGACGATCCCAATGCGTCGATCGACGATGGCGGCGATCCGCCGCCCCCGCCACCGATGGCGGACAACGGCAAGGGCTGATCCAGCCCACCGCGCAGGGCAGGCTTGCGCCGGCAGGCCCACGCTCTATCAGGGCTCCCTACAGCGTTTTTGCTTTCGCGGAGCCCGCCATGACCGAGACCGTTTTCGTCCTCAACGGCCCCAATCTCAACCTGCTCGGCACGCGCGAGCCTGAGATCTACGGCTCGGCCACGCTCGACGATATCGCCGGCATGCTGGAAGACCGCGCGCGTGAACTGGGCCTTGAAATAGACCTGCGCCAGTCGAACCACGAAGGCCATCTCGTTGATTGGCTTCATGAAGCGCAGGCGGTCGGGGCCAAGGCTGTGCTGCTCAACGCAGGCGCCTTCACCCATACCAGCGTCGCGCTCCACGATGCGATCAAGGCAATCCGCACCCCGGTGATCGAGGTCCACCTTTCGAACCCGCACACGCGTGAGGCGTTCCGCCACAAGTCCTATGTCGGCATGGCCGCCAAGGCGACGATCGCGGGGTTCGGCCCCCTCAGCTACCTCCTCGCCCTCGAAGGCGCGCACCGCCTCTAGCGCCCCGGCCCAAAGGGGCCAGAACGGGCTTTTCCACGCCGCGTTTACCGGTTTTCCTTGCCTCTGAAGAGCGCGGCGGGCATGGAACCCGCTTTGGATACGTATACCCGCGAGGACAATAAAATGGGGCATGACCGCGGCGACGAGGGCGCCAAGATGGCCATCGACAGCGCACTGGTGCGCGAACTGGCCGAACTCCTTTCCGATACCGGCCTGACCGAGATCGAAGTCGAGGACGGCACGCGCAAGATCCGCGTCGCCCGCACGATCACCGCCGCGCCGGTCGCAACTTATGCGCCCGCGCCCGTTGCCGCCCCTGCTCCGGCTCCTGCCGCCGCCCCTGCTGCTGCTGCCGAAGCACCCGCCGCTGAAACGCATGCCAACGCGCTGCGCTCGCCGATGGTCGGCACCGCCTACCTCACTCCGGAACCGGGCGCCGCGCCGTTCATTTCGGTCGGCTCCACGGTCAAGGCCGGTGACACGCTGCTCATCGTCGAGGCGATGAAGGTGATGAACCCGATCACCGCCCCCACCGGCGGCAAGATCACCGCGATCCTGGTCGAAAACGCGCAGCCGGTCGAATTCGACCAGCCGCTCGTCGTCATCGTCTGAGCGCGCTGATCCCATGGCCATTTCCCGCCTGCTGATCGCCAACCGCGGCGAGATCGCGCTGCGCATCCACCGCGCCGCGCACGAAATGGGGATCGAGACGGTCGCGGTGCACTCCACCGCCGATGCCGACGCGATGCACGTGCGTCTGGCCGACCACGCCGTCTGCATCGGGCCGCCGGCTGCGAAGGACAGCTATCTCAACATGGCCGCGATCATCTCCGCGGCCGAGATCACCCATGCCGACGCGATCCATCCCGGTTACGGCTTCCTTTCGGAAAACGCCAAGTTCGCCGATATCGTCGAAGCGCATGACATCACGTGGATCGGGCCCAAGCCCGAACACATCCGCACGATGGGCGACAAGATCGAAGCCAAGCGCACCGCCGGCGCGCTCGGCCTGCCGCTCGTTCCCGGCTCTGACGGCGCGGTTTCCGATATCAAGGAAGCCAAGGAAATCGCCGAGGCCGCCGGCTATCCGGTGATCATCAAGGCGGCGTCCGGCGGCGGCGGGCGCGGCATGAAGGTGTGCAACAGCCCCGACCAGCTCGAAACGCTGATGCAGCAGGCCGGCAGCGAGGCGAAGGCCGCGTTTGGCGATGCCACCGTCTATATCGAGAAGTACCTCGGCAATCCGCGCCACATCGAATTCCAGGTCTTCGGCGATGGCAACGGCAATGCCATCCACCTCGGCGAACGCGACTGCTCGCTGCAGCGCCGCCACCAGAAGGTGCTGGAAGAAGCCCCCTCGCCCGTCATCTCCTCCGAAGAGCGCAACCGCATGGGCGGCATCGTGGCGAAGGCCATGGCCGACATGGGCTACCGCGGCGCGGGCACGATCGAGTTCCTGTGGGAAAACGGCGAGTTCTACTTCATCGAGATGAACACCCGCCTGCAGGTGGAGCATCCCGTCACCGAAGCGATCACCGGCGTCGATCTCGTGCGCGAGCAGATCCGCATTGCCGACGGCAAGCCGCTTTCGGTCAAGCAGGAAGAGATCGAGTTCAAGGGCCACGCGATCGAGTGCCGCATCAACGCGGAAGACCCGTTCAACTTCACCCCCTCGCCCGGCCTTGTCACCAGCTACCACGCGGCAGGCGGCATGCACGTGCGCGTCGATAGCGGCCTCTACGCCGGCTACCGTATCCCGCCGTACTACGATTCGATGATCGCCAAGCTCATCGTCTCGGGCCGGACCCGCGAAGGCTGCATCATGCGCCTCAAGCGCGCGCTGGAGGAAATGGTGATCGGCGGCGTCAAGACCTCGATCCCCCTCCACCAGAAACTGCTGACCGACCCGCACTTCCTCGATGGGGACTACTCGATCAAGTATCTGGAGCAGTGGCTCTCGGAAGATGCCTGACTAAAGTCCACCAATTCATTGGATCGAGGTAATATCGCGTTGCATAAGGAAGGGCGCGCTATGATTTATCGGCGGACCGAGATCACCTTGGTAGCAATTTTTTTGCTATCCGCTTGTTCGAGCGCTGACAAAGAAGGTCAGTCTTTGACTTCGGAAAAGTCAAATAGCCTAGCCAGTGAAACCTCATCCGATGGTAACACTATCACGTCTGCCGAAGGCCGTGCCTACAAAATCGAGCAGGCAACAACGATCAAGCCAAACGAACTTCCTACAAATTCCGATTTCAAAATGGCCGATAAAGATATCACGAAGTACGCAAGAAAAATATGCGGACTCGACGCGGGAACAAAGGGCACCCCCATCGATCGATGTGATGTTTTCGTGCAACCAGACATCGGCGGAACTATAATTGGATATGCGGCCCTCATTCAGGACCCTTCAGGCGTTCGACTTGAAAGCGCGCTACAGCTCAATGAAAAGAAGGTTGGCCTTGCGTCTTCTGGCTGTGGAATATCGGGAGATTTGTACACCATGGACGGCCCAAGGGTGACAGACGCATCCAAAGATTTCGTAAGTCAGATTTCCTATTCTGCGTGGGAAAAAACCCCAGGAAATTGGCTCGTTACCACGACTGAATCGGATGGTAATATTGACGAAAATTCAAACGCCGCATTTGGCACTTGGTACATAAAGCGGACAGGCGACAAACTCCAAATCAATCAAGAGAGGTGGAATTACTGCTATCCATCAAATGTTGAGGTTAACATAGATGACATATTCTACCGCGTATTGACCTTGAACCAAATTCACTAGAGAATTTATTTTAAAATGACATCTTTTCTTATCTGAAAGGTATCTCTCCCCCTAAACCCGCCCCTCGATCGCGTCCCAGATCATCCCCGCCGTATCGGTCCCGTTGAACCGGTCGATCGCCACAATCCCCGTCGGCGAAGTCACGTTGATCTCGGTGAGCCACTTGCCGCCGATCACGTCGATGCCGACGAAGATCAGCCCCAGCCGCTTCAGCTCCGGCCCCAGCGCGGCGCAGATTTCCTGTTCTTCCGCCGTCAGTTCGGTCTTCTCGGCATAGCCGCCGACAGCAAGGTTTGAGCGGAATTCGCCCTCGCCCGGCTTGCGGTTGATTGCGCCCGCCACTTCGCCGTCGACCAGCACGATGCGCTTATCGCCCTTGGCCACGTCCGGGAGGAAGGCTTGCACCATGTGCGGCTCAGGCCAGGTCTGGTTGAACACCTCGATCAGCGCGCCGAGGTTCTCGCCCTCTTCGGAAACGCGGAAGATCGCCTTGCCGCCGTTGCCGTGGATCGGCTTCACCACCACCGCACCGTGGCGCTTCTGGAATTCGCGGACTTCCTCCACCGAGCGCGTCACCAGCGTCGGCGGCATGAAGCGCCGGTAATCGAGCACCATCACCTTCTCGGGCGCGTTCCGCACGCTGCGGGGGTTGTTCACCACCAGCGTCTCGCTCTCGATCCGCTCCAGCAGGTGCGTCGCGGTGATATAGCCCATGTGGAACGGCGGATCCTGCCGCATCAGCACCACGTCGATATCGCGCCCCAGATCGAGCCGCCGCGCCTCGCCCGCCTTGTAGTGATCGCCAGCCACGCGCTGCACCGTCACCGGCACGGCCTGCGCGGTCAGCCGGTCATTCTCGTCGAGCGTCAGCGCGCCGACGTCGTAGTGATAGACCTCGTGCCCCCGAGCCTGCGCCGCCAGCATCAGCGCAAAGGAGCTGTCGCCGTTGATGTTGATCGAAGCAAGCGGGTCCATCTGGACGGCAACGCGAAGAGTCATGGCAAGGGCAATCCGTTAGCAGCAAGTGAGGGGTAATCCGCAGCAGCGCCTTAATGCCGTTTCTGCGCCTGCGCGACCATAAACGCGCCATGCCGGAACAGCTTCGGCATTCACATCACCAGGGACCAGACCACATGCGCAAAACCCTTACCGCCATCGCCTGCACCGCCGCCGTTCTCGGCTGGACTGCCACCGCCTCGGCCAATCCCGATACGCACCCGACCGATCACCCGAAGGACGGCGAGCACAAGGACGGCCATGAGGGCGACCACAAGGACGGTCACGATGGTGAGCACAAGGATGGTGAGCACAAGGATGGCCACCCCAAGCACTGAGGTCTGACGTCACGCGCCGGGTTGCCACGCATTGGCAATCCGGCGCGGCCAGTGCCCGGGGGCGATCAGGATCACGTCGATCCGCACATCGTCGCCCGGCTTGGCATAGCGGGCGCTGAGCGCTTCGGCCGCGCGCGCAACCCGCCGCAGCCGCCGCGCATCGATGGCATTGTCCAGCGCGGCCCCGGTTGAACGCCACTTCACCTCGACAAACGCCACGCACCGCCCCTTGCGCGCGATGATATCCACCTCGCCCGCCCCGATCCGCTGGCGTTTGGCGAGAATGCGCCAGCCCAGCAGCCAGAGATACCACGCCGCAAGGTTTTCCCCGCGCCGCCCCTTCCGTTCGGCCTCCTGCCTGCTCACCCCTTCAGTTCCAGCGCCCGCGCATAGAGCGCCTTCCTGTCCAGCCCATGCGCCTTGGCCACTTGCGCCGCTGCCTTGGAGACCGGCAAGTCCGCCAGCGCCGCCAACAGCTGCGCATCGATATCCGCCTCGCCCGGCGCTTCAGGAGCACCGGGTGGCCCGGCCAGCAGCACGATCTCGCCCTTCGGCGGATGCGCGGTGTAGTGCGCGCTCAGTTCCTCTGCCGTCCCGGTGCGGCATTCCTCGTGCAGCTTGGTCAGTTCGCGCGCGACGGCGATTTCTCGCCCCGGCATGATCCGCGCCATCGCCTCCAGCGAAGCGACGAGCCGCGGCCCGGTCTCGTAGAACACGAGGGTGGCGGGAACCGCCGCCATCTCTGCCAGCACATCCCCGCGCGCCTTGTCCTTGCTCGGCAGGAAGCCGGCGAACAGGAAGCGGTCGGTTGGCAGGCCCGCCAGCGTCAGCGCTGCCACCATTGCGCTCGGCCCGGGGATCGTCGTCACCGCAATCCCGCGCGCGCGCGCCTCGCGCACCAGCCGGTAGCCCGGATCGGAGATCAGCGGCGTGCCCGCATCGGAGACGAGCGCCACCGGGCTACGCGTCATCTCCCCCAGCAGCGCCTCGCGCGCGGCGTCGCTCGCGTGATCGTCATAGCGGCGCAGCGGCCGCTTGATTCCAAGGTGGTGCAAGAGCTTGCCGGTCACCCGCGTATCCTCGCAGGCGACAACGGCGCAGCCCGAAAGCACCTCGATTGCCCGCCGACTGACGTCACCGAGATTGCCAATCGGAGTCGCGACTATATAGAGACCGGGTACAAGCATTTGCGTAGTCATGCTTAGACCAATGGACCGGCTACCAGGGAGCGGCAAGCCAATGATGTTCGGAAGCGGTGGGGCAGCGGTTCGGCGCCTCCGGCATTGGGCGATGTGCGCTGGCTTCGCGCTGCTCGCAGGCTGCGCCGTGATTCCCAAGCCCGCCGCGCCGCCGCCGCCGCCAAAGCCGGTCGAAGTGGCCCCCGATGCCAATGTCCTGCCCACGGACGCTGACCGCCACCGTGTCGCCCTGCTCGTGCCGATGAGCGGCCCCAACGCCCCTGTCGGCCAGGCCATCGCCAATGCGACGACGATGGCGCTGCTCGATACCAATGCCGACAACGTCCGCATCACGACGTAC
The DNA here is from genome assembly GCF_007991615.1 of Novosphingobium sediminis. GTDB lineage: Bacteria > Pseudomonadota > Alphaproteobacteria > Sphingomonadales > Sphingomonadaceae > Novosphingobium > Novosphingobium sediminis. The sequence goes on along the minus strand of NZ_BJYR01000016.1, from coordinate 67,545 downwards.
GATACCGCGCTTGGTGCCGGCCTTGCCGCCAACAAGGCGATCCTCGATGGCAACCGCCTGATCCTTGGCCCGCTGCTGGCGGATGAAGTGGTGGCCGTGGCCAGCGTCGCCCGCCCGGCCAAGGTGCCGATGATAACCTATTCGAACGACGCGACCGTGGCGGACCGCGACGTCTTCGTGCTCGGACAAGTCCCGGCACAGGCGATCGCGCGCGTGGTCGGCTTCGCGCAAGAAAAGGGGATCAAGTCGATCGGCGCGATCATCCCGACCGGCGCCTACGGACAGCGCGTGTCCTCCGCACTGATGGTCGCGGCCCGTTCGCGCGGGATCACCGTCACCTCGATCGAGAGCTACGACCGTTCCAACACCTCGGTCTCCAGCGCCGTGCGCCGCGTCCTCGTCAAGGGACCGGTCGGCGCGCTGCTGATCGGCGATAGCGGCCGCATCGCGTTGATGGCCGCGCCTGCAGCCGCCGGCACGCAGTTGCTCGGCACCGAACTGTGGAACGGCGACGCCGCAATCGCCAAGAGCCCCGCGATGCGCGGCGCATGGTTTGCCGCGGTTTCAGACAAGCGCTTCGGCCAGTTCGAGCAGTCCTACCGCACCCGCTTCGGCGCCTCGCCGTCGCGCCTTGCCACGCTGGGCTACGATTCCGTGCTGCTCACGCTCAACGTTGCGCGGGGGTGGAAGCCGGGCACGCTGTTCCCCACCGCCAAGCTCTACACGCGCGACGGCTTCATCGGGCTCGACGGGGTGTTCCGCTTCGATCCCAACGGTGTCGCCGAACGCGCGATGGAAGTGCGCGAAGTTGGTGCGGGCACCTTCGTGACTGCAAGCCCGGCACCAGCGAAGTTCAACCCCTGAGGTTGCTTTTTCCCCTCCCCCGGTCGGGGGAGGCCGGGTGGGGGCGCGCGGCGCTTGCCGAAAAGGCAGAGCCCCCTCCCCCCCCCCGGCGGGGAGGGGCGACGCGCCACTGCGATTCTCACAAAACCCCGGGATAAGCGCCATCCCCCCATTGCCCCCGGAATCGGCCATGTTCTATAGCCGTTCCCATGGCTGATGACCTGTTCGACAAGCTGCCCGGGCGCTCGCCTGAGGAAACCTACGATGGTTCCGCGATCGAGGTGCTGGAGGGGCTGGAGCCCGTCCGCCGCCGCCCCGGCATGTACATCGGCGGGATCGACGAGCGCGCACTCCACCACCTCGCTGCCGAAGTGCTCGACAACGCGATGGACGAGGCTGTCGCAGGCCACGCCAACCGCATCGAAGTCACGCTCGAGGAAGGGCCGGACGGCACTGCGGGCAAGATCACGATCACCGACAACGGCCGCGGCATGCCGGTGGACGAGCACCCGAAGTATCCGGGCAAGTCCGCGCTCGAAGTCATCCTCACCATGCTCCATTCGGGCGGCAAGTTCTCCGGCAAGGCCTATGCGACCTCGGGCGGCCTCCACGGCGTCGGCATCTCGGTGGTCAACGCGCTTTCGGTGCTCACCCGCATCGAAGTGGCGCGAAACAAGGAGCTCTACGCGCAGGAATTCTCGCGCGGGCTGCCCACCACTGCCCTCCAGCGCGTCGGAGCGGCCCCCAACCGGCGCGGTACCAGCGTCACCTTCATCCCCGATGGCGAGATCTTCGGCGCCGAAGCGCGCTTCAAGCCCGCGCGCCTGTTCCGCCTCGTCCGATCCAAGGCTTATCTCTTTGCGGGCGTCGAAATCCGCTGGAAATGCGCGCCCTCGCTAATCGCCGGGACGGACATTCCCGCCGAGGCCACCTTCCAATTCCCCGGCGGCCTTGCCGATCACCTTGCCGAACAAGTCGCGGGCCGCGAATGCGTCACCTCGGTGCCCTTCACCGGCAGCCAGGAATTCCCCGCAGGGCCGGGCGGCGAGGAAATGGGCCGCGCCGAATGGGCCATCGCCTGGCCGCTGTGGTCCGATGGCTCCTACAGCTGGTACTGCAACACCATCCCCACGCCGGATGGCGGCACGCATGAAGCGGGCCTGCGCGCCGCGCTCACCAAGGGCATCCGCGCGTTCGGCGAACTCGTCGGCCAGAAGAAGGCCAAGGACATTGCGCCCGAGGACATGCTGACGGGCAGCGAGATCATGCTCTCGCTGTTCATTCGCGATCCCCAGTTCCAGAGCCAGACCAAGGACCGCCTGACCAGCCCCGAAGCCGCGCGCATGGTCGAGACCGCGATGCGCGATCACTTCGATCACTTCCTCACCGACAACATGGAGCGCGGCAAGGCGCTGCTCGGCGCGGTGATGGAGCGCATGGACGAGCGCCTGCGCCGCAAGGCGGAGCGCGAGGTCAAGCGCAAGACCGCCACCAACGCGCGCAAGCTGCGCCTCCCCGGCAAGCTCACCGATTGCAGCGGCGAAGGGGACGGCGAGACCGAACTGTTCATCGTCGAAGGTGACAGCGCGGGCGGCAGCGCCAAGCACGCGCGCGACCGCAAGACGCAGGCGATCCTCCCCATTCGCGGCAAGATCCTCAACGTCGCCAGCGCCAGCGCCGACAAGATCCGCGCCAACGCCGAAATCGCCGATCTCGCGCTCGCGCTCGGCTGCGGGATGCGCAAGGACTGCAACGCCGATGCACTGCGCTACGACCGCATCATCATCATGACCGACGCCGACGTTGACGGCGCGCACATCGCCACGCTGCTGATGACATTCTTCTTCCAGGAAATGCCCGAGATCGTCCGGCGCGGGCACCTCTACCTCGCCCAGCCGCCGCTCTACCGCCTCACCAGCGGCGCCACTTCGGTCTACGCCAAGGACGACGCGCACCGCGCCGAACTCGAAGCGACCAGGTTCAAGGGCAAGAAAGTCGAAGTCGGCCGCTTCAAGGGTCTCGGCGAAATGAACCCGCAGCAGCTGCGCGAGACGACGATGGCCCCCGCCAGCCGCAGTCTTATCCGCATCACCCTGCCGCCTGAATACGAAGGCCGCGCCGCAGTGAAAGACCTCGTCGACCGCCTCATGGGCCGCGACCCCGCCCAGCGCTTCATGTTCATCCAGAACCGCGCCGGCGAACTCGATCCGGAGTTGATCGACGCTTGACCGAGCCCGAGCCCTTCAGCCGATTTTAACCGCACCTTCCGGGTTTCAACCTAGCCCCGGTCAAACTCCGTCGCAGCCTCCACGCGCCTAGAACCTGCCCGATATCCGCCGCGCAGTCCCGCGTGGCGGCAGCTACGGGCTCTATCGGCATGAATTATCTCAGGAACGCTCCGATCGGACGCAAGCTCGCGATGTTGTTCGCTGTGCTGTCGCTGGTCATCGTTGCCGCGATCGGCACCATGGTCTGGCGCATGAACGCGATGCGCGGCGCCGAAATCGAAATCGCGGAGGACCATGTTCCCCAGGCGCTTTCGGCAGACAAGATCAACATCGCCATGGCCGAGTTCGAGAACGCGCTGCGTGCGCATCTCCTCGCCGCCGATGAATATGAACGCGCCGATGCCGAAGCCTCGATTGCCAAGAACCAGAAGATCATCAGCACCGAAACCGCGGCGTTCGAATCGACCGACCTCGACGACAAGGAAAAGTCCTACCTCAAGGACTTCAAGACCGGCTGGCAGCAGATGAGTCAGGATACCAGCCAGATCATCCAGCTCTCGTCAGAAAGCCGCACCGCCGAAGCACTCGCCCGCCTCGCCACCTCGAGCGAGCCAGTCGAGAAGACCACCAAGGCGCTCGCCGATCTCGCCACCTACCAGAAGTCGCATATCGACCACGCGGTCGCGGCTGCTGCAATGGGCTATCAGGTTGCCCTGTGGACCGGCATCATCGCCGCGTTGCTTCTGCTCGGAACGCTTGGCGGCATCTACTTCATGATGGTCGGCCTTGTGGCGCGGCCCGTCGGCAAGATCACCCATGCGATCCAGGACCTCGCTGACGGGCGCCTCGACGGCATGTTGCAGCTTGACGATACGCAGGACGAAGTTGGCGCGCTGGGCCGGGCCATGCGCGGCCTGCAGGATCAGCTTGTCCGCGCCGAAAAGAGCAAGTCCGAACAAGTCGAGCTCATCGTCGGCACGCTTGGCGCCGCGCTTGCCCGGTTCAAGGAAGGCGATCTTTCGGCCCGCGTGAACGCCGCGCTCGAAGGCCCGTTCGGCCGCCTGAAGACCGATTTCAACGCCATGGCGAGCGAACTCGAGCAGATCATCGGTTCGGTCGCGGGGACCGCCACCAGCGTGCAAACCGGCTCGACCGAGATCCGCGCGGCGTCCGACGATCTTGCCAGCCGCACCGAGCAGCAGGCGGCCAGCCTCGAATCCGCGGCCAACGCCATGCGTGAAGTCACCGCCAAGGTCGAACAAAGCGCGCATAACGCCGGTGCGGTGCGTGAGACCATCGTGCGCGCCACCGAACGCGCCAACTCTGGCGGCGATGTGGTCAAGCGGGCGGTCGGCGCGATGGATTCGATCGTCGACAGCTCCAAGCAGATCACCCAGATCATTGATCTCATTGATGGCATTGCCTTCCAGACCAATCTCCTCGCCTTGAACGCAGGCGTCGAGGCAGCGCGTGCTGGCGAGGCAGGCCGCGGCTTCGCGGTGGTTGCAAACGAAGTCCGCGCGCTCGCCCAGCGCTCGGCCGAAGCCGCGCGCGACATCAAGGGCCTTATCAGCGGCAGCGCGCAGCATGTCGAACTGGGTGTCCACCTCGTCGGCGAGACCGGCGAGGCGCTCGATGCGATCATCAACCAGGTGGCCGAAATCGGCGCGCTGGTCGAAGGCATCGCCACGGCAGCTGTCGATCAGGCAACAAGCATTTCCAAGGTCAACGTGACCATGAGCGAGCTTGACCGGATGACCCAGCAGAACGCCGCGATGGTCGAGGAAAGCGCAGCAGCCTCGCGCAATCTTTCGGGTCAGGCGGCCAATCTCGCCAACCTCGTCTCACGCTTCCGCGGCGCCGGAATCTCGGCTTCTGGAGGCAGCTTCGGCACGCCTGCCCCCATGCGGTCGGCACCGATGCCCGCTTCGATGGCCCCGCGTCCGAGTGCCGGCGGAGCACCTGCACCGGTCCACGGCAACCTCGCGCTCAAGCTTGGCGAGGACAACTGGTCCGAATTCTGATGTCCCGCTTGGCCCCTGCGTCTTGTGCGAAGGCGTGGGGGTCTCGGCCGGCCGGGATCAGTCCTGGCCGGCCGTCCCGTCTCCGTCACCAGCTTTTGCCGCCTTGAAATCGAAGCGGATGCGCACCCACGTGCCGAGCTGTGCCTTGCCGTCCACCCGCGGCGGCCTGACAAGGAACTGCCACGCCGCCTGCCGCAGCGCGCGTGCGAGGCCCGATCCGCGCGGGCTTTCGTCCACCTCGCGGCAATCCTCGACATGATAACGCTCGACCGTGCGGCAGATAATCATCGCCCAGTCGCCGCTGGAGCCTCCTCGCGCTGCGCTCATGTAGGGCGACATTTCCGCCCGCGTCGGCTCGCGGTACCATTCCGCATTGTAAACGCGCGCACCACCCGGCCCCTCGCCGGTGCCTTCGGCATTGCCGCCGCCGCCCGCAGAAGCCCCGGCCTGACCGCCACCGCCAGCCGGCTTGATCCGGCTGATATCCGCCTTCGCGATGTCCTCGCGGCTCAGCTTGATGAAGCCCGGGGGCCATTCGACCTGATTCTTGCTGGGAATCTCGATGCGCGGCGGCAGCTTGGGCGGCGGTGTGGTCACCGTCTGCACCTGCTCCTGCTTCTGATCCTGCTTGGGCGCGGCCTTTGCCTTTTCCTTTTCGGCAGAGGGCGGCGAAATGTTCACCGCGACGAGCTGGCCGCCCGGTTCGCCGCCGCCGCCCGTCACGCTGCTCATGATCAACAGGACAAAGACGAGGAACACCCCGACCAGCACCGCCAGCACGAACGATATCACCCGGTCCCGGCGCGACGGAGCGTAGCGCGCGGCGCTGACAGCGGGAGTGGATGCCATGGCGCCCGCCTACACGCGCGGGCGCGGAGCGGCAACGGGGCCGCTTGTAACCAAGTGTCACTTCCCCGCACCTTTGTGGCGGTTCAGCCCACTTGCCAGCCCCGCCCGCACGCCCTATCCCTTAAGCAACCGGTTAAGAAGCTCGAGGATGTCCATGCGTTTTGAAGGCACCAGCAACTACGTCGCCACCGATGATCTCAAGGTGGCAGTCAACGCCGCGGTGCTGCTGCGCCGCCCCCTGCTGGTGAAGGGTGAACCCGGCACCGGCAAGACCGTCCTCGCCCATGAAATCGCCAAGGCCGTCGGCGCGCCGCTGATCGAGTGGAACGTGAAGTCCACCACCAAGGCGCAGCAGGGCCTCTACGAATACGACGCGGTCGCCCGCCTGCGCGATGGCCAGCTTGGCGATCCGCGCGTGCACGAGATTTCGAACTACATCCGCAAGGGCAAGCTGTGGGAGGCCTTCACCTCGCCGCAGCTGCCGGTTCTCCTCATCGACGAGATCGACAAGGCCGATATCGAGTTCCCGAACGATCTCCTGCAGGAACTCGACCGGATGAGCTTCGACGTCTACGAGACGCACGAGACGATCGCCGCCAAGGAGCGCCCGATCGTCGTCATCACCTCGAACAACGAGAAGGAACTGCCCGACGCGTTCCTGCGCCGCTGCTTCTTCCACTACATCAAGTTCCCCGACCGGCAGACGATGCAGTCGATCATCGACGTGCACTTCCCCGGCATCCAGAAGACCCTCGTCGCCAAGGCAATGGACATCTTCTACGAAGTCCGAGAAGTCCCCGGCCTCAAGAAGAAGCCGAGCACGTCGGAACTGCTCGACTGGCTCAAGCTCCTCCTCAACGAGGACATGCCGCTCGACGTCCTGCAGAACCGCGATCCCACCAAGGCGATCCCGCCGCTCCACGGCGCGCTGCTAAAGAACGAGCAGGACGTGATGCTGTTCGAACGCCTGGCGTTCATGGCAAGGCGGCCATCGAACTGACCTTGGCGGACTGACACCTCGGACCATGGCGAAGCGGCGGCTTTCCCTACTGGTGCCCGCCGCGCTTGCCTCGGCCGCGTCACCTGCATCAGCGCAGGATTCAGCCAGCCAGAAGGGGCTGATCATCGCGGATGTCGCCGCGCCCTGGCTCCATTCCGGGTCGGGCATTGACGTGCCGCCGAAGCTTGGGAACCTTCTGCGCGATACGATCCAGCAGAACGGCGATCAGCAGCTTGATGTCTCGGTAGGCTACCGCGTGGCAGATGCGAGCACGATCTTCACGCTCTACATTTTCCGTGCATGGCAGCCCACCGCACCAGTCTGGTTCAGCCAGATCGATGCCGTCATGCATTCGGACAGCACCGCCAAGCGGCTCGGCGGACCGCTTGAGGCAGACCCGATCATTACCGCCTTCGCCCCGCCCGGCCAGAAGGGTGCGACGGCGCTGCGGTCGGCATACTCGGTCAAGAGCGACCACTTCAAATCCACCGGCAGCGCCGTGATCCCTGCGGGCGACTGGCTGGTCACGGTGCGCATGAGCTCGACGAAGCTCGACAAGGCCGCGCTCGATGTCGCGCTGACTGAAGCAGTCGCCACCCTCGCAATCCCCAGCCCGAAGCGCGAGGCTGATCCTGCGGTGCTCATCGCGCCTTGTCCCGCCGCCATGCGCCTCAAGACCGCCAAGCGCGTCATACCAGACATGATGGACTCGCTGCTGAGCGGGATCGAATCGTCAAAAGCTACAACGGAGCAAGTCAACGGGACTGGAGGCAAACCGGCGGAATCCTCCCGACCCATCGTGTGGTGCCGCGATGCCAGTTCCACGCCATTCTATGGGGTCTATCGTGATACCGGCTCCAGCAAGCCTGGCTATTTCATGGCGCTAGGTGATGCGGGCATTGCCGCCGATGTCCAACCCAGCCTTGCCGGGCTGGTCCACAACACGAAGCGCATCGCCGTCATCCTGCACATGCTCGACCGCGACTACAGCTTCGCGCCGTTCAACGAAGTGCCGACACCGGCACAGGTCCTCGAGGTCGTCCAGAGTGACCAGCCGATCGGTTCGACCGACCGTTCCGGACACACGACCATCACGGTCACGAAATAGCCGCCGCGCGGCGGGAGACCTAATCCCGCGGCCCGAGCTGTTCCAGCTCCACTTCGGCATACATCTTCTGCACCGCCGGGCGCGCCTTGATCTGGTCGATCCAGCGCACCAGCCCCGGCGTCGCTTCCTTGTTCACCAGTTCGGCAAAGCCCACCTGCATCCCGTTCGCGATGGCGAAGTTGCAGATGTCCGCCAGCGTATATTGCTCCGGCACCAGCCACTCATGCTCGCGAAGGTGCGCGTCGAGCCGCTCAACCGAATAGGCGATCTTGCGCATTTCCTCGTCGAGCATGTCCTGCGGAAAGCCCTCACGCGCGCGGCGCCACTTCACCTGCTGCTCGATGACAGGAATGGCGGCGACCTTTTCCTCGAACTCCGCGTCCGAGAGGCCCTTCACCATGTTGCCCACGTAGCGGTGCCAGCCGATGGTCGAGACGCACCAGCAGAAATACTCGTCGACCCACTTGGTCCAGACCCGCATCTGCGCCTTGCCGTAGGACGTGGCCGGACGCAGCGAGACTTCGGTCGGATACTCGTCTTCCAGATACTCGCAGATCACCGTGCTCTCGGTGATGACATGCTCGCCGTCGACAAGCGCTGGCACCTGCCCGTGCGGGTTGATCGCCTTGAACCAGTCGGTATGGTGCTCGAACTTCGCGGGATCGAGCCGGTTCTTCTCGAACGGCAGCCCCTTCTCATAGAGCGTGAGCAGCGGCTTCATCGAGTTGGCAGCAGGGCCGAAACTGTAGAGCTTGAGCATGGCGTGTTGGTGTCCTCTCCGGTTACCCGCAGCCTACAAATTGTAAGTAACACTAACAATACCAAATGTGAGACACCCACCCATGTCCTTTACCGGAAGCTGCGCCTGCGGCGCCGTCACCGCCACGATCTCTGCCGAAGCCCCCGTTGCGGTGCGCCAGTGCTGGTGCCGCCAGTGCCAGCAAGTCGCGGGAGGCGGTGCCGCCAACAACGCGATCTTCCCGACGGACAGCGTGGCAATCACCGGCGAGCTTGCCACGCATGCCTACACGGCGGCCAGCGGCAACATCCTCACCCATTCCTACTGCCCGAAGTGCGGCACCCCGGTGATGGCGCAGACCAGCGCCCGCCCCCACTTCCGCACTATGCGCCTCGGCTTCCTCAACGTGGGCCACGGCCTTGCCCCCAACGCCGCGATCTGGACCAGCGACGCCCCGCCCTGGGCGGCGATCGATCCCGCGCTCGAACAGTTCGAAGGCCAGCCGCCGGCACCGCCGCCGCCGCCCGCTTCGTAACACTTGCTCCAGCCCCCCATTCGCCTTAATCATCCGGTTAAGACGCGAGCGAGGCCCGACCACCCATGTTCTTCAACTTCATCGACGAGCTGCGCGCGGCGGGCATCAAGGCCAGCTTCAAGGAGCACCTCACGCTGCTCGAAGCGCTCGACAAGGACGTGATCGATCAGACGCCCGAGGCGTTCTACTACCTCTCCCGCGCCACGTTCGTGAAGGACGAGGGCCTGCTCGACCGCTTCGATCAGGTCTTCAACAAGGTCTTCAAGGGCCTCCTCACCGATTATGGCCAACGCCCGGTCGATATTCCCGAAGACTGGCTGAAGGCCGTCGCCGAAAAGTTCCTCAGCGAAGAGGAAATGGAGAAGATCAAGGCGCTCGGTTCCTGGGAAGAGATCATGGAGACGCTGAAGAAGCGCCTCGAGGAACAGCAGGAGCGGCATCAGGGCGGCAACAAGTGGGTCGGCACCGGCGGCACCAGCCCGTTCGGCAATTCGGGCTACAACCCCGAAGGCGTGCGTATCGGCGGCGAGAGCAAGCACGGCCGCGCGATCAAGGTCTGGGAAAAGCGCGAATTCGCCAACCTGGACAACACCAAGGAACTCGGCACCCGCAACATCAAGATCGCGCTGCGCCGCCTGCGCCGCTTCGCGCGTGAGGGCCATGCCGATGAGCTCGATCTGCCCGGCACCATCGAAGGCACCGCAAAGCAGGGCTGGCTCGATATCCGCATGCGCCCCGAACGGCGCAACGCGGTAAAATTGCTGCTGTTCCTCGATGTCGGCGGCTCAATGGATCCGTTCATCAAGCTGGTCGAAGAGCTGTTCAGCGCCGCCACGGCGGAATTCAAGAACATGGAATTCTTCTATTTCCACAACTGCCTCTACGAAGGCGTGTGGAAGGACAACAAGCGCCGCTGGTCCGAGCGCACGAACACGTGGGACATCCTCCACAAGTACGGCCACGACTACAAGATCGTGTTCGTGGGCGATGCAGCGATGAGCCCGTACGAGATCAGCCACCCCGGCGGCTCGGTCGAGCATTTCAACGAGGAAGCCGGCGCGATCTGGCTCCACCGCGTCGCGCAGACCTACCCCGCGACCGTCTGGATCAATCCGGTGCCGGAGAAGCAGTGGAACTATTCGCAGTCGACGAAGATGGTCAAGGATCTCGTCGGCGGCTCGATGTTCCCGCTGACCCTCGAAGGCCTTGACGGCGCCATGCGCGAACTCACGCGCAAGAAGCACTGACAGTACCTCCCCGAGCTTGCCTTGGGGAGGAGGACCATGCGAAACATGGTGGAGGGGCACCACCCCCCAAAAACAAAGGAGAGGTCGACGCCATGTCCGACAACGAAATCCTGACCGTCCGCCGTACCGGCAGCCGCGTCGATCTCACGCTCAACCGCCCGAACCAGTACAACGCGCTGAGCGAAGACCTCCTCGCCGCGCTGAAGGCCGAGCTCACCAGCCTCGCCGCCGACAGCTCGATCAGCTGCGTCGTCCTTTCGGGCGCGGGCAAGGCCTTTTGCGCGGGGCACGATCTCAGGCAGATGCACGGGCAGCGGCGGCTGGATTACTACCGCACCCTGTTCGCCGCCTGCGCCGAAGTGATGGAAGCCATCGTCGCGCTCCCCGTCCCCGTAATTGCCCGCGTCCACGGCATCGCCACCGCCGCCGGTTGCCAACTCGTCGGCGCCTGCGATCTCGCCATCGCCAGTCAGGACGCGCGCTTTGCCGTCTCTGGCATCAACGTCGGCCTGTTCTGCTCCACACCCGCCGTCGCGCTGACCCGCAACGTGCCGGCCAAGCCCGCGTTCGAAATGCTGGTGACGGGTGACTTCATCAGCGCCCACACCGCAGAGGACTGGGGCCTCATCAACCACGCCGTCCCCGCCGACCAGCTCGACGCGCAGATCGACAGCCTCGCCGCAACCATCGCCGCCAAGAGCCCCGACGCCATCCGCCGCGGCAAGGCGCTGTTCTATGCCCAGCGCGAAGTCCACCGCGCGGAGGCCTATGCCCTCGCCGCCGAAGTCATGGCGCAGAACATGATGGACGATAACACCGCCGAGGGGATCGAAGCGTTTCTGGAAAAGCGCGCGCCGGTCTGGCGCTGAAGAACCCCTCCTACCCCACCTGTACACCCTTCCAGAACGCCACCCGCCCCTTGATCTGCTTGGCCGCATCCTTCGGCTCGGCATAGTACCAAGCCGCATCGCGGTTCTCCGCGCCGTCCACCACCAGCGAATAGTACTGCGCCGTGCCCTTCCACGGGCACATGCTGGTCGTGGCGCTCGGCTTCAGTACCGCCGCATCCACCGCCTCAAGCGGGAAGTAGTGGTTCCCCTCGACCACCACCGTCTCATCGCTGCGCGCGATCACCGCGCCGTTCCACCGTGCCTCGACCATCACTCAAACCTTCCGATTACATCGCAACATCCGGAGTGTGCCCCAAGCCGCGCGGCGCTACCAGCCGCCCGATGGAACACCTCTCCCAAGCCATTTCTGCGCTCGACTGGCGCGCCCTCGCCCAAAGCCTCGACGACCTCGGCTACGCGCTTACCCCGCGCCTGCTCGATGCCGAAACCTGCGCCGCGCTCGCCGCACTCTACGCGGATGACGGGCGCTTCCGCTCCACCGTCACCATGGCTCGCCACGGCTTCGGCAAGGGTGAGTACCGCTACTTCGCCTACCCGCTGCCCGTTATGGTGCAGGCCTTGCGCACCGCGCTCTATCCCCACCTCGCCCACATCGCGAACGAGTGGTCGGAGCGGCTCGGTCTGTCAGATATCTGGCCCAACACTCACGAAGCCCTGCTCGCGCGGTGCCATGCCTTCGGCCAGCCGCGCCCCACTCCGCTCCTGCTGCGCTACCGCACGGGCGACTACAACTGCCTGCATCAGGATCTCTACGGGCCGATCCATTTCCCGCTGCAAGCCGTCGTCATGCTGAGCCCAGATGATGCCTACACCGGCGGCGCGCTGACCCTCGTCGAAAACCGCCCCCGAATGCAAAGCCGCGTCGAAGTCGTGCCCATCCGCCAAGGCCAGATCGCCCTGATCCCCGTCCGCGACAAGCCGCGCCTGTCCTCCACCGGCTGGTCCAAATCCGCGATGCGCCACGGCGTCAGCACCGTGCTCTCGGGCGAACGCCAGACGCTGGGCGTGATCTTCCACGACGCGAGTTGAGACGGCATCCGCCTCACCTCACCCGTCCCCACTTCATCACCCCGGGCTTGACCCGGGGTCCCGCTTCTAGCCAGCAAACACAAACCGCTGTCCTACAACGCACAGGTTCGCGTAAAATCAGAACGTGCACCTGGAACCCTGTAAGCTCGGCCCCGACTCCGCTCATGCTGAGCTTGTCGAAGCATCACAGCGCAACATCTGCGGCACTGAAATCCAACAGAACAGCCCGCAAAAAACCGCCCTCGGGGTTCTTCCCCAGGACTGTGTCAACTGTGTCAACTTGAGGGCAAACTGTCCCGGTTCAGTACAGAAGATACGGCGCCCGCGTCTCCAGCCAAGCCGCTTCGTCCGGCCCAGCCAGCGCTTCCAGATCGGCCGCCGTGCTCGCCGGATCATCCACCCAGGTCCGCAAGGCAGCCCCGCCATTGATGACGTCGATCGCCAGCTTGTCGTAGACGTACTCGTAGGGAAAATCGCGCCACAGCGGATAGTCCGAGTACAGCCGCCGGATCGCCTTGAACGCCAGCGCCTGCAGCCGCCACGGGCGAAACGCGTGGTGGTCGTAGAAACCGCCATCGGCATGGACCATCAACGCATTGCAAAGCTTGCCCGCATGCTTGTGGAACGTCGGCTCGAACCAGCACTCGCGGATGGCGCACCCCGCCAGCCACTGCGGCGCGAAAGCCTGCATCTCGGCCAGCACAGCCTTTGCATCGATATCCGGCGCGCCGAACAGCACTTCCAGCGGCCGCGTCGTCCCGCGCCCTTCCGAAACCGTCGCGCCCTCGATCATCACCGTTCCGGCATAGGCCCGCGCCATGTTGAGGCTTGCGGCATTGGGCGAGGGATTGATCCAGATGCGATCCTGCGGCCAGCCGAACCCGGCCCCTTCCGGCTCCCAGCCCTCCATCGTCACCACGCGGTAGTCCACGTCGAGCTTGAAGTGGTCCACGAACCAGCGGCCCATCTCGCCCAGCGTCATTCCGTGCCGCATCGGCATCGGCCCCGCGCCGACAAAGCTTTCCCAGCCCGCCAGCAGTGTCGTGCCTTCCACCGGGCGGCCAGCCGGATTGGGCCTATCCAACACCCACACCGCCTTGCCGGTGCCGCTCGCGGCTTCCAGCAGGTAGAGCAGCGTCGTCACGAAGGTATAGATCCGGCAGCCCAGATCCTGCAGATCGAACAGGAACACATCGGCGCTGTCCATCATCCGCGCCGTCGGCCGCCGCACTTCGCCGTAGAGGCTGAACACCGGGATGCCGAGCGCCGGGTCGATGAAGTCCTCGGTCTCGACCATATTGTCCTGCTTGTCGCCGCGCAGGCCATGCTGCGGCCCGAACGCGGCGCTCAGGCTGATGCCCGGACAGGCCGCGAGGGCATCGAGCGAATGGACCAGCCCCTCCGTTACCGAGGCGGGATGAGCGACGAGGGCAATGCGCTTGCCCTTAAGCGGAGCACGCAGCGAAGCGTCGGCGAGGAGGCGATCGATACCGAATTTCATGGCTGATCCGGTGCCGCAAGCCGCCCGGCGAAGCAAGCCGCATCGTGGAAATCCGGCTTCTCGGGCGGATGCGCCATCGCCCAGTACGATTTGTGCCCGCCCTCTTCCTCGATCACGGCGGTGAGGCCATATTCCCACGGCAGCGGCGGCAAGGCGCTCGCCGGGATCGCGGCATCGAAGATCAGGACGGACTGCCCCCGCCGCGGCGTGCAGACCGGCGCACGCTCCATCGCTCGCTCGGCCATGCCGGCGCGGTAGCCTGCAAAATCATAGGCCGCCCAGCGCTCGGAGGGCGAGAGATTGAATTCGGCATACCCGTCACCGCCTTCGGGTCGAACGAAAAGCTCGAAACAGGTCGTCTGCCACAGACCATCCGTCCGCGCCCGTCCGGCAAACTGCGGCACCACCAGCGCGCCCGCCCCGTCCACCTTCCACCGCAGCGTCAGCCAGTTAGAGTCGAGCGAGAGGATGCGCGCCGCCACTGCGCTGACAAACTTGGCCGGATGTGCGGAATGTGCGGTCAGGTCGAACGTTTCCAAGCCCCGATCTTTCGTGCTAGGCGCGCGGCGTCATGACGCAGTACACCTCTTCTCTCCTCCGCCTGCTCAGCGAGCGCGGCTATATCCACCAGGTCACCGATGCCGAGGGCCTCGATGCGCTTGCGGCGAAGCAGATCGTACCGGGCTATATCGGCTTCGACGCGACCGCGCCATCGCTCCACGTCGGCAGCCTTGTGCAGATCATGATGCTGCGCCGGCTCCAGCAGGCCGGGCACAAGCCGATCGTGCTGATGGGCGGCGGGACGACCAAGGTGGGCGATCCCTCCGGCAAGGACGAGAGCCGCAGGATGCTGACCGCTGCGGATATCAAGGCCAACATCGCCTCGATCCGCACCGTGTTCGAAAAGCTGCTCACCTTTGGTGACGGCCCGACCGATGCGGTGATGGTCGACAACGACGATTGGCTCGGCAAGCTCGGCTACGTCGATCTGCTGCGCACCGTTGGCCCGCACTTCACGATCAACCGGATGATGACGTTCGATTCGGTCAAGCTGCGGCTCGAGCGCGAGCAGCCGCTGACCTTCCTCGAATTCAACTACATGATCCTGCAGGCCTACGATTTCCGCGAACTCGCGCTCACCGCCGGGTGCCGCCTGCAGATGGGCGGCTCGGACCAGTGGGGCAATATCGTCAACGGCATCGAACTCACGCGCCGCATGGAAAGCACCGAAGTCTTCGGCCTCACCACCCCGCTGCTGACGACGGCGGACGGCGCGAAGATGGGCAAGACGGCGGCAGGCGCGGTCTGGCTCAACGACGATGCGCTGCCGGCGTGGGACTTCTGGCAATACTGGCGCAATGTCGACGACCGCGATGTCGGCCGCTTCCTGCGCCTGTTCACCGATCTGCCGCTCGACGAGATCGCACGCCTCGAATCGCTTGGCGGCAGCGAGATCAATGCAGCCAAGGTAGTGCTCGCCAATGAAGTGACCAGGCTGGTCCGCGGGGCCGAAGCCGCAGCGGCTGCCGAAGCAACGGCGGCGGCGACTTTCGCTGGCGGCGGTGTCGGGCAGGACTTGCCCTCCCTCGCGGTTGCGGAGGGCAGCATTGCCCTCGTCGATGCGCTGCTCGGTCTCGGCTTTGCGGCCAGCCGCGGCGAGGCGAAGCGACTGATTGCCGGGGGCGGTGCACGAGTAGAAGGCCAGGCAGTGACCGACGAGGCCTATGTCATCGTGCTGGAAGGCGCAGAAATCCGTGTTTCTTCGGGCAAGAAGAAGCACGGCGTCCTGCGTTCGGCCTGAAGGCAAAGACCAGCCGTTAACCGGCAAGTCCTTGCCGGAAAGCGGCAAAACGGTGCCGGACCTTTACTAAATATCAGCCAATTGCCTCCAGAACCACTCGTGCTTGACCATCACGAGGAGCGACCATGGCCAGCGGCGCACAACTTTCTGTCACCGATCAGCGGCTTTCGACCCGCCATCCGGTCGACCTGCCCCTGATCGGCGAACATCGTCGGCTGGGAGATGTGATGCTGCATGTCATCAACATCTCCACGACCGGCTTCATGGTAAGGGGCGAACTTTCGCTTCAACGCGGCGAGCGGATCACCATCCGCCTGCAGCACATCGGGCGAATCGAGGCGTTCCTTGTGTGGAGCGATGGCAACCGCGCCGGATTCCAGTTCGAGCGGATCATCCGCGGTGACGATTTCCTGATGATGATCAAGTCGTTGCAGCCCAATCCAAGGCTCCAGCGCAGCCGTTGATGCAGCGCAGCAACGGCTGCGCCCCGGCAATGCGCATTTTGCCGATTTGTACTTGTGATATTATATCATCACGCTAAAGCGGCAGCCGAAACAACGCTTCGGGTGTCCCATATGTACAAGTCCACGCTTGCCGCCAGCTCTGCGCTCGGCGCCATGCTTCTCGTGATTTCCAACCCCGCCATCGCGGCTCCGGAAGAACCGGCCGGCGCTGCACCTGCCGCACCGCAAGCTGCCCAATCCGGGCAGATCCAGTCCGGGCAGATCAACACCACCCAGACCGACGATGCTGGCCACGCCCCCATTGTGGTCACTGGCCGCCTGATCTCGGGCGACCGCGATGCGATCGTCGCCCCTGTCGTCATCAACGGCGAAGATCTTGCCCGCCGCGCCGCTGCGCAGATCGGCAATGTGCTCGCCCACCTCCCCGGCGTATCGACCAGCGGCTTTGCCCCCGGCGCCTCGCGCCCGGTCCTGCGCGGCTTCGATGGTCCGCGCGTGCAGGTGCTGACAGACGGCCTCGGCTCGCTCGACGCAAGCTCGGTCTCGGCCGACCACGGCGTTGCCATCGATACGCTCAACGTCGAGCAGATCAATGTGCTGCACGGGCCAGAAGTGCTGCTCTATGCGGCAGACCCCGCAGGCGGCGCGGTCAATGCACTCGACCGGCGCATCCCGCGCCGCATGCCGGACAAGCCCGTCAGTGTGAACGCGCTGGGGGCCTATGGCTCGGCGGCAGATTCGGTGAACCTCGGCGGGGCGGTCGATGTGGCACTTGCACCCCGGCTCGCCGCCCATTTCGACGCTTCTTACAACCACGCCGGCGATGTGCGCATCGGCGGCAACGTCGTCTCCGAGCCGCTGCGCGCCCAGTTGCGCGCCGAGGCCGATGACCTGACGGCGGCAGGCGATACCGAAGGCGCCGCCAATCTCACCGCAGGCCTTGATGCACGCGGACGCCTTGCCAACTCGTGGGCTCGCGGCACCACCTTCGGGGGCGGCCTCGCCTTTATCGACAGCGGCGGCTCGATTGGTATCTCGGTCCAGCGGCTGACCAGCGACTACGGCATTCCGCCGCGCCCCTCGCCCGAGGCGCCAGATCCGGTTTCGCTCTCGCTGCGCCAGACGCGCTATGACCTGCGCGGTAGCGTCAATCTCGGCGGGTTCTTCGACCGGCTTGAGGCACGCGTCGCGTATGGCGATTATACACATGCTGAAATCGAGGACGGCATTGCCGGCACCCGCTTCTTCAACAAGGCGATCGAATCGCGGCTCGTGCTGACCCAGTCCCGCCACGCCCTTGGGTCGGGTAGCTGGCGCGGCGAGAGCGGCGTGCAATACAGCACGCGCAACTTCCGCATCGAGGGCGAGCCGCTGCTGCCAAACTCGGTGACCGAGCGCATTGCCGGCTTCACGCGCCAGCAGCTTTCGCTCGGGTCCGTCGACTTCGAAGG
The DNA here is from genome assembly GCF_007991615.1 of Novosphingobium sediminis. Lineage (GTDB taxonomy): Bacteria > Pseudomonadota > Alphaproteobacteria > Sphingomonadales > Sphingomonadaceae > Novosphingobium > Novosphingobium sediminis. The sequence continues at coordinate 49,815 of NZ_BJYR01000016.1, read as the reverse complement.
CAGCCTGCGCGGCGAGCATGTCTCGGTAAAGCCCAAGGGGCTCGCCAGCGGCGATACGAACCAAACCTTCGGCCTGTTCGCTGCCGGTGCAGGCCTAGCCTGGCACCCGCTGGAAAGCGTGACCCTCAGCCTTTCGGCGACGCATGGTGAGCGCGCGCCAACCGCTGAGGAACTCTACATCGACGGCCTGCATGATGCGACGCAGTCCTACGAGCGCGGCAATCCCAGCTTCCGTATCGAGCGAAGCAACACGGTGGAAGCGGGCCTGCGCTATCACGGCGATCGTTTTGCCGGCGCCTTCACCGCCTATGCCACCGATTTCAGCAACTTCATCGCGCCGATCCCGACCGGCGAACGGATCGAAGGGGCGCCGGTCTACCAGTATGTCCAGCTTCCGGCGAAGTTCCGCGGCCTTGAAGCGGAGGGTTCGTGGAAGGCGCTCGACTGGCATGATGGTCGTTCGCTCTCGGTCGAAGGCGCAGTCGACTACGTTCATGCATCGCTGACCGGATCGGGCCCGGCCCCGCGCATTCCCCCCTTGCGGGTCCGCGGCGGCCTGACTTACGAATCCGACAGGCTCGGCGCCAATGTCGAGGCGATCGTCCATGCGCGGCAGGACCGCGTGACGACTTACGAAACCCCGGTGGATGGCTACACGTTGCTCAACGCCAATCTCACATGGCGGCCGCTTGGCAAGAACGGGCCGCTGGCGCTGATCCTTTCGGGCGACAACCTGCTCAATACGGTTGGCCGACTCTCCACCTCGGAAACGCGGGATTTCGTGCCGATTGCCGGACGCGATATCCGGCTCACGGCAACGCTCAAAATCTAGGAATCGCAGGGTCCTAGTTTTGCTTGCTTGGCAAGGGCGCGCCGCACTGCCATTCGGGCGGCGTGACCATTACTGAAGACGAACCGCGCTCGCCGCTGGATATTCCGGATTACCGCCGCTTCTGGCTGGCGCGGTTCCTGTCTGTCTTCGCGACGACCGGTATGGTCGTCGTGCTGGGCTACCAGCTTTATGACGTCGCACGCGGCCAGTATGGCATGAGCATTCCGGCGGCGGCCTTCCAGCTCGGTCTTCTGGGGCTTGCGCAGTTCCTGCCTGTACTGCTGCTGACGCCGGTCGCGGGCCTGATCGCAGACCGCTACGACCGCCGTATCGTTGCCGGGCTGGCTGTCGCAATCGACATGGTCGTCGCCATCGTGCTTGCCGCCGCGACCATCGCGGGACACCTCAACCTGCCGCTCCTGTTCGCACTTGGGGCGCTGCACGGCACCGCGCGGGTATTCATCGGCCCGGCGATGGCCTCGATCGCGCCGAATGTCGTGCCCGTACGGTTGATGCCGCGCGCCGTGGCGATCAATTCGATGGCTTGGCAGACCGGCTCGGTCGGCGGCCCGGCGATTGCAGGTCTGCTCTTCGCCCAGGTTCCCGCCCTGCCCTACGTCATTTCGGCCCTGCTGCTGGCGCTCGCCACCCTTTCTGTCTTCCGCATTCGCCCATTGCCGCCGCCGGACGAAAACAAGCGCGCGCATCCGCTCTCGCAGATCGTCGGCGGGCTGACGTTCGTCTGGAACGACCGCTTCCTGTTCGGCTGCGTCACGCTTGATCTTTTCGCAGTGCTGCTCGGCGGGGCGACCGCGCTGCTGCCGGTCTATGCACGCGACATCCTGATGATCGGCGGGCACCATGTCGGCGCCAATGGCCTCGGCATCATGCGCGCGGCGCCAGGTGCGGGTGCGGTGGTCGTAGCACTGCTGCTGGCGCGCAAGCCCATCGAAAGCGGCGTCGGCGCGAAGATGCTGATCGCGGTGGCCGTCTATGGCGCGGCAACCATCGGCTTCGGTCTCAGCCGCGATTACTTCTTCTCGCTGCTGATGCTTGCGGCGCTCGGCGCGGCGGACATGGTTTCTGTGTTCATTCGCAACACGCTCGTCCAGCTCTACACGCCTGACAGCGTGCGCGGGCGCGTTTCGGCGATTTCAGGCCTCGCGATCTCGGCTTCAAACGAGCTTGGCGAGATGCAGTCGGGCGTGGCGGCAGCCCTCCTCGGCGCAACCGGCGCGGTTGTATTCGGCGGCGTCGGTGCGATAGTCATTACCGTGATGTGGGCGGTCTGGTTCCCGGAACTCAGGCTGGTGCGCACATTCTCGGACAAAACACTTCACCAGAAGGAGCATGCGACATGAAGGCGGCCAATATCCTCGCCACTATCGGCAACACCCCGCACATTCGCCTCTCCCGCCTGTTTCCCGACCACGAGGTATGGGTGAAGAGCGAACGCACCAATCCCGGCGGCTCGATCAAGGACCGCATCGCGCTGGCCATGATCGAGGCAGCGGAGGCAGACGGCAGCCTCAAGCCGGGCGGCACGATTGTCGAGCCGACTTCGGGCAACACCGGCATCGGCCTTGCCATGGTCGCGGCGGTCAAGGGCTACAAGCTGATCCTCGTCATGCCCGAATCGATGTCGATCGAGCGGCGGCGGCTGATGCTCGCCTATGGCGCGACGTTCGACCTGACGCCGCGCGAAAAGGGCATGAAGGGCGCCATTGCCCGCGCCCTCGAGATCGTTGACGAAACCCCCGGCGCATGGATGGCCGCGCAGTTCGACAACCCGGCTAACGTCGCCGTCCACGTGGCCACCACTGCTGCGGAAATCCTTGCCGACTTCGCCGAAGCACCGATCGACGCGCTCATCACCGGCGTCGGCACCGGCGGCCACCTGACGGGCTGCGCCGAGATGCTGAAGGGCCACTGGCCCACAATGAAGGCCTGGGCGGTCGAGCCGACACTTTCGCCGGTGATCTCTGGCGGCCAGCCCGCACCACACCCGATCCAGGGCATCGGCGCCGGGTTCATTCCGGGCAACCTCCACACCAAGTCCATCGACGGCGCGATTCAGGTCGATCCCGCCGATGCCAAGGAATGGGCTCGCCGCGCCGCGCGCGAGGAAGGCATGCTCGTCGGCATCAGCTCTGGCGCGACGCTTGCCGCCATCGCGCAGAAGCTGCCTGAACTGCCCGCCGGCAGCCGCGTCCTTGGCTTCAACTACGATACCGGCGAGCGCTATCTCTCGGTGCCGGACTTCCTGCCGGAGTAAGCGCACATGGCGCTCGAACAGCTTGCCTACCGCGATGGGGATACTGCGCTGACGGGGTGGCTTGCCCGCCCCGCCGGCACCCCGCGCGGGGCCGTGCTCGTCCTGCCCACGATCATGAACCCCAATCCGCCGATGGAGCGCCGCGCGGCCATGCTGGCGGATGCGGGGTTCATTGCCATGATCGCCGATTTCTATGGCGAGCCGGTGCGCGATTTCGAGCATTCGATGCAGCTGGCTGGGGTGCTGCGCGCCTCGGTCGATGACTACCGCGCGCGGCTCCGTGCCGCGCTCAGTACGCTGACCGGACTGCCGGAGGCGCAGGGCCTCAAGGCCGCCGCCATCGGCTACTGCATGGGCGGGCAGGCCGCGCTCGAACTGGCACGCGATGGCGCGGACATTGTCCTCGCGGCCAGCTTCCACGGCATTCTGGACACCGGACGGTCCGCCGAACCCGGCGCGGTGAAGGCGCGTATCCTCGTTTGCCACGGCGATGCGGATCCGCTTGTCCCGCGTTCGCAGGTCATCAGCTTCTGGGAGGAAATGGACGCCGCGGGCGCCAACTGGCACTTCCACTCCTACGGCGGCGTGAAACACGGCTTCACCGATCCCGGCAGCGATGCACGCGGCGTGCCCGCGATAAGCTACGATGCCAGCGCGGACCGCCAGAGTTGGGCGTCGCTGATGGGGCTGTTCGCTGAAGTCTTCTAGACGACGCCCCAGTCGCGCAGAGCTGCCACATTGCGCTCGGCAAGCGTCAGCAGCAGCAGATCGCCGTGCTCGCTCGGCGGCATCGCCAGAATGGCTCCCACGCTGAAATAGAGCGCCAGCGGCAGCGAACCGGCGAACTCGGCGCGGGCATGATCCAGCGTGTAGGACGGATCCTTGGCCGCAATGGCGGCGTGGTGCCGCTCAACCAGCGTGCCATCGATGCTGCGGCGATCCTCTACGGTGAGCGAGCCGGAGAGGAAGTAGGCGAGATCGAACATAGGACTGCCGCAGTCGGCGAACTGCCAGTCGATGAGCCACGCCCTCGGCCCTTCCGCGCCGTCCTCGAACAGCACGTTGTCCACCCTCGGTTCGCCGTGAACGAGGGTGCGCCCTCGCGGAATCGCCGCAAAGTGGCGCGGCAGGTCGGCCACAACGGCGTCAATGGCATCGAGCATCGCAGGATCGGCACGGCCGGTGAAGCGCTCGCGGAAGGCCTTGGCAGCGAGCATATTCGTCACCGCCGCCGTCTCAGCGTCGGCGGCGCGGTTGTAGAGCCATTCTGCCACATCAAGTCTGGCATCATCCCAGAATGCTGCGTGCAGGGCGGCCAGTTCCCGCGCCACCGCCTCGGCCTCTGCCACGCTGCAGCCGGCGATTTGGTTGCCGGGCCGGGTGCGCTCCGAGAGGTCCTCGAGCACGAGATTGATCGTGCGCCCATCCGGTCCGACATTGCGCCAGTAGCAGCGCGGCGTTGCCAGAGGCGGCGTCTCGCCCAGAAAACCATAGACCTCGCACTCGCGGCGATAAACATCGTGCGCGGCGGCAATCTCCACCGCCTGCCCGATCCCCGAAGTCAGCTTTGCTACCACCGATCGCACCGCATCGGCGGCATTGGCGTTGTAAGTGATCTCGGTGCGGAGCGTCGCCGAAAGATTGCCGTGCCCGATGGGCTTGGTGTTGAGCAGGCTGACGCGCGGCGCTTCGAGGCCCGCCTGCTGCAGCACGGCCTGAATCCACTGCGGCGTGATCTGGTCAGCGCCGGCAATCAGCGGCGGCGGCGGCAGGTCAGCCGGAACCGAGGCATCGCCTTCGCGTCCCCAGAAGCCGGGCGTGTAGCTCGAATTCCAGCAATCGGTGAACTTGCCGTCCACCGCCTTGAACACCTCGATCCCGCACAGCTCGATGCGTTCGCCCTTGCGTGTGTGCATGTTCCACACCGAGGTGACATAGGTGTCGTCGGCGAGCAGGACTTCGTGCGTGAAACAGGGCTCCAGCTTCTCACTCTGCTGGCGCACGCGCGCGATCTGGTCCTCGACCGAAAGCGCTGTGACGCTGCCTGGGTCATGCCGCACAATGGGATCGGCGCAAATCTCGCGGATCAGCTCCGCGCGCCGGTTGTTCCAGACTTCGTCCCAATAGAGCTCGATCAGCTCGCGCGGGCTGCGGTGCGCCATTGGTTCATCCCCCGATCCCTTTAACTGATCGGTTAATCGCTCGCGCAGCCCTGCTCGTCAACCGCTACCAATCAGGCGGCAAACTGCTCCGCCGTCATCGCCATCACGGTCTCTGGCCCCGCTTCTACTTCATAGCGCAGCGCGCCGGCCTGCGGGGCGAAGCGCAGTGCCCAGTGCCTCGCGCAGAGCAGCTTGGCTTCGTAGAACGCCTTGTCAGCCCCATCCTGCCCGAGCGCCGCGGCGGAAACCTTGGCCATGCGCAGCCACATCAGGCCCAGCGAGACGACGCCCGTGAGCGTCATGTAGGCATAAGCGCCCGCGCCGATGGCGTTGGGATTGGCCATGCCGTTCTGCAGGAACCACATCGTCGCGGCCTTGAGGTGGCCGGTGGCCTTGGCGAGCCTTTCGGCGACCAGCTTGACCGTCTCGTCAGCGCTATCTTCGGCGCATTCGGCATCGATCACTGCGAACAACCGCTGGATCGCGCGCCCGCCGTTCAGCGCCAGCTTGCGGCCAACAAGGTCCATCGCCTGCACGCCGTTGGCGCCTTCGTAGATCATCGCAATGCGCGCATCGCGGACGAACTGGTCCATCCCGTTCTCGGCAATGTAGCCGTGCCCGCCCCAGACCTGCTGCATGTCGGTCGCGGTCTTGTAGCCCATGTCGGTGCCGTAGCCCTTGATCACGGGCGTGAGCAGGCTGATGAGGTCATCAGCGGCCTGCCGTTCCTCCTCGGTCGCCGCCTTGTGCGAGAGATCGACCTGCAGCGCGCCCCACAGGCACAGTGCGCGCATGCCGCCGATGAACATCTTGGCGTCCATGAGCATGCGCCGCACATCGGGATGCACGAGCAGCGGATCGGCCTTCTGCTGCGGCTCTGCCGGCCCGGTGAGCGCGCGGCCCTGCCGGCGTTCGAGCGCATAGGTCACCGCGTTCTGATACGAAGCTTCGGCCTGCGCGAGGCCCTGGATGCCCACGCCGAGCCGCGCCGCGTTCATCATGATGAACATCGCGGCGAGGCCCTTGTTCTCCTCGCCAACCAGCCAGCCCTTGGCGCCGTCGTAGTTCATCACGCAGGTCGCGTTGCCGTGGATGCCCATCTTGTGCTCGATCGAGCCGACCGAGACGGCATTGCGGTCCCCGAGGCTGCCGTCCGCATTCACGAGGAACTTGGGCACGATGAACAGCGAAATGCCCTTCGACGATTCGGGCGCGCCCGGTGTCTTCGCCAGCACGAGGTGGATGATGTTCTCGCACAGGTCATGGTCGCCCGCCGATATGAAGATCTTGGTGCCGGTGATGGCGTAAGAGCCATCCGCCTGCGGCTCCGCCCGCGTGCGGATGAGGCCGAGGTCGGTGCCGCAATGCGGCTCGGTCAGGTTCATCGTGCCGAGCCATTCGCCGCTGACCATCTTGGGCAGATAGGTCGCTTGCTGCTCGGGCGAACCCTTCGATGCGATTGCCGAGATCGCGCCGTTGGCAAGGCCCGGATACATCGCGAAGGCCTGATTGGCGCTGGCGAGGTATTCCTCCATCACGAAGCCGATCACGTGCGGCAACCCCTGCCCGCCATAGACTTCGGGCGCTGCCAAGGTGCCCCAACCCGCCTCGACGTAACGGGCATAGGCTTCCTTGAAGCCCTTGGGCGTTGTCACGCTACCATCCGGATGGCGGGTGCAGCCTTCCTGATCGCCCGAAAGATTGAGCGGCGCGACGACTTCATTCACGAAGCGCCCGGCTTCCTCGATCACGCTGTCAGTCAGATCTCGCGTCGCGGCCTCGAAGCCCGGCAGGTGGCCGTAGCTTTCAAGGCCCAGCACTTCGTTGACGACGAAACGGGTGTCGCGGGTCGGCGCCTGGAAAACGGGCATGAACTGGTCCTCTCGAAGTCTTAATCGGGGTCGACGTCCAGATTGACCGGGCGTCCTTCAAGCTTCTCGCGTTCGATCAGCAGCGCAACGAAGCTCGTCAGTTCGGCAATCGTCGCGTTGATATCGGCCTGCTGGCGCTTGAGGTTATCGATCCGCTCGCGGCACTTGTCGATCGTGACGCGGCGCTGCTTGGCGCGGCCGTCGCCGAGATCGTAGAGATCGATCATGTCGCGGATTTCGGACAGGCTGAAACCCACGTTCTTGGCGCGCATGATCCACGCCAGCCGCGCCCGGTCGCGCTTCGAATAGATGCGGGCAAGGCCAACGCGGGTCGGCGCGATCAGCCCCTCGTCCTCGTAGAAGCGCAGCGCACGGGCGGTAACGCCGAACTCGCTCGAAAGATCGGAGATGGTGAACTGTTCGCGCGCCAGTGCGTCGGGCTGGTGCAAGTGACCGGTATGATCGGCGCTGCGGGCCGAACGAAGCGCCGTCGGGGTCCGATCCGGACTCGTGGTGATGGGACGCGAGGACATGGCCCGGAGACCTAACTACCCTTTACGTAAGCGTCAACCTTCGATCCGCTCGAGCGCCCCATCCGCGCCAATGCGGCGGTAGAAACAGGAGGGAGCGAGCGTGTGGCAAGCCGGCCCCGCCGCTTCGACCCGCAGCTCCAACGCGTCCTGATCGCAATCGACGCGGATCTCGATCACCTTGAGCACATGGCCCGAACTCTCACCCTTCATCCACAGCCGCCCGCGCGAGCGCGAGTGGAAGTGGGCAAGGCCAGTTTCCTGTGTGCGGGCGATTGCCTCGGCATCCATGTGCGCCAGCATGAGCAGCGTGCCCGTCGCGTGATCGACTGCGACTGCTGTCACGAGTCCGGCAGAATCGAAGCGCGGCATGAACACGGTGCCCTGCTCACGCAGCGCGGTTTCAGGGGATGGTTTAGAAATGGGATCGGCCTTTCGCAGTAAGGCACCTGTTCGGGTGTCATTTTGTTGCAGGATAACCACATGCCCCTGCCAAAATCCATGGCCTCTGAACAACGCGCTTTTACCTTGGGCAACAATGGCGGAAGAACACTGCACGGCTTGAGGGAGCCGTAACCGCAGACCGGGTTAACGCCCGGACGCAAGCATACAGGCCAAAGTTCAGGGTTGAAATCACATGGGGCCGATGGCGGCGCCGCTCCCCGAAATGGGCAGGGCAGCGCAGCCGGAGGATAAACGCTCAGGGATTTCGGTAGGAACCGTCCGCCGTCACATGCCAGCAGAAGCTGGGGCCGCGAGGGGCAGGCCGTGACGGAGTGGTTCTTGAACCGATAAGGTATCGTCACGGGAACGCCCGGAGCCACCGCTCCGGGCGTTTCGTGTTTCAGGCCTTGGCTTTCTCAGGCCGCCAGTGGCGCGTCCTCGCGGCCCACCTGATCGAGCGCTTCATCAAGCACCCGCGCAAAGCAGGCGATGCGCACTTCAGCCGCCCCTGCCTTGCGCAGCGCGGAGAGGCAGGCGTCGGTTGTCGCGCCGCTCGTCATCACATCATCGACAAGCAGCACCTTTGCCCCCTTGAGCCGAACCGCGCGGCGCGGATGCGCGCTGATCGCGCCGCGCAGCGCCTCGGCCCGCGCGCGCTTGCCGAGGCCGCCGAGCGAGGGCGTACGCTTGCGGCGCTCGAGCGCATCGACGACGAGCGGCTGGTGGACCGTCCGCGCGATCCGCTCGGCCAGCAATGCGGACTGGTTGAAGCCGCGCTCCCACAGCCGCCAGCGATTGAGCGGCACCGGCACCACCAGCCATTCACCCTCCAGATCAGGCAGGCGGCGCACCATCAGGCGCGCAAGGAGATCCGCCAGCGCGATCCGCTTGCCGCGCTTGAATGCCAGCACCAGTTCACGCGAGGCATCGTTGTAGAGCGTCGCGGCCGCAATCCCGGCATGACGCGGCGGCTGGGCCATGCATGCGGCGCACTGCACATCGCCCGCGCGCAACACGCTATCGGGCAGCGGGCGCTGGCAAGTGCTGCAGGCCGGCTCCCCCGGCACGGCAAGCCTGGTCCAGCAGGAAGCGCAAAGCCCGCCTTGCTGCGCCAGCGGATCGCCGCAGAGCGGGCAGCGCGGGGGAAACACCAGATCGATGATCGGGGTCAGGAATTGCGGCTTTGCCATGCAGGCATGGTTTCTGCCCCGCTGCACTGCTTGGCAAGAGTGCCTGCCAAAGGGACTGGGCCAAAATGGAGTAGGCCAAAAGGACTTGGCACGCGCCGCGCCGCGCGGCAGGGGCATGGGCATGGCCAGCGCCCCTCCCCCCATCATCTTCGCCCCAACCCGCCGCCGCGCGATGCGGGCACGGATGCGCGTGCTCGAACGCCGCGCCGATGCGCCGCGTTTCCTTGCCGATGACATGGCCGATGATGTGCTGGATCGCCTCGCCTTCCTGCGCCATCGGCCGAAGCGGGCATTGGTGGTGGGGGATACGTCCGGCGTGCTGGCGGACGCACTCACAGCGGGCGGATGCAATGTCGTCCGCGCCGATCCCGCACCCATCGCAAGCGAACGGCCGATCGATGAGGAGCAGCCCTTCCCCGAACCCGGGTTCGACCTGATCGCGCAGCTTGGCTCACTCGCCACGGTCAACGACCTGCCCGGCGCGATGCTCCATATCCGCCGCGCCCTTGCGCCAGACGGGCTTGCGGTGATGAGCCTGTGCGGTGCGGGCAGCGTCCCCGCCCTGCGCGCCATCATGACCGAGACCGATGGCGACCGCCCCGCCGCGCGGATCCATCCGCAAGTCGATGTGCGCGCGGGCGGTGACCTTCTCCAGCGTTGCGGATTTGCCGAACCGATGAGCGACAGCCGCATGCTCGATGTGCGCTACGGCAGCTTGCGCCGACTAGTGGCAGACTTGCGCGCGCAAGGCCTCGGGAATTGCCTTGCCCGGCCGGGGCCGCTGCTGGGCAAGGCTGGCCTCGCCCGCGCAGAGGCGGCATTTGCAAGCATGGCGGATGCGGACGGCCGCGTGACCGAACGCTTCGCGATCCTGACGATGAGCGGCTGGAACAAGGCGCTACGACCGCCGAAGTTCTGACAACACCCTTGTCATTGCGCTCGCAATTACGCTGCTTGGCGCCTTACCCCAAGGCAGCCTGCGCCGCAGCCAACCGCGCGATCGGCACGCGGTATGGGCTCGCCGAAACGTAATCGAGGCCAACCTTCTCGCAGAACGCGATGGAAGCCGGATCGCCGCCATGTTCTCCGCAGATGCCGAGCTTAATGTCGGGCCGCGTTTCGCGCCCGCGCACCGCCGCCATTTCGACGAGCTGGCCGACGCCCTCGATATCGAGGCTGACGAACGGATCGCGCGGGTAGATGCCCTGTTCGACATAGGGCCCGAGGAAGCGGGCAGCATCGTCGCGAGAAACGCCCAAAGTTGTCTGGGTCAAGTCGTTGGTGCCGAACGAGAAGAACTTCGCTTCCTCGGCAATCTCGCCCGCCATCAGCGCGGCGCGCGGCAGTTCGATCATCGTGCCGACGAGGTATTCGAGCGTACGGCCCTTCTCGGCAAACACAGCTTCAGCGGCGCGGTCGACAAGGGCGCGCAGGATGAGCAGTTCGCGCCGGGTGGCAACCAGCGGGATCATCACTTCGGGCACGACTGCTTCGCCCGACTTTTCGGCCACGTCGCAGGCCGCTTCGAAGATCGCGCGGGCCTGCATCTCGTAGATTTCGGGGAAAGTGATGCCGAGGCGGCAACCGCGGTGGCCGAGCATCGGGTTGAATTCATGCAGTTCGCCCGCGCGGCGCTTGAGGTGATCGACGCCAAGGCCGGTTGCTTCGGACAATTCCTCGAACTCCGTCTCGCCGTGGGGCAGGAATTCGTGCAGCGGCGGATCGAGCAGGCGGATGGTGACGGGCAGCCCGGCCATCACTTCGAAGATCGCGGTGAAATCGGCGCGCTGTTCGGGCAGGAGCGCATCCAGCGCACGCCGGCGCGTGGCTTCATCCTCAGCCAGAATCATCTGGCGCACCAGCGAGATCCGGCCCGCATCGAAGAACATGTGTTCGGTGCGGCAGAGGCCCACGCCCTCCGCGCCGAACTGGCGCGCGACCTGGCAATCGAGCGGGGTTTCCGCGTTGGCGCGCACCTTCATGCGGCGGTGCTTGTCAGCCCAGTCCATGAGGACCGCGAAATCGCCGACGAGTTCGGGTTCGACCATCGGCACGGCGCCCAGCATCACATCACCGTTGGAGCCATCGAGCGTGATGACATCGCCTTCCTTCACCTCACGCGTGCCCATCCGCGCGGTGCGGGTGGCCATGTCGATCGAGAGGCCAGAGGCGCCGGAGACGCAGGGGCGGCCCATGCCGCGCGCCACGACGGCAGCGTGGCTGGTCATGCCGCCGCGCGCGGTCAGCACGCCCTTGGCGGCGTGCATGCCGTGGATGTCTTCCGGGCTGGTTTCGACGCGGACGAGGATGACGTCATCGCCCATCTGCGCGCGGTGTTCGGCAGAGTCGGCATCGAACACGACAATGCCGGTGGCTGCACCCGGCGAAGCAGGCAAGCCGCGCGTCAGCACATCGCGCGCGGCGCTGGGATCCAGCGTCGGGTGGAGCAACTGGTCGAGCGCCATCGGATCGACGCGCTTCACCGCAGTCGCCTCGTCGATCAGGCCCTCGTTCGCCATTTCGACCGCCATGCGCAGCGCGGCCTTCGCCGTGCGCTTGCCCGAACGCGTCTGAAGCATCCACAGGTGCCCGCGCTCGACCGTGAATTCGATGTCCTGCATGTCCTTGTAATGGGCTTCGAGCAGGTCGAACACGCGGGCGAGTTCGGCATAGGCCTCGGGCATCGCCTCTTCCATCGAAAGCGGCTTGGCCCCGGCGCGTTCGCGCGCGGCCTTGGTCAGGTATTGCGGGGTGCGGATGCCGGCGACGACGTCCTCGCCCTGCGCATTGACGAGGTATTCGCCGTAATAGGCGCGCTCACCCGTGGCGGGATCGCGGGTGAAGGCGACGCCGGTGGCAGAGGTTTCGCCCATGTTGCCGAAGACCATAGCCTGCACGTTGACGGCAGTGCCCCAGTCATGCGGGATCGAGTTCAGGCGGCGGTAGACCTTGGCGCGGTCCGATTCCCACGAATCGAACACCGCACCGATTGCACCCCAAAGCTGTTCGTGCACATCCTGCGGGAACGGGCGGCCAAGCTCGTCGGAGACGATGGCCTTGTACTGCCCGACGAGCGCCTGCCAGTGCTCTGCGCCCATCTCGACATCGGCGAAGAAGCCGTTGTCTTCCTTGGCGATTTCAAGCGCATCTTCAAAGCGGTGATGATCGAGGCCAAGCACCACGTCCGAATACATCTGGATGAAGCGGCGGTAGCTGTCCCACGCAAAGCGCGCATCGCCCGAACCGGCGGCGAGCCCTTCGACCGTCGCGTCATTCAGGCCGAGGTTGAGCACGGTATCCATCATGCCCGGCATCGAGACGCGCGCGCCCGAGCGGACCGAGACGAGCAGGGGATTGGCGGGATCGCCGAAAATGCGCCCCGTGGCCTTCTCGATGTGAGCAACGCCGCCGGCGACACCGGCGCGCAGGCCTTCGTCAAAGCTCTTGCCGGCCGCGTTGTATGCCGTGCAGACTTCGGTGCTGATGGTGAAGCCCGGGGGCACCGGCAGACCGATGCCCGCCATCTCGGCAAGGTTGGCGCCCTTGCCGCCCGTGATGGTCTTGTCGCGCGAGCGCGGATCGCTGTTCGTAGCACCACCGCCGAAATGGAATACGTATGCGCTCATGCGACAACAGGCTCCCTGCGAATGTGATTTCGTCCGGGTTGAACCCGGATTCGCCGTGAATGGATAAGGCGCCTTAGCCCTCTATGCGGGAAAAGTCCGCAACTTTGTGCACTGCAGCACGAAAGCGGTCAAGCAGCCCCAATCGCCCTGCACGTTTGGCCGGGTCGGCATCGTTGACGGTCACGCTTTCGAAGAAGGCGTCGATCGGCGCACGCAAGGTGGCGAGCGCAGCCATCGCGGCGGTGAAATCCTCTGCTGCAACAGCGGTTTCGGCGCGCGGTTCGGCAGCATCGAGCGAGGCGGCGAGTGCCGCTTCGGCGGGTTCCGGCTCGTAGTCCGCCGCCAGCGGGGCGTAGGCTTCCTTCTTGAGGATATTGGCAGCGCGCTTGTAGCCGGCGAGCAGATTCACGCCGTCCTCGGTACCGACGAAGGCCTGCAACGCATGGACGCGCGCGAGCAGGCGGACGAGATCGTCCTCGCTGCCGAGTGCGAAGACCGCATCGATCAGGTCATGGCGAACACCCGCTTCGCGCTGCTGGACCTTGAGGCGATCGGCGAAGAAGGCGACGAGCGCGGCAGGCGTATTGGCTACCACGGTAGGCGCGGTGCGCAGGAACTCCAGCGCGAGTTCCGAATAGGGCTCGAGCTTGATTTCGAAATCGCCCAGTTCGGCAGTGAAGTCCGCAATCCGCGCAGTGAATTCGTCGGTCGGCAGCGCGGGGTGCGGCTGCACCTTGCCGATCTTCTCGATGTAGATCGCGAAGTTGACATCACCCGCAATCGCACGGTCGAGCACCGAAGCGAACACGCTGGCGATGGCCCCGCGCAGCACTGCGGTCAAATTGCAGCGCACCTTGCCCGCCAGCAGGATCTGGATCACGCCCAGCGCAGCGCGGCGCAGCGCGAAGGGGTCCTTGGAGCCGGTGGGCTTCTCGTCGATTGCGAAGAAGCCCGCCAGCGTATCGAGCTTGTCTGCCAGCGCCACGGCGACCGTAACGGGCGCGGAGGGGACATCATCGCCCTGCCCGACCGGCTTGTAGTGATCGCGGATGGCGTCGGCGACTGCGTCAGGCAGTCCCTCGGCGCGGGCGTAGTAGCCGCCCATCAGGCCCTGCAGTTCGGGGAATTCGCCGACCATCTCGGTGACGAGATCGGCCTTGCACAGCTCAGCGGCGAGGCGTGCCTGCGCGGGATCGCAATCGCGCACGATGCCTTCGCTCGCCAGCCATTCCGCGAGCTTCGCGACGCGCGCTACCTTATCGGCAACCGTGCCCAGCTTCTCGTGGAAGGTGATGCGGCCGAGCTTTTCGGCGTGGACCGAGAGCAGCGTCTTGCGGTCCTGCTCCCAGAAGAAGCGTGCGTCGCTGAGGCGCGCGGCGAGGACCTTGCGGTTGCCTGCGACGATCATCGCGCCGCCGTCATGCGCCGCAATGTTGGCGGTGCAGACGAACGCGTTAGCCAGCTTCCCGGCACTGTCGCGGCAGATGAAATACTTCTGGTTCACCCGCGCGGTAAGCTGGATGACTTCGGGCGGCACTTCGAGGAACGCTTCGTCAAAGCGCCCGAGTAGCGGCACCGGCCATTCGGTGAGGCCCGCGTTCTCGATCACGAGGCCTTCGTCTTCAACAAGAACGAGCCCGGCGTCTGCGGCTGCCTTGCGCGCGCCCTCGCGAACAATGCCTTCACGCTCGGCATGGTCGACGATCACGTGAGCATCGCGCAGCTTCGCGGCGTAGTCCTCGACGCCCTCGATCACGATCTCGCCGCTGTGGTGGAAGCGGTGGCCCATCGTGGTGCGGCCGGAGGAGATGCCGCCAATCTCGCAGTGCACAACTTCCCCGCCGAGCAGCGCAACGATGCCGGAAAGCGGACGCACCCAGCGCAGCGAATCCGGCTGAAGGCTCGCCGCGCCCCAGCGCTGCGACTTGGGCCAGGGGAACGCGCGGATGATCGCGGGGATGGCCTCGGCCAGCACATCAGCAGCGGCGCGGCCGGGCTTCTCGACCACGGCGAACCACACGCCATCGCGTTCGGTGAGTTGGTCCTTGGTCAGGCCCGTCTTGCGCAGAAAGCCTTCGAGCGCCTGCTCGGGCGCCGAAGTGCGCGGGCCCTTGGTTTCCTCGCGCACCGCCTCGGTCGCGAGTGGAAGGCCGCGCGCGATCAGCGTCAGGCGGCGCGGGGTGGACCATACGGTCAGCGCGCCGACGGCGAGGCCGGCAGCCTCCATCTCGCGGCGGAACAGCTTTTCGAGATCGGCGCGCGCGCCGGCCTGCATCCGCGCGGGGATCTCTTCCGAACGCAGCTCGAGGAGGAAATCTGCGTTTGTGGTCATTGGGCTCATGCCGTCCACCCCGGGAACTTCGCTTCCCATTCGGGACGGTACTTCTCCATGTAGCCCTCGCACGAACCGCGCGCGAGATCGCGCACCCGGCCCATGTAGCTCGCGCGTTCCTGCACGGAGATCACGCCGCGCGCCTGAAGCAGGTTGAACAGGTGGCTTGCCTCGATTGCCTGCTCGTAAGCGGCGATCGGCACCTTGGCGTCAAGCGCCTTGCGGCACTCGGCCTCGGCGCGGCGGAAGCCTTCGAACAGCGTCTCGGTGTCCGCGACCTCGAAGTTCCACGTCGACATCTGGCGCTCGTTTTCGAGGAACACGTCGCCATAGCTCACGCCGTGATCGTTGAAGCGCAGGTCATAGACGTTGTCGACGCCCTGGATATACATCGCGAGGCGTTCGAGGCCGTAGGTCAGTTCGCCAGCGACCGGCTTGCAATCGAAGCCGCCCATCTGCTGGAAATAGGTGAACTGGGTGACTTCCATGCCGTCGCACCAAACCTCCCAGCCCAGCCCCCAAGCGCCGAGCGTGGGCGACTCCCAGTCGTCTTCCACGAAGCGGATATCATGGAGCAGCGGATCGATGCCGATCGCGGCAAGGCTGCCAAGATAGAGCGCCTGCAAGTCCGGCGGGCTCGGCTTCATGATGACCTGGTACTGATAATAGTGCTGCAGGCGGTTCGGATTCTCGCCATAGCGGCCGTCCGTCGGCCGGCGGCTCGGCTGGACATAGGCCGCATTCCAAGGCTGCGGCCCAAGCGCGCGCAAGGTAGTCGCCGGGTGGAACGTGCCCGCGCCCATGCGCATGTCGTAGGGCTGCAGGATCAGACAGCCTTTCGCGCCCCAATAGGCGTGAAGTGCAAGGATCATGTCCTGCACGCTGAGAGAAGAAGCGGGGGTGTTCGCGGTGTCTGCCATGGCCCGCGCGCTTTGGCCGATTGCATGCCGCAAATCAACCGGCAGCCGGGGCCGGAATGGGGGTTCTTGCGCAGGGCGCGCGCTTCGTTCATCCCTTGGGGGCGATGACGCGCCAGACCTCCCCCCTTCCCCGCCCCCTTCCCAGCCTGGCCCGGTTGTTCGCGGCCTTCCTGCTGATCGCGCTTGCAGCCTGCGGTGCGGCCAAATCGCCGCAGGACGAGCCCGCCAAAGTGGCGCTATGGGCCATATCAGACAGCACCGGCGTGCACGGCTGGCTGCTCGGCACGGTGCACTCGTTGCCTCCGGGGACGCATTGGCGCCGCCCGGTGATAGACAGCGCCATCGGCGGAGCGGACCGGCTGGTGCTCGAGATCGGCGAGCCGCTCAATCCGCAGATCGCAGGCGAAGCGCTGGGCCGGCTGGCGTTCACCCCGGGCCTGCCCGCGCCAAGCGAGCGCGTTGGCGTGAAGTTCCGGGCCGATCTGGCCAAGGTCTACAAGGACTTGTCGCTGAACGACGGGCAGTTCAAGGATCAGGAAAGCTGGGCCGTGGCGTTGCAGATCGCCGCGATCGGCGGGCTCAAGCAGGGCATGGAGCCCGATAGCGGCGTGGAGCCCGAGCTGCGCAAGGTGATCGGAGCGAAGCCGGTGACAGGGCTGGAGACCATCGACAGCCAGTTCGGCATTTTCGATACGCTCCCGCCGCGTGCGCAGACCGTGCTGCTTGAACAGGTGGCGCACGAAGCAGCCGATAACCGCGACGATGACAAGGACATGCTGGCGCTTTGGCTGCGCGGCGATGAACTGGGTATCGCGCGCGAGGCGCAAACGGGCTTCCTCGCCAATCCCGAGCTGCGCGCGGCCCTCCTCACCCGGCGCAATCTGGCGTGGGCGGACCAGATCAACACCATGCTGAAATCGGGCGCCAAGCCGTTCATTGCGGTAGGCGCGGCGCATGTGGCAGGTGTAGACGGCCTCCCCCGCCTCCTCGAAGCGCGCGGGTGGCTGGTGAAGCGGGTTTATTGACCCCCCACTCCCCCCGGTTTCACTTGCTTTTTCGCACCGACCCGCTAAGGGCCGCCGCTTCTTCGCGCGCATGGTCATCCCTGGAGGCGTGGCGCGGGGAAATCGGTTGAACAACATAACGTGAAGGTACGGACAATGAGCGATACGCTGCATCTGCCGGCCGAGACGCGTGAACGGGCTGGCAAGGGAGCCTCCCGTGCACTTCGTCGCGAAGGCCGCACCCCCGCCGTGATCTACGGCGGCAATCAGGATCCGGTTGCGATCCACGTCGAAGAAAAGGAACTGCGTCGCCAGCTTGGCACCGGTCACTTCTTCAACTCGATCGTCGAGCTCACCGTCGGCGGCGAAACCGTTCGCACGCTGCCCAAGGACGTTGCCTTCCACCCGGTTTCGGAGCGCCCGCTCCACGCCGATTTCCTCCGCATCTCGGCTGACCGCGCGGTCGAAGTCTCGGTGCCGGTGGTGTTCGTGAACGAAGCCAAGTCGCCCGGCCTCAAGAAGGGCGGCGTGCTGAACATCGTCCGTCACGAGCTCGATCTGATCTGCGAAGCGGACAAGATCCCCGACGATATCGCTGTCGACGTCTCGGGCGCCGACGTTGGCGATTCGATCCACATCAGCAGCGTCACGCTGCCGGCTGGTTCGCGCTCGGCGATCACCGACCGCGATTTCACCATCGCGACGATCGTTGCTCCCTCGGCTCTGAAGAGCGCCGAAGGCGACAACGAGACTTCGGCGGCCTGATCGCTGCTGCAAGGTTTGCGGGCCGGGCTCCTTTGGGGGACCGGCTCGCCCCTGCTACATCACCCCGGGCTTGACCCCGGGTCCTGCTTGCTCCGCAATTGCGGTGAAGGTAGCGGGGCCCTGGAGCAGGTCCGGGGTGACGTTTATCTGGCCCCGCATCCCTTCCCGGTCCCACAACAGGAGAGCGCGCGATGCAGCTCTGGGTCGGCCTCGGCAATCCCGGGCCACAATATGCCCTCCACCGGCACAATGTCGGCTTCATGGCGCTGGACACCATCGCCGAGGTGCATTCCTTCGGCCCCGTCCAGAAGAAGTTCCAGGGCTGGGTGCAGGATGGCCGCATTGGCCAGCAGCGGATCATCCTCCACAAGCCCGCAACATTCATGAATGAAAGCGGCCGCGCGGTGAGCGAGGCGCTGCGCTTCTACAAGCTTGGCCCCGATGCGCTGACGGTGTTCCACGACGAGCTCGATCTGGCGCCATTCAAGGTCAAGGTGAAGCAGGGCGGCGGCCATGCCGGGCATAATGGCCTGCGCTCGATCGACCAGCACATCGGGCCTGAATTCCGCCGCGTGCGGCTCGGCATCGGGCACCCGGGACACAAGGACCGCGTGACGGGCTACGTGCTGGGCAATTTCGCCAAGGCCGAGCAGGACGACCTCGTGACCATGCTCGGCGCGGTTGCCGGAGAGGCCGAATGGCTCGCTTCCGGCGACAGCGTGCGGTTCATGAGCGAGGTCTCACTACGCCAGAATTAGCCTTTCCGAGCGTCGGTTTCGCTTACAGTAACGTGACGTCCAAACATGCGTTAACCAGCATAATCGGCAGAAATGCGTATTTGGCATCAAGTTTGCTTTGTCTACGTTTAACCACGGTTATGGCAAGGGGACACTACCATGAAACGCATCCTGCTTACTTCGGCCGCCCTTCTGGGTCTCGCCGCGATTTCCAGCCCGGCTTCGGCCTGGGTTAAGCACACGCACTATTGCGATTGCGGCCACCCGTCCGGCAGCACGATGTGCGGTTCGAGCACGACTTCGACCACGACCGGTGGCACCACGACGACCACGGGCGGCACGACCACCACATCGGGCGGCACAACCACCACTGGAGGCACCACGACGACCGGTGGCACGACCACCACGGGCGGCACGACCACGACCAGCGGCGGCACCACCACCACGTCTGGCGGCACCTCGGTTCCGGAACCGGGCATGCTCGGCATGATGGGCCTCGGCTTCGTGGGCCTCGCGCTGGCGCGTCGCCGCCGCCGCTAATCTCGAAAGCCCCTGCCCCACCCACTGTCCTTCAGGGCGCTGCCACAGCCCCTGAAGGACCGGTAGGGCAACAGCAGCGATGCAGGGGACTTATCCGCCCGCGTTCATCGCGCGCGCCAGATCCGCACGAATTACCCGGTTCGCGGGGTCGAGCTGACTGGCTGCTTTCATAAGACGCAGCATCTGATCGCGGTCGCGGCCCGATTCCAGGCGCACCAGCGCGGCCATGTGCAAATTGTCGGCATTGCGCGGCGCGAGATCGAGAGCACGGTCGGCGTAGCTCAGAGCGACATCTGCCTGACCGCTCCGCAGCGCGGCCAGCGCCATGCGTCGGAGCGCTTCGGCATCGTTCTCATGCCCCGGGATCTGCCCGAAAGCCGCCAGCACGGCAGGCCAGTCCTGCCGGACCATTGCGGCCTGCCCGGCGTTTGCCAATTGCTGGCTGGCCTTGAACGCCGGTGATTGCAGCCGTGCCAGCAAGGCACCGGCCGATGGATCATTCGCCGCCTTGGCAGCTCGCACCGCCAGATCAAGCGCGCGTTCGCCTGCAAGCACACTGTCTGACAGCGGCTGTACCGTGCGAAGCGCCGTGCGGGCATCGCCGACCGCCAATTGCGCCTCGGCCAGCATGAGCCGCGAATAGGGGTTCTGCGGCGATAGCAGCAGCGCCTGCGCAAACATCGCGCGCGCCTGTTCGGGGTGGCCCAGCCGCAGCAGCGCCTCGGCATAGCTCATGCCATTGGCCGAACGCGGATCGAGCGTCGCTTCCTGCCCGACAAGCGTCTTGCGCACCGTCTCCCAATCGCCCTTCTCGGAAGCGAGCAGCACGGTGAGATCGATCACCTCGGGATGGTTGGGGGCAATCTTCGCCGCCCGCGCGACAATCTGCAGCGCCGCGTCGATCTGCCCTTCCATGTCTGCGAGGCTGGCAAGCGCAGTCAGCGGCTCCACCCGCGCGGGGAAGGCGTCGGCGGCTGCGCTGAAGTTCTGCTTTGCTGCCGCGAGTTGGCCCAGCTTCGCCGCCAGACTTCCGGCCATCATCAGTGTGTCGAGCCGCCCCGGCCCCAGTTGACGCAGGGTCTCGACCGCCTTGCCGGCAGCGGGATAGTCCTGCGCGGCGATCAGGAAGCGCGCATGGTCGTGCACCAGCGCATAGTTGCGCGGATCCACTGCGAGGCCGCGGCGCAAGGCATCAAGCGCAGCCGGCGAATTGCCATTCGCATTCTGTGCCGCCGCGCGAAGCCGCCAGGCATCCGCGGTATTGTCGCGGCCGAGCAGGGTTAGCGCGGCTTGCGGCTGGCCGCGCAGGATCGCAGCCTCGGCCTTCATCCGGCTGAGTTCAGCACTGGCAAGGCCGCCTTCCTCAAGGCGCGTCAGGGTCGCCTGCGCGCCGTCGCCATCGCCCAGTTTGAGCTGGGTGCGGGCAAGCAGCAACATCATGTCACGGTTGCCGCCATCACCGTCGAGCGCGCCCAGAACCTGCGCACGGGCTGCTGCATAGTCTTCCGCGGCGAATGCCTTTTGCGCGGACGCATACTGCGCCGCCGGATCGGTGCGCGAGCATGCTGCAAGCAGCAGCAGGGCGGCGAGAAGTGCGGAGCGTTTCACGGCATCACCAATACCACCTAAGCCCTGATAATTGGTTGAAGCGGGCCGATGCTCACCTGGCACCCGGATCGTCGGAATGGTTTACAAGCGGCACATTGTTAATCATCCGAAATGGCGTGTTTCCGCGAATGGCATGGTGTTTGCAGCGTAAGAGCAGGACCACATTTTAACTACTCAGGGGCAGGGTCATGAACACCTACGCACAGTTCGCAATCGCGGTCGCGGCATCGTTGACGGTCGCTTCGCCAGCGCTTGCCGACTCGATGCTGTTCAACTCCAGCGACATCGGCAAGGCCGTGACGCTCGACTACAACGGCTATGACAGCAATGGCGGCGCCTCGATCGGCGGCCTCACCGGCTCGACCACGTTCACGCTGACCGGCGTCTCGGGCAACGATTACACGTTCGATTACTCGGTCAGCAACACGAGCTCGGCCCCGGTGACCGGCTCGCGCATCTCGGGCTTTGCGTTCAACACCGATCCGACGATCACCGGCGCGTCCTCGACCGGCGCCTACGGGTTCACGCAGCTCAACTCGAACTATCCCAACGGGATCGGCACCGTTGATGTGTGCTTCAAGGATGCCAACACGGGCGCCTGCTCCGGCGGCGGCAGCGGCGGCCTGACCCTCGGCCAGACCGGCACCGGCAGCTTCGTTCTGAGCTTCGCCTCGCCGGTTTCGGCGCTGACGCTGAGCGACTTCTACGTCCGTTATCAGTCGATCACCGGCATCCCGGGCGTCAGCTCGGCAACGGGCGCTGGCACGATCTCGAGCTCGACCAGCGGTGGCAGCACCTCGACGGGCGGTACGCCGGTTCCCGAGCCGGGCATGCTGGGCCTGTTCGGCGCTGGCATTGTCGGCCTCGCGCTGGCTCGCCGTCGCCGTCCGGTGGCGCGGGTCACGCTCGCCGCGGCCTGAGCCTCGACTACCTGAGCCCCAAAAATGCGAAAGGGCTCCGACCTTGCGGTCGGGGCCCTTCTTGCATGGATCAGCCGCGCTGCGCTTCGGCGAGGTGCTTGGCGATCGTCGGGTTCTGCGGCGCCTTCTGCGCGGCGCGGCGGAGCAGATCGAGCGCGCGGTCCTGGTTGCTGCCACTCTGGAAGAGCAGCCAGCCGAGCGTATCCATGATCGAGGGATCCTCCGGCGCGACCTGAATGGCGCGCTGGGCAAACTGCAGCGCCTTGTCCTTGTTGCCGACCTGCGCCTGCGCCCAGGCCATGTTGTTGAGCACCAGCGGGCTGCGACCATCGGTCAGCGCGAGAATCTGCTCGTAGGCGGTGATCGCGTTGCCCCAGTTGCTGGCCTTCATCGCCGCATCAGCGGCGCTTAATGCCTGCCCGAGCGATTGCGGCGAAGGATAGCGCGCGCGGGCGGCAAAGAAGGCCGCGTTGGAATCGCCGGCTGCCTCGGCTGCCTTGGCAAGCAGGCGCAGGTCTTCCACGCTGGCAGTCTGGCTCCGCGCGAACGGCGTCAGCGTCTGCACCGCGCCGCCCGCATCGCCGCCGGCAAGCTGCGCCTTGCCGAGCTCGCGCCGCAACACAACGCTTTCAGGATGGCGCGCAAGCATCGGCGCGAGCCGCGCGCGGGCCTGCTCCGGCTGCCCGATGTGGGTGAGCGCCTGTGCATAGAGCACCTGCGCGTCATCGCGGTCCTTGAGCTTGTCCTCGCTGGCCTGAAGGATATCGCGGGTGGCAGTCCAATCGCCCTTGGCCGAGGCAAGCCGCGCCTTGAGATAGGCGAGCGTGCCATCGGTGGTCACACCCTGGAAGCTGGACAGCAGCGCCGCCAGTTCGTCGGTCCGTCCAAGATCGCCCAGAAGTCCTGCCTGCCCGGTAAGCGCGGGGAGATTGCCCGGGTATTCCTTGCCCGCCTTGGCATAGGCGGCAAGCGCCTTGCCCAGCTGCCCTTCAGCCGTGGCGACCTGACCATCGACAAGCATGGCATCAAGCAGGCTGCCATCTGCTGCAAGCGCCTGATCGGTCAGGCTGCGGGCAGTTGCTGTATCGCCGTTCAACAGCTTGAGCCGCGCAAGGCTGGCAAGGGTCGGCGCGTGCTTCGGGTCCGTGGCCAACGCGGCCAGAAAAGCCTGCTCCGCCCCGGCCTTGTTGTCCTGCGACAGCAGCGCGAGTCCGCGAAGGCGCAGACCGGCAGCGGACTTGTCATCGCCAAGCGCGGTGAGCGCTTCCTGCGTCTGTCCGCGCAGCAACGCGGCTTCGGCAATCAACCGGTTGAAGTCGTCAGGCTTCTTGAGGTTTGCCAGCTTTTCAAGGCTGGCCCCTGCCGCGATGCCGTCGCCCATGGCCAGCGCATTTCGGGCGTGGAGTTCGATCAGATTGGCATCATTGGGATTGGCCGCCATCGCCGTCGCAAGATCGGTCTGCGCGGCGAGGTAATTGTGCGCGGCATATTCGGTGCGCGCCTTGGCGGCGGCAGCCTTGGGATCGGCTCCGCAGCCACCCATCATCAACGCAATCGCAAGGGCCGACAGCGCAAGGGTTGAGGGGACTTTCCGGTTCATCAGGACGCTTCCTTTGGCGCCCAGCGCGCATGGTTCACGCCGGGCATTACATTCGGAACGGACCTAACCGGCAACCCTTGAAGGTTTGGTGAAGAGGATGTGAACTTAGCCGGCCCAACCGGCAATATGGCCCGCCTCGATCCCCTGGCCCAGCGTGAAGCTCGATCCCACCGCCGCGACCACCGCCGTCTTGCGGTTGAGACCGAGCAATTCGCGCAAGCGGAACGTGGCCTCGATCCCGGTGCAATGCGCGGCAAACAGGTAGGCAAGGCCCTTGAGCCGGCCCGCGGTCTCGACCAGCACGGCGTCTGGCTTGCCGAACAAGTGGATGCCGCCGATCACCGCATGGATACGGGCATCGCCGGTGATCGCCTTTGCATCATCGGCAATGTTCATGATCCCGGCATGCCCGCAGCCCGTCACGATCACCACGCCCTGCGCAGTCTCGATCACCAGCGACGTGTCCTCGCGCAGCGTATCGGGCGAAAGCTGCCCGCCGGTCTTCACGAACAGGCCCGGGTTCCAGTTCGTCTCGGCGTGGCCGCGCGGCACCGGCCCCGTCAGCCAGACGCCCGTGGCAATCTCCGCCGGACCGGACAGCTGCTGGATGCGCCCTCCGGTATCGAGATAGGCCCTGGCAAGCGCCGGAAAGCCGTTTTCCGTCTCGCCCTTGCCATCCTTGCTAAAGCGCGGCTCGAAGATCCCCTCACCCACGTAGAGATGGGAAAGCGCGCTCGGATTCTTCGCCATCAGCGCCTTGCGCAGGGTGATGAGGCCGCTGGTGTGGTCATCGTGGAAGTGCGAGATCACCACGTCCTCGACCGTCGAGAGATCGATCTTCAACGCCTCGGCATTCTTGAGCACGACATCGGGGTTGCCACCTGTATCGAACAGGATGCGCCGCCCATCGATCTCGATCAGCGCCGAATAGCCCCACTCACCGAGCCCTACATAGTCAGTGAGCATGGTCGAAAGCGTTGTCACCTTCACGCTCTGTGCCGTGTGTGCAGGGCTCTCTGCCGCCCGCGCCCCGCCGCCGCCCAGCACCGTGAGCGCCGCCACCAGCAACACCATCCAACGCCGCATATCGCCTACGCCCCCTTGACCTTGTGCCCAAGCGATACCATCGCGCGCATCACGGCATCGGGCAAGCCATCCTTCTTTCGCCCGCTGCGATGGACAAGGGATCAGTACATGGGTTTTCGCTGCGGGATTGTCGGGCTGCCGAACGTGGGCAAGTCGACGCTGTTCAACGCGCTGACCGAGACGCAGGCGGCGCAGGCGGCGAACTATCCGTTCTGCACGATCGAGCCGAACATCGGCAACGTGGGCGTGCCTGATCCCCGGCTCGATGAACTGGCGCGTATTGCGGGCAGCCAGAAGATCATCCCGACCCAGCTGGGCTTCGTCGATATCGCCGGGCTCGTGCGCGGGGCATCCAAGGGCGAAGGCCTCGGCAACCAGTTCCTCGGCAACATCCGCGAGGTGGACGCCATCGTTCACGTGCTGCGCTGCTTCGAGAACGCCGATATCCAGCATGTCGACAACAAGGTCGATCCGATCTCGGACGCAGAGACGGTCGAGACCGAGCTGATGCTTTCGGACCTCGAAAGCCTCGAAAAGCGGGTTCCCGCTGCGCAGAAGAAGGCCGCGCAGGGCGACAAGGAAGCGAAGATCACCGCCTCCGTCCTCGGCCAGGCGCTCGATCTGCTGCGCGAGGGCAAGCCCGCGCGCCTGACCGTGCCGAAGGACGATGAAGAAGCTCGCGTGTTTGCGCAGGCGCAGCTGATCACAGCCAAGCCGGTGCTCTACGTGTGCAACGTCGAGGAAGAGGCCGCCGCGACCGGCAACGATTTCTCCGCGCGCGTGTTTGCGAAAGCCAAGGCCGAAGGCGCCAACGCGGTGATCGTCTCCGCCGCGATCGAGGCCGATATCGTGACCATGCCGGTGGAAGACCGCGCCGAATTCCTGAGCGCGCTGGGGCTGGAAGAAGCCGGCCTCGCCAAGATCATCCGCGCCGGATACGACCTCCTCCACCTCCTGACGTTTTTCACCGTCGGGCCCAAGGAAGCACGTGCCTGGACGGTCCACGCCGGGGCCAAGGCGCCCGAGGCAGCGGGCGAGATCCACTCCGACATGCAGCGCGGCTTCATCCGCGCCGAAACCATCGCCTATGAGGACTTCGTGACGCTCGGCGGCGAAGCGGCGGCGCGCGATGCGGGCAAGCTGCGGCAGGAAGGCAAGGAATACGTGGTGCGCGACGGCGATGTCATGCACTTCAAGTTCAACGTATAAGGTATTGGACTAATGCAGTATTACGAGGATCTTGAAGTCGGCAGGGTGACCAAGTTCGGTCACTATGACGTGACGCGCGAGGAAGTGATCGAGTTCGCGAAGAAGTACGATCCGCAGGCCTTCCACCTCGACGACGAGGCCGCCGCCGCGACGCATTTCGGCCGGCTTTCCGCGAGCGGCTGGCACACCGCCGCGATGACGATGTCGATGACGGTGGCCAATCTGCTCAACAACAAGCAGGCCGGCCTCGGCTCGCCCGGCATTGACGAACTGCGCTGGATCAAGCCCGTCTATCCGGGTGACACGCTGCGCTGCGAGAACACGCTGCTCGAAAAGCGCCGCAGCAAGACGCGGCCGGAAATGGGCATCATCAAGGGCGAGACGCGCGTGTTCAACCAGAACGACGAACTGGTGATGAGCTTCAAGGCGCTCGGCCTCGTCGCGACGCGCGATCCGGCAGGGACAGACTGAGCGGACGGCCCATGGAAATCCGGCCCTACCAAGCGGCGGATTTCGCCGGGCTGGACGCCCTTTGGCGCGAGGCCTTCCCGAAGGATCCGCCGCGCAACCGCGCCGAGCAATCGGTTCCCGCCAAGCTCGCGATGAACGACGACCTGCTGTTCGTCGCGGTCGAGCACGGCGAGGTCATCGGCTCGATCATGGCGGGTTACGATGGCCACCGCGGCTGGCTCTATTCGGTCGCCGTGCGCCAGTCGGCCAAGCGACGCGGGATCGGCACTGCGCTGGTGGAGACAGCGGAGGCGGCGCTGCGGGCACTCGGCTGCCCCAAGATCAACCTGCAGGTGCGCAGCACCAATGCGGCGGTAATCGAATTCTACAAGGAACTGGGCTTCAGCGTGGAAGACCACATCAGCATGGGCCGATTGCTCTAGCCGCTCACATCGGTTTGCACTGCACCACGCCCTTGGCGAAGAACTGGATCCGGCCTTGCGGGTCCATGATCGTGAGGCTGGTCGCGAGGGTCTTGACCACGCCGTTCTCGATCGGCTTGGCATCGGGCAGCGGCGCGATGAGCACAATGCGGTCTGGCCCAAGATAGCGGGTGCGGGCGGTTTCGGGGAGGATCTGGCTCTTCTTGTCGGCCGGGATGTGCTCAATCTTGCCCTTGACCTTGATGATCGCCTCACCCTCCTGCGCCAGCACCAGCGCGGACATGCCGCCGCCTTCGGGCGTGAAGTTGCAGCCGGCACCATAGAGTTCGTTATCCTTGATATCGGGATAGGTGATCGGTTCGGGCTGGATCGTCGTCGCGGGCGGCGGCGGCGGCGGCGCGCCCGGGCCACAGGCGGCCAGCAGGAACACCGATCCAAGAGCAATTCGCCGCATCATTTCCTCCCGAAGAGCTTCTCGATATCGCCGTGCGCCAGCTTGATCCAGGTCGGCCGGCCGTGGTTGCACTGCCCGGAGCGCGGCGTCACTTCCATTTCGCGCAGCAGCGCGTTCATTTCCGCAACGCTGAGTACCCGCCCGGCCCTTACCGAACCATGGCAGGCCATGGTTGCCAAAACCAGATCACGTTTTTCGCCGAGCAGCAGGGCCGCGCCGTTCTTGGCCAGATCATCGGCAACATCGCGAACCAAGGCCTGCACATCGCCGCCCTTCAGAACGGCAGGCACGCTGCGCACCAGCATGGCGGCGGGGCCGAAACGTTCGAGCGCGAGGCCATAGGCGCCAAGTTCTGCGGCGGCTTCCTCCAGCCGGTCGCACGAAGGTTCGTCGAGTTCGACGACTTCGGGGAGCAGCAACGCCTGCGCGGGCGCGGTGCCCTCCCCCGCCCCGGCAGCACGGAGGCGTTCGAGCACAAGCCGTTCGTGCGCGGCGTGCTGGTCGACAAGGACGAGCCCGTCCTGCGCCTCTGCCACGATGTAGGTGTTGGCAATCTGCCCCCGCGCCACGCCGAGCGGATGGTGGGTGACGGCTTCCACCGCAGGCTCCGCGCGCGCGGCAGGCGGAGCCATCACGGCGGCCTCGTAGCCGCGCCAGGCCTGCCCGGCTTCTGCCACGCGTGCCGCTGGTGCCTGCCAGAACAGGCTGCTTTGCGGCGCTGCAGAAGGTGGCGGCATCGGCGCAATCGGTTCGGCCTGCCAAGCCTGCATCGCGCCAGCATCAGGCGCCTGTGCGGAGCGGCGGTCGCCAGTCGTCAGCGCCTGCCTGAGGCCCGAGACGATCATCCCGCGCACCAGCGCCGGATCGCGGAAGCGCACTTCGGTCTTGGCCGGGTGGACGTTGACATCGACTTCCTCGGGCGGGACTTCGAGGAACAACGCCAGCACCGCGTGGCGGTCGCGCGCGAGCATGTCGGCATAGGCGCCGCGCACCGCGCCGATCATCAGCTTGTCCTTCACCGGGCGGCCGTTCACGAAAAGGTACTGATGGTCCGCCACGCCGCGGTTGTAGGTCGGCAGGCCGGCCACCCCCATCAGGTGGAAGTCTCCGCGAACGAGATCAACCGCGACGGCATTGTCATGGAGTTCGCGCGCCACGAGCTGCGCGGTGCGCGCCGCCAGCGTGTCGCCCGGCTGGACCTGAAGCGCGCGGCGGCCATCATGCTCCAGCGTGAAGCCGATGTCGGGCCGGGCCAGCGCGAGGCGGCGCACGACATCGAGGCTGGCGGCCCATTCTGCGCGCGGGCTGCGCAGGAACTTGCGGCGGGCGGGGACTTTGCCGAACAGGTCTTCCACGCGCACCCGCGTCCCCGGCGGCAGGGCGGCAGGGCCATCGGAGACGACCGTGCCGTGATCGACCACGCGCGCCCATGCCTCGCCCGAGGGACCCGCGCGGCTTTCAATGATAACGCGGGCCACTGAAGCAATCGATGGCAGCGCCTCGCCCCGGAAGCCAAGGGTCGCGACCAGTTCGATCGCCTCGTCGGGCAGCTTCGAGGTGGCGTGCCGTTCCAGCGCGAGCGCGATTTCGTCTGCCCGCATGCCGCAGCCGTCGTCGGTCACCTCGATCAGCGAAAGCCCGCCTTCAGCGAGCCGCACCGAAATCTGGCTCGCGCCGGCGTCGATCGCGTTCTCGACCAGTTCCTTGAGCGCGCTCGCCGGGCGCTCGACCACCTCGCCCGCCGCGATGCGGTTGACGAGGTTTTCGGGCAGGCGGCGGATGGTGCGGCCAGAGGAAGGTGCAGGATCAGACATGCGTGATCCAAGCCTAGCGGTGAGCATACGTTTTTTCGAGACGGGCAGACGCACTTATCCCGCTATTGCCGTCACAAAATATTGGGTTTTGCGCGGCGCCCCTGCTAATGCGCGCACTTCGCCACACCCGCAAAATCCGCTCTCGCCCATGCGCGGGCGGGCCCAACCGCAGATTTACACGGATTTCCTGATGGCATCGATGCTTTCCCGATTCTTCAAGTTCGGTTCCCAGAACATCGCAATCGATCTCGGCACCGCCAACACGCTGGTTTACGTGCAGGATCGCGGGATCGTGCTCAACGAACCTTCGGTCGTGGCGATCGAGACGATCAACGGCATCAAGCGCGTCAAGGCCGTGGGCGACGATGCCAAGATGATGATGGGCAAGACGCCTGACAACATCGAGGCGATCCGCCCGCTGCGCGACGGCGTGATTGCCGACATCGAAGTGGCGGAAGAGATGATCAAGCATTTCATCCGCAAGGTGAACGGCTCGAAGAGCCTGCTGCGCTATCCCGAAATCGTGATCTGCGTGCCTTCGGGCTCCACCTCGGTCGAGCGCCGCGCGATCCGCGATGCCGCGAGCAACGCGGGCGCCAGCCAGGTGTTCCTGATCCTCGAGCCGATGGCCGCTGCCATTGGCGCCGACATGCCGGTTACCGAACCGGTCGGCTCGATGGTCGTCGATATCGGCGGCGGCACCACCGAAGTCGCGGTGCTTTCGCTGCGCGGCCTCGCCTACACCACCTCGGTGCGCGTCGGCGGTGACAAGATGGACGAAGCCATCGTTTCCTACGTGCGCCGCCATCACAACCTGCTGATCGGCGAATCGACTGCCGAGCGCATCAAGAAGGACTTCGGCATCGCCACCGTCCCGGCTGATGGCGTGGGCGAGACGATCCACATCAAGGGCCGCGACCTCGTAAACGGCGTGCCCAAGGAAATCACCATCACGCAGGCCAATGTCGCCGAGGCGCTGTCCGAACCGATCGGCGCCATCGTCGAAGGCGTGCGCATCGCGCTGGAAAACACCGCGCCCGAACTCGCGGCGGACATCGTCGACCAGGGCATCGTGCTGACCGGCGGCGGCGCGCTGATCCGCGGGCTCGACGATCACCTTCGCGAGGAAACCGGCCTCCCCGTCAGCGTGGCGGAAGATCCGCTTTCGTGCGTGGCGCTGGGCACCGGCCGGGCGATGGAAGATCCGATCTACCGCGGCGTACTGATGACGGCGTGATGCCGCACAGCTGCGGAACGGCAGGTCGCATAACGAAGAAGGGTTGCTAGATGGCGCGGTCGCCAGACCGGCGCCCGGGCTTTTCGCGCAGGGCGCAATACGGGATCTTCACCGGCTACGTCATCGCCGTGGCCGGGTTCCTTGCGGGCGTGGCCATGCTGATCGTCAGCATCGTCAATCCTCAGGCGTTCAGCTCGGTGCGCGGCGCGGCGAGCGAGATTGCCCGCCCTGCAGGTGAAGCCGGGGCCGAAACCCGCGCGGCAGGCCAGAGCGTCATCTCCGCCATCGGTGCCTATTTCCAGGCAGGACGGCAAAACGCCGCGCTCACCCGCGAAGTGGCCGCTGCGCGCGCCAACGCGTTCACCATGCAGGCATTGGAAGGCGAAAACCGGCGGCTGAAGGCGCTGCTCGGCATCGTCGATCCGGCGGTCAAGCCGATTGCCGCGGCGCGCTTGATCGGATCGACCGCATCGAGCGCGCGGCGCTTTGCCGTGCTCTCCGCCGGCGCCGCACAGGGCGTGCGCCCCGGTCAGCCGGTGCGCTCATCCGCGGGCCTCATCGGCCGGGTGATCGAAGCCGGCCCCGGTACGGCGCGCGTGCTCTTGGTGACCGATCCCGAAAACGTGGTGCCCGTTCGCCGCGCGCGTGATGGCCTGCCCGCATTTGTCGAGGGCAAGTCCGATGGCCGCATCGCGATTCGCCTGCTCAACATGGGCATGAACCCGCTGAAACGCGGCGACGTCTTCGTGACCTCGGGTTCGGGCGGGCTCTATCCGCCGGGCATTCCGGTCGCGGTCGTCACCGAAGTGCTCCATGATGGCGGCGTGGGCCACTTGGCCAGCGACCCGGCCGATGCCGATTTCGTGGTGGTGCTGCCCGTATTCCAGCCCACCGCCGTGACCGCGCTCGGCGCCAGCCAGCAGGCCGCCGGCCCCGCGCCCGAAGCCAGTGAGGCGGGAGGGGGCAACTGATGCCGTTTCCCCGGCTGCCCGATCTGCCCAGCATCCCGATGCGGCCGGAAGAACTCGTCCGCCAGCGCATCAACCGCGCGCCCTCGCCGCTGCTCGCCTCGGGCCTGCCGTGGGTCTCGGTGATGCTCGCCTCGCTTGCCGCCTTTTCGCCGGTGATTGCCTCTGCGCCGGTCCTGCCCCCGCTCGCGTTCATGGTGTTCCTTGCCTGGCGCATGCTGCGCCCCAGCCTCCTGCCGCTGTGGGCTGGCCTCCCGCTCGGCGCATTCGACGATCTCTACAGCGGCCAGCCATTTGGCTGTGGGATCGTGCTATGGTCTGCCGCGATGCTGGTCATGGACACCGTCGATAACCGCCTGCTTTGGCGCAGCTTCGTGCAGGACTGGGCCGTCGCCAGCATGCTGATGGCCGCTTACCTTGTGCTCTCGGCAGGGATCGCGGGCCTTGCCGCCGCCTATCCGCTGCCTCTGGTGATCGGCCCGCAGCTCCTCGTCACGCTGGCGCTCTACCCGCTGGTGACACGGGCCGTCGCGCTGCTGGACCGCGTTCGCCTCCTCCCCCTGCGGACGGTCTGATCCCGGTGCGCCAGAAGTGGGCATGGCCCTGGTCCAAACAGACGAAGCCGCTGCCGGTCACCGGCGCACAGCTGACGCATTCGTTCGAGCGGCGCACGTTCGTGCTGGGCATGGCGCAGGCGAGCGTCGGTCTGCTGCTGGCCGGGCGGCTGACCTGGCTGGCCGTCGCGGAAAACGCCAAGTACCGCGCGGCCTCTGAAAGCAACCGCGTCAACCTCACGCTGATCCCGCCCCGGCGCGGCTGGGTGATCGACCGCACCGGCGCGCCGCTCGCCGCCAATCGCGCCGATTTCCGCGTCGATCTCGTGCCCGACCGGGTGGTCGATGCCGATGCCACGCTCAGCACGCTGTCAAAGCTCCTCGGCCTCACCGCCGACCGCGTCAGCGACATCAAGGACAAGCTCGAGAAGGCACGCGGTTTCCAGCCGGTCGAGGTCGCTTCGAACCTCGATTGGGACAAGTTCGCCGCCGTCAGCGTGCGCCTGCCCGAACTTCCCGGCGTGATCCCGCAGCGCGGCTTCTCGCGCTATTATCCAACCGGCGCGGCGGTCGGCCATCTGGTCGGCTATGTCGGCCCCGCGTCGGCAGACGACTACCTCAAGGAACACAACCCGCTCCTCATCACGCCGGGCTTCAAGATCGGCAAGGACGGCCTCGAAAAGCATTTCGAGGAGCGCCTGCGCGGCGTGCCCGGCGCAAGGCGGGTGGAGGCGACGGCGGGCGGGCGCGTCGTGCGCGATCTCGGCACGCGTGAGGATGTGCCGGGAAAGCCTATCCAACTCACCATCGACGCTGCGCTGCAGGACTACGCCGCACGCCGCATCGGCCTCGAATCCGGCTCGGTCGTGGTGATGGACTGCGCGACCGGCGATCTGCTCGCCATGGTCTCGATGCCCAGCTACGATCCCAACAGTTTTGCCGACGGCATCGGCCGCATCGAATGGAAGATGCTCTCGGAGGATGACCACGTACCCTTGCGCAACAAGGTGCTGCGCGGGCTCTATCCGCCGGGCTCCACCGTCAAGCCGATGGTGGCGCTCTCGTTTCTCGAGGCCGGGCTCGATCCCGAAGCCAGCGTGGGCTGCGCGGGCGGACTACGCGTTGGCAACCGCGTGTTCCACTGCTGGAACCACCGCGGCCACGGCACCACCAACATGTCGAAGGGCATCTACCAGTCCTGCGACGTCTATTTCTATCACTTCGCCCAGCAGATCGGCATGGACCGCATCGCCGCCATGGCGCGGCGGCTGGGGCTTGGGCAGGAATTCCCGATGCCCTACCCCGGCCAATCCTATGGCACGGTGCCCGATCCTGCGTGGAAGCAGCGCAAGTACGGCAAGGAATGGGCGATCTATGATACGGTGAACGCCACGATCGGCCAGGGCTACATGCTGGTCAATCCGCTGCAGCAGGCGGTCATGGCCTCGCGTCTTGCCTCGGGCCTGCAACTCACCCCGCGCTTGCTGATGGACCGACACGCGCCGCGTGCGCCATCGCTCGGCATCCGGCAGGACCATCTCGATATCATCCACGCCGCGATGAACGAAGTCGTCAACGGGCGGGGCACCGCCGGCAAGGCGCGCATCCCGATTGAGGGCGTGCAGATGGCCGGCAAGACCGGCACCGCGCAAGTCGTCGGGCTCAACATCGGCAACGGCAAGGGCGGCCTGTGGAAGCACCGCGACCACGGCCACTTCATCTGCTTCGCCCCGTTCGACAAGCCGCGCTATGCCTGCGCCGTTGCCATCGAGCACGGCGGCGGTTCGGGCGCGGCCTATCCCATCGCGCGCGATGTGATGACCTTCCTGTTCGACCGCGCCAAGGCGATGGAAGTGCTTGAAGGCTATGAGAAGGAATGGGGCGGCAACGTCCAGCAGCGCATGGCCGCCAAGTACAACGCCTATGCCGCCAAGTTCGGCGCCACCGCGCCCAAGGCGCCCGACGAGGAACAGGCCGCCGAGGCAGTCGAAGCCGACAACGCCCCCGCCGCCGAACCCACCGCCGCGCAGACCGATGCTGCGCCGCCCGCGCCCGAACCTGAGGCGACCCCTGCCCCAGCAGAAACCCCCGCTCCAGCCGCCGCGCCTACTCCCGCCGCCCCGGTCCCGGCCGGCCCTGCGCCGGGAGCCTAGGACATGCAGCGCGCCTATATCCCGGCGTTCATCGCCCGCCAGCCGTGGGGCGTGATCCTCCCGCTCTCGGCGCTCGTCGTGTTCGGCGGCGCCGTGCTCTATTCGGCAGCGGGCGGGCATCTCATGCCGTGGGCGCTGCTCCACGTGGTGCGTTTCGTGGTGTTCCTCGGAATGGCGATGGTGATCTCGCGCATCCCGCAGACGTGGTTCAAGAACGCGGCACTGCCTTCTTATGCGCTGCTTTGCGTGCTGCTCGTGCTGGTCGAACTGATTGGGCGGGTTGGCGGGGGAAGCCAGCGCTGGCTCAATCTGGGCTTCATGCAGTTGCAGCCATCCGAACTGATGAAGCCGGGCATCGTGCTGGTGCTGGCATGGTTCTACAGCGTGCTGCCGCCGAGCGAAATCCGCACCTGGCGCGCGATTGCGCCGGCGGTGGTGCTGCTAGGCCTGCCCGCCGGGCTCGTGATGCTGCAGCCCGATCTCGGCACCGGCCTTGCGATCAGTTTCGGCGCGGTCGTCATCATGTTCCTTGCGGGGCTGCCGCTGTGGCTGTTCATAACCGGCGGCGCGACGGTCGCAGTCGCCGCGCCGCTCGCCTTCTTCACCGTGCTGCACGATTACCAGCGCAAGCGCGTGCTGGTGTTCCTTGATCCCGAAAGCGATCCGCTGGGTTCGGGCTATCACATCACGCAGTCCAAGATCGCGATTGGATCGGGCGGCCTGTTCGGCAAGGGCTTCGGGCAAGGTTCGCAGAGCCACCTCGATTACCTGCCCGAAGCGCACACCGATTTCGTCTTTGCGACGATGGCGGAAGAGTGGGGCATGATCGGCGGCTTCTTCGTGCTCTGCGTATTCGCGCTGGTGCTGCGCTGGGGCCTCAATGTCGCCTTGCGCGCGCCAGACCGATTCTCGCGCCTCCTCGCGGCGGGCATGGTGACCACGATCTTCTTCTACGTGTGCATCAATCTGATGATGGTGATGGGCCTCGCGCCGGTGGTGGGAATCCCCCTGCCCTTCGTCAGCCACGGCGGTTCCTCGATGATGACCAACATGCTCTGCATCGGCACCCTGATGGCCGTAGACCGCTGGTCACGTACCCGCGACGGGGGCATCAGATAATTTTTCAAATTTGGGGCTTGGCAGCCTCCGAGAAATCGCTAAAGGGGCCGCTCCCGGTTGCCGGAAGCGGTACGGTGTGGACGCATAGCTCAGTTGGTAGAGCAGCTGACTCTTAATCAGCGGGTCCTTGGTTCGAGCCCAAGTGCGTCCACCACTTTCCTCAATAAGTTGAATGGTTTAGCGGGCGCCCGGAGCCTTGCGCTCGCCTCCCTTTGCTCTACTAGGTAGCTCTCTAGGTAGCAGCGTAGATATACGATTGGCTTGATCGCTTTGGCAGTTTGTCGCGTCCTGGATGTGGACGCATTCGGAATCGCAAGGACGGCTGCGATAGCGCTGGAGCTACGAAGGTAGTTTTTAGTTCGCAGAGTTTCGACAGATGCCCGTGCGAGAGCCGCTTGTCGCATAGTCTGACGCTCTGCTTCGTGCCGCACATACCTGTTTGCAAGGCTGGAGATCCGCCGAGATGAGCCAAAGGTTCACCCGCGAAGAATTCTATGAGCTAGTCTGGTCAAAGCCGATGACGCACCTAGCCAAGGATTTCAGACTGTCGGACGTTGCACTTCACAAGATATGCAGAAAGCACGACATCCCCAACCCACCTCTCGGCTGGTGGGCCAAGCATGCCGCCGGCCACAAAGTGAAGCGAATTCCGCTTCCGAAGGCCAAAGCTGGGGTAGCCCTCACAGTAGTCATAGCAAGTGGTGAGGTCCGGCAAGAACCTGGCAACTTAGCGTCGGCACGAGAACAAGCACGTATAAAGGCGTCAGAACTGGATCTGTCGGGAGAGGTGCTCTCGCATCCCTTGGTGCAAAAGAGCTTCGACAAGCTGCGAAAGGCAAAGCCCGGAAACACCGGCATCGTCACCCTTTCGTCGGAAGGATATGTCCATCTCGAACTGGCTCCGGCTTCAATCGACCGGGCAGAGTTGTGTCTCCTCCAGATCGTAGCTGCCGCTAAGGCCCAAGGATTTGAGCTTTCCGCAAAGGCAAGCAAGGCGACTTTCACCAACGGCTCCGTGGCTATCCCGTTCGCCATCAAGGAAGCCTACAAACGCATCAAGCATGTTCTGACACCTGAGGAGATCGCCGAAGACGAGCGTCGTCAGCGACGGCGATCGCGGGATTGGAGCCGCAGCGATTGGACGCCTCACAGCTTCAGTTTTGGACGACCGGAATGGGACTACATACCCACCGGTCAGCTAGCCTTCGAGTTTGATATCCACCTACGGTACGCGTCGCAGGTTCGCAGAGCATTCAAAGACGCCAAGCTCCAACGACTTGAGAATTTGGCGCCAGACATTGCTGTTGGGCTCGCCGTTCTGGCTGCCGCAAAGGCAGAAGACGACCAGAAAGCGGAAGAGGCGCGGCTACGAGAGGAGGAGGCGAAACGACGCCGAATCGAAGCCCAACGGCTGGCCTACATTGCCGAGCGCAGGGACAAGGTCATTGAGGATGTGTTTGCCCGTCTCGAACGCAGAGATCGCCTGGCGGCTTTTGTTACAAGATTGGAGGAGGAACTTGCGGACGAACAGGCCACTCGTGTCGCCGAATTCGTGGCCTGGGCCCGGACGAAGCTGTCTGCAGCCGATCAGAGGTTAAGTGCGGCTGGCCTGGACGAACTGTTTCAGGAGCAACATATCTTTGGAGCTGACGATGATCGCGGGTTTTACCCAAAATCGTACTGGTGACCATCAATCATGAGCCGGCGATGGGAATGCCTTCGCTAGCCTAGCCGCGAAGCCGTCGGGAAAGCCAAGCGGCGAGCGAGAGACTCAATCTCGTCGCGCCAGGCCAGCTTATCGAGCCACGACTGCCGAATTGAAGAAGCGCCATAGATCGCACCAGCCAACTGGCCGGCAATGGCAGCAGTGGTATCGGCATCATAACCGAGGTTAGCTGCCAACAGCACGGCTTCATCGAAGCTCCTGGTGTTTGCAACGGACCAGATCGCTGCTTCGAGGCTGTGCGCCACGAAGCCGCTGCTGGAAATCTGATCCCGCGTTTTCCCACGCCAGCTACCGGCCATGATTGGGCCGATCACAGGCCCAAATCCGTCCGCTGGAACCGCCAGGGCCTCCTCAACGTCCGCACCTAGGATAACCGCCCGCAAGACTAGTGCATACGCTTCACAGGCGTCGAGGCACGCGTCTGCAGCGTGCGTGGTCATGCTCTGTCGGCGGGCTACTCGCGTTACGACAGCGGGATCCTGCCGGATCCCCCAAATCGCAACAGGCGCAAGCCTCATTAGTGAGCCGTTGCCTGCTGAATGCAGATCGGTCGAGCCGGCAATCGGGTCGCCAGTTTCCTCGAAGCGTGCAAGGGCTTGGCGAGTTGCAATGCCAATATCGAAACAACTTCCCGTGGGGCTGAAGGCGCCGTTCCGCCACCAATCGATGAACCGCCGCTGTGCTTCTTCCGGTTCGAAGGCCGAGCCTTTTGCTGCGCTGGCCAGAAGAGCCTCTCCAAGCGCAAGGGCCATGGACGTATCATCGGTCCAAGTCCCCGCGTCCAAGCCGAACGGCCCTCCCCCGACCATATCTGTGATGTGGGGATAGGTGTCCCGCGGCTTGAACTCGAGGGTCGTGCCCAAAGCATCACCGACCGCTAGACCAATGAGACATCCAATGGACCGATCGTAAATGCGCTCGATCGCTCGAAGGTGATCTTCCTGCGATCTCGTCTCGATAGCGCCCGGCCTGACCTGTCGTACTGTGGCGATTGCGGTATCGGCGCCGGTGATGCCGAGTTCGATGAGCAGTCTCGCTGCCACAGTGCCGGCCCGGCCCAATCCTCCCCGGCAATGGAGAAAGATGCTCTCCCCGTTGGTGAGGAGACTGCGCAGTCGGGCTCCGGACTGGTGCCATCGTTGCTCGAATTCCTCGCCAGGCGCCGTGACGTCGGGGATCGGGAGATGAAACCATTCCATCCCGCGAGCAGCAACCGCAGTCTCCAGATCTGCGACCCCCAGCAGCTCGATTTCGTGCTTTTCAATAAGAGAGACGACAGCGGCGGCCCCCCACTCACGCACCGCGTCCAGATCCGCCGCAAGGTCACGCTTCCACTCAAAGCCAGCGAGCGCAGGCCCTTGCTTACCGGGACAAAAGGAGATGCCGATGCGTCCTGACGCGGCCGAAAGGGTTGGGATCTGGATCGGATCAGTGGTGCTTGTTCGAAGATTTCTGCTCATGGCGCTTTGATATGAGCCATGTACGACATTATCGGTCGCACGTGGTTAAGGGCATCCTACAGCTATTGGTTGGCGCAAAGGGGGAAGCCGGGACTTTCATCCGGATTTTGCCTTCTTTGCTTTAGGCTGGCCCGCCTTCCCAGACGGAGAGACCCGGATTTGCAAATGCCCTGTTTCAGTTCTGCGTGATTCAAAGCTGCCTGCCTTCTCGACCAAATCGCTCAGTTTGCCTTCACCATAGGTTCGGGGGTCAAAGTCGGAGGCGAGCGCCGCAAGGCGTTGGCCCACCCGCCCAAGAGGCACCCAGCCCCCTTCATCATCGAGCTGTGAGATGGCAGTTCGGATCAAAGGTGCCGCAGCAGTGGGCGACTTCTTTACACTAGCCGGACGGGCATCCTGTCGGCCTGGCTCATCTGACGTTGGCGCCTCTGGCAGCAGGTTCTCAGTGTAAATGAAGCGGCGACACGCTTGTCGGAAGCTCTCGGGAGTTTTCTGCTCTCCGAAGCCGTAGACATCGATACCTTGCTCACGAATGCGCGAGGCGAGACCGGTAAAATCACTGTCCGAAGAGACAAGGCAAAACCCGTCGAAACGACCGGTGTGCAAAAGATCCATCGCGTCGATGACCAAAGCAATATCCGAGGCATTCTTGCCGCTGGTATATGCAAAGTTCTGGTGCGCCTTGATCGCATGTGTGGCGAGAACGTCGGCCCAGGATTTAAGCCGAGTGCCGGAGAAATCACCGTAAATGCGGCGGACACTTGCTTCACCGATCTTTGCAATCTCTTCAAAAAGGCGCGGCGCGATCCGGGAAGATGCATTGTCTGCGTCAATCAAGACAGCAAGACGTGGAGTGCGAGGTTCATTGGCCATTTTGCACCATTGCCCCAATATCCATTAATCAGCCGATAAAACGTGCAAGGCGGCGGCTGACAACAGCCTGATCTTGAGTGGTCCTGAGCAGGCGCTTGGCCCTATCGTGTGCAAATTCATCCACATTGAGAACGACCAAACTGTAGCCATGCCTCGGAAGCAAATCGGCGCGGCGCTCATCATATCGTCGGCGCTGGTCGGCTCGAGGCACGCCAGATACCGTTGGCTTGTCGTCGAAGAAGCTGACGCGTTCGCGGTGTTGGCGCTCATGATATTCCACGACGAGGCCAAGAGCCGGATAAAAGCCATCGACAGGCAATGGCTTTCGGTAACCACGCCGATCTGGATCTCCGGTCAGAAACGGAAAGCAATGCTGCCGGACGGCCTTCAGCCCGATAACTGCGTCGCAGAGATCGAGCACGTACTGCTCGTCGCGAATTGCGGCTTCGGAAGCGCCCATTACAGCCTTTAACGTCGATCGGAGCCTGACACTCCCTCCGCATAGCTGCGCCATGACCCGTTCCATGTCTCGATGCTGATCGCTCCCTCGCACGGCCTCCCAGCGTCCGTTGTGCGGATGCCATTGGAGGTGTGCAGCTCGAAGGGCTGCTCGTAGTCGCTTGGGGTCTATCCCGCTGGCCTCGGCCATTTCGACAGCCGTGATCACTTCGCTCGGCCCGGCCATCCAATCTGCCTTTCCCTAATCAACGAACCGGGATGAAATTATCGCAAACCAGGCCACCCTCGCTTTCAGAGAACATGCGAACCCACCTCCTGGTTCGATCGCCTGCGTGCCTTGTCACCGGGTTTGCTCTGGCGCGTTGACATCGCGGACGGGGAGAAACAGCAGGGGATTGTGCCCCTCGGATTTCGCGGTATCGAGCCATTCTCGACCGGATACCCCTTGGCGTGCCAGCTCATGGAGAGTCTCAGCTGTGCCGGCAGCGGCGATCTCGCGCTCGCGCACTCGAGCAACTGTTGAGCGCAGGTCGTCTGCCTTCTGCTCCAAGAGATCTAACCACGTAGACGTGCCAGCGGTTTCCATTGGCGCGTGAGCAAGAGCGAGAGGGGCTAACTGGATCGCCTCTCCCAACTGTACCAGTGTGAGTGCCCGAGAGCTCGCAGCCTCCCTGGCCATATCGTCTTGGCAGGATGCCATCCGGGCGGTGACACGCAGCCCTGAGGCGAGAGCGAAAGCTTCGACCAATGGTTCGGTGTTGAGCACATCGCTCGCAGCGCCTAGCTCTCGAGCGCGGCGTTCGAAGCTATCCGCCAGAAAATGTGCATCCCGTGCAATTGCAATCCATTCTCTTTGTGATGCCGATGGCAGCCAAGCCTCTTCGACCTGACCCACCAATGTTCGAAGTCGTGTGAAATCCTCCGTGATTCTCTCGACTCGCATGGCTTCCAGTCCCCGCACAATCGCAGCAAGGTTTGGGAGGATCGCGTCGACCTTCTCCTCTACCCTGGCGATTCGCTTCGCCAAGATCGCGGCACCAGCTACGGAAACACCAATACCCATGCCACTGGCCACGAGGTTCGCGATTTGTAGCGACTGAACGACAGATATCGCAGCCTTGATCTGCTCATTCTGGACGACGGAAACTGCATCAATCGCCATTTGCGGCAGGCTGAGTGGGCTGAAGTTCAGCAGAGACGATATTGCCGACGTCTCTTGTAGATGCCCGACAACCCGTCCTGAAGAAACTGACTGGATTATCGAACCTGCCACGCGGTATTGGCCCGATGCTACGCCAGCCAGAAGTTCGGCGGGTACTTCTCGCAGTACCACGTGAGCAAGTGAACCGATCATATCGCTTTTGCACGCTTCGCTGCGCGGTCAAACTCCGCAGTCAACTGCTGCAGAATCGACGGTGAGTTTTCATGTCTGCCGATTAGCGAGCCGACGACAAAGGAACGGACGCGGTCGCGCAGTCTGGCTTGGGCCCGGTCGCGAATCTTGGCAGTGTTGAGAAGCCCCGTTGCAATGCCCAATCCAGCGATCGCGCCCCCGCCAACTACAACCGGCCAGCTGATTGTTGTCGTGGTGACCAGGCCAAGCCACGCGGTCGTGGTTGTCACCGCTGCGAAAGGAAGTGATGCGGCGGTCGCAACACCCGCAGCGAGCGGCACTGCCGCGGCTGCGATATCCCTGGCGCCATCGAATACGGCTCCTGGTTGCTCGACATAGTCCGGGCTTCTTACCCAGACGGCTTGTTCCTCTACGATCGCAGCGAGTGCGGTGTTTGCTTCTTTGAGGATCTCAATCGCGACTGGTTCAGCAACTTCGCGAACCTTCGGAGCGATGCTGACTTGTAGGAAGGCCGATTGCGCCCAAAGGCCGTCCTTTAGGTTTGCATTGGAAACGTCTTGCTCAGCGCTCGCTATCAAGTCAGCCGCGACCTGATTGAGCGTTCTGGCCGCAACAAGCGAGTATTCCGACGCCCAATCATCGATCCGGTGCCCGAGAAAAATGCGATTAAATAGGCCCATTCTTGTCCCTCGTCCTCGGTCAGCCGTAAGCCAAATTCTTACAAGCGACCACCCGCGACAAAAACGGTCGCACGATTGCTGCCAGCCGCAACTTCAATATGTTGAGATTGGACCAACCAAAAGGTACCAAGCCGGAGGCAAACTTGGCGACCAGCGGACATGGAATGAGGAGTTAGCTCCTGCGACCGAATTTGTCGCGACAATCATTCATCCGCCGGCGACGCAGAAAGAGGGATTCAAGAAAGATGGATAAGTTCCGGATCCGCTGGGTGGACTCAATGCACACAGGCGATGATTTCGAACTCATTCTCCAGGCGCTCGAAGTGGGTCTAGACGAAGGCC
This sequence comes from Novosphingobium sediminis, assembly GCF_007991615.1. GTDB lineage: Bacteria > Pseudomonadota > Alphaproteobacteria > Sphingomonadales > Sphingomonadaceae > Novosphingobium > Novosphingobium sediminis. The sequence goes on along the minus strand of NZ_BJYR01000016.1, from coordinate 8,078 downwards.
CAATCATCTCGGTCCCGCGACAGGCTGCGCGTCGACTTGGTACTAAAGTGGGGGCGGACTATCAGGCTCTGGTGTTCGATAATCCGGACTGGCTCGGCGCTCATCTTATGGAGCATCGTGACCAGCTCGATCAGGAAATCTGGCTTGGTGTCTGCGAAGATGTCCCACGGGATAGGCGGCAAAATGCAACAGCAGCCCTGTGGCATTTTGCCAAACTGATAAATGAACTCGCAGGTCGGAATCGAAAGCTTCCACGGCCAGCTAGAGCTGCCTCTTCAGCACCCCTGGTGTACGGGGCCGTCGAAGAGTCCCCGACCGAAAGCGTTGAAGCGGTCCTTGAACAATCCGGAGAGGCCTTCGAAAGCATGGCTTCGGAGTATAAGGATTTTCCGGCAAGCATTCTTATTTCACGAGCATGATGCTCATCTAGACGGGGACGGGACGGACTCGTTTAACGGCCCCAGGGCGTCGCGCCTCGCGCAGCTAACATTTCAGGATAGTCAGGGTAGAATGTCGCTAGATCGTCTTCGCAATATCGTGAACCTCGCAGTGCCGACGCTTTTCCGACAGATAAGCGGTGGACGTGTCCGTTGCGAAAGCGAGGCGACGCTTCAGTTGCACCTCGGTCGCATCATCTCAACTGCTGCCGATCTCGAGATCATCAGCGAACGCGAGACCTTCTCGATAGAACTGGAAAAACCGCTTCGCAGTAATGGCGGCAAGCGAGGCAGGATTGATGTCTGGTTTCGGCTCACTGACGATGAAGCCCGCGAATGGCGCTGTGCGATCGAGCTCAAATTCTTTAAACGAGAGAACCACCGCGAGCCGAACAACCGGTACGACGTTTTCAAGGACATTGCCCGCTTGGAACAGTGCGCAGATGTGGCAGATATCGGCTTTATGCTGGTAGCGACTGACCATCGCCACTACGTCGACCAAGGCGGCTATTCGAGCGATACGAGCGATTTCGATTTCCGCCACGAACGCCATTACGGGGCGGGAACAACACTCACCTATAAGACCGGAGCGTATGGTCCGCCCATCACCCTCGCCGGGAGCTACGCATTCCGCTGGTCAGAGTGCGGTGCGGCGCTCCCTTATTTGCTGCTTGAGATTTCTCCTGTTCGGATTGGCTCCGCCTGAATGAGAGGGAAATCGCCTGTCCAGTGGGTCACGGCTCGAGCTTGATCTGCAATTCTTCCAAGGTCGCTATGTCGACGCCTTCGTCGACGAGGCGATCAAGATAGGCCAACAAATCATCCTGCCTCGGCTGCCCGAATGCCAGCCTATAGAGTGTCAAACTGCGTTTTAGCCAACGCAGACGCATGTTTTCGCGGCTCATAGGCAGCATCGGCACGCGCCGTTCGACCTTCACCGGACCATCATAAACCCAATAGGGCACAAGTTCTGACGAGCTCTTTGTTGCCCGCCGCGCAGCGGTGAACATTGCCTCCCAGGGGTCTTTCGGAGTCTTCGCAGCAATACGGATCATATCTGCATGTGCTCTGGCCACGTTGTGCCTAACGGCGTGTCCCTTAAACCGGTGGACCCGCCCTTCCCTCTGCTCAAGATCGACCGGATTCCCAGGAAGGTTCCAATGGTAGACCCGATAGCAATAAGGGTGAAAATCCAACCCTTCCTGGCCTATCGAAGTCGTGGCCAGAACGAACGGCCGGAAAGGAGAATTGAACGCGTCGCGGACGCTTCCCAGCCGGACTGTTCCGCCTTCGTCATCCTTGTACTCAGCTAGACGCATAGCGAACCTGCCACGCATCCTGATAGGCGGGTGGAAGACGACCTTGTTGTCCTCGACAACCACATCATCCAAGTCGATCTGTGACGGGCGAACCGCCAACGCGTGAGTCATGGCTTTCGCCACCCCGGCGATGCGATCACGTTCTGAGCTAGAGGCTAAGCCTTCGCCTTCGACGAGATAATGCGCATACTCATCAAGCACAGCCTGCAGGTTGTGCTCAACTCCGTGCGCCAAAGCACTGCGCCAATAGTGCTCATCACGCTCCTGCCGCAACAAGGCGACAGCGTCATGCTGGTTGAAGAGTGCCCGGAAGCCCCAAGCAATTGAAGCTGCAGCTTCGAGCAGATCTGAATCGTCCCAGGCCAATCCTGGTGCAATGCGACGCAGAGCTCGCAACGCACAAACGGCTGGGCTGCCGAGGGCAACGTCCACCAGCAGATTCAACGTTTCGTTGTCAAGCGCCCCCATTGACGCATCAGCCGACGCTCTATGCAATTCGGAGATATGCTCTCGGAAGCCATCTTCCTGTGCTGTCCATCGGTAGCCAAGGTACTTAAGCCAACTCGGCGCTTTAGTCTTTAGACGTACGTCTATCGTCGCCGAAGTGGACCATTCGGAATCCCGACCAGATACGTCGGCCACGGTTTCTGCAGCGAACAGGTGACCAAGTTCCGTTCGAATACGCTCCGCTACTGCTGTGCGCATTTCAGCCACCGTTAACTGCTTCTGCGAGCTGGCAAATACTTCGAGCGGATCGCCTACTTGGGCCAATGTTGGCGATGGATAAATCAGGTGCAGCGCCCGCATCGCTGCCGGACGGCCATCAACCAGCTTGAACTGCAATGGGCGACGACGAGTTGCTTCGGAATACGATCGAACGACAGAACCCGCTCCCATGCGGCGCTCGGCTTCGTAGGACAGCAGGGCAGCCAGTGCGTCAGGCACCATCTGCCATGCTGAAAAGACGAGCGCCTTCGTCGCCGGTGGGCCATCCGAGACAGGACCATAGTATGTGAGTGCCGGCGGGAGCCAAAGGTGTTGATGGAGCCCAGAACCAAACAGGTCTGACATCAATGCACGAAGACGGCCGTTCGCCGGATCGATAGGCTGATAGGCTTCGACTTGTTCGCGACGGATCCCTAGCGCCTGTGCGTCGCGCAATGCGGACAGCAACGCGGGGTCAGCATTCGCGGCTTTGTCCTTGAGGCGATGCTTGAGCGTGTAGTCACGCATGAAATTCAGGAGATAAGGCGCGGACTTCCAATATTCGATGATTTCGCGAGCATCGACAGCGCGCGCAACGCGCGCAAAAGCTTCCGCCTGATGGAGATCGACAGGCGCGAGCTGCACATCGATCGCTGGCTCCGCCAACATCGAATCTCGCTGCACAGTGCTGCCTACGCGCTCGGTGCGGGCCATGACGCGCTTCAGCGTACGCTGAACTTTGTTGCGCGCTCGTTTGGCCTCGTTCGAAGTCGTCGGCAGTTGCTGGAGGAGGTTGCGGAATCGGCGCATTTCACGGTCGAGCTCGACCTTGATGTTTGCGCCCCTGTCACGGCCATAAAGGAACTCGATCGTCTCGAGGAAGTCCTCGTAATGATCCCCATCTTCCGGCTCATCGCCGGTAAGCGTGAGCATCTTGTAAGGCGTCGCTGAGAGAAGAAGGGTGCGCGCGCTGGCTGTATCGTCGGAGTACTCGAACAGAGCCCGTGCCAGCTCAGCTGGTTCTCCTTCCCCGCGCAGCAACTCCCGAAAACGTTGAAATTCATCGAGGATGATGAGGTCGGGCTTGAGCGCGCTTACGCAGGCGTGTGACAGCTTGCTCCGGAGCGCGCCGATCACGTCGTTGCGCTTCCAGCGCTTCTCATCAGGATAAGTTGGCTGCCGACGCGGGAACAGCCCAATCACTTCGTCGATACCTGCAACCAGTTTTAGATCTGCGCGGACCGACTTCACAAAGTTCGAGATTATCGTTGGGTCGATGCCTTCAAGGGTCATGTCCTTGACGCATCCGTCCCAACGGCTCTTAGCGTCTACCTGGAACGCATTTCTGAGTGGCGTGAACGGATAGCCCATCTCTTCGAGAAGACGCAGCAAGAGCGCCCGCTCATCAATCACTCCGGTGGTGGATCGCAGATTGAAAGTAGTCCCCGGCGTTAGGCTGATGAAGTTGACCTTGTTTGCGGAAAGATCTTGCTCGCCGCGCAGCTGCAAAGGGACCAACGTCATCCGGGTGGGAAGCGCCATCGCGCGCTTTCCCAGCACGTTCAGGCGATTGAGGTTTTGCGCAGCGATAGCCTGATTGGAGCAGATGTAGAGAATGTCGATCCGCTTTGATCGATCCCATAACGCTTCAATTGTCTTGGCAATAACCCCTCGGGCAACCATCGTCTTGCCCAGGCCCACCTCGTCCGCGACGAGGAATTGGCGCACAGGATCTGCGCCGTGCAGACGGTCGAAGACATAGTCCACCGTGCGACGCTGAAATCGCTTTAGCTGAGCTAGGGCAGGCCCCGCGTCAAACCGCTCATTTTCCATGGCCAGCCTCCTCAAGTGCGGAGCGAAAGACCTGCCAAAGCGTACGGAATTCTTCAGGTATAGGATCGGTGCCCGCAGAGCTCGGTTCGCTGAGCCGGGTCATCAGTCGATCAACCGCGTCCAACCGACCATCCTTGGCGCAGAGGGCCCGAACCAGTTCCTCAAGCATCGGTTCGTCGTCCGCGACCGACATCGCCCAACCTGCTCCGCCACCATTTCCTGCAGCCGCCAGAGCGGCCGAAAACGGATCACCAAGGGCCGTAAGCAAGAGCCTCAGGTAGCGAAGGAATGTCTTTCGATCGTTGATCACAGACCGCATGATCGCCACGTCGCGTTCAGCCGGCAGCCCCTCAATCGGCAAGCCAGTGCTAAAGAGGACCGTTCGACCAGTTGCCTGCTCCTTCAACTCGATCGCCAAAAAGCGGCTCACATCGGCAAGCGGGATCACGCCAAGATCTAGCGGTTGACCGGAAGCAATGGAAACTTTGGCATCACGGGCGTGCCCTTCCCCGCGCGTTATTGGCCAAACCCGCACTTGGTCGATTCCCGCCAGTGTAATTCCCTCTCCTGGCGGAACCAGCCACAAGCGCCAGCTTCCGGGAACTTCGGCTGGTTCTGCTTCGCAGCGGATGGTGAGACCACCTCGCGCAAGTGCCCGCCGAGCAAACAGCAAAACACGTTCAGCTGCGCGCTCGGATGCTTCAGCAGCGGCCAGCTCTCCCGGGACATAGGCACGCGTCAATCGCCCGAAGCCGCCTTCTCCGAGGATTGTGTCGATTGACCCTAGCTTCGATGTTTTGCCGGTGAAGGTTACGAAAAACTCGACATTGCGCCCTGAAATGAACGCTGGCGTGGTGGCGTTTCCTGAGCCCAGCGTCAGGCGAGTGTCCCAGCTGTGCTCGGCAACGATGATCTTGGCATGAAGCCCCTCGAACGCCGTCGACTCAGCTTCTTCACCATCTTCGCGCTCAGCCATTTCGTCGAGCACGGCGACATGCTTAAAATCGTTCAACGTTTCTGCGGAGATACACGCCAGCTGGTCAGGCCTGCTGATCAGGACTTCAGCGGATCGGCGTGCTTTGCTCGCTAAGGTAGCCAGCGCTTTGTCGTCACAAAATGGCGAGACTACGCCGATGCGGGTGCATTCTTGCGGCTGCCAAGGTCGCCCTCCCAAGCCGTTGACTGCAAACTCCAGAGTTTCACACCCGTCAGGCAGAATCCACTCCCCGAAGCGCATGTCCTCCGCGAGCTCCATTGTGAGAGCATGCTGCGCCTCGGTGATGTTTCCAACAGCCAGGCTGGGGAGCGTCGAAATCAGTGTGTGCAGCGGACGGTTCTGCGCTTTGGGTTGGCGCGTGCGGCGTCCATCCAGACGAACTGCCACGTCCCATGAGCGATCGCGTGTCAGGTTGCGGGACAACACGAGGACACGGAGAAGATCATCGCCTTCGTTGTCCAAGGGCTTGAACCGTAGCGCCCAGATCTTGGGATGGAAGCTTCCTTCCTTTGGAGCTTGGACCTCGACGATGACCTTTTCTAGCAACGAACAAAGGCGAGATTGCTGGGCATGTGCAGCATGGATCTGGCCGGCTTCGGCAAAGACAGCCAGGCGCCCAGCAATCCGCTCTGCACCCTCCAGCAAAGCAATGGGGTGCTGTAGAATTTCCTCTCGATTGTCTGCAGCAAACAGAGCCAGGCTCACGGGAACCGCCAACGCCGTTTCAAAATCGAGCGAGAAGGTCGTCGCCACCCCGGCATCGAAGCGATATCCAGGTGGTGCCTGAAGGCTGTCACCGTACAGTAGCCGAATCTCCGGATCGAGCGTGTTCCGGGTCAAGGTTTGAGATCCTTCAAGTAGCTGCGGGCGATGGGCCAGCGAAACTGGAACCGTTCAATACCGGAGGCTCCTTGCCAACGATCCCTGGCACTCGTGTTTGCGAACCGTGACTGGCCCTTTTTTAGCCTTCGCTCACGAGTGATGATAAGGGCATTGGCGGCTTCGCGATTGCGGCCAATACCTCCTTCTTTGCGGATCAGAGACACCCACTCGGTGACAAATCGCTTGGCTGGCTCAAGCACCTGGTGCCCTGTGTGACGCGTCTCATGCCAGAAGTCATCCAACGACCACGACGCTAGCGTCTTTGCATCAAACTCGTCACTCCATTTAGCAAGCGCGACCTGGTATCTTTCGATCCAGTCCTCCTTGGCTCGCTGCTCACTAAGCAGCAGATTATAGAGCAATGCAGCGCCATGCATCACGCCCGAGAATACCCTGGCGTGGTCGACCAGCCTTCTTGCTTGCTCAGGGAAATCGGCCAGATGGGGGTGCAGCCAGATCGCGTCTGCCTTGGCTCGATCGTGTCTGCACGCGAGATAAGTCAGAAGGCTATTAGGATGACGTTCAACTAGGCGATCAAGCAGGAAACTCGCTTCGTCGGGTTTCAGCTCAAAGTCGATGTTTTCCGGCCACCCTGCCGGTGGATCAGGTAATCGCTCTTGCCACATCGAACGACCGCGCGGAGCACCTCCAAGATCATCTTCGGCGTGATCTTTCGCAGCATCCTTGGGCCAATGCGGAAGCGCCGCAAAGTAAGCCTCGATCGAACCGGGAAAGCAGCGAATGCCCCAGCTTTCCAGGCCGGACCAGTAGACGCTGCTGGGCAAGCGCTTGAGCTTATCGCCCGCGTCCCGTCCAATGATTCCGACGTCTTTCGGTGCTCCCGCGATCAAGGCCCTAACGAGTTCAATTTCCTTTTGTCTCGCTTTGGCGGCCATTTCCCGGACCCCAAGGTTTGAAGGCAATGACCTCAGTACCCATGGAATGAAGAGCATGTACCGCAGCCGCGTCTGGATGGTACTTGTCCCAGGAAACAGATGATCGGCGATGGAATCTCTAATCGCGCCAAGGCCCAGTTCATCGCGGCTGTCCTGTTCTCGAAACAGGTCCATCAACCGCTGCGCACGGTCACGTTCAGATTCGTCAAAATCGATCCAGCCAATCGCTGAATTCATGCCATGCGCCAAGTGCAGCTGCCCCTCAAATTCCAATTCCAAGCGTCAGTTCGCCGGTTTCCGTCCAAAATACAGCCGCTCCGTTAACGGGCTTGTTTCCTCGATCGCCAACGGTGTTGATGTAGGCTGCTAGCTGCGGCCAATAGCTCTCGAACCGGGCTAAGTGGTCAGCAACCGGGCCACTCTTATGGTCGACGATCATGAAGCCATGCGCTCCCTCGGCAATCAGATCGACTATGATGCTCTGACGGCCTCCGTCGGCCAGTTCGATTTCGATTGGCTGTTCGATATGCAGGCGCGAATAACCAAGCTCAGTGAGAGTCTGCCGGAGAGCTTGCGCCTGTTGCGCGAGCAGCTCGATTTCAGCCTCGGCGATCCGGCAATGCTGACCCACTCTGTGCCGCAGATCCGGCCTGCACAGCAAAATCCGTAAGGCTTCGTGGACAGCAGTTCCCTTATCCGTTGCCTGCGCGAGGTCCGTTCCGGTGAGCCGGACACCCGCTGATATCGCCCGGGTCTCGATTTGACGAGGCAGCGGCCGAGCGGTGGCGACGGCCTGCGAGGGACTGACCACCGAAACCAGGGCGGCGACCGCTCGCTTTTCAATGGCAAATCTGGGTTCGCGGTCATTGCTCGCCAAGCAGACTGTGCCTTCCGTATCGAAAGATGCCGGGATCTCCTTGTCACAGATCGTCATGCGCGACGGGAAGTGCGCCGAACCGACAGTGATCTGATTGCCCTGCAACTTGATGCCACAGACGTCGTTCAAAAG
>NZ_BJYR01000015.1 GCF_007991615.1 Novosphingobium sediminis | reverse complement strand
GCTAAAATGGCATTTTTCACACCGCAAAATCCATAATTTTAGACAAAACCGCAGATTTCCGCCATTTCTTGTTTGTCTAAAATTGCCCATTTCACTGGGTCAAAAACTTGCATTTTAGACAAGATCCAAAAATCTTCGATTATTCTTGTCCAGAATAGGGTTTTTCATGCCCCTGAAAATCCGTATTTTCGACAAAGCCTGATTTCCCGATCGGAAAATGGCGGCAAAATCGGGATTTCCGGGTCAGTGGCAGAAACGGATCGGGAGTGACACAGCTCGATGCTCCAAACCCCGCTCAAACCACCCTGCGTAGATCAGGCGCAATACCGTAAAGTTGGCCGCCCCCAACTTTACTGCTGCCTCGGGCGCGTCATTTCACTCCGCTGCCGAGGCCCCTGACGGGGATGCGGCGATTGGATATCGCCTTTTCGCCCCTGTAAGGGGCTCTGTGCGGCCTCCACGGCCTTGGGTGGTATGGAAGCACCCAACCTGCAAGTTTTAATTCTCAGCAATTCGCTGATCGCACTTCCAGCAGCGCGCATGGCGCACCTGATCGCCTGCGCATCAGCCCCTCTCGGACAGTGCGAGAAAGGGGGGCGGATGGCGCGCTCGTTGCGGCAACCTGCGCATTTCGTTCCTAGGTAGACGCCGATCAACACCAAGACCGAAGTTGCCCCATTAGGCAGTCAGTCGCTCACTCAAGCCGACGAAGCCTAGTCTCATTTTGGGACGACTACTAATCTGCCTCATTCCGGGACGGACACAAACTTGAGATCAAAGGCATGCCTCTAATCGGATGCGTCGATCCTAAACCAGCTTTGACATGGTATAAAGGAGACCAGAATGAGTTCTGTCGCAGACGAGGAAAGATACAAGTCGACCCGCAGTGCATTCGCGATGCACTGTGTCACAAGCGTTGGCTATAGTTGCACTCAGGTAGTATGCTCTTCCGCGCCGAAAGGTAGTCAAGAAAAGGGCGCCCACTCGCCTTCCGAAATTAACGCCATCGTTCAGCGTGGCTTCGGGGTTCGCCGGCGGCATGGCCGGCATGCCAGACATAGTATCATGAACCGGAGATTGGTAGGCCGTGAGGCGACCGGATCGCTGGTCGTGCCTCCGGCTTGGAAATCGAGCTCGACATTCTCCTGCGTTTCGACTGCACGCTGGCAGCTGCGTCGAAACATCATCGTCTCGCGCCCATCTTCACCCAGCTTGCCGACCGCCCGTTTGGTGCCCTGCGCGCGTTATGGCGTGCACACCCGGCGCAGGGTTAAGTCGACCAGTGCTGCCGACAGCGCGCCACCAGCAGTGTTGTATGACCAGTATTACACGCAGGATAATGTGGCGGCTGCGCTCTTCGACGAGGTGGTGAAACGATACGATCCCCGCCTATACCAAATGCTCGAGCCCAGCGCGGGCACAGGGGCTTTCTTCCGGCTGATGCCGCCCGGCAGTCTTGGAGTCGATATCGACCCCAAGGGCCCTGGCATCGTCGAGGCGGATTTCCTCGAACGTCGCGTGGAAAGTGGACGGCCTGTCGCAACGATCGGCAATCCACCATTCGGAACCACCTCCAGCATGGCGGTCAATTTCTTCGCGCACGCGGCTACCATGTCTGACGTTATCGCGTTCGTACTGCCTCGAACATTCCGCAAGCGGTCGCTGCAAAATCGGCTGAACGAGAACTTCCACCTCGTTCACGAGCAGATCGTGCCGGCAGACGCGTTTCTTTTCATGGGCAAGCCCTACAACGTGCCAGCCGTGTTCCAGATCTGGGAGCGGCGCGATGTCGCTCGTGCACCTCACGTCATCGAAACAAGTCATCCTGACTTTGCGTTCACCACGCGGGACGAAGCGGACTTTGCCATCCAGCGGGTCGGTGCCAGAGCGGGGCGTATCCATCACGACTTCGAGCGGAGCGCAAACGCGCATTACTTCGTTCGGGTCGCGGACAGATCCACCAGGGCTATCGACCGCATCCAGCGGATCATGCGAAAGCTCGACTTCGCGGCCGCAGCTCAAAATGTGGCTGGTAACCCGAGCCTGGCAAAATCGGAGATCGTAGCGTTGTACACAGCGTTCGTAACAAGGCAACTTTACCGGAAGACACGGTGGCGCATCTTGCTCCGGTAGAGTGACTGCTAAATGCGTGAAAAGCACGAGTGAATGCGGCTATGATAGCTTGAGCTCAACCATAGTGGCTGGGTATGGGACATTCCTGCTGTTCGTTGCGGCGGTCGCAAACGACCGCTGTTGTCGACTGCTGACATCCATTCGGTCATCAATTGCGCCCCCCGGCGGCGGCGTTCGAATCGGCCCTCACTTCGTGGGCTTCCAGCGACGCCGAAATCCTGCTCAACATCCTGCGATCGCGCGACTGGATAGGCGACGTCAATTTCGGCGGGGTTGTCGGCGACCCGGTCATTCCGGCCTTCAACCTCATGAGCGTCGTCGCCGGCGGTCTGTTCGCGGTTCCTTCGGTCGCCGATCCCTTCTCCGGGACAAGCCTGTTCGATCCGGTGGTCTGACGCCGCTCCGACGGGTCCGACGCATCTGCCGCGATCGAGCCCGTTATCGGCCGGCTTTGCAATGTGGTCCTTCCACGCGCGATCCGCACCGGCAACGATCACGATTATCAAAGGGCCGAAGTGTTTCTCGTCGGCTCGCCAAATTGCAGTAGTGCCGTGGTTGAAGTCGCCGCTGGAGGTTTCGGTGCTGGACCCGATCTCGAATTTGCCGCAGTGTGCCAAGTATTGGAGCAATTCAGGCACGGGGGGGTGGTGTCTTGGCCACGACTAGACGTTCGTCCGCTTCGCGCGTCGGAATGGGGCAGCTCATCCGCTATGGCGCGCCCGCCGCTGCGCTCGTCCTGATCGTCGTACTTTTCGTTTTCTACAAGGTTAGTTCGCACGACAGCTGCTCCTCAGAGCTGCTAGTGGCGGGCGAGAAGCTCGACTTCCAGGCAGCATTCGACAAGTTGAAATTGGACGGCGCCGCCTCGCCCGCCGCTCAGCAGAAAATCACTGAACAGCTCCAGTTCTATATCGAGAGTTCGGCGCGCCTGTGCCGGCAACTCAAGGCCGGTGAAATCACCAGCGCCGAATACCTCAAGCGCAACGACGTCGCGAGCGCCTGGTACATGAACATTCTCCAGCTCGCCGCTAGCGGCAAGCTGCGCACGGTGACCGCCGATGCATCGACCGCGCTGACCGCCGCGCCTACCGTCGCGTCGAATGCCGCGCCCGAAGCGCTCGCCACAGTGACCCTGACGACCAGCAACGGCGCGATCCTGCCCGATGGCGCGACCGTTCATACGGGCGACCGCATCGCCCTCTCGATTTCCCTGCCCAAGCCGAGTTATGTCTATGTGCTCGACTTCGGCACTAGCGGCAGCCTCGGCCGGGCGTTTCCCGCGTCGGGCGCTTCGGACAATCCCGCCTCCGGCACCATCCGCATCCCGTCCGATCCCGCCAAATTCCTTAAGGTCGGCGGTCCGCCCGGCGTCGAACGCATCATGGTTTTCGTGTCCGACAAGCCGGATCCGCAGCTCGAAAGCGTGTCCGCCCTCACCAGCGGCGCCAAGCCCGAAGCCGCGCGCGCCGCACAGCAGGTTGCGGTCGTTCGCGACCTGTTTGCCGAGCCGCAACCACCCCGCCCGCCGGCCGCCAAACCGATCCCCGTCGAACTTCGCAGCCGTTTCGGGAAAGCGGCCGTCACCATTGCGCTGCGCAATGCTAGCTGACGTCCTGTCGCTCCTCCTCGCGGCAGCGCCGGCGGCGGCGACGCCAGACCGGGCCGCGCCGGCCCCCGTGGATACGGAGTTGTCCGATTCGGGACCGAACGACATCCCCCATTGCGGCGAACCGGCCTCGAGCCTGACGGCAATGCAGGAGCGCATCGGGAACCGGCCCACCGAACCCGAGCTCAATCTGTTCGGCCGCGAATTGCAGCCCGAAGACGGCGCGCGGTGCAACGGGGTACAATACTTCGCGCTCGTGCAGGTCTACGCCCAATATGCCCTGTTCGGCCGCACGGCCGATGCCGCCCGAATCGGCGAGGTCATCCTACGCTTTCGCGAAAAGGCATTCGCCGACGACCCGAGCCCGGCGAATAGCCTCGAGGTCGCGCGCGCCAAGCTGCAGCTCGCTCAAACGCGGATGAAGCTCGGCGAGATAGAGGCCTATCGCGACGTCCTGACCGACACACTCGCCAAATCGCAAGTCAATCCGAACGACATGCAGTACCGGGTCAATCTCGCTAACCTTGCCCAAGTGGCGATGACCATGGGCGAATACGCAAGCGCGCGCGATCTGGCGATGCGCGGCCTCTCCCTCGCCGCATCCGACCTTGGACCCGGGGGTTACGCACCCGACGAAACACCTGCGCAAGTTCAGACGAGTGAGCGTTGCACCGCCACCTTTGTCGAGCAAGGCGCGGTGATTCAGCGCATCGTCGCCAAGCCCGCGGGAACGCCCGCCGGACCGACCGACGAGGCCGATCTGTCTGCGGCGCAGGCCAAACTTTCACCTTGTTACGCCGAGCAGATCGCCGAGACGAGCCGCGGGCTCATCCGTTCGAACCACAGTCAGAACCTGCGCACGCTGGCTGACAGCCTTCTTGCGCTGGGCGACGACGCTGCGGCCGAAAGGGTGCTGCGCCAGCTCGTCACGGCGCCAAGGGATTACGGAGAAAACTCGGGACAGGCCGAGCTCGATCTCGCCAAGCTTCTGAACCGAAAAGGCGCGGCGGACTGGAGGACCTACGCCGAAGCCGCACGTCGCAAGGCCAAGCGCGACGCCGGAATCCGCGATCCGATGGCGTCCTGGACAGGCCAAACGCTCCCCTTCGAGCAAGTCGTCGGCGATCGCAACAAGGCGGGGCTGACGAGCTACGTCCTTCAACGTGCCGGCGAGACCGAGTTGCTGCTCGGCCGCCCTGCGGTCGCTTTGACCTTTTTCGACGGGGCCGAGCCGGCGACCTCCAGTGCCCTGCTCAGGGACGGGCTCGTGTCGCCGCGCACGCGCCTGCTCAAGGGTCTGGCACTTCTCGCCGATGGCAGACCCGCACAAGCCGTGCCCTTTCTCGAAGACGCCAGCCGCGACTTTGACGCGTTCACGCCGACCTCGCGCGACGCGCGCAGCATGGCCATGAACCGCAACGAAGGCGCGCTCGACGCTCATCTCGCGCTGCTCGAAGCGGCTTTAGTGGCAGGCGACGCTGAGGCTGCCGATCGCGCGCTGTTGCGCGCCGGACGATCCCAGCTAAGCCGGTCGCTGGCCGGCGGCGCGCTGCGCGGCAGCGGCGACACCGCAGCCGTGGACGCGCTCGAGGCTGCGCGCCTGGCGACGCAGGAGGACCATGCCCTGGTAAGCGCGGTGGCGCGGGGCGCTCCGGAACGCGAACTGCAGAGACTGGCGCAGTCGGCCGCAACCCTCCACCGGATGGCAGCCGCGAAAACGGACCAGGCCGCAAGATCGCAGCCGAAGCTGCAACTGTTCGGCCTTGCGCCGATCACCACCACAGCCGCGATCCGCGCCCAGCTGCCGGCAAATGCCGCCATCCTCATCTACGCTGTCGGCAGCCAGCGGGGCTATGCCGCGCTGCTGACGCGCGACCATCTGCAGATCGAACGCCTCGCGCCCGGCCGTAATGCCCTGGCAGCTGCGGTCGGCCGTCTGCGCGCCAGCACGGAGTTTCGCGTGACTGCGCGGGGGGCTGTCACCCGGCCTTTCGCACAGAGCGACGCGGAAGCGCTCTACCGAGCGTTGGTCACACCGTTCGCTGCGCGGCTCGGCACGCTGAACCGGCTCTACATCAGCCGCACCGCACCGCTCGACGGCCTGCCGTTCGCCGCGCTTCGCGATCCGGTCAGCCGCAAGTGGCTGATCGACCAGGCCGCGCTGTCGTTGGTCCTCGATCCGTCGGCATTGACCCATGCGCCAGCCACGCCGCGCGGCGCCCGTCCTTCAGTGCTTGCCATCGGTGACCCGCGAGTGACCGTGCGCGGTCTGTTTCGTGACCTCACGATCGATGGGACGAAACCCTTCACACCAGCCCCGGTAAGGCCGGCCGCCGCCGCCGCAGGCCAGAGCCTGCCAGGCGCTGTGGCGGAGCTCACCGCCATCATCACCGCGGCGGGCGGCCGGTCGCTCGTCCTCGCCGGGCCGCAGGCCACCGAGGCCAGGTTTCGCGCGGAGGCGATCAAGTCTTACGATATCATTGCCATCGCCTCGCATGCGGTCACCGAAAGCGTGACCTACAAATCTCCGCGTCCAGCCATCGTGTTCACCCCAGATGCGGCCCGGGTCGCCGCGAACGACGGTCTGCTGCATCCCGACGAGATCGAGGGTCTCGCGATCAAGGCCGACACGATCATCCTTTCGGCCTGCGAAACCGCCAGCGGCAACGGGCAGCCCGGCGCAGAGGCGCTTTCCGGACTGGCGCAGGCCTTCCTCTACGCAGGCTCGCGCACCGTCTTTGCCACCCAATGGAAAGTCGAAAGCCTTTCAGCCGCGACGCTTATGGCGCTGACTGCGTCGACTATGACGTCGCTGCCTGACGCCAGCGAACGTCTGCGCCGTTCGATGCGGACCCTGCGCGGGCGCCAGGGATATACCCATCCCGCTTACTGGGCGCCCTTCGTGGTGGTCGAGCGCGCCTTGTCGTAAGAGACACCGTGCGAGGGCCTGTCCGCCGGGGCCGCAGTCGAAAGTTCGAACGGATCGATGGTAAGGATCGAAAAAATTGGCGGAATTCGAAGCCGACCGAAAGCCTCGCGTAACGATGCCGCGACCCGCACGGAGGCGCCGTAGATCTCAGGCACCTTCCACACCTGGACGCTGCTCGGAGGGATCAGGCTCGCTACTGTGCTCGGGGTCGGCACAAAGCTCTCGGTCATGAGGGAGAGCAAACCCACGCCTCCGAGCGTTCAATCAATGTCGCCCCGCGAGAGCGTGCACCGATGACCGCTTTCGGTACCTTTTAATTTAATGCCGAATGGCTACAGTTGAGGTGCATAGGAAACCGGCTGGTTTGCGCGACCCGAATGGCGGATTTCAGCAACAGCCGCCGTTCACATCAACGACGCTGAATGTCTTGAGCTGGTCGCGTGCTGCCGGTAGCGGAACGCCGCTTCGTGGGACTTTGCTGCCATTCGCGCGCGACGTGTTCAGCGGCAGGTGCTTCGCTAATACCCGACACCCAGCGGTCGCCGGACTGGCCACGCACAGCGAGGGCAACTGGGCCGGTTACGGTCAGGCGACTTTCGGATTGCCGATAGGTAAAGCGGGCATCAGCGCCACGTAAGTGGGACAAATCCGGCCTCTACCGTGCCCGATGAAAAATCACTGTGGCGAGGCCAATGTCTGCGCATTGCGCCAGGCTGCGAAGATATGAGGCGGTATCAAGGGATCACACTGCGATCGGCACTTGCGGCTGGAGCAGGATCTGGTTGCGGACTTGCGCATAGATCTGGGCCGCGCCGGGCATTTCGATCGTGACGGCGAGGCCGAAGGGCACCGGCTCGTCGATTGGTAATCCCTGATCCTTTTCCCGCTGAATTTGGAGCGGAATGGTGGGGCCACCGGCAAGATCGCCGATCTTCGCAGCGCACCAGCGGCGATGGACGATGGTGCCGCCCTCGGACTGGCTGTTCGATGGTTGCCCCGTAGTGGTGGCGACGCCGACACTGTCCAGCGCGTCCTGTCCCAACGCGGCGATTTTGAGCTTGACCGCACGATAAGCAAGATGCCCGGGCCGGACCGGCGCCATCCAAGCCAGCGTGACGCGCACTTCGCGATGATCCGCCTGCGCGCCTAGCAATGCAGGAACCGGCACGTCGAAGGCAACCGCGGCTTCGGGACCGAGGCTACCCGTCGCCCACAAAGTCGCGCGATCATCGGCACAGGCGACAGCATCGTCGGGGGCCATGAAACCATAGCCGAGATGGCGGCAGACCTCGCGGCGCCAATGCTCATGATGCATCGTGCCGTGGGGATCGACGATGGGCCGGATGAACTGTTCGGCATCACGCCAAGAGGCGCAATGCACAAGCATGGCCTTGATAAGCGCGGCGCGCTCGGCGAACGGCATCGGTCCGATCAGTTGCGGATAGGCGCGTTCCAGCCCGTCGAAGATGCGATGCGCGGTGTGGGTGGCGAGAGCATTCGCGCCGCTGGTGCCGATCGTGAAATGGGTGCCGGTGGCCGCGTCACTGTCAGGGGCGGCGACCTTCAGCCCCCAGAAGCGGCTGGGATTGGGATGGCTGTGCAGGGCTAGGGGCGCCGCCAGCGGATCGAAGCGCGCGGGCTGGCGACCGCCCGCGACCAATATGTCGGGTTTGGTGCTGCGACGATGGCCCAATCCCAGCCGCGAGGAAAGATTGGGCATCTCCTGACCGGAATAGGGCATGAAAGGACTGACTCCGGCGAACGGCACGGCGACGGCATCGCGATGCCAGGCCCCGATGGTCAGCGCGTTGAGGCTGTCGGCCGGGGCGAGCAGTCGCCGATCGGCTTTTAGGCCGTCGAGCCCGCGCAAGACCGCCTGATTGCGATCAAGCGGGGGCGCGGCGTGGAAGGCTGCTTCATTGGCATAGCCCGCCACCGCGATCGGTTCGCAGATATTGCCGGCGCTGACCAGGAAGAGGATGCCGTAGCCGTAGGACAGATGGTCGAGCGCGCGGCCCCAGGTAGAAATTTTGCCCGCGAACGGGCGGGTCCGGTCGCCCAGCGAGAGATTGACGATGAAGACCTGCGATCCGCCGCCCGCCCGCATCCGCATCACTGCCTCGACGACCACGTCGATCACGAGCCGGTCGTCGTCGAACAGTTCGTCGCCGAAGGCAGGCGCATACATGACGGGGCGGAAATAGATGCGTCGGCTGATCGGTGATGGCGGATCGTTGAGGTCACCATGCACCACAAGCGACGCCATGGCGGTGCCATGGATGCGCGCGCCGACCGCTCTGGCTTCGAGATCGGCGGGATCGTCAACCACGAGCCGTCCGGCAAGCAGCGGATGCGCCTGGAGCGGCACCGCATCGAAGACGGCGGCGATCGGCTCCGCCTCACCCGGTGCGGGCGGCACGGCGGTCAGGGCGTCGTTATCGCCGGTGTCGATTGGTGCGCCGACGCTTTGCGGCACGATCGCCGCGACAGGATCGGCACCGGCGAGCGAATGGGGATCGAGCGCCGCGATGCGCCGGATTTCGCGGGCGGGAATGTCAGCGAGCACAGCGTGATACGCGAAGGCGGGATGTGCGGCGCGGTGGATCACGGCACCGCCTGCCACCGCTATCGCTGCGGTGATCGTCCGTTCGATCGCGGCGCGGGCCGCCGCGGCTTGACGGAAGACCAGTTCTATTTCGACGCGGATGGGAAAATCGTCGGGCGCGCCGTCCACCACCGCCTCGAAATAGGCGCGGTTCTGAGGCGACACGCGGTCACCCGGACCCCAGGGACGGATCGCCTTGAGGTGGAAGAACAGGTCGCGCCACGGGCCGTAGCCATGAGGAACTGTGCCGGTCCTTTCCCATCCTTCCCAAAGCGACACGATCTCGCGCAGCGCGGCGAGTTGCGGCACGAGCATGTAGAATTCGGGATCCTTGTCGAACTCGTCGGCGGCAAGCTCTTCCTCGCCGGCAAATTCCAGGCCCGTTATGCGGGCGACCGCGCCCGCGAAATTCTGGATGGAGCCGGTGACTTCCAGCACCAGCAGGCGCTCGGGTGCGAGCGCATTGGGATCGGCATGGAGCGCGAGCGCAGGATTGTCGGCGTCGAGGACGTTGCGCAGGTTGCGAAACACCGGGCCATGGACGGCGATTTGGTCGGTCCGGCTGAAGGAGCGTTTCTGGCCGCCGCCCCCACCAGCGCGTCGACGGGGGGCGACTTTGGGATCGTTAAGACGAAGGAACGGTTTGTTCGGATCGTGCGGCATCTAATTCGTCTATCCTCACCCGTGTCGCCCAGAACTCTATCTGTTCCCGAAGGATATCGCGAATGCTGCGCGCGCCAAGTGAAAGAATATGCTGTCGCCGGATTGTCTGGCAGAACTCCAGTGCTTCAGCAAAGCTGATCGAACCGAGTTTCGTCGCCACGGTTTCAGGGCGTATCCTCGGATTGTCGGGCCAAAGGGCGAATTGCCGGTCGAGGAAGGTCGCCAGCGCATCGCGCGACGGCTGCGGCAGCGACAGGCGGAGCTGGAAACGGCGCCAGACGGCACGGTCGAGCAATTCGGCGTGATTAGTCGCCGCGACCGTCACGACATAGCTGGGCAACTGATCGATCTGCATGAGGAGGAAGGAGACGACGCGCTTGATCTCCCCCGTTTCATGGATATCGCCGCGCTCCTTGCCGATCGAATCAAATTCATCGAAGAACAGCACACAGGGCACGGTACGGGCATAGTCGAACAGTCGCGCGAGCCGCGTGTTGGTTTCACCAAGATAGGAGCCGACCAGCGCGTCATAGCGCACGGTGAAGAATTGAACGGCGAGTGCTTCCGCGATCGCCTCGGCGATCGATGTCTTGCCGTTGCCGGGGGGGCCGGACAGGAGCACTCGATGGCGAGGCTGCATGCCGTGGGCGCGCAGCAGGTCGGCACGGTGCTGCTCCTCGACCAATTGCCCGACCTGATGCGTCACCGGCAGCGGGAGGATCAGGTCTTCGAGCCGCTGGCGCGGCTCAGTTTCAAGGATGGTGTCCCGCCCGGCATGGCTGCTCGGGACCGTACGTACCGGCGACGTGACCGCCACCGTATTCAAGGCGCGCTGAAGCCGGTCGGCCAAGACATTGTGATTCTTGTTCCGTTCGTCGGCGACCACGGCCTCGACCGATGATCGCAACGCGGCCTGATCGCCGGCTGCCCCCGCCCGCACGATCGACAGGAGAAGATCGCTTCTCGCCAACGCCTTTTTCCGTCCTTTTCGCTTGTGCCGAGCGTGACGATATCACGATGCGGTAGGAACGTCACGGGATGTGGCTGTGCCCTCCCCATTTTTTACCTTGAGGGGTTTCCGGTGCGGGCGCCACGTTTCTTCCGGCCGCGCCGATCGGACAAGACCGCCGTCCCCCGCCAAGAGTGGTCGGACAGCTAACCACTCACAGTCAGACATCGCAGGTAATCTGAAGTGCTGGATAGGCGCCGGTCCGCTCGTGGACGTCCCATCTGCAGCTTATGTCAGGAGCAGACGTTCGCGGTGGATGATCTGAACGACCGACCGTGGTCGGCTGCAGCCGGAAGCGAATTCCGCTTCACCAATCATCGCAACCGCTGATGTTATCGAACCAGGTTCTACGACTGAATTGTGTTTTGCATTTGTCTGAAACACAATCACGAACAGACATGCTTGTTGGCGGGGGTGAGAATGTCGATTGCTACGAAGAGTTGCGTTTTCCTCGGGCTCACATTTGCCATCAGCTGGCTGGCACTGGTCCCCCGGTTGTGGGGCTATTCGATCACTCTGGCGCCACTGCTGTTCTTGTTAGGCCCTGTGTTATCGGCCGTCATCTGCGCGATGATCTTCGAACCGGGACGCCGTCTCGAAGCTCTGGGGCTGCAGTTTCGTCCCAACGTTTGGTGGTTGGTGGCTTTGCTTACGCCGCTAGCATTGGGCGTGATTGCCGCTGCGGCTAACCTCGCGATCGCCGGGCAAGACTTGCTAGTGGCCGATAACTGGCGGGCAGCCCTGGCCGCGCTCGGCGACATCCCGCAAGCTCGATATATCCCGGGTGCTTGGGCATTGCTGCCGTTCTGCATCTTGCTAGCCCTGTTTTCCGAAGAGCCGGCCTGGCGTGGATACCTTTACCACCTCTGGCGCGATCTTGGACTCTGGCGTTCCAGTGTCGCCGTGGGGATCGTCTGGAGCGTGTGGCATTGGCCCATGCTGCTGCTCGGGGTCACCGGCACGCACGTCGGCGTGCCCGAGCTCGCGGAGTTCACTGTCGCCACCCTCGTCCTGGCCGCTTACGCAACACTTCTTCGCGATCGCTCGGGTTCGGCCATTGCGGTCGCTATCGCCCACGGTGGTTGGAATTCGGTGTCCCACCTGGGTGCCAGCCTCAACATAGTAGCATCCATAGCCATCCTCGGCCTGCTGCCGATGGCCATCAAGCAACGCCAAGTTGCGGTCGACAAGGCAGACATCTGCGGCTGACCACAGGAAGCAATGCGCCCCATTTTTGGCTGACGGTCGAGCTGTTCGCCGTTATCGTTAGCGCGATGACGGATGATCTTTCGTTCAAATGCCAATGCGGTGGCGTGACGGGGCTTCTCCGGGACGTCGCCACGTTGACCGGAGACCATCTGGTTTGCCACTGTTCGGATTGCCTTGCCTTCCTGCGCTTCTGTAACCGTGCGCAAGCGCCTGCGGTCATCGACGGTGTGCAACTGTTCCTGACCCGGGTTTCACGCATGGTGATCACCACGGGGAAATCAGAGCTCGCCTGCGTTCATCTGACCCAAAAACCCATGCTGCGCTGGTACGCGCAATGCTGCCCGACGCCGCTATTTCACACAGTTCATTCCGGCTGGTACCCCTTCGTCACAACCCACGTCGCCACCTTGGACCCTGAGCGTCGGGGCGAAGCAATCGGCAAGCCGCGCGGGCACACCTTCGTCGACGATGTTGCGACGGTGCAAAGGAGCTTTCGGACCGTGTCCAGAAACAGCATAATGGCGCGCTTCATCGTCGGGATGTGGAAGGACCTGTTATCCGGTGACTTTCGACGCGCCGAGTTGTTCGAGCCGCGATCACTCAGGCCGATCGTCAGTCCCAAGCGCCTATCGCCATCTGAACGCGCCGAAATTGAAGCATGAATGGCAGACGCCTGGAAATCCTAACGCCAGACTTGTCCGTCCGTCCTCATGAAGATGGCTGCAACGTCGGCCTTACGGCAGCTTTGTTGTCGATTCCGGAACGGCAGCTTCTGGCCGAATCTGCCTTTGATGGCCCCGTCGGCAAACGGCCGGCTGTGGTCGGATGCTGCCGCCAGCCCATGGGACAAAACCGTCATTCCCGTCGCATGGCCAAATGTCGGCTTCTGGAAAGACCTGTCGTTTGCGCGGTCGGTTACTGCGAGGCGCTGATCCTCTGCTCGCCAGACCGGCGGGGCCAGATGCAGCGCCCTAGACCGAAGCACTGTCGCGAGAAGCCAGCGGGGCACTGTTCGAAACCTCTCTCCCGGACGTTGAGTCGGTCCAATAATAGGGGCAAGGACAATTTGGGTCATCCTGCGTTTATCGAGCCTTGCGCCGCACACGATTTTGCCCGCATTTGACGATGATGAAGCGAACTAAAGCTGAACAGTCGGGAAGAAGCGGGAAGACAAGGTTGCCAGACAAAAAGACCTCACTTACGGGCGCTGCCGCAGCGCAGGCAGGCTATGACTACCAGGTCGACGTGTCGATCCTGGCGGCATTGCGACTTCTTCTGATCACGAAGGCGGCCAGTCGGCTCATCCTCGAACCCGCGAATGAGGAAGACCTCGAAGCGGACCTCGCACCGAACGTGCCGGGGCGTGTCGAGCCGAGCGCGGTCGTGGCGGGTGGCTATAAGCTCGTCATCCAGGTCAAGCGGCGAAGCGGGGAACCTTGGTCGATCGAAGATTTTCGTGCGCTGCTCCAGCATGGCAAGGCGCGACGGCCCGCGCTTCACCATCTCGACGATCCGGAGACGCGCTATCTTCTTGTCACCAGCGCAGATGCGAAAGGCGTCGCCCGCGACCTTCTGGTCAATGACTTTGAAGAGCCTTCCGACAAGAGCGCCTTTCCATCGACCCTCAAGTCGACACTGAAGAGCAGACCCGAAGGCAGGGTCGCGATCTGGGGCAGTCTGACCGAAAAGCAACTCGCGGCCGATCTGCGCGATCTAATGTCTGACTTGCTGCACGTCCCCAAGGCAAGACAAAACGACTTGCTGCTCGATCTCCGCGGAGAAGCGAAGCGGCGCATACGCGCCTCGACCCCCGGCATCTGGACCCGTCAGGACTTGCTGGGCACGGTAAGAAAGCATGGTGGTTTTCTTGCGAGTTCCGCCAGCCTTGAACTCTTCGTGCCGCCGTCGAACTTCGATCAGATGATCAAGCTGCTCGAACAGCGCAGCGCGATCGTCATCCGGGGCCCATCGGGTACGGGCAAGACGCAGGCAGCCCTCAAGCTGTGCGAGCTTGCCCGAGACCGTGACGGAACACTGGAGATCGTGACGGTAGGGCCCGACGACAACCCGGCCAGCACACGCAAGTTGGTCGATACCGGACCCACCTTATACTATATCGAAGACCCCTGGGGTCAGTATAGCCTGCGCGGCGGGTCCGAAGCCTGGACCACGCAGCTGCCGCGCCTTCTGGAAAAGGCAAGGCCGGATCACCTGTATGTGATCACTTCACGCGACGACATGATGCGAACCGCCGATGTGGGAGCCGGGCTTGATCATTGGTCCATCGAGCTCGACGGCGATCAATACAGCGACGGTCCGCTTATCGCGATCCACGACAATCGCATGGACCAGTTGCCGGCCCACCTCCAGGCGAAGGCTTTCGCCTTTCGCACAGATGCGCTGCAGGCGTTCGAGACCCCACTCGAGATCGATCTCTATTTCAAGGAGTTGCAAAAAGGCCCAGCGGAAGGCGAAGCGGACCACGCTTTCTTTCGGCGGCTTCGGGAGGCGGCGCACCGGGAAGCGGTGCAGAATGAAGTTGGAAAATATCTGTCGAAGATCGACAGCGCGGGGTTGTCCGCCATTGTCTGGGCACTGCTGGCGGCCCGATCGCAATTCGACCGAGCACACCTGACAGCGCTTCAACGCACGCTCCGCAGGATCGCGCCAGCGCTCGGCGACGAACTCAACAAGGTGGTCGATCGTCTGGTGGCAACCCGTCATCTACGCCAACCTGCGCGAACCGTGGCATTCGCCCATCCAAGCGTCAAAGAGGGCTTTGAGGCTTTCCTGCAGGCGACTTGGCCGCGCAGCGAGGCGGCGCTCGAAGTGCTCATCGCGGCGCTCACAAAGCTTGGCGGCAGCTACAGCGAGTGGGGGCTGGAAACCGCGGCGAGAGCGTTTCAGGTGACTAGGGCGTTCAGCAAGCAGATCGAAGGACTCGACCCGCCTTTCTACATCGATCCGGACGCGCAGGCAGCGATCGATGCATGGCTGGACGACGGCCTAATTGACGAGAAGTCCGATTTCTCACCTCTGCTCGAATTGTCGATCGATGTGGGATCCAGCAGATCGGTGCCGAGCGAAGTGGCGCGCTGGCTTCTCTTGGGCGTGCAGCGGGGGGCGTCGGTCTTCCTCAAGAATTGGAAGCCACCGACCTATTCCGACGCTTGGTACGACCGTATCGCGGCGGATCCGCTGGCAGCCCAGGTTGCGGCGCGCTTCGTGCGTGACGCTCTGCCATGGGAGCAAGGCTGTTTTGGTCGCGGCTTTCCCCAGAAGTTGGATCGCATTGCACCCGGACTCGCTCATGCCTATTGCGAGGCCGCCCAGAAAATGGTTGGCAGTGGATTCGAATCCAACGCCGACACCGTGGCAGTCGGGGCCGTCCGCGACCTCGCGGCCTTTGCGCCAATTGTAGAAGCTGCTCTCGATGATCTCACAAGCATCCGACGCTATTTCGTGCAGGAAGGCGCCGAGGAATGGCGCGCGATTCAGGATGGTGAGCGCGATCATGCTGTCGAGGAAGGCCACCAGTCCAATCATGAGGGTGACGGTTACACCTCGGGCGTCTTCGTCGACGCTTATATCGCCCAACTGCGCCGTGAGGGCCTTTGGAGGAACATCGCCGCCCACTGCCGCGTTGACGAGCTGCTCCATGCCTGGGCGCGCGATATTGCGACATCTACCGAGCGCGCCGAGATCCTCGAACTTCGCGAGCTGATGAGGCTCAGTCAGGGCAAACTGTCCGAGCATCAGACATGGTGGGCCGCGCGAGAGAACTGGTACCCTGAACTTGCAGCCGATTTGCGTGCACGCCTGATGGCCGACACAGCTGAAAGTCAGCTGCGCTCGGAACTGGTCAGAACCGCCGTCCTGTGCGCGCCCGACATGCTAATCGAAGCGATCAACGCGCTCAGCCAAATGCCAGCAGCGCAGCTGCGACTGGTCGTCGACGTGTGGGAAGCTCGAGGCGGGCTTGGCGCGAAGGGGCGGTCCGCCAAGCTCAAGCAGATTTCCGATAGGATCTCGCCGGGCCTTGGTGAGATCGCTGACGCGCTCGGGTTCAGGAAGCGCCCCGCGAAGGGCGTAGGCGGCACCGCGCTCGCCCATATTCTCAGCACGGTCGGGAGCCTGTCCGCCCCCGCGCTGAAATCGCTCGTCCCGGTCATCGTTGCGAGCGGCGGCGATGCCGCAGAGGCTGTAACGCGGTGGCTGATTGTCGCCGACGACAATGATGATGCGCGCGCCGCGGCTGAGGCAGCCGTAGTGATTGGAAATGAGCATCTTATGGACCTCGCTTTGCATCACGAGCGCGCCGATGCCCGCCGCGTCGCGCTCATAGCGCTCGCAAAGGAACACGCCACGCCATTGCCAGACGCGCTCCTCAGACTTGCAAACGATCCTGGCAGCCGAGTCCGCCGTGCTTTGGTCGCGATCCTCAAGACCCGGCCACATCCCGATCACCTCGTCGCGTTGCGCTCGCTCATTCACGACACCTGGTCGGACAACGACGCCTATCATCATGAGCCCGAATCGCATCCGATTGCCCGCGAAGCGATAGAGGCGCTTGCTAATTATGATGATCTCCCGGTCGATCTGGGACGGGAGCTTCTGGATGTTGCGGACCGCTCACCCGATCGGCTCGTAAGCCAAGACGCCCTCATCGTGGCTGCCCATGCGTTCGGTTCGGATATTCGCGCGAAGATATGGGAAATGGTGTTGATGCCGGTATCCCGCTGGATCCGGCTCGACGCGCTCGATGCGTTGGTGGACGCCGAATTTGTCGAGCCGGAGATCGTGGCGCAGGTGACGGCGCCCTTACTGCTCAAGCTACCGGCTGTCCTCGCCGTGCCGGCCGCTGTCCTGCTCTGCAATCATGCCGCGCCGGGGCAGGCGGTGAGCGTCTTCGAGCGCGTGGCCAGCTCGAACAACCGCCGCGCCCTGCTCCTGGTCGGTGCTGCAACGCTTGCGCCGAACCACCCTCTGGAAGCCGATCAGATCCTCGATCTGCTGGAACCCGGTCATCCAGCGCGAGGGTTGCTGTCGGCCCCAGCTCCCCTACCAACGTCCGTGCTGGACGATCTCGGCAAGATTCGCCTCCGCCGGGCAGTGCGCGAACGGCTGGGCGATCGATTGATCGATCCGCCGTTACCTGAGACAGGCAGCAGTTAGTGATGTCGTCGTCTGGCGGACGCCATCGTTCGCGTCACCGGGGCTAAAAGTGAACAACATCGCCCCCGCGTCAACAGGAATTGGACAAACGGCAACTTTCGTTAGAGCCAGACGTTCGCCGCGGTAGGGTCAACGGGTGCCTTCAGCGCTCCTTCTCTGGAGAACTCCCACGTCATGTCCTTCGTCCCCTTCACCACGACCGAGCGGGACTCAATCGAAGAAGTCCTAGCGCACCAGCGCGCCTTCAAGAACGGGTCGGGGGCCGTGAACAGCGAACTTCACATCGCGCTGGATGGTGTGGGGCAGACTGAGGTCTCGCGACAGATCCAGCCCCCCGCAGGCGGTGAGATGGATGCTCCAATGGTGGCAGCAGCCAACTCGATCGCAGGTTGCCGCATCATCCACAATCACCCGAGCGAAGGCTCGCTGAGCGCTTCGGACTGGAACGTCCTCGCCCATCACTCCGGAATGGAGATGGTCGCGGTGAACACTCAGGGCACCACGTTCCGTGGGAAAGTGATCGAACCTGACGCATTCCCTAACTGGTTCACCAAGATTTCCGAAGTCGAGGAGGTGGTCGGCACGCGATGGGAAGCTCAGGTCACCGAGTGGTACAACCAAGGCTGCTTCGACTTGGGAGACTTTGCCAACGGTTGCGGGTGGCGCGTCACGCTGGCGATTGCCGAGCGGCTGCGGGCAAAAGGCCACGTAGCTTTCGAGGCCACGCTGGCCGGGGCGGACGCACAGGATGCCCTCGACCCCAGGACCAAGGCCATAGATCAGTTCTTGGCAGTCGAATGCGCCCAGCAACTGCCCTGATCGGCTGTTCAAGCTGAGCAACCGCTCCAGCCGGGCGCGGAACGAGATCTGGCCTTGCGCGAGGTGGTGAACACGGAATCTCCCGTGTATCGCCGGGCAGCGACGCTAAGTATCGCTCGGTCTCGATACAACTTGGCACCGACCCGCGTGCGGAGCAAACGCAGCCTTAAGGTCGAACGAGACGATACCGCCGAGCTTTCTATTGTGGGGCCCATCTGCGGGAGGTCGCTTAAGGACCGCAATGGGGGGGCATTGTCCACCCGCCGCTACGCGCGGCACGAACGGCAGCTTGCGGCGTGAGCAGACATACCGAACTAAGGATTGGAACGGCTTATTATGGTCGCAAGCTTCCGCTGCGGGTCAACGTTCCTTGTCGGCGCAAATGTTTGCAAGCCCAATCTACCCCGTGCCGGTTCGTGCTCGCCACGTCGGACCACCTGTCGCTGTCCGTCGGGAAAACCGCCCGGCGGATTGGCGAGCCCGCATAGGCCGACCCAACCGCAGCGGCCCCGGTGGCTCGACCGGCGGCCCGCGCGCAGCACGCCCACCTATGTCTTCGTGTTCAGAAAAGCCGCGGGAAGCGGGGTGAATTAGTGACCGAGTGGGATGAGAGGAAAAGAGAATTCCTCGCTCTGCTCGGTTGCAATGAACACATAGAGGACAACAAGACATGACAATACCTGAGACCGGCAGCGCCATGCTGCCGCCCTTTCTGCCTGCGCGCGAGACATGCATCGACAGCTGGGACATCCGCCTCCTTCGCAAGGTTGCACCACTTGCAGAAACGCCGCTGGCAGGCCCGGCCCGTGAGAGGCATCTGAGCTACATCGGCGTGGTCGATTGCGAGGCCACATCGACAGATCCGCAGACGGCCGAAGTCATCGATCTTGCGGTTTGCGTACTGGAGATCGATGGCGACGGCGTGATCACCGGCGTTGCTGAACTCAAGCAAAGCTACCGCGATCCCGGCATGCCGATCCCGCCGGACGTAGCGCGGCTGACCGGCATCAGCGATGCCGATGTGGCGGGCGCGCTGTTCGAAGCGGACGATTGGACCGACCTGTTTAATCGCTGCGATCTACTGGTAGCACACAACGCCGCCTACGATGCGGTGGTGCTGGAGCGGCTGCTTCCCGGCATTCGTGGTCGGCGCTGGGGCTGCTCGATGGCTGAGATCGACTGGGCAGACCTGGGTTTCGACGGCCGGTCGCTCGGCTATCTCCTGACGCAGATCGGGTTCTTCAATCGGGGCCACCGCGCCATGGCTGATGTCGCATCGCTGGTGCACTTGTTGTCATGGCAAGCGCCTGATGGACGCTGCTTGCTGGCGCACCTGCAGGACCGGGCCGATCGGTTCACGACCCGGGTTGAAGCCCGGGGCGCGCCCTTTTCCAGCAAGGACCTGCTTAAAACACGCGGATACCGGTGGAGCGCAAACCGGCGGGTGTGGTGGACCGAGATCGAGGACGAGGCGCTGGAAGCAGAAAAGCGCTGGCTGTCAGAGGAAGTGCGCTGCACGCCGTCCCTCGAAGTGCTCACCGCCCGCAATCGCCACCGCTGAGCGCGCATCGGCACAACCTCACATCAACACATCGCCAGCACGCCACCAGAGGGCCGGAGCCGCAAGGGTTCCGGCCCTCTGGCGTATCTGGCTCATGGACAAGGAATACATTGATGGACGGAAAGACCTTCCTGACAACCTTCGCCACCCTCGAGAACGACGATGGTTACCCGATAGAATTTGCCGCCTTTGCCATCACCGGCGATGGCGATCACGACTACCGCTTCAGCCTCAGCATGGGCGGGCTGCGGAAGTTTTCCGGCTACGATCTGCCCTGGCGCTATCTGGATCATGTCGCGGAAGGCGGCGACATCCTGTGCGTAATGCCGCTGCAAGGGCAGAGCCCGCTGGCGGCCACGATCGACATCGGCGCCTTGGCCAGCGCGTTCCGGATGCTGGGCCTGCCGATCGAAGGCTACGGCAGGATGCACGTGTTGCGCACCAGCGACTGGCAGATCGTTCAGACCGCCCTGGATTGCGGCCTGCCCTATCGCGGGCACAACCGGAAGCTCGATATCGAGAGCCAGATCGCGCTCTTGCCGTTGCGGGCCCAGGCGATCTGGCTGACCTGGCTTTCCGAAACACGCGATGTCCTCCCTGTCGATAAGCGCGCCGTTCTGGCCGCGTGGCAGGCGTGGTGGGCGCTCGAACGGTTGAGGAGCGGCACGACGACCATCTGAGCAGGGGCCGTCCTCCCCACCATGCAGGGCCGGTGCCCCAGAGGCAATCAGCCATCCACTACGACACACAACGATCATCAATCCCGCAAGCAGCCGCCCATCGAGGCGGCCGTTTGCGTTTCAGCAACAGGAAACAAAACCATGAAGACGTTCAATACCCCGGCCAACGCAGGCAACGCAGCCCCGGCCACCCAGCACTTCACCTTCTTCGACATCGAGACCCATTGGGACGAGGCGCTTCACGCCAACTATTGCTTCATCCAGCACGCCGCGAGCTGGCCACCGCGGATCGGTGCCCGGCGTGTTCATGCCGCCGCCGCCTTCGATCTGGCGCTGGCCGCGGACGGCGCGATCACCTGCGAGCGGATCGCCAGCTGGACCTTGCCGCGTGACGGTGACGAGCGGGGCGTGGTCGAAGGTCTGTTCACCCATATGCGCGCGCGGCCGGCGGGCACCTGTATGGTCGGCTACGGCTCCATCGCCATGGACGTACCAGTCCTGAAACTGGCGGCGATGGAATACGGCCTTGTCCTGCCGGATCAGCTCATCGCCTCGGCGGGCGACTGGAAGGAGGCATGGCGGCCCCATCTCGATCTGGGGCTTGCAATCAAGGGGCAGGGCAAGACCTGGCACCATCTGACAGAAATCCTCGTCCGGCTTGGTATCCAGGCGGACCTGCTGCGCGACAAGGCCAGGGTTGGCTATCCGCAGGACCTTGCTGGCTGGGCTGAACTGCGCAGTCATGTTGAACTCGACACCGTGCTTACGGCGGCAGCGACGATGGCGTGGGCGCGCTCGCAGGGTCATGCCGGGATCGATCCGGCTACGGCCAGCCACGCCTTGCTGCAGTGGTGGTCGCGCCACGGCGCCCTGAGTCCGCGCTTCGTCGAGCGGGTCGGCCTTGCCTCCAGCGCGCTGTGGCGGCGGATTGGCAGTAAGGCGCCAGAGCTGGCGGACGCGGCATGATACCGGGCGGAAGCACAGCCTGCTTCGGCGGCATCAAACTGCTCGTCTCCAACCCCATCGAATCACAGCCCATCACAAGGAGAACGCGCATGACCTGATCCGCTCGGGCCACCGGCCCAACTGCGGGAACATCTCCCCGCTATCCAACCCCAACACCAACCCCACGGCCATCGACGCAATCACGCGTCGGCGGCCTTTTTTGCATAGAAGGAAGTACACCATGGCAAAGAAGCCAACCGATCCCCTGGCCCGCCTGATTGCGGCACAGGGCAGAGGCCGCAAAAATGCGGCAGCACTGGAAAGCCGTAACGCGCTGGCAGCAAGGCAGGAGCCGGCGCCGATTGCAGGCACCAGCATCGTGCCCGAGGCCCGTTACAGCGAGCGATCCCTCACGCTCCACAATGACGGCCCGTGGAAAACCGAATCCACCAAGGTTGCCTGGACCGATCCGGCAACCGGCTATCCCTGCATCATTCTGCGCCAGCGCAATGGCGAGCTCGGTGGTTACGTCGGCGTCGATCCAGACCATGCCCTGGCCGGATGGTCAGCCGATGCACTGCCCGGGAGCATCAACGACGGACTGCACCAGCCCGTCAGTTACGGCGCGGCCTGCCAGGAAGCCGTCCCGGAGCGGGTCAGCATCTGCCATGTGCCCGCCCAGCCAACTGGACCATCGCAGGCCCAGCATCGGGACAAGACGCAGGGAGGTTCCGGGCAGGGCGATGGCGAGGACCTCGCCTGGTGGTTCGGCATGACAATGGATGGACCGCAGGATTTGATTCCGCGGCGAGCCAGCAGCAAAATCAAAAGAGACCGAGGGCAGATCTACCGCGACGAGGCCTTTGTCTGTCAGCAAGTCACAGCCCTTGCAGCCAGGCTCAAGGCCATCGACGATTCAGCAAAGGTAAGCGCCGCCAAGACCACCAGCCCGGAGCCCAGCGGCCTGCCTGCGCCCAGGCGGGAGGACCGTCCATGAGCAGGCACCGTAACGAACTGCCCTACCACAAGCGGCGCAACCCGAGGCTGCCCTGGGGCTACTGGATGGTCATCGATGCCTACGGCGATCCGGATTTGCCGCTGGTCGACGAGGACGGCACCCGCTGGGATTCGCTGCGCTCTGCGCTTTGGTGTGGCCGTCTCGGCATGGGGGGCGGCGTCTTTCGCTATGCGGAGGAGCAGCAGGAATTTCTGCTCGCTGTGCTTGTGGCAATCGACCGCACGGTCGACAGCGACAGCGAAGCGGCCAAGGATCTGTTTGGTGGCGACTGGCACAAGGCTGCACACTACGGGATGTGGCTGGAAGGGCATGGCCTGATCGAGGAAGGGCATCGGCTCAGCAACGCCGCGCTCACGCCAGAAGGCCGGGCGATCATGGCGATGCTGATGGCGACGCGCGATCCAGCGCTCATGGCCAAGCCGATCGGGCTTGCCAGTCTTGCGACGTATGCCGCGATGCGTCCCGAGCCTGATCGAGAAGCGATGGAAGCAGCGATCGCCAAGGCCGAGGCGTCATTGCCTCCAATGCCCATCGCCTTTGCGCGGCACTCGGTGGCTGGCACGCCGGCCGTCGTGCTCATCGGACCTGCTCGCTCACGCATTGCCGTCAGCGAGACGATCTGGGCGCTGCACTTCGATCACGAGCACGAGCGGGACCTGTTCTACCGCTGGCTGCTAATCCGCGCGGACCGGTGGGAGCGCTGGGCCAGGATGGTCGAGCGGCAAGGGGCAGCGTCGCTGACGCGGCACTTCCTGATGCTCACGATCGCAGAGGAGGCGGAGAGGGCAGGAAACTGAGGCCGCAGTTGCAAACAGGGGCGGCGAACACAGAATGCTGCCCCTGTAATGTTGCAATTGCCCCAACGCACCTTCTATCCCGCACACCACTGCGGTGGCTGATTGATGATGTGTCAGCTTGCGCATGCCGTGAGTTTTTAAATCACGTCACAAATAACGCTTCCTCAACCCAGCTGCGTTATCGCTCACCTATGACAATGCCAATCCTGCCATGGTCACCGTATCTTGGCCAAACCGATGTTCCGTCTTTGCGGCGCATCACGCTGACCACGGCGTTCGCTCGGTTGATCCAGGTTACACCCGGCTTTCAACCGCATGAACTGATTGAAATCTTTGAAGCCCCAGAAGACCAGGGCGAAAACGATCTTGCCCGCGAAATGGTTAGGTTGACCGGCACACAACTTGCCCGAGAATTCTTGCGCGGTGGCATTGCTACATTTGCACGGCCATTGGGCGGAGGTGAGATCATCGAAATCCCTGCCGCCCATTGGGAAATTGATGACGCGTTGCCCCGTTTCGCAACCGGCGCTTACGCTACAAATGATTGGGCGAACGCAGGCGCTGTACCTACGCACAGGATTTTTGTTGATGAACACCAGTATGATCGTTGGTTGGTGGCAACGCCCCCCGACGGTCACTTGAGCAAACGCGAGTGCGAGGTTGCCTTCGACCCATATCTGCGAACTGCCAGAGCGATCGTAGCGCGTGCGGCCAATCAAGACGTAACGGCCAGTGTCAGTATAGAGCCTGCCCAACCAGCGGCGCCCGCTGGTACTGGCCCGGAATTGCTGTTGATCGCCGAGGTCAGCAGTCTTGTCGCTTTACGCCCGTCGACAATTTACAAAAAACTGCAAGAAGGCGATTTTCCCCAACAGATCAAACTTGGATCGCGCGCAGTCTGGAGCAAACCCGAGGTTCTGGCCTGGGTCCGGGGGAAAGCGGCCTTGCGCGCAAGCTAACGACGCTTCCGACGTGGGCTGTCCAGAATCTCAGCGACGGGCAAAGCGCCTTCCATGATTATAGCCGCCCATAGCTCGGCCAATTCACGGCGCCTTGGCATGAACTTGGCGCGGTTGTAGCGCCACTCGCTCGGGCTCACCCCTGCTGGCGTATGCGCAAGCATCAGATCGATGATCATGCGGTCGCCCAAGAGGCGCACGTCTTGGCCAAGTTCACGCCCTGCCAATTCGTTCATGATCGTTGAAAAACTTGAGCGCCAACCGTGCGGCACATGGCGCCCCTGATATCCTTCGCGGTTGTATAAATACCCAATTGCGTTTTCGCTGAGGGGCACGAGCCCCGAGATGGAGCCGGGAAATACTAACGGCGAGCGGCCCGTCAGCCAGCGGACGGCGCGAAGTGTTTCAACAGCGGTTGGCGCCAAAGGCACACGATGCTCGAAGCTTTGATCTTCCCGCAGCTTCAGCTCTTGTTTCATTTTGTCAGCGGGCACCACCCACATGGCTTCGGGCGACGGGCTGTCCTTCGCACCCCAGTCGATGCCTTCAATTTCATCCCACCGCATGTTGCGAACCATACCTGGGCGCTGGGCAGTCAATGCAAGAAACCGTGCGGCAAGCCTTGTAACCGGCGATGCGCCTGCACGATCAATGTCTGCCATCATCGCCTTGATTGCAGGCACTTCGACGAGAGCCGGATAGCGTTTGGCCGGTGGCAAAGGCTTGAGCGCTGCCCCCACTGCGGGACACGGATTATCAGCTTTGATGCCGAGGCCCCTTGCATACATGAAGACAGAATTGACGCGCTGCTTCAGCCTGCGTGCTGTCTCGATCGCGCCTCTGTTTTCCACCTTGCGCAGAACAGCCAACAATACGGGTTCGTCGATTTCCGTTAATGGCATTTGACCGAGGTGTGGGAAGATATCGCGTTCGAGGCTGGTGATGACATCATCGGCATGAACCCGTTTCCAGCGTGGGCGCTCTTTTTCGTACCATTCACGCGCCAGTTCCTCAAACGCCTTGCCAGCCACAGCACCGACCAACCGAGCGCGCTTGGCCGCGTGAGTCGGATTGCGTCCTTCGCGCAGGATTTTGCGCGCATCGTCACGCTGTTCACGCGCAGCAGCCAGCGACACATCAGGATAGCTGCCAATGGTCAGCAGCTGCTCCTTGCCCTCAAACCGGTACTTGAATCGCCATGTCTTGTGGCCGGTGGTGGCAACATGTAGATAAAGCCCGCGCTGATCTGTGACCTTGTAGGCCTTGTCCCCAGGTGCTGCTGCTTTCACGGCCTTGTCTGTCAGCATCTATCATACCCCCAAATGCCAAAATCCATACCCCCGATATACCCCGATCTGCTCATAGCTAGGGGTGGAAGTGCGTGGAGATGAGTGGACATCAAAACCCCGGAAACGCAAGGTTTTGAGGCCCGAATGGGCGGGGATAGATCTGTGGAAATGAAGTGATGGCGGAGACGGAGGGATTCGAACCCTCGGTACCGGTAATCCCAGTACGACGGTTTAGCAAACCGTTGGTTTCAGCCACTCACCCACGTCTCCGGATCGCAGCGGCGAGGGCGCGCTATAGCGAGGGAGTTGGGGGGCGGCAAGGGGCTTCCTGCGGGTCTTTGCAGTCGGGCACCAAGGCTCCTTGCGGATTCGCCTCGGCGTGAAATGGACTCGGCTCATCGCCGGTTCATTGTGCCGGGCGGAGAGATGAGGGCCTGATAAGGTGACGAGAGTTCTGGTCGAAGGACCGGGGCAATAAAACTGGTAACGGGCCGCAGGATAGGAATTGGGTGATGAAGCTGAGCCGGAACATCGCGATCGGGCTTGCCGCATTGGGCATGATGCTGGGAGCAGTCGCGCAGGCGCAGGTCCAGCAGATCGATCCCAACTCCGCGATCGACGGAGACCTGCCGGCGAAATCCGGCGCACAGGCGCTCCCGCCCGCTCCCGCACAGCCCACTCCGCCGCCGAGCATGCCGGCAGCGTCTGCGCCGGTGGCAGGTGCCGGTGATCCGGGATTTTCATCCCCTGCGGCCACCAGCGATCCAGCCGGGCCGGGCATGGCTTCGATTCCGCCAGCGGCTGGCCCTGCGCAAGGTGCCGCCGCCGATGGCACGACCTACCGCGAGGACGACCTGATCGGCGCGGCTGAAGGCGTGTTCGGGAGGGGCGCCAAGGGACTGGCGTTGCTGATCCAGGATATTCTTCACAAGCAGGGCCGGCCCAATGCTTATATTACCGGGCGCGAGGCGGGCGGCGCGGTCGTGGTCGGGTTGCGCTACGGCTCCGGCGTGCTCCACCACAAGGTTGAAGGCGAGCGCCCGGTTTACTGGACCGGCCCATCGGTGGGCTTCGATCTTGGTGCCAATGCGGCAAACACGTTCGTGCTCGTCTACAACCTGCATGACAGCGAAGAGCTGTTCCGCCGTTATGGCGCGGGCGAGGGGCAGGCTTACTTCGTCGGCGGTTTCAACGTGAGCTATCTGCGCCGCGGCGACGTGGTGCTGATTCCGGTGCGCTTCGGCGCGGGCCTGCGGCTCGGCGTCAACGGCGGCTACATGAAGTTCCGCAAGACGCAGAACTGGGTGCCGTTCTAAGCATACGCCAGGTATGGCCGCACCCTCTTGTGCGCAGGGCAGTTTGGGGGCAAAGGCGCGGCCATGCTCGAGACCCTGAACGCCCAGCCCGCCGACGCGCTGCTTGCGCTGATCAAGCTCCACAATGCCGATCCGCGGCCGACCAAGATCGACCTCGGCGTTGGCGTCTATCGCACGGGTGACGGCGATACGCCGGTGTTCGGCGCGATCAAGGCAGCGGAGCAGATCCTGCTCGATACGCAGAATTCCAAGGCCTATCTCGGGCCCGAGGGTGACATGGGCTTTGTCCATGCGCTGATCCCCTATGTGTTCGGCAGCGATTTCGACCGTAGCCGTGTTGAGGGCATGCAGGCGCCCGGCGGCACCGGTGCGGTGCGCCTCGCCGTCGAGGTGGCCGCGCGCGCGGGTGCCAAGCGCATCCTGATGGGTACGCCCTCGTGGCCCAACCACGCACAGATCGTCTCGGCCGTGGGCCTTGAACTCAAGACCTTCAAGCACATGACCGCAGAGGGCACGGCCGACCTTGAGGCGCTGCGCGCGGCACTGGCCGACGCTGCGCCCGGCGATGTCGTGCTGCTGCACGGCTGCTGCCACAACCCGACGGGTGTCGACTACACCAACGCCCAGTGGGACGAGATCGCGCAGATGGTGGCTGCCTCGGGCGTGCTGCCGCTGATCGATCTGGCGTACCAGGGACTGGGCGATGGCATGGAAGCCGATGCCTATGGCCTTCGCAAGGTGCTCGCCGCAGTGCCGGAAGCGCTTGTCGCCTACAGCTGCGACAAGAACTTCGGGCTCTATCGCGACCGGGTCGGTGCGTTTTACGCGGTGACCAGTGATGCGGATGCGCTGGCCAAGGCCATGGCGAACGGCGCAACGATTGCCCGCGCGAGCTGGTCGATGCCGCCCGATCATGGCGCTGCAGCGGTTCGCCTCATCCTTGGAGATTCGGCACTGACGGCGCAGTGGATCAACGAGCTGACCGCGATGCGCGCGCGCATGGCCGAAGTGCGCGAGCGTCTGGCTGCCGCGCAGCAGATTGGGCCGATCAACATGGCACCGCTGGGTTCGCAGAAGGGCCTGTTCTCGATGCTGCCGCTTTCGGGCGAGCAAATCATGGCATTGCGTGAACGCCACGGCGTCTACATGGCAGGCTCGGGCCGCGTGAACATCGCAGGGCTGACCACCGGCAATATCGAAGCCTTTGTGGCTGCGCTTAAGGACGTCGCCGGGTAACTGGTTCGACTGCCGGTCTGCTGTAGATCGATCCCAAGCGCTGCGTAGGTGTGGAACGCAGCGCTGCGCTCACCATCGGTGAACCTCAGCCCGCCTGAGGCGAGCAGCGGAAACGGCTCCGTAAATGCAATGACCGCGCCAAGGCCAAAGCTGGTCTGGGCGCAGCCGCTCAGTCATGTGCTATCGGCGGGGGAATGGGCGCCGGGGCGCTGCGGCAGAACCAGGATGAGCAGCGCGATGGCGCCGGCCAGCGCCAGGGTTGCCAGCGTACGGCTGACTTCGAGGCCGCCCGAACCGAATGGCTTGTCGAGAAAATCGCCCACGGTCGCGCCGAGTGGACGGGTCAGGATGAAAGCCGCCCAGAACAGCGCGACGCGATTGGCGCGGGTGAGGAAAGCCAGCAGCGCGATCACCGCCAGCGCACTTCCGAACAGCAACGCGCCGCCGCCATAACCAGCCCCGGCATCGGCGACCCAGTCACCCAGCGCGGTGCCGAGTGTTTGCGAAAAGGTGATGGTAATCCAGTAGAACAGCTCTGCAGCAGGTGTGGTGACACTATCCGCCGCCACGGTGCCAAGACTGCGCTGCCAGGTGAACAGCGAGGCCAGCACGAGAGCAAGCAGCAGCAGCGAACCGCCGGGATAGCCGATGCCGAGCGAACGCGTGGCAAAGTCTGCCAGTGTGGTTCCTGCGGTGGTCGAGGCAATGATCGTCGCCCAATAGAGCCAGGGCGCGAAGCGGCGCGCGCGGATCTGCAACCAGACCAGCAACGTGAGCGCCGCGCCGAAAATCAGCGTGCCGACGAGATAGCCATTGATACCGTTCGCCCCGGCCTCGGGCGTGGTCTCGCCCAGCCAGCTCATCGAGACGGCATCCCCGCCGGTTTCGCCCAGCGTGGTGGCGAGGATCTTGATCAGCCAGAAGCCGAGCGTGATCGCGGGGACCTTGGCCTCGCCGCTGATAGCTCTGCGCATCGGTCAGCCCGCTGCAGCGAGGCTCTGCATCCGCTTGAGATAGCGGGCTAGCACGTCGATCTCGAGGTTCACCTCGCGGCCTGGTGCCAAGGCGCCGAGCGTCGTCACTTCGGCGGTGTGCGGGATGATGTTGAGCATGAAGTGGCAGCTGCCGTCCGGCTGGTCGGCAAGGTCGTTGACGGTGAGCGAGACGCCGTCGACCGTGATCGAACCCTTGGCGGCGATATAAGGAGCAAGCTCCTGGGGTGCGGAGACGACGACATGCCACGAGCCGCCGGTGCGGTCGACCGAGACGACATGGCCCACGGCATCGACATGGCCCGTCACGATGTGGCCGCCGAGTTCGTCACCCAACTTCAGCGCGGGTTCGAGATTGAGCGCGGCATGTTCGTGCCACTGGGCGGGCGCGGTGCGGCGGATCGTTTCGCCGGAGACATCGACGGCGAACCAGCTGTCGCCCGCCGTGCCGCCACGATCGACCACGGTGAGGCATACGCCCGAACATGCTATCGAAGCGCCGATGGCGATCTTGGCCGGGTCCATCGCGCAGGCGATCGTCACGCGGGTGTCGCCCTTGCTGGCAATGGCGCGGATGCGGCCTACTTCGGTGACAATGCCTGTAAACATGGGAACGCGGTCTCCTTCAGCGAATGCGGTCGTAGACGTCGAGCGTGTCGCTGCCAAGCTGCCGCCGGTCGGTCAGGCGCCAGCGGCCGTGGGCATTGCCCAAGGAGGTAAGCCCGATATCGCCGAGGCCGTGCCGCCCCGCACCAATCAGGATGGGCGCGCGGTAGAGCAGTAGGCGGTCGACCCGGTCGGCGCCGAGGAAGGCTGCTGCCGCACCGGCACCGCCTTCGATCAGGAGATATTGTGCGTCGCCGAAGTCGCCTGACGCGGGATCGGCGATGGTCTGCCAACCGTCCGGCGCACTGCCGCGCGTCAGCACCCAGCGCGCGGGGCTGCGGTCTTCCAATCCGGGCAGACGAACATCGAGCCTTGGCGAATCGGCGCGAAGCGTTTCGCCGCCGACGAGGATCGCGTCAGAGCGGGCACGTATCGCATGGCCGTGGGCACGCGCTTCCGGGCCTGTGATCCACTGGCTGGTGCCATCGGCCATGGCAATGCAGCCATCAAGCGAGGTGGCCAGCTTTAGCGTGGTGTGCGGGCGGCCAAACCGGGCGCGGACAAGGTAACCTTCAAGCGAGTGCAGCGCCGCGGGGGAGGGGAGCAACTCTGCGGCAACCCCTGCCTCCCGCAGCATGGCAATTCCGGCCCCGGCAGTGCGCGGATCGGGATCTTCGCAGCCGATCACGACGCGGGCGAGACCGGCCTCGCGCAAGCTGTGGGCACAGGCTGGGCCGCGCTGGCTCTCATGCGCGCAGGGTTCGAGCGTGACGTAGGCCGTGGCGCCAAATGCCGCCTCGCCGGCCTGCGCCAGCGCCTCTGCTTCAGCGTGCGGGCGGCCTCCGGCTCGGGTCCAGCCGCGGCCGATGACGCGGCCTTGCTTGACGATCAGCGCACCGACGGCGGGGTTCGGACGGCTGAGCGGGCGGCCCCGCCCGGCTAGCGCAGCAGCGGCATCCAGCCAGTCAACATCGCTGAAGGCCACCGCGCTCAGGGTGCCTTGGGGGAGGGCGTCGCCGCCGGCTTGATCAACGAACGATCCAGAATCGCCTGATTGCGCGCCGCTGCAGCGCGCGCTTCGGCTTCGCGTTCGGCCTTGGCCTGCCGGTCCATCGCTTCGGTATCGAGCCCGGTGGCCGCGCCGACTGCCTTGTACATCTTGCGCACGTCTTCGGCGCGGGCCTCTTCCTCGGCAGCCTCGGCGCGCGCCTTCTTCGTCGCTGCGATATTGCCGGCAATGATCTCGGCGTCGCTGCGATCCGCGCGCCAGCTTTCGAAGTAGATCACTTCAGGCGGGCGGGGCAGACCGCGTCCACCCTGCTGCCACATCACGGAAAAGATCCCTCCCGTCACGAGGATCGCCAGCGCCAGCGAGCGGAAGCGGAACTCACTCGGCGCGCCGAGGATATTCCATAGGTCCTTGGCGGCACGCACCGGGGAGACGTTGCGGAAAAACTCTTTCATGTCGGCCTAGATAGAGCGTGCGCGCCGCGCGCGCCAGTGGTGGTGCGGTAATTGGGACTAAGGGGTGCTTACCCGAACGGATGGTAGAGCAGCCGCCCTTCCGCTTTCAGCCAGCGATTGGCATGCTCGATAGGCTCTTCGAAGAGCTCTGCGAGGTGGGCGTGAAAGGCCGGGCTGTGATCGAAGTGCGTCATGTGCGCCACTTCGTGCGCGACGACCGAACGGCGAACGAAATCGGGCGCCATCACCAGCCGCCAGTTGATGCGGATTACACCGCGGCTGCTGCAGCTGCCCCAGCGCCGCCGCGCGCGGGAAAGGGCCAGCTTGGGTACAGGCTGCCCCGCGCGGGCGCAGTAATGGGTGAGGTCAGCGGCTGCCAGCCGCAGGGCTTCGGCTTCGAGCCAGCGGCGCAGGCGGCCTTCCATGCCGTCGGCAGGCCCCCCCAGTATCAGCTGCCCATCCGCAACCTTCGGGCGGCGCGGTGCGCCTTGCTGCCATTCGACCCGCAGCGGTTCTCCCCTGAAGGTCAGACTGAAGCCCGGCTCAATCCGCGCGGGCGGCGGGATGCGCTCCAGTTGTGCGGCAAGCCAATCGCGGCGCTGTTCGGCAAAGTGCAGCGCATCGGCGGCACGGCCCCACTCGGGCATCGAGATGCGCGCTTCGCTTCCATCAGGCGCCAGACGCAAGGTTATGCGGCGCGCGGTGCGCAGGCGGCGTATCACGACAGGAAGGTCTCTGCCCGCTACCGTCAGCGTGCGCGGCTGTGGCGCCGGGCGTGAAACACGGCCGCGCTGCAACAGGCGCGGCAGCGAGATCATGCGCCGTCAGCTCCGAAACCGATGTCACCCGGTACGATATGCTCCTCGAGCGGCCCGGCCAGCACTTCGCTCACCGCCTTGCCGATCACCGAATGGCCCGCGCGGCGCACTGCCTCGCGGTCTCCGCATTCGAGATAGTGCCACGCGGGGAGCGGCTTGCCATCGGCGCGCAGGCGGTAGGCGCAGGTCGCGGGCAACCAGGGCACTTCGCGAACCAGCCGGGGCGTGAGGCGAAGGCAATCGGGCACCATCGCCTTGCGGTGGCGATAGTCAGAGCACCGCCCTGTCGAAAGATCGAGCAGTCGGCAGGCGACGTTGGTGTGGTGGACCTCGCCGGTGTCCTCGTCTTCCAGCTTGTGCAGGCAGCATTTGCCGCAGCCGTCACAAAGCGCTTCCCACTCGTCGCGAGTCAGCGCCTCGACAGGCTTGTCCCAGAAGCGTCCGGCAGAAGGCAGGGCAGTTGGCATCAGTGGATCAATGCACCCATTTCGCGAATTCGTCAGCCACCGCGTTCGCATCCTTGTCAACCGGGAGCAGCGCGATTGGCTGGCCCTGCGGCCCCATCAGATAGGCCGCGCGGCTGTGGTCCATGAGATAGGCGTTGGGGGCGGTGCCTTCGCCTTTCTTGTAGTAGACCGCATAGGACTTGGCGACAGCAGCGATCTGCGCGTCGGTCCCGGTCAGGCCGATCAGTTCCTTGCCGAAATGCGCGGCGAACTGACCGACGACTTCAGGCTTGTCACGCGCCGGGTCGATGGTGATGAACAGCGGAACTACCTTGGCCGCCTGCTCCGGGTGCGCCTTGGCGAACTTGTGGTAGCCCTGCATCAGCATCTGCACATCGAGCGGGCAGACGTCCGGGCAGAACGAATAGCCGAAATAGAGCGCGGTGTAGCGGCCCTTGAAATCGGCCGCATGCACG
The DNA here is from genome assembly GCF_007991615.1 of Novosphingobium sediminis. Taxonomy (GTDB): domain Bacteria; phylum Pseudomonadota; class Alphaproteobacteria; order Sphingomonadales; family Sphingomonadaceae; genus Novosphingobium; species Novosphingobium sediminis. Next base: position 125,349 of record NZ_BJYR01000015.1, on the reverse strand, counting down.
GTCTTGCCGGTCTTGTCGACGAGCGTGAAATCACCGCCGATGGCGGCACCTTCAAGTGGTGGCGGTTCGCTGGAAGCGCCGCTGCAGGCAGCAAGGAGGAGCAGTGCACCGGCAGCAAGCGCGGCGCACACACGTGTACGAATGGGTCTGATGGGGTCCATGGCGCGGCGGTTCATGCTCTGCTAACCAGCGGCTTGCAAGGGGCGACTCTGTCACAGGACGGGCAGAATGCGCGCTTTATCGAGAAGGACGGTGCCAAGGTGATGAGGGACAGAACAGTGATCGCACGGCTTGGGGCGGGACGGTGGCTTCGCGCCGGATTTGCCGCCGTCGCGCTGCTCGGTGTGCTGGGCGGATCGCTCCCGGCGCACGCGCAATTCTCGGAAAGCTACAAGTTCCTTGAAGCCGTGCGCAAGAAGGACGGCCAGAAGGTGACCGACGCGCTCAACGAGCCCGGCACGCAGATCGTCAACACGCGCGATGTCAGTACCGGCGAAAGCGGCCTGCATATCGTGACCGCGCGCCGTGATCTCACATGGATGCAGTTCCTCGTCTCGCACGGTGCCAACGTGAACGCGCGCGACGCCCGGGGAACGACGCCGCTCGTCCTTGCCTGCAACCTCGGCTTCATCGAGGGTGTGGACTATCTTATCACGTCGGGTGCCAAGGTCGACGAACCCAACAACACTGGCGAAACCCCGCTGATCACCGCCGTGCACCGCCGCGATCTCGCGATGGTGCGTGCGCTGCTGAAGGCCGGTGCCAATCCGGATCGTCCGGACAATTCGGGCCGCTCGGCGCGCGATTATGCGCTGCTTGATGGCAAGGACAGCCCGGTTGCGAACGAACTCGCCAATTCGGCCAAGGGCGGCGCCGGGGGTCAGAAGAAGACCTACGGCCCCTCGTTCTGATCGGACCCGAAGATGATCGATTCTGAAACCGCCGACCTCTCGCTCGAGGATCTGCGCTGCCTGCTCGCCCCGCATATCGCCGAAGCCGCGGCGTTTGAGGGCTGGAGCGAAGCCGCGGTGAACGAGGCTGCCGAGATCACCGGGATCGATCCAGCTGCCGCGCGTTTCGCGTTTCAGGCAGAGGGTGGCCAATCGGCGGCGATGGCGATGATCGCTGCGTGGGCAGGCAGCATCGACCGCGCGATGGCCGAGGCCTTTCCGGCCGAGCGTATTGCCGCCATGAAAGTGCGCGAGCGGATCACCGCGCTCGTCACCTTCCGGCTCGATCAGATCGCCGGCCGCGAGGAAGCGCTGCGCGGTGCCCTGATCGAGATGGCGAAGCCGTGGAACGTGCCTGCCGCAACAAAGCTCGGCTGGCACAGCGCCGATGCAATGTGGCGCCTCGCAGGCGATACCGCGACCGATTACAACCACTACACCAAGCGCGCGATCCTCGGTTCGATCTATGCCGCGACCCTTGCCGTGATGGCCGACGACAAGAGCGAGGACCGCGAGGAAACCCGCGCTTTCCTCGCCCGCCGGATCGACGGCATCATGCGCTTCGAGAAAGCCAAGGCGCGCTTTACCAAGCCGGCTGAAGAGACCTTCAGCGTGACGCGGCTGCTGGGCCGGTTGCGCTATCCGGCGCGGTAAGCTTCAACAGTTATTGCGAATGACTTGCAATGACTGCAGCGCTGTGGCAGCGCTTTCGGGGTGACCCTCGACGAACTCCCCCTTGGCACACCCGCGCGGATCGTTTCCGCCGATTGGAATGTGCTCGTGCCCGAAGAAGCGCAGCGCCTGCGAGCGCTTGGCATCGAGGAGGGCGCCGAAGTGCGACTCGCCTATCGCGGCGTGTTCCTTGCCCGCGATCCGATTGCCATCGAGATCGGGCGGATGACCGTGGCAGTGCGCCGCGTCCACGCCCGCGCGATGCAGGTCGAGCCGGTGGCGGCGACCACAGCATGAGCCGCCAGACCATGATCGCTGCGCTGGTCGGCAACCCCAATGCGGGCAAAAGCGCGCTGTTCAACGCGCTCACCGGTGCGCGGCAGAAAATCGCCAACTATCCCGGCGTTACTGTCGAGCGCAAATCGGGCCGGATGCTGCTGCCCAGCGGTGAGCCTGTCGAACTGGTCGATCTGCCCGGTTCCTACAGCCTCAACCCGTCGAGCCCGGACGAGGCAGTGACGCGCGACGTGATCCTCGGCCGCATGGCAGGTCAGGCACAGCCCGACGTACTGGTGATCGTGCTCGATGCGTCGAACCTCGAGCAGCACCTCGTCTTCGCGCAGGAAATCATCGAACTCGGCCGGCCAGTGGTCGTTGCGCTCAACATGGTCGATCTGGCCGAGCGCGACGGGCTGGTGATCGATCCTGCCGCGCTGTCCTCGGCGCTCGGTGTGCCGGTGTTCCCGACCGTGGCCGTGCGCCGGCGCGGCATTGCCGAGCTGACGGCAGCGGTGGCCGCTTTGCGCGACGCGCAGGCGGATGACGCTCCCGCGCATCGCCCGCATGTCACCGCGCCCGAGCGGCGCATGCTGGCCCGGCAGATGGCGCGCGGGGCGATCCTTTCGGAAACCGCGCAGCACCGCATTCACGCGCAGCTCGACCGGGTGTTCCTCCACCCCTGGTTCGGTCCGCCCGTGTTGCTGGCACTGCTGTTCGTGGTGTTCCAGGCCGTGTTCAGCTGGGCCAAGCCCTTGCAGGACGCGCTCGACGCCGGGGCCAGCAGTCTGGGCGACGTGGTGCGCGGCGCGCTGCCTGCCTCGCTGCTGCGTGATTTTCTTACTGACGGCGTGATTGCGGGCGTCGGCTCGGTGGTGGTGTTTCTGCCGCAGATCCTGATCCTGTTCTTCTTCATCCTGACGATGGAAGCGACCGGCTACATGGCCCGCGCCGCCTTCCTGATGGACCGCGCCATGGCAGGCGTCGGCCTTTCCGGCCGCAGTTTCATTCCGCTGCTCTCCAGCTTTGCCTGCGCCGTGCCGGGCATCATGGCGACACGCAGCATCACCGATCCCAAGGACCGGCTGACGACCATCCTGATCGCGCCGCTGATGACCTGCTCGGCGCGCCTTCCGGTTTACACCGTTATCATCGCCGCCTTTGTGCCCAACACGCAGGTGCTACCCGGCGTCGGTCAGCAAGGCCTCGTGCTGTTCGGGCTCTACGTGCTCGGCGTACTCGGCGCGATGGGTGCGGCGTTGCTGCTGCGGCGAACTGTCACCAAGGGCGAGGCTTCGGGCTTCATCATGGAAATGCCCAAGTATCAGCTGCCAACCGTGAAGGATCTTGCGCTCGGTCTGTGGCAGCGTGCCTATGTGTTCCTGCGCCGTGCGGGCACGATGATCCTTGGCGTCACGGTGGTGCTGTGGCTGCTGCTCAACCTGCCGCGCGCTGAAAACCCACAGGATCAGGTCAACGCCTCGATCGCTGGCCATATCGCCAATGGCCTCGCGGTGGTGATCGAACCCATCGGGTTCAACCGCGATATCGCGCTGGCGCTGATCCCTGCCATGGCAGCGCGCGAAGTGGCGGTGAGCGCGCTCGCCACGACCTATGCCGTGGGCCAGAGCGACGATGCCGCGCAGGGGCAGGCACTGGGGGAACAACTCAAGGCTCACTGGAGCCTTGCCACCGCGCTGGCCTTCCTCGCGTGGTTCGTCTTCGCACCGCAATGCATGTCGACCATCGCGGTCACCCGGCGTGAGACCAACGGGTGGACGTGGCCTGCCTTCATGCTCGCCTACCTCTTCGGCCTTGCCTACGTAGCGGCGGGCGTCACGTACTGGACGGCGGTCGCCTTCGGGCTGGGTTAGGTGTGGGAAAGGGCGCGCGCAGACTCGCCCTGATCCGATGCGCGGGCTAGTCGTTGGCCTCACACGGTACAGGATCGCGAATCAATGGCAGGCAGCGTCAACAAGGTCATTCTGATCGGCAATCTCGGGCAGGATCCCGAGGTGAAGAGCTTCCAGAACGGCGGGCGCATCGCCAACCTGCGCATCGCCACCAGCGAACAGTGGAAGGACAAGGCCACCGGCGAACGCAAAGAGCGTACCGAGTGGCACTCCGTCGTACTCCAGTCGGACGGTCTGGTCGGGGTGGCTGAGCGCTATCTGAAGAAGGGCAGCAAGGTCTACATCGAAGGCCAGCTGCGCACCCGCAAGTGGCAGGATCAATCGGGCAATGATCGCTACACGACCGAGATTTCGGTCGGTGTCGGCGGTTCGCTCACCATGCTTGATGGTCCGCAGGGCGGATCGGGCGGCGGCATGGGCGGTGGCGGCGGCCAGCGTTCGGGCGGCTGGAACGAAGGTGGCTCCAGCGGCGGTGGCCGTTCGGGTGGCAGCTCGTCCGGTGGTGGCTGGAATCAGGGTGGCGGTGGCTCGTCGGGCGGCTCAGGCGGCGGCTTCGGCGACGATCTCGACGACGATATCCCGTTCTGAGCCTAGGTCAGGGCGGATAACTCCAAACCCGCTCACCCTGAGCTTGTCGAAAGGTGTTCGCGCGCCCGCTGCGTATGATGCTTCGACAAGCTCAGCATGTGCGGGGCGAGGTGATCAATCATGTCCCGCGCGTATCGCCGTAGAGGTGGATATGCAGGCGGTCGGTAAAGCGCCAGCCATGCGTCAACGCGGCGCCTGCCAGCCACTTTGACCGCTCGCGCAGCGTCTCGCTGGACGTTCCCTCCGGCATCACGAACAGCCGCTCCGAAGGGATGCGGTACATCGCCTGCAGTTCGGCAACCTCGTTCACGTCGTCCATATCCGCGACCACGAACTTGAACCACGCCTTCGGGCTGGCCGCCCAATCGCGCAGCAGTTCCGGAACGAGCGCAAGGTGCTCGGCATTGCCGGAATGCGAGAGCTTGGGACTGACGTTGAACTGATCGACCAGCTGCATGATCGCATGGGGCGGCGGCACGCTGCCGTTGGTCTCGATCTCGACCTCGAGCGCGGGGACAGCTTCCCTCAGCATCGGGATCAGCTTGGCGAGCGAAGGTGCTTGGAGCAGCGGCTCACCGCCGGTGATGACGAGCCGCGTTGGCCGCAGCGCAAGGATGCGCATGGCCGCTTCGCGCACATCGAGCGTGATCTGGTTCTCGCTGCGCTCGAAGGTCAGGTCATCGCGGTGCGGGCGAATGTCGCCAGTAAAGCGCCACGTATACGCGGTGTCGCACCAGCGGCACGCAAGGTTACAGCGCGAGAGCCGCACGAACACGCAAGGCCGCCCCGCCGAGGGGCCTTCGCCCTGCAGCGAGGGGAAGATCTCCGGCTCGCCGGGTGTGGTCGTGGCGAGCGTGAGGCTCATCCCAGCCGCGCCAATGCTGCCGCAAGGCGCGTGGCCTCGGCGCGGTGGTGGGCGTGGTCGGCGCGGGCCTTCTCGACCGCCTCGGGCTTGGCTTTCTCGGCGAACGCCGGGTTCGAAAGGCGGCCTTCGAGCGACTTGGCTTCCTTCTCGGAGGCGGCAAGCGCCTTTTCGAGACGGGCCTTCTCGGCGGCGATGTCGATCACGCCCTCGAGCGGCACGATGAGGTTCGCATCCCCCGCGCCGATCTGCATCGCTGCGCCTGCCGGGGCCGGGGCGAAATGGATCGCGCTGAGGCGGGCGAGGCGCTCGATCGCGGCAGTGTTGCCCTCGATCACCGCGCGGGTGGCGGCGCTCGGTTCGGGCAGATAGGCCTCAAGCCGCGCGCCGGGTGCGATGCCCAGTTCGTTCTTCGCGCCGCGCAGGCCCGAGACGAGCGCGATCAGCCATTCGACTTCGGCCTTCGCCGCAGGATCGACCTCGGCGGCGGGTGCCGGCCATTCCGCCACGATCAGCTCCGCCTTGCGCTCGCCGAGCGCGTGCCACAGCTCTTCGGTCACGAAGGGCATGAACGGGTGGAGCATCACGAGGATCTGATCGAGCACCCAACCCGCAACGGCGCGGGTCTCGTCGTCGAACGAACCCTTGATGAGTTCGATGTACCAGTCGCAGAACTGGTCCCAAACGAAGTGGTAGACCGTGTTGGCGGCGGCATCGAAGCGCAGGTCGGCCATTGCCTGATCGAGCGCGGCGACGGTTTCCACGACTTCGCCGATGATCCAGCGGTTGACAGCGCTGGCTGCCGCAGGCGCACTGGCCGAAGTGCTTCCGGAAATCCCGTTCGCCATGCAGAAACGCGCGGCGTTCCACAGCTTGGTCGCGAAGTTGCGATAGCCCTCGACGCGGCGCTCATCCATCTTCACGTCGCGGCCCTGGCTTTCCATGGCGCACATGAAGAAGCGCAGCGCATCCGCGCCGTACTTGTCGATCAGGCCCAGCGGATCGACCACGTTGCCCTTGGACTTCGACATCTTCTGCCCATCGGCCGCGCGCACCAGCCCATGCAGATAGAGCCGCTTCCACGGCACTTCCTTCATGAAGTGGATGCCCTGCATCGCCATGCGCGCATCCCAGAAGAACAGGATGTCGAACCCGGAAATCAGCAGGTCGTTGGGGTAGTGCTTCTTGACCAGTGGCGCATCCGCCTCCGGCCAGCCGAGCGTAGCAAACGGCCACAGCGCGGAGGAGAACCAGGTGTCGAGGACGTCCTCGTCGCGGGACAGCGTGACGCCCGCACCGGCCTTGGCCTGCGCTTCTTCCTCGGTTTCCGCGACGTAGCACTGGCCGTCCGAGCCATACCACGCCGGAATCCGGTGGCCCCACCACAGCTGACGGCTCACGCACCACGGCTGGATGTTCTCCATCCAGTTGAAGAAGGTCTTCTCCCACGTCTTCGGCACGATCTCGATCGCGCCAGAGCGCACGGCTTCCATCGGCGCGACGGCGAGCTTTTCGGCATCGACGTACCACTGGTCGGTCAGCCAGGGTTCGATCACCACGCCGCCGCGATCACCGAACGGGGTCTGGATCGTGCGCGGTTCGGCGTCGAGTTCGCTTTCTTCGCCGTCCTTGGACTTGACCACATGCGGGATCAGCATCCCCGCCGCCTTCATGTCTGCAACGATGGCGGCGCGCGCGTCGAAGCGGTCCATTCCGACGTACTTCTCGGGCACCAGCCCGTCCGCCGTCTGCACCACGCGGGCTTCGGCATCGAACATGTTGAGCATCTCGCCCGCCTTGATCCCGGCGCGCCTGCCCACTTCGAAGTCGTTGAAATCATGCCCCGGCGTGATCTTCACCGCGCCCGAACCGAGCTCCGGATCAGCATGCTCGTCCGCCACGATGCGCAGGCGGCGGCCTGTAAGCGGCTGCACCACTTCGCGGCCGATCACGGCCTTATAGCGTTCGTCGTCCGCGTTCACGGCCACCAGCATGTCCGCCAGCATCGTCTCGGGCCGGGTGGTGGCGACTTCGATGTAGTCGAGCCCGTCTGCGCGCACCGCGCCATCGGCCAGCGGATAACGGAAGCGCCAGAACGAACCCTTCACCTCGCGCGTCTCGACCTCAAGGTCCGAGATCGCGGTCTTGAGCTTGGGGTCCCAGTTCACCAGCCGCTTGTCGCGGTAGATCAGGTCCTGATTGTAGAGATCGACGAAGACCTTCACGACCGCCTTGGTGAAGTGCGGGTCCATCGTGAACTGCTCGCGGCTCCAGTCCATCGAGCAGCCGAGGCGGCGGAGCTGGCCGGTGATGCTGCCACCGCTTTCAGCCTTCCACTCCCACACCTTCTCCACGAACTGCTCGCGCGTGTAGTTGGTGCGCTTGTCCTGCCGCGCTTCCATCTGCCGCTCGACCACCATCTGCGTGGCGATGCCGGCGTGGTCCATACCCACCACCCACAGCGCATCCTTGCCGCGCAGGCGTTCGTAGCGGACCACCACGTCTTGCAGCGTGTTATCCAGCGCGTGGCCGATGTGGAGCGAACCGGTCACGTTCGGCGGCGGGTTAACGATGGTGAAGGGCGCGGCATCGGGGCGCTCGGGCCGGAACAGGCCGTTCGCTTCCCAGTGGGCATACCACTTTGCCTCGAGCCCGGCAGGCTCAAACGTCTTGGCGAGGGCGGCGGCCCCCTCCTGCTCTGCAATCGTCGCTTCGGTCATGATGCCATGGGCCTTGCCATCCCGCGCCTATCGCCGCAAGTGCGCGAACGGATCCGAGCGCGCTTGCGGCCACTGTCGATTTCCAGCATGTAACGGCTACCATGCGGGCAGCAGCCGATTTTATCACCGAAACGGATGCCGATGGGCGCGCTGCGCTTGTGCTCACCGGCCCGTTGACCGTTTCGGCGCTCGGCTCGATCGATCGCCGGTTGCGCGCGCTCGATGGGCCATTTGCGGCCATCGACCTCGCCCGCGCCAGTCGCATCGATACAGTGGGCGCATGGACCGCCTGGAGCCTTTCGCAGCGCTTCGCCGCGCCGATCACCGGCGCCTCGCCCGAGGCGGAGCGGCTGATCGGCGCGATCCGTGCCGTCGACGACAACACTGCCCCGGTCGAGCCGCTGCGCCTACCGGTCTACCTGCGCGTGCCCGAACATGTTGGCTTGGTGGTCTCCGGGCTGGGGCAGGGGATGCTGTTCGTGCTCGGCTTCCTCGGCCAGATCGTGCTGGCGAGCGGGGTGCTGCTCCGCCATCCGGGGCGCTTCCGGCTGCGCGCGCTGGTGCATCAGATGGAGTTGATGGGCGTCAACGCGCTCGCCATCATCGGGCTGATGAGCTTCCTCGTCGGCATCGTCATCGCGCAGCAGGGCGCGGTGCAATTGAGGCAGTTCGGTGCCGAGATCTACACCGTGAACCTCGTCGGTCGGCTCAGCTTGCGCGAGCTTGGCATCCTGATGACGGCGATCATGGTCGCGGGGCGTTCTGGTTCGGCGTTTGCCGCGCAGCTCGGCACGATGAAGCTGACTGAGGAAATCGACGCGATGCGCACCATCGGCGTCTCCCCGATCGAGGCGCTGGTGATCCCGCGGCTGCTGGCGACGATGCTGATGATGCCGCTGCTGGGCATCTATTCCGCTGCCATCGGCATCATCGGCGGTGCCGCGCTTTCGGCGCTCACGCTCGGGATTCCCTTCTTCACCTTCCTCGCGCGCATTCAGGAAGTCGTGCCGCTGCACGATGTTTGGGTGGGCCTTATCAAGGGGCCGGTGTTCGGCCTGATCGTCGCCACATCGGGCTGCTATCAGGGCTTGCAGGTGCGCAGCAACGCGGAGGAAGTTGGCACGCGCACGACTGCGGCGGTGGTCATGGCCATCTTCATGGTGATCGTGCTCGATGCGTTCTTCGCGGTGTTCTTCTCGGAGATCGGCTGGGGATGAGCCGCCAATGACCGAAAGCGACGGACTGCTGACCGCCTGCGCCGTGCCGCCCCCGCCGGGGAGCGAGGCGGACTTGTTCCCGATTCGCGTGCGCGGGCTGAAAAACGCATTTGGCCCGCATGTCGTGCATGAGAACCTCGATCTTGATGTTCGGCGGGGTGAGATCCTCGGCGTTGTCGGTGGTTCGGGCACTGGCAAATCAGTGTTGATGCGCGCGATCATCGGGCTCCAGATTCCCGAAGAGGGGACGATTGAGGTGCTCGGCAGCCCGATCACCGATGCGCGCGACGATGACGATATCGACATCCGCTGCCGCTGGGGCATCCTGTTTCAGGGCGGCGCCCTGTTCTCCACGCTGACGGTGGCGGAGAACGTCGAGGTCCCCTTGCGCGAATTCTATCCCGAGATCACCGACGAACTGCGCCACGAGATTGCGCGCTACAAGGTGCTGCTCTCGGGCCTGCCGGCCGAGGCGACCAGCAAGTACCCCAGCGAGCTTTCGGGCGGCATGAGGAAGCGCGCCGGCCTTGCCCGCGCACTGGCGCTCGATCCAGAACTGCTGTTTCTTGATGAACCGACTGCGGGCCTCGATCCCATCGGCGCCGCGGGTTTCGACCAGCTTATCCGCAGCCTGCAGCAGACGCTCGGCCTCACCGTGTTCCTCATCACCCACGATCTCGATACGCTCTATGAAATCTGCGATCGGGTGGCGGTGCTGGCCGATAAGAGGGTGATCGCGGTTGGCACGATCCCCGAATTGATCGCCACCGATCATCCGTGGATCAAATCATACTTCAACGGCCCGCGTGGCCGCGCCGCCATGGCGGCGGCCGAGCGAAACGGTGCCCTTGGCACTTCCGGTGATCAGGCATAGGGATAGCCGATGGAAACGCGCGCCAATCATGTCTGGGTGGGGATCGTTACCCTCCTGCTTCTGGCGGGGCTCGCGGCGCTGCTGATCTGGATCGCGCGGCTCAGCCAGCACGAGCAGAAAGACTACGATATCTTCTTCAAGCAGTCGGTTGATGGCGTCGCCAAGGGATCGGAAGTTTCCTATTCGGGCGTGCCGGTGGGGCAGGTGAAGGACATCACGCTTTGGGAAAAGGACCCGAGCTTCGTCCGCGTTCGCATCAAGGTCGATAGAAACGTCAAGCTGCTGCAGGGCACGACCGCCAGCCTGCAGGGCAGCTTCACCGGCGTGTCGACGATCCAGCTGACCGGCGCGATCAAGGATGCACCCGAGATCAATGAGCCTGGGCCAGCCGGTGCGCCGGTGATCCCGACCAAGCGCAGCGGTCTGGGCGAAATCCTCTCGACCACACCGCTCCTGCTCGAACGCTTGGCGACACTCACCGAGCGACTGACGATGGTCCTCTCCGATCAGAACCAGAAATCGTTTGCCAATATCCTCGCGCATACCGACCAACTGACCGGCAACCTCGCCAATGCTTCGCCCGAGGTGAAGAAGTCGCTGGCCGAACTTCAGCTGACGCTCCAGCAGGCGACCACCACGCTCGCCACGGTCGACAAGCTGGCGGCATCGACCGACGCTTCGATCAACGATCCGTCGAATGGCCTCGCCAAGCAGCTGCGCGCTACGCTGAAATCGGCGCAGGCAGCGGCGGATTCGCTGCAGGCGACGATGAATGAGGCAAAGCCTGCCACCAAGCAGTTCAACGAGCGCACGCTGCCGGCGTTCGAGGCCACACTGCGCGAGATCGAGGCGACCTCACGCTCGATCCGCGCGATGACCGACCAGATCGGCGACCGCGGCATCAGCAGCGTCGTGGGAAGCCCCAAACTGCCGGACTACAAGCCATGAGCGCCCGCATGACCCGTACCTTCACTCTATCGCTTGTGATGCTGGCAGCCCTTGGCGGCTGCGTGCGGATCGGCACAAAGCCGCCCGGCACCTACCTCACCCTGACGCCGGACGCGGCGCCGACCGCTGGCGCGGCCAGCAGCGGCACGCTGGGCGAGGCGACTGTTGTGCTGGAACCGGCGGCAGCGGCGTCGATTTCGGTTCTGCGCGTGCCAGTGCAGATCGATGCGTCGAATGTCGCCTATATTCGAGGCGCCCAGTGGGTCGAACGGCCCAGCCGCGCTTTCCAGCACCTCCTCGCCGATACCCTGCGTGCGCGGGGGAAGGGGCTGGTGGTCGAAACCGACCGCGCCACCACTGGCACCCGCATCGGCGGCCAGCTTCTCGCGATGGGCTTCGATGCGCCAACCCGTTCTGCCGTCGTGCGCTTCGACGCGATGAAGTGGCAGCCCGATGGCCGGATCGAGACGCGCCGCTTCGAAAGCACCGTGCGCGGGATCGATCCCGAGCCGGGCGAAATCGGGCCGGCGCTCAATCAGGCGGCCAACAAGGTGGCAGGCGAAATCGCCGACTGGGTAGCGCCTCAATAATTCCACTGCACCTGGGCGCGGACGAGATCGCCCTTGGCCCGGCCGGTGCGGCGTTCATCGGCTTCGTTGCGGTTCACTTTGGCATAGCTGACGGTGACCTCGAGTTCCTTGAGCGGCAGCCATTCGACGCCGAATTCGGTCTCGTCGGTTTCCAGACGAGGTGCGTTGATCGCTGCCTTCCAGCCACCACGATAGTGCTGCCAGCGCACGAACGGGATGACCTGACCCACGGGCGTATGCGCGGCGCGGAACGTACCCATGACATAGCCGCCAGTGGCGCGCTTGCTGGTGATCGTGCTCGTGGCCGGATCCCACTGCGGGCCCTTGCCCCAGGTCCACTCGGCCTGGATGCCGAAGGGCTTGGGATAGATCATGGCATGCACCGCCACGTGATCGTCGCGGTAGGCATCCGTTGAAACACCGCCGCTACGAACTTCGGGGCGGAACTGGTTGCGCATGGCCGCGCCTCCGAATTCGGCGACCTGCCCTTCGAACATCCCGCCAAGTCCATCGAGCCTGACCGGGATCGACACCATCGCGACTGTCATCAGCCCGCCCGTCCGCTCGGTGCGATTGGTGCCTTGGCCGTTGAACACCCCGGCGCCGAACGCACCGTAGTTGCCGAACAGCTTCTGCCCATCTGCGGTCAGTGCGTCCCAGATCTTCTGCATCTTCACCGGGGTGTAGTAGGCCACGATGCCAAGGTCGCGCTCACCGGGAACCGGCGCGTTGATGGCGTCCGTGCGGTCGAGCGGAATGCGATTGCTTGAAGACTGCATGTTCTCCCAGCCGAACGGCACCTTCGACTGTCCGAACCGCAGTTTCACGGTCTTGGCCTTGTCAAGGAAGACATCCGCATAGGCATCGCGCATCTGGAAGAAGTTCTCGCGCCTTTCGGTGCCCGACTGGTTGCTCACCGCGCTGGCCAGATCGCCCTGTAGATAGATCGAGACACGGTCTGACAGATCGCCCTGGACGACAAGACGTGCGCGGCGGATGGAGAAGTTGCCGTTCTCGTTGATCCCGGCATCCTGCACGGAGCGCAGGCGGGACATGCCGCTCGGCGCTGACTTGGGGCCGGAAACGATCTCGTTATAGCGCAGCTGGGTGTAACCGCGCAGCATGAGCTTCTCGTACCAGGCCTTCTTTTTCTTGTCCCCGCTATGGGCGATTGCAGGGGCGGGGGCAGGCGCAGCGGCGAGTTGAGCCGGTGCAGCCGCCGGCGGCGTGGCGGTCGCGGCAGCCAGCGCAGGGGCGATCTGTGCAGGCTGCGTCTTGTTGGCGGCCTGCAGCGCCTCGACCATGGCGGTCAGCCGATCGACCTGTGCTTGCAGCGCGGCGATCTTTGCGTCCTGGTTGGCTGAATCGGTTTGGGCATGAGCGGAACCCGTCGCGCCGATCAGGCTGGTGGCGAGCAATGCTGCGCGAAACGCCCTGATATTCATGCCGTATGCTGCCTTCCGATCCCTGTTTGACCGGATGGCGGCTAGGTATGTGGCATGACACTTTTATGACATTTTTGCTGCGAACATGACTGCATTTTGACCGATCCTTTGGATCAAGCCATTGTTTTTCAATAATCTATTTGCGCTAAACCCGACAGGCCGCAACAATTTGTCACAATTCAGTCATGCTTGTCAGCCGCGCGCCAGCACCGCAAACCTTGCGGCAGCCGCGAACGCTGCATGGCGGCGGGCGCGGCGGTCCAGCGCTTCGGCGTCCTTGCCCCAGAGTTCGGCCTGCCAGTCCTCTTCCAGATTGGCCGCGTCCCACAGCGCATCGATTTCAGCGCCGGGTTCCACGGCCATCAGCCCCAGCACCAGCGAAGCTGCGAGCGAGGCGGTGTTCTTCACCGCCGCCAGCGTAAACCCGTCACGCGCGGCAAGATCCCCGCGCAGGCGGGCCAGCGTCTCGTCCGGCTGCGGGCGGTGCATGATGCCGGCGACGCGCACAAAGCGAACGTTCCAGTGTGCTTCGGCCGCGCTCAGGAGCGGATCCCACACCGCGCGCTGGCGGATGCCGAGCGCTTCGTCGGGCTCGGCGCGATAGCACAGCGTATCGGTCTCGGCGTAGGGGATGAGTTCGTCGACCACTGCGGCCTTGCCGGGCGTCACGACATCGATCGCGTAGTCCGCCAGATCGCGGAACATGAAGCGGGCGGGATCGATTTCCTCGCCCTGTCCGGACCATTCGGCCGCCAATGCTTCAGCCAGCGGCGCTGTCGGCACGATCTGCGGCGCACCGCCGACGGTGCGCAGACCCCGGCCATCGAGCATGACGCGGAAGCCGCCGCCTTCCACCGCAACGGTCACAGCCTTGTAGAATCGCTTCATGGGCGGCTCTTCCACCGCCTTGCAAGCAGCAGCGGCGCCGCGAAGAAATCGGCCAGCCCCGCCGCGATCAGCACATAGCCCGCCGCTTCCGGTAGCTTGGGCAGCCATGCCGCCTTGCCCGATACGATCAGCACGCCGCCGAGAGCCAGCAGCGCGCCGGACAGGCGCACCATCTGCATGACGGCAAAGCGCGCGGCGGCAGGATCGCGGTCAGGCGCGGTGGTCATTCCATGCCCTTCAGCAGCAGGCGCAGTTCGGCGATCGAACCGGCGACTGCTTCGGCCCCGGCTTCGACGAGTTCGCGCGGATGGTGATAGCCCCAGTCGACCCCGATGGCGCGAACACCGGCATTGATTGCCATCGCCATGTCGAATGCCGTATCGCCAATCATGGCGGTCTCGCTGGCCGCTGCGCCGCTTTCGGCAAGGCAGGCCTCGATCATGCTCGGATGGGGCTTGGAGGGGTGGCGGTCTGCCGTCTGCAAGGTGATGAAATGTCCGGTCAGCCCATGCGTTTCGAGGCAATGGACCAGACCGCGGTCGCTCTTGCCCGTGGCGACGCCTAGCAGCCAGCCCGCGCCCGCCAGTTCCTCGATCAGTCCGGCGATGCCTTCGTAGAGCGGCTCTGCAACCTGACCCGCCATGCGGCGTTCGCGGAAGGCATCCCGGTAAAGCTGGGCGAGCATCGCATGATCGTCGGCCGAGCCTTCCGGGCGCAGCCGGCGCATCGCCTCCGGCAGCGAAAGTCCGACGACCCGGCGCGTGGAATTGCGGTCTGGCGGAATAAACCCGGCCGCTTCGAAGGCCGCGTCCATCGCCGCGCAGATATCGGCCTGGCTGTCGACCAGCGTGCCGTCGCAATCGAAGATGGCGAGGCGCAGCGTCATTTCGCGAACTGCTCCATCAGCGTAGCAAGCGCGAGCTTGCCTTCGCCCTTCAGCCCCTCGATCACGCGATTGCGCTCCTCGGCGGGCTTGTTCTGGGAAAGCTTGATCGTGGGCCGCCACGCCTCGACCGTGAGTTCGAAGCCGACGATCATGTCCATCATCCGGTCGCGCTTGATGCGGGCCATCTTGTCCATGGTCCACGGCGCACCTTCGGCCACGCGCGCTTCGTGGTGGTTTGAAACATCCTCGAGCAGGCCGTGCAGCCCGTCGCGGTCCATGCGGCGGACGGGGCCTTCCATTTCCAGCGCGAGGTAGTTCCACGTCGGCACCTGATCGGGATCGGAATACCAGCGCGCCGAGATATAGCCGTCCGGCCCGTTGACCACCGCCAGCGCCTGCGCGCCATCGAGATGGCGGGTAAGTGCATTGCCGAGCGCAAGGTGGAAGCGCAGCGTTCCCGCATCCGTCAGCAGCAGCGGCACATGCGCCACCCGCGGGCCGTCCGGCGTCGTCAGGAAGACCATACCAATGCCGGTTTCCTCGATCAGCGCCGCATAAAGCGCGCGGTCATCGCTGCGGAAGGCGGGATTGGGATGCATCAGGCCTTGGGCCCCCGCTTGGGCTGCGCACCCTTGCGCGGAGCGGGCTTGGCACCCGCCGGCTTCGCAACTGTCGGCTTGCTGCCAACGCCCTTCTTCACGCCCCCGCGCGGCTTCGGCGTAGAGCGGCCACTCGGCGGCGCATCAGCGCGCTTGCGGCGTTCGCCCCGGCGTTCCTTGCGGTATTCCTTGGCGTGGGCCTTGGCCGCGCGCTTTTCGATCACCTTTTCGGACACCAGCTTGACCGGATCCAGCGGCAGGTCGCCATCGGCTTCCTCGAAGCCCAATTGCGCCATGGTCGCCGCGAAGTGATCGGGCAGCGGCGCCGTCACGTCCAGGAGGTCGCCCTCGGGATGCTCGATCCGCAGGCGCCGTGCGTGGAGGTGCATCTTGCGGCTGATCGAACCCGTAAGGAACGCGGCTTGCCCGCCATACTTGCCGTCGCCGACGATGGGATGCCCGATCGCCGCCATGTGCACGCGAAGCTGGTGGGTGCGCCCCGTGAGCGGCTGCAATTCGACCCAGCACGCGGAATTCCCCGCCCGTCCGATCACGCGGTAACGGGTGCGGGCAGACTGGCCGTGCTCGCTTTCGTCGACCATCATCTTCTCGCCGCCCGTGCCCGGCTGCTTGGCGAGCGGCAGTTCGATCAGGCCGTCCTTCACGTCCGGCACGCCGGTAATCAGCGCCCAGTAGATCTTGCGCGCGCTGCGCCCGGAAAAGCGCTTCGAGAAGAAGGCCGCGCTGCCGGGAGTGCGGGCGATCAGAAGCACGCCCGAGGTATCCTTGTCGAGCCGGTGGACGAGGCGCGGGCGGGGGCCCTTCTCATCGGCATAAGCATCGAGCAGGCCATCGACGTGCTCGTACGTGCCGCTGCCGCCCTGCGTGGCAAGACCGGGCGGCTTGTTGAGCACAATCGCGGCGCGGTCTTGCGTGAGAACCATGCTTTCGGCGAGCGCGATCTGCTCTTCGGTCAGCGGCTTCTTGGGACGCGTGCTCTTGATCCCCGGAGGCGCACTGCCACCCGGCGGCACCCGCAGAACCTGGCCCTTTTCGAGCCGCGTATCGACATCGGCGCGCTTGCCATCGACACGCAGCTGCCCGGTGCGCGCCCAGCGCGAAACCGTGGCGAAGCCAACCGTGGGCAGGTTGCGCTTGAACCAGCGGTCCAGCCGTACGCCGTCATCGTCCTTTGTGACGGTGAACTGGCGGACGTCATCCGCATTGCCATCCGCGACGCTCATGCCGCCACCCGCATCAGCCAGAGGCCTGCAAACAGCGCGGTAAAGCCCGCCACCAGCGATAGCGCGACATAGGTCGCCGCGAGGCCGAGCTGGCCACGCTCAACGAACAGCGCGAACTCGAGCGCGAAGGAGGAAAACGTGGTGTAGCCGCCCAGCACGCCCACGCCGAGCAGCAGGCGCCATTGCTCACCGCCCGTCCCATGCCGGGCGAGCCAGCCAACGAGGATGCCCATCGCGGCGCTGCCGAGTACGTTGACGGTGAGCGTGGCCCAAGGGAAAGCGCTCGCGGCAACGGGGCCGATGGTGCTCAGAAACAGTCGGCCGGTCTGGTAGCGCAGCCATGCGCCGAGCGCGCCGCCGGCAGCGACGGCAAGGCCGGGTGGGACACTGGAAAGCAGAGGTGAAGGTGATGTCATTCGCCAAGCCCCTAACGCAGGCAGGCACCAAATGCACGAGATTGCTTGCCTTGGTGGGCCTCTTTTGGTAGCGGGCGCCCGGTCAGAGCCGATCCGATCGGATTCGGCGCGCTTTCTATTTCAGAAATTCAAGGTGACTCCCGCGTGTGCGGGCTCTCGCCATCAGCATTGAGGTGTAGCGGTTTATGCAGATTCTCGTTCGCGACAACAATGTCGATCAGGCCCTTCGCGCGCTCAAGAAGAAGCTGCAGCGTGAGGGCGTGTACCGCGAGATGAAGCTGCGCCGTCACTTTGAGAAGCCGTCGGAAAAGCGCGCCCGTGAAAAGGCTGCTGCTGTCCGTCGCGCCCGCAAGATGGAGCGCAAGCGGCTTGAGCGCGACGGCGGCAAGTAAGCTGCCGCAAGGGCTGGTTGATCCCGGCCCTTAGCCTCTTGCGATAAGGGTCCGGCTGGGCCAAGAGGGCGCCGTATTCGCGGCGCCCTTTCGCTTGTCCGGCTTATCGCCGTCTTGTGCCGGGGCCTCAGATTGGAGCCACTCCGCGGGCTCTGCAAAAGGGGAAGACATGTCGGAAATCACCCGCGTTCCGCTCCAGCCGATCGGCAAGGGATCGCTCACCCGTATCTGGATCGGCGTGATTCTCGCGCTGCTGATTGGTGCGACCGCCGCTTGGTCCACGCGCTATCAGGGCCTTGTCGTCGAGACGCTTACGGCCGGTAGCGGCCCTTCGCCGACGCTGGGCGATGTCGTGCTGGTGAACTATGTCGGCCACCTCGCTGGCGGCAAGGAATTCGACAAGGGTTCGCAGGTCGCGATGCCGGTCGAAGGCGTGATTCCCGGCTTCAGCAAGGGCCTGCAGAAGATGCAGCGCAAGGGCAAGTACAGGCTGATTATCCCGGCGGCGATGGCCTATGGCGCGCAGGACCAGAAGAATCCGTCGACGGGTGAAGTGGTGATCCCGGCGAACAGCGATCTTACGTTCGATGTCGAACTGCTCGATTTCAAGAGCGCGGCCGAGATCGAACAGCGCCGCCAGATGCTCCAGCAGATGCAGCAGCAGATGGGCGGCGCACCGAAGGGCGGCGCAGCGCCTGAAAGCATGCCGCAGCCCTGATGACCCGTTAATGGCCGGCGGCAATCCCGCCGGCCCTAGCTTCAAGCGAAAGAACGCCATGTCCGTAGACACCGCCACGGTGGCCAGGATCGCCTCGCTGGCCCGCATCAAGGTGACCGAAGAAGAGATCGCGGCGATGGTGCCCGAACTCAACGGCATCCTCGCGTGGGTCGAGCAGCTCGGCGAAGTGAATGTGGAAGGCATCGCGCCGATGACGGCGGTGATCCCCAACAAGCAGCGCCTGCGCGAAGACATCGTCAATGCCGATCCGCTGACCGGCGGTGATGTGCAGGACAAGGTGCTTTCCAATGCGCCCGCCGGTGAACACGGTTTCTTCGGCGTGCCCAAGGTGATTGAATAATGCCTGCGGCCAACCTTGCGCCAGCGTGCTTCGACAAGCTCAGCACGAGCGGATTTTGTGTTTCAGCCCAGTTCCCGCTCATGCTGAGCTTGTCGAAGCATGGTCGCGCGGCCTTCGGGAAAAAATGGCATGACTGACCTTACCGACCTTGGCGTCGCCGCGATCCGTGAAGGCGTGGCGAAGGGCGAATTTACTGCCGTTGAAGTGGCAGGCGCGTTCAACGCCGCCGTTGCCGCCGCGCAGCCTGCGCTCAATGCCTTCATCACGCTGACGCCCGAGAAGGCGCTCGAAGCCGCCGCTGCCGTCGATGCGGACCGCGCTGGCGGCAAGGCGCTCGGCAAGATGGCCGGCGTGCCGATCGGCATGAAGGACCTTTTCGCGACGACGGGCACCACAACCACCGCCGCCTCGAACATCCTCGGCAACTTCGTGCCGCCCTACGAATCGACCGTCTCGCAGAAGCTGTGGGATGCGGGCGCGGGCATGCTCGGCAAGCTCAACCTCGATCAGTTCGCGATGGGCTCCTCGAACGAGACGAGCGCGTTCGGCAACGTGATCTCACCGTGGCGCCGTGAAGGCAGTGACGCGCAGCTGGCTCCGGGCGGCTCCTCGGGCGGTTCGTCCGCAGCGGTTTCCGCGCGCATCGCGCCTGCTGCTACCGGCACCGACACCGGCGGCTCGATCCGCCAGCCCGCCGCCTTCACCGGCATCTCGGGCATCAAGCCGACCTATGGCCGCTGCTCGCGCTGGGGCATTGTCGCCTTCGCTTCCAGCCTCGATCAGGCCGGCCCGATGGCGCGCGACGTGCGCGACTGCGCGATCATGCTGGAGGCCATGGCCGGCTTCGATCCCAAGGATTCGACCAGCCTCGATATGCCCGTGCCGGAGTGGGAAGCGAACCTCAACGCCGACCTGCGCGGCAAGAAGGTTGGTATCCCGCGCGAATACCGCATGGACGGGATGGACGCCGACGTCGCCCGCGTGTGGGACGAAGGCATCGCCTGGCTCAAGGACGCGGGTGCCGAGATCGTCGACATCAATCTCGCGCACACCAAGTACGCGCTGCCTGCGTACTACATCATCGCTCCCGCCGAAGCCTCGTCGAACCTCGCGCGCTATGACGGCGTGCGCTACGGCCTGCGCGACCTGCCGCAGGGCGCCGGCCTGCAGGACATGTATGCCGCCACCCGCGCCGCTGGTTTCGGCGCCGAAGTGAAGCGCCGCATCATGATCGGCACCTACGTGCTCTCGGCAGGCTTCTACGACGCCTATTACACACAGGCGCAGAAGGTCCGCACGCTGATAAGCCGCGATTTCATGGACGCGTTCCAGACCGTTGACGTCATCCTCGCGCCCACCGCGCCGACCGCCGCTTTCGGCCTTGGCGAGATGGTGAGCGATCCGCTGGCGATGTACCTCAACGACGTGTTCGCCGTGCCCGCCTCGCTGGCCGGCCTCCCCGCCATGTCCGTGCCTGCGGGTCTCGACCGGCAGGGCCTGCCGCTGGGGCTCCAGCTGATCGGCCGCCCGTTCGATGAGCAGGGCGTACTCGATGCGGGTCTGGCAATCGAAAGCCGCGCCGGGTTCACCGCGCGTCCGGCCAAGTGGTGGTAAGCATGAGCGACTATCGTATTCAGGGCGCAACCGGCGAATGGGAGGTCGTGATCGGCCTTGAAGTCCACGCGCAGATCAGCACGCAGGCGAAGCTCTTCTCGGGCGCGGCGACCGCGTTCGGCGCGGAGCCCAACACGCAGGTCAGCCTCGTCGATGCGGCGATGCCCGGCATGCTGCCCGTGCCCAACATGGAATGTATCCGTCAGGCGGTGCGCACCGGCCTTGCGATCAATGCGCAGATCAACAAGTGGTCGCGCTTCGATCGGAAGAACTACTTCTACGCGGACTTGCCGCAGGGCTACCAGATCAGCCAGCTCTACCACCCCATCGTGGGCGAGGGCGCGATCGAGGTGCAGCTCGACGACAAGAACCCCGAGAGCACTAAGACCATCGGGATCGAGCGCATCCACGTCGAGCAGGACGCGGGCAAGCTGATGCACGATCAGCACCCGACAATGTCTTACGTCGACCTGAACCGCTCGGGCGTGGCGCTCATGGAAATCGTCAGCCGTCCGGACATGCGCTCGCCCGCCGAAGCCGGGGCATACCTGTCGAAGCTGCGCACGATTCTGCGCTATGTCGGCAGCTGCGATGGCAACATGGATCAGGGCTCGATGCGCGCGGACGTCAACGTCTCTGTGCGCAAGCCCGGAGAGCCGTTCGGCACGCGGACCGAGACAAAGAACGTGAACTCGGTGCGCTTCGTGATGGCCGTGGTGGAGCAGGAAGCGAAGCGGCAGGTCGCTGTCCTCGAAGATGGCGGCAAGATCGTGCAGGAAACCCGGCTCTACGATCCGGACCGCAACGAGACCCGCTCGATGCGCAGCAAGGAAGACGCGCACGACTACCGCTACTTCCCCGATCCGGACTTGCTGCCGGTGGAACTGGACGACGCGTTCCTCGAGGAATGCCGCGCCAGCCTGCCCGAACTGCCCGACGCGAAGCGCCACCGCTACGAGAGCGTGCTGGGCCTCTCAGCCTATAACGCGGGCGTGCTGACCGCCGAAGTCGAAACCTCGCGCTGGTTCGAGGCGCTGCTCGCTGAAAGCGCGGCGAAGCAGGGCAAGCCGGAAAGCGAAGTCGCCAAGCAGGCGGCGAACTGGCTGACCTCGGAATTGTTCGGCGCACTCAACAAGCTGGGCAAGGGCCTCGCCGAGAGCCCCGTCAGCCCCGAAGCGGGCGGCGAATTGCTGGCGCTCGTCGGCAAGGGCACGATTTCGGGCAGCGCGGCCAAGCAGGTGCTCGAAAAGATGCTGGAGACGGGCGACGCCCCCGGCGTGATCGTCGAGCGCGAGGGCCTGACGCAGACCTCCGACACCGGCGCGATCGAAGCTGCGGTTGATGCCGTGCTCGCTGCGAATGCCGACAAGGTCGAGCAGTACAAGGGCGGCAAGGAAGCCCTGTTCGGCTTCTTCGTCGGCCAGACGATGAAGGCCATGCAGGGCAAGGGCAACCCTGGGCTCGTCAACGAAGTGCTGAAGGCGAAGCTGGGGTAACCTGCATCGCCGAACCGCATGAGTGCCGGTTCGGGTTTATTCCTGCTTGCCAATCAGGCCTGATCCTCTACCAAATCGGTTGGGGGGAGGGCCGCGATGTTGGCTAATCTGGTTCGCGTGATTGTAGGCGGCGTGTTTGCTGCTGCGATGTTTCTGTCTGCGGGTACGGCTCATGCAGGGTCGCTGCTGAAAGAAGGGTTCTCGTTTCCCGAAGCCCAATCGACGCGGATTGTCGTGTTCCGACCCGATGTGCAGGTGGGTACGCTTCGCAGCACCGGGCAGGATGAGCCCAACGTCGAATGGACCGAAGCTGCGCGCACCAATATCGCCAACGAGATGAAATCGCAGGCCTCCGCGCTCGGCCTCAAGCTTGAGTTCCTGAACGATTTTCAGGGCACCGATGCCGAACTCTTCGATTCTTACCGGGCGCTCTTCGTTGCGGTGTCCAGTTCGGTCAGGCTTCACGGCCTGTTCGGTGATCGCCTTCCCACCAAGCTGGAACCGAGAACACCGGAGAATCCGTCGAAGCGCTGGCGGATGGATTGGACACTGGGTCCGGGCATGAGCCGGTTCGCGGATCTCACCGGGGCCGATTACGGCTTGTTCTTCTATACGCACGACGCTTACGGAAGCGCTGGCCGCAAGACAGCGATGATTTTCGCCGCAATGTGGGGCGTCGCGGTCGCGTCTGGTGTCCACGAAGGTTATGCCGCGCTGGTCAACCTGCGGACCGGCGATGTCGTCTGGTTCAACTCTGACATTGCGATGGGCGGCGATCCGCGTGAGGCCGTTGGCGCGACCAAGCGGGTCGGTCAGCTGCTTGCCGGTTTCCCGGGCAGCAAACCAGCGCTTCCCGCGCCGGCATTGGCTCCCGCACGCTGAGGCGATTCAACTCGTGCGCGCATTCCGCCATCGCCTGATATGCCTTGCCTGCGCCACGGCTGCTGTGGTGCAGCCGGTGTATGCCACGACTGCACCGCTCGCTCCGCCTGCGCCGGCCACCACGCCGACAGTCGCGATTCCCTACTCGCCGGAGGGCACCGAAGAGCAGGGCTTGTGGATGGAGATGGATGAGGTCGAGCGGCGGATCAGGAATTCCCCGCAGTTGATTACTGACCCCGCATTGCAGGCCTATATCCGGTCGGTGCTGTGCAGGACGGTCGGGGAAACACGCTGCGGGGCGGCTCGGATATACATCGCGCGGACGACAGAGCCCAATGCATCAATGGCGCCCAACGGCATGATGCTGATCAACAGCGGTATGCTTCTGCATATCACCAGCGAGGCTCAGCTTGCCGCAGTACTCGGTCATGAATTTGCCCACTACGAGCATCGCCACGCGCTGCTGTGGTTCCGCGAGGTCAAGAAGAAGGGGAGTGCCGCGCTGTGGCTCGCGATGACCGGCATTGGCCTTCTGGCCGTCGGAAGCGTTACCAGCGGGCTTTCGAACTACTCACGCGACATGGAGCGTGAGGCGGATATGGACGGCCTCACGCGGCTCGCCTCTGCCGGATATGCTCTCAGCGAGGTTTCAGCACCGTGGAAGCTGTTCCGCGCCGAATGGGATGCGACCGCGGTGGAACGCAAACGCAAGTCGCGCACGCTGAAGGATGACAAGGCTGACGGTAGCCATCCCGCGCTTTCGGAGCGCATCGCCTACAGCGAAGCGGAAGCCGCCAAGCAGGCCCCGGGGGCCGAGACCGGAAAGGACCGCTATCAGGCTGCGCTTGCAAGCTGGATGCCGGGCTTTCTCGAAGATCAGATAAAGCTCAATGATTTCGGCGCGAGCGATGTGCTGATTGCGGCGCTTGCGGAGCGTACCGGCTCGCCCGCGCTGCTTGTCGCGCGCGGTGATCTCTATCGCAGCCATGCGCAGCCGGGCGATTTCGAGAAGGCGGACGCGTTCTATTCCGCCGCGGCCACATCACCCGATGCGCCGCCGCAAGCATGGCGCGGACGCGGGCTGGTCCGGCTCAAGCTGGGGCAGGTCGAGCAGGGCAAGGCCGATCTGCGAGATTATCTCAAACGCACTCCGGACGCACCGGACCGGGCCATGATGGCCATGATGATTGGAGAGACCCCATGAAGGCACACATCCGGCTGGCGCTCGTTGCCGCAATGGCTTTTGCCGTGGTTACTCCGGCGGCGGCGTGGAAGTTGGTCAAGCCTGGCGAGCAGATCATCGTGGGCAAGACCTCGATGGTGATCACGGCGCCTGCGGAATGGAATCGGGTCACCTGGGGCCCTATCAAGGGGTCCGAGCAATGGACCCTCGACGGGATTGCCCTCAACGAACTCTATGCGGCTGGCGATATTCAATCGGGCAAGCCGCTGCTGACCGAGTTCAACAAGAAGGACAATCCGCTCCCCAAGTTCGCATCCACGATGCAGCTTGCCGATCTGCCTGATCTGTTCGAGCGAACCTGGCGCGTGGGCCGCAATGCCGTGGTGTTCACGACGTCAAAGATCGAACCCGTCAAGATGGGCGGCAGCGATGCGGTGCGAATCCACTACGACTATGTTCGCGACGGCAGCAACCTGAAGTACAAGGGCGTAGCGACGGCGGCGATCGTCCACGACCAGCTGCAACTGATCGTGTTTGAAGCGCCTGCGCTGTTCTACTTCGAGCGCGACAATGCCAAGGCAGCCGCGCTGATGGACAACGTCTCGTTCCGCGTCATGCCCATCGCGAAGCCGTCATAGGACCGGAAAACGAGCTCCGTTACTCCCCCTTCACCACCTCCACCGGCAGGCCGAGGCCATCGAGTTGCGCCCGTACCTTCGCGGCATCGCCGACCACCACCCACACCATGTTTTTCGGCTCGATGATCTTGCGTGCAGCCGCATCGAGATCGGCGGGCGTCATGGTGCGGTATCGGGCGGGTAGCGACTGGTAGTAGGTGTCGGGCCGCTTGTAGGTCTCGATCTTGGCGATCCCTTCGAGCACCGCGCCCGAGGTTTCGAACGCGCCGGGGAGTTCGCGCGCGCTGCCCTGGGTGGCGAGCGCGGTTTCCTCCGGCGTGGTGCCTTTGGTGCCGAGATAGCGCGTCATCTCACCCTGCAGTTCGCGGATCGAGGGGCCGGTCTGGTCGGTCTGGACGGGCGCGTAGACGGCAAACAGCAGGCGGTCGGCACGGTCGTTGATGAGGCTGGAAACCCCGTAGGACCAGCCCTTGGTTTCGCGCAGGTTGGTGTTCATGCGGCTGAGGAAATCGCCGCCGAGCACGTCGTTGGCGGTGCGCAGGGTAACGGTATCGTCGGTGCCCTTCGCCGCGATCACCTCTCCGCCGAGAATCATCGACTGCGGTGAGCCGGGGCGGTCGATCAGCACGATGCGTGGCCGCGGTGTCGGGATGGGCGCCGAGAAGTCCTTCACCGGCGGGGCCATGCGATTGGATGGCCAGTTGCCAAAGCTCTTCTCGAGCAAGGGAACGACATCGGCGAGCGTGGTATCGCCCACGACGTAGACCGTCGCGCGGTCCGGCCGGAGCCAGCGGGCGTGGAATGCGGCGAGATCGGCGCGCGTCAGCTTCCTCACGACCTCTGCTTCGCCCGTGCCGCTGGGGGCATAGCCGTAGGGATGCGTCGGGCCGTAGATCGCCGGGTAGAGCGTGCGGCTGGCAAGCGAATAGGGATCGGTCCGCTCGGCCCGGATCGTCGTGAGCTGCTGGGCGCGCACGCGCTCAAGCTCTGCCGCATCGAGCGCGGGATGGCGCACATAGTCCGCAAGGAGATCGAGCGAAGGGGCGAGGTTGGGGACGAGGGCGTTGAGTTCGAACGCGGTCGAATCGGGCAGGCCGACGCCGCTGATCGAAGCGCCGAGCGTTTCCTTGGCACGGGCGAGCGCGGAGGAATTGAGGCTGGTGGTGCCCTCGTTCATCAGGCGCAGCAGCAGCGCCGTGGTGCCGCGCGCGCCGAGCGGATCGGCAGCGTAGCCGGCATCGAACGAGACGCGCACCGACACGATCGGTACCGCGCTGCGGCGCGCGAACACGACCTTGATACCGTTCTTGAGGCTGGTCCGCTCGATGGCGGGGAAATCGAGGGTGGGAACGTCGCCCGCTGGTGGAATCTTGCTGCGATCCGCATCCGGAGTGGTGGCCGCGGCGGCCATGACGGCGGGTGCGGCGACGGCAGGAGGCAGCGCCGCATCGCCGCCGCGCGCCTCGCCGCTGCCGGTGCGTTCGCCGGGGACGACGGTAAGCGCAAAGACCGGACGCTTCAGCCACTTGGCGAGCGCATCGCGCACCGCGGCGGGGGTGAGCTTTGCGGCGGCTTCGAGTTCCTTGCGGTAGTTCGCGGGATCGCCCGAGTAGAGCAGGCCTTCGGCGAGCGTGGAGGCCTTGCCCCCGCCGCCCACCGATTCGAGCGAGCGGATTTCGCTGGCGGCGAATGTGGTCGCGGCGCGGGCGAGTTCGTCCGCCGTCGGGCCGTCGGTCATCAGGCGCGTGAGCTCGGAATCGAGCGCGGCGCCGACCTTGGCGGGATCAGCACCGGGCTTCACATCGGCTTCCATCACGAACTGCCCGCCCTGCGCGAAGACGTCGGCGTGGGCGGAGGCGGCCACGGCAGTTTGCGCGCCGCGCACAAGCGCGTCGTCGAGGCGCGAACTGGCAAGGCCGCCGAGGATCAGGCCTCCGACCTGCAGCGGCAGGTAATCCGGGTTGTCGAGGCCGGGGATCGCCCACATCCGGTAGACGCGGGTGGTGGCGACGCGGTCCTGCACGGTACGGGTGATGGGCGCGGGGAGCGTGGGCACGGGAACGTTGACCGGCTGGACGGCCGGGCCAGCGGGGATGGCGCCGAACCACTTTTCCACCTTCGCCTTGGCGGTGGCCGTATCGATGTCGCCAGCCAGCACGAGGATCGCGTTGTTGGGGCCGTAGTGATCGCGGAACCAGCCCTTCACATCGGCGAGGCTGGCGCTGTCGAGGTCTGCCATCGAGCCGATGGTGGTGTGGTGATAAGGATTTCCGGCGGGGTAGAGCGTCTCGTACTCTTCGTATTCGATCAGACCGAAGGGCGCATTGTCGCCCTGCCGCTTCTCGTTCTGGACGACGCCGCGCTGGTTATCGAGCTTCTCCTGCGTCACCGCGCCGAGCAGGTGGCCCATGCGATCGCTTTCGAGCATCAGCGCGCGGTCGAGCGCGCCGGTCGGCACGGTCTCGTAGTAGTTGGTGCGGTCGAACCAGGTCGTGCCGTTGGCGTCGGTCGCGCCGACTTCCTTGAGCGGACCGAAGTAATCATCCGGCGCGTTTTCCGAGCCATTGAACATCAGGTGCTCGAACAAGTGGGCAAAGCCGGTCTTGCCGCGCGGCTCGTTCTTGGAACCGACCTTGTACCATACCGACAGCGCGACGACCGGCGCCTTGCGATCCGTGTGAACGAGGACAGTGAGGCCGTTGGGGAGCGTGAAGCGCTCGTAGGGAATGTCCACCGCCTTGACGAGATCGGCGACCGGCGCGGCCTTGATCTGGGGGGCGGCGGGATCGGCCGCGAGCGCCGGGACAGCGGCGAGCAGGACGGGAAGCGCAAGGAGGGAGGCCATCAAAGAGCGGTTCATGGTGATCCTGCGGCTGGGGCGGCCTGCCGGACGGCGGCCACGCTGGGAGGGATGGGCGCTCTGTTTCAGAGCACGGGCTGGCTGAACAGAAGCAAAATCGGTTTTGGCGCCGCTTGCCCTCAGGGGCGGGGCTGATGGCCGGGGGCCGGAGGCGCAAGTTGACACAGTTGACACTGTCCTGGGGAGTAACTGCATTCGATCAATGGTGTGATTTTGATCGACCTTATCGATCACGAGGTCGGGCAGGTGATTGCGGCCAGAGGTCATCTTCTCATCCATAGCGGCTTCATCCGGCGTAGGACAGCCAGCGCCCGACGAACGGCGCAGTGACGCCGACGGGTCGCCCGCTCGGTTTCCGGCTGGTCAAGGACAATTGGCAGTCCGGCGCGCCTCGGAAGTGCAGAACGGATGCATTAAGGCTTCGACGAACTGCAGGGGAATTTTGATCCAGCTCCTTGTGTGGCCGAAATGACACACTACTTCTGGGGCCATAGGAGGACGTTCACGCCATGAACCTCGAAAAATTCACCGACCGCGCCAAGGGCTTCCTGCAGGCGGCGCAAACCGTTGCCATCCGCAACAGCCACCAGCGGATCGGCCCCGAACACGTGCTCAAGGCCCTGCTGGAAGACAGCGAGGGCATGGCATCGGGCCTGATCCAGCGCGCTGGCGGCACCGCTTCGATCGCGCTTGCTGAAGTGGACAAGGCGCTCGCGAAGATTCCGGCGGTTTCCGGCGGCGGGGCGCAGCAGACGCCTGGTCTCGATAATGATGCCGTGCGCGTGCTCGATTCCGCCGAGCAGATCGCGGCGAAGAGCGGCGACGCTTATGTGACTGTCGAGCGGATGCTCGTCGCGCTGACGCTGGCGACCACGACGGCGGCGGGGCAGGCGCTCAAGACCGCGAACGTGACGGCGCAGGCGCTGGAGGCGGCGATTGCGGCCCTTCGTGGTGGCCGCACGGCGGACAGCGCGGGGGCGGAGAACGCCTATGACGCGATGAAGAAGTATGCCCGCGACCTGACCGAAGCGGCGCGCGAGGGCAAGCTTGACCCCGTGATCGGGCGCGACGAGGAAATCCGCCGCACCATCCAGATTCTTGCGCGGCGCACCAAGAACAACCCGGCGCTGATCGGCGAGCCCGGCGTGGGCAAGACCGCAATTGCGGAAGGCCTTGCGCTGCGCATCGCCAATGGCGACGTGCCCGACAGCCTCAAGGACCGCCGCCTGATGGCGCTCGATATGGGCAGCCTGATCGCGGGCGCGAAGTATCGCGGCGAGTTCGAGGAGCGGCTGAAGGCCGTGCTCGACGAAGTGAAGGGCGCGGAAGGCGAGATCATCCTGTTCATCGACGAGATGCACACGCTGATCGGCGCGGGCAAATCCGAAGGCGCGATGGATGCGGGCAACCTGCTGAAACCTGCCTTGGCGCGCGGCGAACTGCATTGCATCGGCGCGACGACGCTCGACGAGTACCAGAAGTACGTCGAGAAGGACCCGGCGCTGCAGCGGCGGTTCCAGCCGGTGTTCGTGGGCGAGCCGACGGTGGAGGACACCATCTCGATCCTGCGCGGGCTCAAGGAGAAGTACGAGCTGCACCACGGCGTGCGGATCACCGACGGCGCGATCGTGGCGGCGGCGACGCTGTCCAACCGCTACATCGCGGACCGCTTTCTGCCGGACAAGGCCATCGACCTGATGGACGAAGCCGCCAGCCGCCTGCGCATGGAAGTGGAGAGCAAGCCCGAGGAGATCGAAAACCTCGACCGGCGGATCATCCAGCTGAAGATCGAGGAAATGGCGCTCGCCAAGGAAAGCGACACGGCCTCGAAGGACCGGCTGGCCGCGCTGCGCGAGGAACTCGCCAATCTGGAGCAGCAGTCTGCCGAGCTCACCACGCGCTGGCAGAACGAGCGCGACAAGATCGCGGCGGAAGGCAAGATCAAGGAAGCGCTCGATGCGGCGCGGATCGAGCTGGATCAGGCGCAGCGGCAGGGCGATCTCGGCAAGGCGGGTGAGCTCGCCTATGGCCGGATTCCCGAGCTCGAGAAGCAGCTGGCCGAAGCGCAGGGCATGGCGGAGAACGCCCTGCTGCGCGAGGAAGTGACGGCGGACGACATCGCGGGGGTGGTCAGCCGCTGGACCGGGGTGCCGGTCGAGCGGATGCTGCAGGGCGAGCGCGAGAAGCTGCTCAAGATGGAAGAGATCATTGGCAAGCGGGTGATCGGCCAGCGCGATGCGGTGGTCGCGGTTTCCAAGGCGGTGCGCCGCGCGCGGGCCGGGCTGCAGGATCCGAACCGGCCGCTGGGCTCGTTCCTGTTCCTTGGCCCCACGGGCGTGGGCAAGACCGAACTGACAAAGGCGCTCGCGGGCTTCCTGTTCGACGACGACAACGCGATGGTGCGCATCGACATGTCGGAGTTCATGGAGAAGCACTCCGTGAGCCGGCTGATCGGCGCGCCTCCGGGCTATGTCGGCTATGATGAAGGCGGCGTGCTGACCGAGGCGGTGCGGCGGCGGCCCTATCAGGTCGTGCTGTTCGACGAGGTGGAGAAGGCGCATCAGGACGTGTTCAACGTGCTGCTGCAAGTGCTCGACGATGGCCGCCTGACCGATGGTCAGGGACGCGTGGTGGACTTTACCAACACGCTGATCGTGCTGACGTCGAACCTGGGTAGCCAGTATCTGGCGAACCTTGAGGAAGGGCAGGACGTCTCGGTTGTCGAGCCGCAGGTGATGGACGTGGTGCGCGCGCACTTCCGGCCGGAGTTCCTGAACCGGCTGGACGAGATCATCCTGTTCCACCGGCTTGGGCACGAGCACATGGCGCCGATCGTCGATCTGCAGGTGGCGCGGGTGCAGGCGCTGCTGAAGGAGCGCAAGATCGTGATCGACCTGACCGAGGCGGCGAAGCGCTGGCTGGGCCGGGTGGGCTATGATCCGATCTATGGCGCAAGGCCGCTCAAGCGCGCGGTGCAGCGCTATGTGCAGGATCCGCTGGCCGAGCGGTTGCTGGGCGGGGAAATCCCCGATGGCAGCACGGTGCGGATTGATGAGGGTGACGGGGCGCTGACGTTTGTGACCGAGTAACTTGTTATGCTCCCCTCCCCGGCGGGGAGGGGGTACGGCGTTTGCCCTTCCAGCGCTGCGCACCCCCACCCAGCCTCCCCCGAGCGGGGGAGGGGCAGGTCAGTCGTTGGCGCAAGGGCAGCATTCGCCTACCGCCACCGCGCGGCCGCAGCTTTTGCAGAGCGAATGCTCGCCCTCGGTCAGTCCATGGCCGAGGGCGACGCGTTCGTCGAACACGAAGCATTCGCCTTGCCAGAGACTTTGTGCAGCAGGCACGTCCTCAAGATAGCGCAGGATGCCGCCCTTGAGGTGGTAGACATCCTCGACGCCCTCGGCCTTGAGGAAGGCGGTGGACTTTTCGCAGCGGATGCCGCCGGTGCAGAACATGGCGACCTTGGGGGCCTTGCCGCTTCCGAGCAGGCGTTCGCGTTCGGCGCGGAACCATGTGGGGAATTCGCGGAAGGAGCGCGTTTGCGGGTTGATCGCATTCGCAAACGTGCCGACGGCGACCTCGTAATCGTTGCGCGTGTCGATCACGATGGTTTCCGGATCGCTGATGAGCGCGTTCCAATCGTGCGGGGCAACGTAGGTGCCGACGCTCGCCAGCGGGTCGATGTCCGGTTCGCCCATCGTGACGATCTCGCGCTTCAGGCGGACCTTGAGGCGGCCGAAGGGCATGGTGGCGGCTTCCGAAAACTTCACGTCGAGATCGGCGCAGCCGGGCAGCGCGCGGAGGTGATCGAGCACGCTTGCGATGCCCTCTGTGCTGCCGGCGATGGTGCCGTTGATGCCCTCGCGCGCGAGGATGAGGGTGCCCTTGATCCCGGCGTCTTCGCACAAGCTCAGCAGCGGCGCGCGCAGGGTTGCGGGCTCGGCAAAGCGGGCGAAGCGATAGAGCGCGGCGACGGTGATGGCCATGGCGGCTGCCCTAATGCGGATTGCCGCGCGGGGGCAAGCGTGGGGGACGACTGACGCATTTTCGACACACCTTTCGCGCGGAAATGCTGCCAACGCATCCACTTGGCGCAGGCACACACAGCTCATCGCGCCGTTCATTTTCCGTACAGGCAGCAGGACTATCGACAAAACACCACGATCACAGCCAGTTATGACTCGAAGAAATTTCGAAATATTGCTGGCATGACCGTGTTAAAATCAAGAAAGGGTTGCGAAATGAGGAAAAAGTATCTGCCGCTTGCTGCGGCATGCTTTGCTGTGGCTATGGCAAATAATGCAAATGCGCAGACATATGTCGGCGTATCTGCAGGTATTTCGGCTCCGCATAATTCGAATAATACCGGTACATTCACTTCGGATGTTCCTGCGACGACTGCTGCGCCGGCCTATCCCGCGATTCCCGCAGGTACGCCGCTCGGCTGGAAGACGAGCTTCGACGTGGGCTACAACTTCGCGGCGCAGATCGGCCACCGCTTCGACAACGGCTTCCGAATCGAAGGTGAATTCGCCTTCACGCGCGCCAATGTGCGGCGCCACAGCGGCGTGACCGTGGGCGGCACCAACATCGATGCCGTGGACGCATCGGTCCTGACGCGCGGGCCGACGGTGGGTTCGACCGTGGGCCAGGTGGTCGACAGCGGCATTGGCAGCCAGCGCGGCATCGCGGGCTTCGTGAACGCCTACTATGACTTCAACCACGGCGGGAGCTTCCAGCCCTACGTTGGCGGCGGCATCGGCGTGCAGGAAACGAAGTTCGACTACCGCCCCTCCAACATCGACGTCGGGCAGGCCAAGGACACCAACTTCGCGTGGCAGCTGATGGCCGGCGCGACCTACAAGCTGGGTCCGAAGTTCGAGCTGTTCGGCCAGTACAACTACCGCGACGGCGGCAAGACGCGCATGGCGCTCGATCTGGTTCCGGCGAATCTTGATGCGAAGAGCCGCCAGTCACTGGTCTCGCTGGGCTTCCGCATCCCGCTGGGCAAGTGATGGTGTGACGGAAGGGGCCGTGGGCGCGGCGTGCGCTTACGGCCCTTTCTTGTCGAGTTCCTCGTTGAGGCGCAGCGATGCGCGCCAGAAGAACCAGGCCGGGACGAAACCGATTACGGCGGCGCCGTAGAGCACCCAGCGCACGCTTTCGTCGCCGGCCACTGGCTTGATCCAGTCTGACAGCATTCCGAAGAACAAGGGGCCGAGGCCCAGCCCGATCAGGTTCTGGCTGAACAGCAGGACGGCGCTCGCCATCGCGCGGGCTTCGGGCTTCACGAGGCCCTGTGCGCTCGAAAAGCAGGGGCCGTAATAGAGCGAATTGAGCAGCGTGGGGATCATCAGCAGCGCGAGGGCCCAGCGCCAATCGGTCATGAAATAGGACGCGATGGCGAGCGGCACCGCTAGGGCAAAGCCGATGGCGGGGGCTGTCAGCACATGCTGGCGATTGACCTTGCCGAAGCGGTCGGCCAGCCAGCCGCCCGCAAAAGTGCCGATGATCGCGGCAATGCCGCCCCAGATGCCGAACCAGAAGCCGGTTTCCCCCGCGCTGAGGCCGTGGGTGCGCTGGAAGAAGATCGTCGTCCAGGTGGCCTTGCCATAGCTGAGGAACGCCGCTGCGGAGCCTGCCGCGACGAGCAGGACATAGGCGCGTGAGCCGAGGATTTCGGCCAGGGCCTCGCGATTGGACAGAGTCCGCGGCTGGGCCGTGGATGCGGCGCGCACGGCGGCGGCGCTGCGCGGATCGCGCAGCAGCAGCATGACCGCACCGGCCAGCAGGATGCCGGGGAGGCCGACCACAACGAATGCCGCGCGCCAGCCATAGGTATCAGCAAGGAAGCCGCCGATCAGCATGCCGAGCAAGGTGCCGACTGGAATCCCCAACGCATATATCGCCATCGCCGAGGCGCGCTTCTCCGGCGGGGCGAGATCGGCAATCAGCGAATGGGCGGCAGGCGAACATCCTGCCTCACCCACGCCGACCCCGATACGGGCGAGCAGCAATTGCAGGAAACTTTGCGCCTGCCCGCACAGCGCCGTCATTCCGGACCACACGATGAGCGCCCCGGCAATTAGCCCGACGCGGTTGGTCGAAGGCTTGTCGGCAAAGCGGGCGATGGGAATGCCGAGGAACGTATAGAACGCGGCGAAGGCGATCCCCGTCATCAGGCCGATCTGCGTATCGGAGAGGCCCAGGTCGCGGCGGATCGGTTCGGCGAGGATGTTGACGATCTGGCGATCGAGGAAATTGAAGACGTAGACGACGAGCAGGACGGCGAGCACGAGGCCCAAGGGCTGGGTATTGGGGGCACGCGCGGTCGCTTCGTTCATCCTCGTCCTTTCGCGGGTCTGGTGCCCGATCCTACCCGTCACCCTCCACCTCCCCATTCCTGCGGAACGGGGAGGATATGGCTTATGCGCCGGCCTTCAGCGCGTATTCCCATGCCGTGTCTGCGAGAGGGCCGACGCGGTCGGACATTGCCTTGGCGTGCGCGCTGCTGGCGGTGCCGTCGAGGTAGCGCTTCTTGATACCCTGGATAATTCCGGCGAGGCGGAAGTAGTTGTAGGCGAGGTACCAGTCCATGCCGGGCAGGCCGTCGCGGTCGGTCTTCTCGCAGTAGCGCGCGACGACTTCATCGAGTTCGGGAATGCCGAGCGCCTTGCGATCAAGGTCCATCACGCCAGAGCGGCCACCGTTTTCGGTTGACCATGCCATGCACAGGTAGGTGAAATCGGCGAGCGGATCGCCCAGCGTCGAAAGCTCCCAGTCGAGCACGGCCAGCGGCTTAGGCTCGCCGTGGGCGAAGATCATGTTGTCGATGCGGTAGTCACCGTGGACGACGCTGGTGCGGGTCTGTTCGGGCAGGGTGCGCGGGAGCCATTCGATCAGGCGCTCCATCGGCTCCATGCGTTCGGTCTCGGAAAGGCGGTACTGCTTGGTCCAGCGGTCGACCTGCCGGCCGAAGTAGTTGCCGGGCTTGCCGAAATCGGAGAGGCCGACCGAGTCCACGTCGACGTTGTGGAGCGCCGCGAGGGTATCGACCATCGCGAAGTAGGTCGCGCGGCGTTCCTCGGGAGTGGCGCCGGGCATGGCGCCGTCCCAGATCGTGCGGCCATCGACGCAGCCCATCACGTAGAACCACGAGCCGACGACAACATCATCGGTGCACAGGCCATATTGCGTGGCGACCGGGAACCCGGTGCCGGCAAGCGCGGCCTGCACCTTGTATTCGCGGTCTACCGCGTGGGCCGAGGGGAGCAGCTTGCCGAAAGGCTTGCGGCGCAGGACGTAGGGGCCGGAAGGCGCGTCGATCTTGTAGGTCGGGTTCGATTGGCCGCCCTTGAATTTCGAGACGGAGAGCGGGCCCTGGAAGCCGGCGACATTCGCCTCGAACCATGCGGTGAGCTTCGTTTCGTCAAGCTTGTCAGCCCCTTCGGGGATGACGGTGCCGGTGAAGGCGGCCTGTGCGTCGATGGCTTCTGTCATTGGTCTTTCCCGTTGGTGAGGAATGTGCGGCAGCACTTCCCCATCCGTCTATCCTGAGCGTGACCCGGTGTGGCCTGTTGATTGGATTAGTCGAAGACGATGACCGAGCGCGCGGAGTGGCCGGCCTTCATCTTCTCGAAGCCTTCATTGATGCCTTCGAGGGGGATGCGCTCGGCAATGATGCTGTCGAGATCGAGCAGGCCGCGCATGTAGAAATCGACGAGGCGCGGGAGATCGACCGGGAAGTGGTTGCCGCCCATGATCGCGCCCTGCAGCTTCTTGCCCGAGAGCATATCGATCGCCGAGAGGCCGACCTTGTGACCCAGCGGCATCATGCCGAGGATCGTTGCAGTGCCACCGCGGCGCAGCGAGGCGACGGCGAGATCGCCCGAGGCCGGCCGGCCGACGGCTTCGATGGCGTGGTGGACGCCGCCCTTGGTCATTTCCTGGATCTGCTTGGCGGCATCGGGATCGAGCGCATCGATCACATCGGTGGCGCCGAGCTTGATCGCGAGTTCGCGCTTTTCGGGCATGGGATCGGCGGCGATGATGCGGCCTGCACCGGCGATCTTGGCGGCGTTGATCGTGGCAAGGCCGACGCCGCCACAGCCGATCACGGCGACGGTTTCACCCGGCGTGACCTTGCAGGCGTTGAAGATCGTGCCCGCGCCGGTGGTGACGGCGCAGCCGATGACGGCGGCGCGATCGAGCGGCATTTCGGGATTGATCGCGACGCAGGCGTGTTCGTGGATCAGCATCATTTCGGCGAAGGCCGAGAGATTGAGCATCTGGTTGACGACGCTGCCGTCGCTCGAGCGCGTGAGGCGCGGCGCCTCACCGGGGCGGCGGCGCGTATCGCCGCCGAGGCAGAGCGACATACGGCCCGTGACGCAGAATTCGCAGTGGCCGCAGAAGGCGGAAAGGCAGGTGACGACGGCATCGCCCTTCTTCACCGTGCGCACTTCGCTGCCGACTTCCTCGACAATGCCAGCCGCCTCATGCCCGCCGACGCATGGCATCGGA
Organism: Novosphingobium sediminis; assembly: GCF_007991615.1. Classification (GTDB taxonomy): domain Bacteria; phylum Pseudomonadota; class Alphaproteobacteria; order Sphingomonadales; family Sphingomonadaceae; genus Novosphingobium; species Novosphingobium sediminis. Next base: position 89,594 of record NZ_BJYR01000015.1, on the reverse strand, counting down.
TGCGGATAGGTGCCTTCGATGAAGTGCAGGTCCGAATGGCACAGGCCGCAGGCGGCGGTGCGGATCAGCACTTCGTGCGGGCCGGGCTTCGACACCGTGAGCTGGTCGATGACGAGCGGCTGGCCGGCGGCTTCGAGGATGGCGGCTTTCATTGTCGTATTCTCCGACTGTGCGGCTCCTCCCCCGTGAGGGGGAGGCTGGGTGGGGGCGTACTGCCTTTCCGAGACGCCGAACGCCCCTCCCCGGCCCTCCCCTCACGGGGAGGGGGAAGACCGGAACGGGTCTGATCGTCCTAGCGCGAGATTGCCATATCGCCCGAGCTGAAGCCCGGATCGCTCGGCAGATCGGTGTGGCGCGCATATTCGATGCGGGCGACGGCGCGGGCGTGGACTTCATCCGGGCCATCGGCAAGACGCAGCGTACGCTGGTGGGCATAGGCTTCGGCGAGGCCGAAGTCTTCCGAAACGCCGCCGCCGCCGTGGGCCTGAATCGCGTCATCGATGATGCGCAGCGCCATGTTGGGCGCCTGCACCTTGATCATTGCGATTTCGAGCGCGGCGGCCTTGTTGCCGACCTTGTCCATCATGTCTGCCGCCTTGAGGCAGAGCAGACGGGTCATCTCGATATCGATACGGGCGCGGGCGATGCGCTCTTCCCACACCGAGTGCTCGGAAATCCGCTTGCCGAACGCGATGCGCGACTGGAGGCGCTTGGCCATCTTGGCGAGCGCTTCTTCGGCGACGCCGATGGTGCGCATGCAGTGGTGGATGCGGCCCGGCCCGAGGCGGCCTTGCGCGATCTCGAACCCGCGACCTTCGCCGAGGACGACGTTGGAGACGGGGACGCGGACGTTTTCGAGCTGCACTTCCATGTGGCCGTGCGGCGCATCATCGTAGCCGAAGACAGGCAGGTGGCGCAGGATGTTGACGCCCGGCGCGTCCATCGGGACGAGCACCTGCGACTGCTGCTGGTGACGCTTGGCCGAAGTGTCGGTCTTGCCCATGACGATGGCGATCTTGCAGCGCGGATCGCCGAGGCCCGAGGACCACCACTTGCGGCCGTTGATGACGTATTCATCGCCCTCGCGGACCATGCGCGTTTCGATGTTGGTCGCGTCCGAGGAGGCGACGAGCGGCTCGGTCATCAGGAAGGCTGAGCGAATCTCGCCGTTCATCAGCGGGCGCAGCCACTTTTCCTTCTGTTCCAGCGTGCCGTAGCGGTGGAACACTTCCATGTTGCCGGTATCGGGCGCGGAGCAGTTGAACACTTCGCTGGCCCAGCCGATGCGGCCCATTTCCTCGGCGCAGAGGGCGTATTCGAGGTTGGTCAGGCCGGGGCCCTCGAACTCGAACGTATCTTCCACGTGGTGGTGGCCTGAGTTCTTCGGCGGCATGAACAGGTTCCAGATGCCGGCGGCCTTGGCCTTGGCCTTTTCCTCCTCGACCACCTGCAGCACCTTCCAGCGGCCGCCGCTGGCCTGCTCGGCCTTGTAGTCCTTGTGGCGCGGGCGGACGTTCGTCTCGATGAAATCGCGCACGCGGTTGCGCCAGTAGACCTGCCGTTCGGTGGGTTCGAAATCCATATCGTCTCTCCTGCGGTGCGGTTTGGTGGCACCGCTTCTGTCTGTTGATTTAATCTGTCGGTTAAACCTTGCGCCAGATCAAGCGCCGAGTTCAGGACGCCTGCGCTTCAGCGGCAGCTTTCATCTGGCGGAGCGCCTCGAACAGATCGGGCACTTCCGGATCCCACGAGTGGCGCGGGCCGATGGTGAGGCCGCCGTCGACGATGATCGAGGTGCCGTTCACGAAGCTGGCCGCCTCGCTGCAGAGATAGAGCACCGCCTCGCCGATATCGTTCGGCTGGCCGGCGCGGGCGACGGGCTGGGCTGCCGTGCTCATCATCAGGATCGCGCCCTTGGCCTGCTCTTCGAGTTCCTTCGGCACATCGAGCGAAGTGGTGAAGATGTTGGTGTTGATGAAGCCGGGCTGCACCGCGTTCACGCGGATCTGGTGGCGGGCGAGATCGGCGGCGCTCGTCTTGGTGAGGTGGAGCACGCCGGCCTTGGCGACGGCATAGGCATTGGGGGAGTAGCCCGGGCCAACCGCCGCGACCGAGGACGTGTTGACGATGGCGGCGCCCTTGCGGCCGATCATGTGCGGCACGGCATAGCGGATGCCGAACGCCACCGAGCGGAGCAGGAGGTGCATCGTGCGGTCCCAGCCCTCGGGCTCGATCTCGTCGATCTTGGCCATGTCGCCGCCCGCGCCGGCATTGTTGAACACGGCATCGATCCCGCCGGTTTCGGCAGCGGCGCGGTCCATCAGCGCCTTGATGTCCTCGCACTTGCAGACGTCGCAGCGGACGGTGTGGACTTCGCCATTCGATTCGGCGGCGGTCTGCGCGAGGCCAGCCTCGTCGATATCGGCGGCGTAGACCTTGGCTCCTTCAGCTGCGAACAGCAGCGCGGTGGCGCGGCCGATGCCCGATGCAGCGCCAGTGACGACGACGGTCTTGTTGTGGAATCGCATGTAGCCCTCTCCGTTGATCTGATTTTGGCGCGAGCTTAGGCCCAAGCCGCCCTTCGTCAATGCCGATCGGCTTTACGCTACGGCATGCAAGGGGCGCGGGATTGGCAGAAAACCTTGGCTAAATCGGTGCTTGCATGCGCGCGGCGAGTCGCCTTAACCTCTCGATTAAGAGAGGAGCAAAAGCCATGTCAGAGCTTGAGGCTTTCCGCGCGGAAATCCGCGCGTGGATTGAGGCGAACTGCCCGGAAGAGATGAGGAAGCCCGTGCAGGGCGAGGACGACATCTGCTGGGGCGGCCGCAATTTCGTGTTCAAGAGCGCGGCGCAGAAGCAGTGGATGGAGGTCTGCGCGGCCAAAGGCTTCACCGTCCCCGATTGGCCCAAGCCCTATGGCGGCGCGGGGATGAGCCCGGCGGAAGCGAAGGTGTGGCGCGAGGAACTGGCGCGGGCCGGGGCGCGGCCGCCGCTTTCGAGCTTCGGCATCTGGATGCTCGGGCCGGCGCTGCTCAAGTTCGGCACCGAAGAGCAGAAGGTACTCTACCTCAACCAGATCGCACGCGGCGAGATCCGCTGGTGTCAGGGCTATTCCGAGCCGGGTTCAGGCTCTGACCTCGTTTCGCTTCAGACCTTTGGCGAGGACAAGGGCGACCACTGGGTGGTCAACGGCCAGAAGATCTGGACCAGCTATGCCGACAAGGCCGACTGGATCTTCTGTCTGGTGCGCACGGACAAGGCGAACACCTATCAGGGCATCTCGTTCCTGCTGTTCGACATGACGACGCCGGGCGTGACGACCAAGCCGATCAAGCTGATCAGCGGCTCCTCGCCGTTCTGCGAGACGTTCTTCGACAACGTGGTGGTGCCCAAGCACCAGATCGTCGGCCAGCTCAATCGCGGCTGGGACGTGGCAAAGTACCTTCTTGGCCACGAGCGCGAGATGATCTCGGGCGCTGGCGGCGGCGAGCAGACCAGCACGATCGGCAAGGTGCTGGCGCGGGGCGGGCTCGACGATCCGATGCTGCGCGCTGAACTGGCGCAGTTCGATATCGATGCGCTGGCGTTTGCGGCTTGCGGGGAAAAGTTCCTCGACGAAATCAAGGTGGGCAAGGCGCATCCGGCCAAGCCCAACATGATGAAGTACGCCGGGACCGAGCTCAACAAGCGGCGGCACGAACTGCTGATGGCGGCGGGCGGCAGCACGGCGCTGGAGTGGGAGAGCGAGGAAACGCGCGGCGGGGCACCGGCACGCAGCTGGCTACGGACCAAGGCCAACTCGATCGAGGGCGGCACGAGCGAAGTCATGCTCAACGTCGTCGCCAAGCGCATTCTCGAACTGCCGGGGGCTTAGCACACGGTCCACCCCCCAACCGCTCATGCTGAGCTCATCCTGAGCTTGTCGAAGGGCGAAGCATCTGGCCCGAGCGCGGTGCCAGCACTCTTCGACAAGCTCAGGGTGAGCGGGGTGGGGAGGTTTCCCCGGGGGTGAGTCGGGTTTCGGGTTTCCTGATGTTTTTCAAGGCTTAGGAGTATATCCATGCCGCTGTATCATACCGAAGATCAGGCCATGCTGGCCGAAAGCGTCACCGGCTTCATGGCCGATGAAGGCGGGATCAAGAAGCAGCTGCGCCATTGGCGCGACTTCAATTGCAAGGACGGCTTCGGCCACGGGCTGTGGAAGCAGTTCGCCGAAATGGGCCTGACGGGCATGCTCGCCGCCGAAGCGGATGGCGGGCTTGCGATGGGCCATGTCGAAGCAGGGATCGTGCTTGCCGAGATCGGGCGCAACCTGACGCCTTCGCCGTTCCTGACGACATCAGTGATGGGCGTGACGGCGCTGAGCGAAGCCTCGGACGACCTGCGCGGGCGCTGGCTGCCGGGCATTATCGCGGGCGAGACGGTGCTGGCCGTCGCCATCGATGAAGGCGCAAAGCACAAGCCCGAAAAGATCGCCTGCCGCGCCGAGCGCGCTGGCAACGGCTTTCGCCTGACCGGCGCTAAGGACTTCGTGATCCACGGCACTTCTGCCGATGCGATCATCGTCGCGGCGCGGACTTCGGGCAGCGACAGCGATGCCGATGGCGTTACGCTGTTTGCGGTGCCCAAGGATGCCGCGGGCATCGGGCACAATGCGGTGCGGCTGGTCGATAGTTCGATGGCCAGCCACGTGCGGTTTGACGGTGTGGAGCTCGATGGTTCGACCGTGATCGGCGAAGTCGATGGCGGGCGGGCGCTGCTGAACAAGGTGCTGAGCGCGGGCCGCATCGGCGCGGCGGCGGAGCAGACCGGCGTCGGCAGCGGGGCGTTCGCGATGACAACCGGCTACCTCAAGACGCGCAAGCAGTTCGGCAAGCTGATCGGCGAATTCCAGGCGCTGCAGCACCGCGCGGCGCACCTCTACTCGGAGTTGGAGATCGCCGAAGCAGTGGTCATCAAGGCGCAGCAGCTGCTTGATGGCGGATCGGAACGGGCGGAGCTGATGGTTTCGGTCGCCAAGGCCAAGGCCGCGCGGGTGTGCAATCTGGCTGTGCGCGAAGGCGTGCAGATGCACGGCGGCGTGGGCATGACCGACGAATTTGACATCGGGCTCTACATGAAGCGCGAGCGCGCGCTGACCGAGTTCATGGGCGATGCCAACTACCATGCCGAGCGCGTTGCGCAGCTCAGCGGCTATTGAGGATCAGACAGATGGATTTTGCCAAGCTTTTCAGCCTTGAAGGCCGCGTTGCGGTGGTGACGGGCGGTTCGCGCGGGATCGGGCGGATGATTGCCGAAGGCTTCATCGCGGCGGGCTGCGAGCGGGTCTACATCACGGCGCGCAAGGCGGCGGTGGTTGAGGAAACTGCTGCCGAACTCGGGCCAAAGTGCATCGCGCTGCCGGGGGATATCTCCTCGCTCGCCGGGATCGAGGCGCTGGCCGAAGATCTCGCGCAGCGCGAAAGCCGGATCGACATCCTCGTGAACAACGCGGGCGTCGCATGGGGGGCCGAGTTCGAGGATTTCCCGGAGATGGGCTGGGACAAGGTGATGAACCTCAACGTCAAGACGCCCTTCTTCCTGACCCAGAAGCTGCACGGGCTGCTCAAGGCCGCTGCCGGCGAGCACCCGGCCAAGGTCATCAACATTGCTTCGGTCGATGGCCTGCGCGTCAACCCGTGGGAGACCTACAGCTATCAGGCCTCGAAATCGGCACTGGTGCACCTGACGCGGCGCATGGCAGCGCGGCTGGTGAGCGACAACATCATCGTCAACGCGATCTGCCCGGGCGCCTTCGCTTCGGAAATGAACAAGGCGGCGGCCAAGAATCCAGAAGCGTCTTCGCGGGGCATTCCGCTGAAGCGCATCGGCAATCTGGAAGACATGGCGGGCGGCGCGATCTTCCTCGCCAGCCGCGCGGGCGACTATGTGATCGGCACGCCGCTGCCGATCGATGGCGGCATCGTGAACGCCTATATTCCGGCTGACCATATCAGCCCGCTCGGGGAGTAAACCGCCATGTCTCGCAGCGTGCGCCAACTTGCTGATGGTTTCCACTTCGGCGAGGGGCCGCGCTGGCGTGAAGGCCGGCTGTGGTTCAGCGATTTCTACAGCCAGACGATCCGCTCGGTGGACTTGGCGGGGGACCACCGGATCGAACTGGAACTGGATGACCAGCCTTCGGGGCTGGGGTGGATGCCGGATGGCTCGCTGCTGTTCGTCTCGATGCGCAAGCGGCAGGTCTGGCGGCGCTGGCCTGACGGGCGGCTGGCGGTCCATGCCGATCTGGCGGAGCTGACGGCGCATCTGTGCAACGATATGGTCGTCGATGCCGAGGGGCGGGCTTACGTCGGCAACTTCGGGTTCGATCTTGACCATGAACTGCGCGCGCGGGGCGTGCCATCGGTGCTGGCGGATCATCCCAAGGCCAATCTGGTGATGGTGCAGCCGGATGGCAGCGTTTCGGTTGCCGCGCCGGACCTCAGCTTTCCCAATGGCACTGTCATCACGCCCGACGGCAAGACGCTCATCATCGGCGAGACGCTGGGCGCGCGGTTGACGGCATTCGATATCGGTGCGGACGGAGCGCTTTCGGGGCGGCGGGTGTGGGCGGATACGTCCCCGCGCATTCCCGATGGCATCGCGCTCGATGCGGACGGCGCGATCTGGATTGCCAACCCGGTAGCGCCAGAATGTGCGCGGATCGGCGAGGGCGGGGCGGTGCTGGAGGTCGTCTCGACCGGCGAGATGCCCTGCTATGCCTGTATGCTGGGCGGGCCCGAAGGGCGGCACCTGTTCATGCTCTGCGCGCCGAGCAGCGATGCCGAGGTGGCGAAGAGCGCGGCCAAGGGCGTGGTGCTGGTGGCCGAGGTAGACGCGGCGCGGGCCGGGTGGCCGTGAGCGGCGGAGCCGAAATCGGCGGACAGCCTATCGGGGAGACCGAACTGGCCATCACCCGCACATTGGCTGCGGCGCGCGGGCGGGTGTTCGAGGCGTGGTCAGATGCCGCGCTGTTTCGCCAGTGGTGGATGCCTGAGGGCGCGGGGATCACCATGCTGGAATGCGATCTCGATGTCCGCACCGGAGGTTCGTACCGGCTGGTCTATGCCTTCGGCGACGCGGGCAAGATGGCGTTTCACGGGACTTATCCCGAGGTCGTGCCGGATGCGCGGATCGTCTGGACCAACGCCGAAGACCCCGATGGGGCGATCACAACGGTGACCCTTGCGGAAGCGGATGGCGGGACGTTGCTGACCTACCACGAGCGCTATCCTTCGCAGGCGGCGCGCGACGAGGCGCTGGCCGGCTCAGCCCTGGCCTTGCCGCAGCAACTGAACCAGTTGGCGGCATTGCTCGAGGGTTAGGCGCGCCTCACGGCCGCATCAGTTCGCGGACGAAGCCGATCAGCCCCGTTTGCCGGGCGCGCTTCATGCGTTCGGCATGGAGGATTTCGCAGACCTTGGCGAAGCATTCGTCGATATCATCGTTGACGACAACGTAGTCGTAGCCGTCCCAGTGGCTGATTTCGGCGCGGGCGCGTTCCATGCGGGCAGCGATGACTTCTGCGCTGTCCGTGCCGCGACCGGTGAGACGGCGGCGCAATTCGTCGATGCTGGGGGGCAGCAGGAACACGCGCACCACGTCGGTCTCAAGCTTCTGGTAGAGCTGCTGGGTGCCCTGCCAGTCGATGTCGAACAGGAAGTCCTGTCCTTCGCGCAGGCCGGCCTTCACCTGGGCCTTGGGCGTGCCGTAGCTGTGGCTGAAGACGTGCGCCCATTCGAGGAACTGCTCCGCCTCGACCATGCGGTCGAACTGCTCCTGCGTCACGAAGTGGTAGTCCTTCCCGTCGACTTCGCCGGGGCGCATCGGGCGCGTGGTGGCGGAGACGGAAAGGCGAAGCGCGGGATCGCCATCGAGCAACATGCGCGAGATCGTCGTCTTGCCCGCGCCGGAGGGCGAAGACAGGATGAACATCAGGCCGCGGCGGTGGAGTGCGTCGGACATCTGGGGAGTCGGCTGGACCATGCGCGCTGTTGGCGCATGCGGGGCGTCCGGGTCAACCCTTGCGGTTCTTCCGATGATTGTGGAGCGTCTTGGCGAGCAGCGCACCGCCCACGACGATGGCACCGGGGACCGAACGTGTGGCGATGCGCGTGGCGGCGGCGGTGAGGAGGCGGGTGCCGATGCCGCGTTTCACCTTGGGAGCCTTCGCGGCCGTTTCGGCGGCCTTGGCGCCGGCTGCCTTCGCCGCCGACTTCAGCACTTCGGGCGCTGCACCGAGGATGCCGCGGTCAACCCCGCGCTTCAGCAGCGTGGAGCCTGCGCGCATCGCGATACCTGCGAGGATGGTGCGGGTTAGCGGGCCAACCGGATCGGGCGATTCGGCAGGTACCTCAGGCGCAGGGGCTTCCGGAGCCGGCTTGCCCGACGCGGTCACTTCTTGCGGCCGAAATCCACGGTGACGACGTTGGAGCCATCATCGGAACCCGTCGGTTCGTCCCCGCCGGGCGAATCGTTTTCCGCATCATGCGGTGCTTCGTCTTCCTCGATATCGCCGGCCGTCTGGAACTGCAGGCCGAAATCGACTGCCGGATCGACAAAGGCGGTGATCGCGCTGAACGGGATGACCAAGGTGGAGGGAATCTGGTTGAACGAAAGGCCGACGCTGAAGCCTTCGGGCGTGACCTTGAGGTCCCAGAACTTGTTCTGGAGAACGATGGTCATCTCGTCCGGAAAGCGTTCCTTGAGGCGCGGCGGGATCGCCACACCGGGGGCGCCGGTCTTGAAGGTGATGTAGAAATGATGCGCGCCGGGGAGCGTGCCGCCGGAGCTTTCGACCTGGCCAAGCACGCGGCCAACCACTGCGCGCAGGGCTTCCTGCACGATTTCATCATAGGGGATCAGGCTGTCGGGCGCGTCACTCATCCTGCTTAGGGTGGCTTGGAGCGCCGCGCGGGTCAAGGGGGTGCGATGTGCAGGCAATTGATTCTGCCCGGAAGACGCCTATAGGCGGCCTTCATGCGCACCGGATCGATCGCCCGCACCACGCACGAAACCGACATCAAGGTCTCGGTGAACCTCGACGGCACCGGCACTTTCGATGTGAACACCGGTATCGGCTTTCTCGATCACATGATCGAGCAGTTCAGCCGTCATTCGCTGATCGACGTGACGTGCCATGTGAAGGGCGACCTCCACGTCGACCAGCACCACACCACCGAGGATAGCGCGATTGCGCTGGGGCAGGCGATTTCGCAGGCGCTCGGCGACAAGAAGGGCATCGCCCGCTACGGCACCGCCTATTCGCCGATGGACGAGGCGCTGGCCCGCGTCGCGCTCGACATTTCCGGCCGTCCGGTGCTGATCTGGAGGGCGAGCTTCACCCAGCCGCGCCTGGGCGAGATGGATACCGAGCTGTTCGAGCACTGGTTCCAGTCGATTTCGCAGGCCGCCGGGATCACGCTGCACATCGAATGCCTCTATGGCAGCAACAACCACCACATCATCGAAGGCATCTACAAGGGCTTCGCCCGGGCGATGCGCAGCGCGGTCGAGATCGATCCGCGCAAGGGCGATGCCGTGCCCAGCACCAAGGGCATCCTCGGTGGCTGAGGTTCTGGCATTGGTGGACTACGGCGCGGGGAACCTGCGTTCGGTCGCCAATGCGCTGAAGGCTGCGGGCGCAGAGGGCGTCGCGGTAACGGCGGACCCCAATGTTGTGCGCGCGGCGGACCGGATCGTGCTGCCAGGTGTGGGCGCGTTCAAGGCTTGCATCGAAGCGCTGCACAGCGTGCCGGGGCTGGTCGAGGCGATGAGCGAGCGCGTGCTGGTGGGCGGTGCGCCGTTCCTCGGCATTTGCGTGGGCATGCAACTGCTGGCGGACCGTGGCATCGAATTCGGCGTGACCGAGGGGCTGGGCTGGATCGGCGGCGAAGTGCGGGCGATCGAGCCTAGCGACGCCAGCATCAAGGTGCCGCACATGGGCTGGAACGATGTGGCCCCCATGCACCACAACGAACTCATCGTGCCCGGCGAGGCCTATTTCCTGCACTCCTACCACTTCGTGCCCGAAGAAGGCGCGAGCATTGCCGCGATGACCGACCATGGCGGCGGGCTGGTCGCGGCGGTGGGGCAGGACAACGTGCTTGGCGTGCAGTTCCATCCCGAGAAGAGCCAGGACTATGGGCTGGCGCTCCTCGCGCGTTTTCTGGAGTGGAAGCCGTGATCGTTTTTCCCGCGATTGATCTGAAGGGCGGCCAGGTCGTGCGGCTGGCCGAGGGCGATATGGCCCGCGCGACGGTCTATGGCGACGATCCGGCGGCGCAGGCGATGCTGTTTGCCGAGGCTGGTTCGCAGTACCTCCATGTCGTCGATCTCGATGGCGCGTTTGCTGGCGAGGCGGTGAACCGGGCGGCGGTCGAGGGCATCCTCAAGGTGTTTCCCGGCCACGTTCAGCTGGGCGGGGGCATTCGGAACCCGATTGCCGTCGATGGATGGTTCGATCTGGGCGTCAGCCGGGTGGTGATCGGCACGGCGGCGCTGAAGGACCCGCAGTTCGTGAAGGACATGGCCAAGGCCTATCCGGGCGGGATCGTGGTCGCGGTTGATGCGCGCGATGGGATGGTGGCGACCGAAGGCTGGGCCGAGGTTTCCGACGTTTCCATCGTCGACATGGCGAAGCGGTTCGAGGATGCGGGCGTGGCCTCGATCCTGTTTACCGACGTGGGCCGCGATGGGCTGCTCAAGGGCTGCAATATCGATGCGACGCTCGACCTTGCGCGCACCACGCGGCTGCCGGTGATCGCCAGCGGCGGCGTGAAGGGCATCGACGATATCCGGATGCTGAAGATCCACGAGGCCGATGGCATCGAGGGCGTGATTACCGGGCGGGCGCTGTTTGAGGGGCGGCTTGATCTGGCCGCCGCGATTGCGATGGCTGAGGCATGACCGTCCGCGTCCGCGTCATTCCCTGCCTTGATGTGCGCGATGGGCGCGTGGTCAAGGGCGTGAACTTCGTCGATCTGCGCGATGCGGGCGATCCGGTCGAGCAGGCGCGGGCTTATGACAAGGCGGGCGCGGACGAGCTGTGCTTTCTCGACATTTCGGCGAGCCATGAGGGACGCGGGACGCTGCTCGATGTCGTCGCGCGGACGGCCGAGGTTTGCTTCATGCCGCTGACGGTCGGCGGCGGGGTGCGCAGCGCCGAGGACGCGCGCGCGCTGCTGCTGGCGGGGGCGGACAAGGTGGCGGTCAATTCCGCAGCGGTCGCGCGGCCCGAACTGGTGCGCGACATTGCCGAGCGGTTTGGCGCGCAGTGCGTGGTTGGCTCGGTCGATGCGAGGCGAGTGGCGCCGGGCAAGTGGGAGATCTTCACCCACGGCGGGCGCAAGGCGACCGGGATCGACGCGCTGGCCCATGCCGAAAACCTCGCGAAACTGGGTGCGGGCGAACTGCTCGTCACCTCGATGGACGGGGACGGGACGCAGGCGGGTTACGACCTCGAACTGACGCGGCGGATTGCCGATGCGGTGCCGGTGCCGGTGATCGCGAGCGGGGGTGTCGGCAATCTCGATCACCTCGTCGCGGGTGTGCGCGAGGGGCATGCGAGCGCGGTGCTGGCGGCTTCGATCTTCCATTTCGGCACGCACTCGATTGCCGAGGCCCATGCAGCGCTGCGGTCAGCGGGGATTCCGGCGCGGGGCTAGGGTGCAGAACTGTCGGGATACTTAACAAATCCTGTTTCGGGCCTGCAGACGTTAACTAGCAAAACCTGCTTATATCCTTGATTCCTCGCATCTTGGCACAGGCATTGCATTAACTTTTCAGTCATCTCTGCTTCCCTAGGAACCTTCGCGTGTCGCGAATGCTCTCTGCCCTTTTTGTTCTTGTCCTCACCACCGGCCCTGCCTTTGCGCAGGCGAGCGGGGGTACGGCAATTCCTGAGCCTACGGATGGCGCCTTGTTCGCCATCGGGCTTGCCGGCCTGATCATCGGGCGCCGGGTGGCGAAGCGCAAGGAAGACTGAGCGCTCTGCGCTTGACCTGATCCGGGCGCCGCGCCATGCCCGCCGGTATGTCAAATCCGGACGATCCAACCACTCTCCTGTCCCGCCTCGAAGCCACGATCGCCGCGCGCCGCGTCGGTGATCCGGATGCCAGCTACGTTGCGCGCCTGAACGCCAAGGGGCGCGGCAAGATGGCGCAGAAGGTGGGCGAGGAAGCGACCGAAGTGGTGATCGCCGCGCTGACCGGCAGCCCGGAAGCGCTGGTCGGCGAAGCGGCGGACCTGCTGTTCCATCTGCTGGTGCTGATGGGTGATTGCGGGGTTTCGCTTGCGCAGGTGACCGCGGAACTGGAGCGGCGCGAGGGCACGTCCGGGATTGCCGAGAAAGCCAGCAGGAGCTCTTGATATGGCGGTCGATGCCACCCAGCCCTATGACGACCAGAACGTCTTTGCGAAGATCCTGCGCGGGGAAATCCCATGCCGGAAGGTCTATGAGGATGAGTGGAGCCTCGCCTTCCACGATATCAACCCGCAATCGCCGACGCACATTCTGGTGATCCCCAAGGGCGCCTATGTGAGCTGGGACGACTTTTCGGCCAAGGCTTCGGATGGCGAGATCACCGGGTTCGTCCGCGCGGTGGGCTTTGTCGCGCGTGAGGCGGGGCTGGTCGCACCGGGCTACCGTTTGCTCGCCAACACCGGCACCAACAGCCATCAGGAAGTGCCGCATCTGCACGTGCACGTGTTTGCTGGCCGTCAGCTTGGCCCGCTGCTGGCGCGGGTTGACTGAAGAAGAAGGGCCCACCCCCAGCCCCTCCCGCAAGCGGGAGGGGAGTAATACATGCTACTAACCTCCCCTCCCGCCTGCGGGAGGGGTCGGGGGTGGGCCTTCCACCGCAATCGGTTAACAAATTGCCGCCTTTGATCTTGCCTCGCGAGTCGCGGCAAGGCTAGGACAGGCCGCGCATGCCTGCACCGCTCCCCCCCTCCGGCTGTTTCGACGGCGCGCGTCACCTCTATGCGGTACGCGTTTATTTTGAGGACACCGATCTTTCGGGGGTGGTCTATCACGCGAATTACCTACGCTGGTTCGAGCGCGCGCGTTCGGACATGCTCCGCCTGCTGGGGATTGACCAGCGCGGGGCGCAGGAAGCGGGTGAGGGCGCGTTTGCCGTGACCGATCTGGCGCTCAAGTATGCCCGCCCGGCGCGGCTAGATGACGACGTGGTGATCGAGAGCACCGTCGCGGACGTTTCACGCGTGACGTGCAGCCTGATCCAGAAGGCGTGGCGCGCGGACGAGCTTCTGGCCGACGGGCAGGTGCGCGTCGCGTTCGTTTCGCCGCAGGGCCGCGCGCGGCGGCTGCCGGCCCATTTTCATTCCGCATTCACGGCGCTTGTTGCGTCTCCCCCTGAAGGGTCCGTCCATCCATGATGCTTTCCGTTCTTGCCGTTGCCGCTGCCGAGGTCACCGCAGGTGTCACGGCTGGCATGCCCACCCGGCTCAACCCGGTGGCGCTGTTCCTCCACGCCGATATCGTGGTGCAGGTGGTGATGGGCGCGCTGGTGCTTGCCTCGATCTGGGTGTGGATGATCGTGGTCTCGTTCTCGCTGCGCATGGCCGGGGCGGAGCGCAAGTGCGACAAGTATGAGGCCGCGTTCTGGGAAGCGCGCGATGTCGATGCCTTCCACAAGGAGAACGGCGCGAAGGACGTGCCCAGCGCGCGCGTGGTGACGGCCGCGCTGGCGGAATGGCGGCGCTCCACTTCGGGCAAGTCGATCGACCGTGAAGGCACGCGCCAGCGGCTCAACAGCGCGATGGAGAGTGTGGTGACGGCGGAGGCCGACCGGATGGCGGGGCGGCTCAACTTCCTTGCCACGGTGGGTTCTGTCGCGCCGTTCGTCGGCCTGTTCGGCACGGTGTGGGGCATCATGGACAGCTTCTTCAACATCGGTGCACAGCAGAATTCCTCGCTCGCGGTGGTGGCGCCGGGCATTTCGGAGGCGCTGTTTGCCACGGCCATCGGCCTGTTTGCGGCGATCCCTGCGGTGATTGCCTACAACCGCTTTTCGCACCGAGTGAACCGCTTCGAAACGCGGCTGTTCCGCTTTGCCGACCGCTTCCACGCGACGCTCAGCCGCGAACTGGAGCAGTAGGGCCGTGGCGATGAACATGGCCTCTGGCGGTGGCGGCAGGCGCGGGCGGCGGGGCCGCGGGCGCGGTGCTGCGATGAGCGAGATCAACGTGACGCCGCTGGTCGACGTGATGCTGGTGCTCCTCATTATCTTCATGGTGACCGCGCCGATGCTGACCGCGGGCGTGCCGATCGATCTGCCGGACAGCCGCGCCGAAGCGCTCAAGACCGACCAGAAGGCGATCACCGTGAGTATGGACGGCGAGGGGCGCATCTTCCTCGACGACCAGGAACTTGCGCCGGGTGAGCTTTCCGACCGGCTGACCGGGCTGGCGGTGCCAGGGCCGGGCGGCAAGCTGCCGCTGGTGACGCTGCGCGCGGACCGCAGCCTTGATTATGGCCGGGTGGTGGCGGTGATGGGTGCACTCAATGCCGCCGGGTTCAAGTCGATCTCGCTGGTCACCAACGGTTCAGTCACGGCTCCTTAAGCATATGGGGATGAGCGCCTCTTCCCCCTCATCGGGCCTCTCGCGTGAGGAAATGCTGGCGCTTGTCATCGCGCTGGCGGCGCACGTGGGCCTGATCGCGGCGCTCACGCTCTCGCCGCCGGGCAAGTCGATCATGTCGCCGCCCGAGCGGATGACGGTGACTTTTTCGGACGAGATCGCCGATCAATCGACCTCGCCGCAGCCCGATGCCGAGACTGCGCCGGACGTCGCGCCGGTGCTGGGCGAGCCTGCGCCGGAGCCGGCACCGCCGCAGCCCGCGCCCGAAGTCGCCAAGCCGCAGCCCAAGCCCGCGCCACCACCGCCTCCGCCGCAGGCCAAACCTGCGCCGCAGCCGAAGCCCGTGCTCGCCCCGCAGCCGCGCGCGGTGCCTGCGCCGCCGCAAAAGCCGGTCGCCAAGCCAGTTCCCGCCAAGCCCGCAGCGGCGGCGGCCGCACCGGCCGACGAGCGCCTGCGTCGCCGTCCGGATACGCCGACCGGGGCGAGCCGGATCGGCAATGATTTCCTGAGCGGCATTCCGGGATCGAGCAAGCCGGGCACGGCAACCACGCCGCCCGCTGCCGCGTTCGGTCCGGAAGTTGCGGCTTCGCTCGTCAGCGGGATCTCGCGCCAGATCAAGCCGCACTGGACTGCGCCGCAGGGCGTCGATGCGGACAAGCTGGTGACGGTGCTTTCGTGGAACCTCAATCCCGACGGCAGCCTCGCCGGCCGGCCTGTCGTGGTCTCGCAATCGGGGATCACCGATAGCAACCGCGCGCAGGCGCAGCGCCATGCCGAACAAGCGATCCGCGCAGTGCAACTGGCCGCGCCGTTCAACCTGCCTTCGCCCTACTACGCCAAGTGGAAACGCATCGCGAGTTTCCGGTTTGACAGGAAGTTGTCGCAATGAAGCCTGCTATTCCTGCCCTTATCGCTGCCGCCGTGATGGCGGCGCTTGCTGTTCCCGCATCTGCCCAACAGGCCGCGCCCGCCAAAGCCGCCCCGGCGAAGCCCGCACCCGCCGCATCGGCCACGGCGGCGCCTGCTGATGATGGCCTGACGGGTTCGGTGACGGACGATAGCGACTGGCAGGACCTTGGCATCGCCATCCCCACGTTCCCGACCAACGAAATGGTGCCCACTCCGGCGGAAGGCGGGAATACCGAAGCGCTGGGGCGCAATCTGGCGCGCGTGATCTACGGCGATCTCAAGAATAACGGGCTGTTCAAGCCGGTTGGGCCCGATGCGCTGCCAGGGATCGGCTATGGCGACGTGACGGCCCCTGCCTTTCCCGGCTGGCGCGCGCGTTCGGCGGAAATGCTGGTGCAGGGCTTCGTCAAGGCGGGTGCGGACGGACGGCTGACAGTGGGCTGCTACCTCTATGACGTCGCGCTCGGCAGCGAACTGGCGCGGCAGGGCTATGTGGTGAAGCCCGAGGAATGGCGGCGCGCGGCGCACAAGTGTGCAGACATGGTCTATTCGCGGCTTTCTGGCGAAAGTCCGTTCTTCGACAGCAAGATCGCCTACATCGCCGAGACCGGGCCGAAGGGTAATCGCCGCAAGCAGTTGGCGATCATGGATTCGGACGGGGCGAACCACCGCTTCATCACCAACGGGCAGGCAACCGCGCTGACCCCGCGCTATTCGCCTGACTATTCGAAGATCGCCTACCTCAGCTTCCTCAACGGCACACCGCGCATCTATGTCTACGATATCGGCAGCGGACAGCAGCGGCTGGTGACCGAGGGCAAGGGGCCGACCTTCGCGCCGCGCTGGTCGCCAGATGGCAAGTACATCCTCTATTCGATGGCGATTGCCGGGAACACGGACATCTACCGCGTGCCTTCGACCGGCGGGGAATCGGTGAAGCTGACGGATTCGCCGGGGATCGACGTGGGCGGCAGCTATTCGCCCGATGGCACCAAGATCGTGTTCGAGAGCGATCGTTCGGGCAGCCAGCAGGTCTATGTGATGAACGCCGACGGGACGAACCAGAAGCGCATCAGCTTCTTCGGCGGGCGCTCCGCCACGCCAGAGTGGAGCCCGCGCGGGGACCAGATCGCCTTCACGCACATTGCGGGCAACTTGCGCATCGCGGTGATGAACCCGCAGGGCGGCGAGATGCGCTACCTGACGGACAGCTGGCAGGACGAGGCACCGACGTGGTCGCCCAATGGCCGCATCGTGCAGTTTTTCCGCACTGCGAAAACCACCGGCAAGACCTCGATCTGGCAAGTTGACCTGACCGGGCGTAACGAGCGGCGACTGAATACGCCGGTAGACGCGTCAGACCCCGCGTGGGGCCCTGTACTGCCATAAATCGATGGCAAAACAGTTTGCCGATTCGCCTTGTGCAATGCACTCTGGCGCTGATTGACCAAAGGAGACCCGTCCGTGAACCGCCAGATCCTCACAGCCCTGCTGCTCACTTCCGGCCTCGCGCTTGCGGGCTGCGCCACCAAGCCCAAGGAACTGCCGCCGCAGCCGAGCGGCGCGACGACGACCACCACGACCCCGCCGCCGCCGGTCAGCACGCCGACAGGCCCGACCCCGGGCAGCCGCGCCGATTTCATGGCCTCGGTGCTGGCGGATACGATCCTGTTCGATACCGACCGCTATAACATCGATAGCGAGGATCAGGGCATCCTGCAGAGCCAGGCGCAGTGGCTGGCGCGCTATCCGGGCAAGCGCGTGACCGTGGAAGGCCATGCCGACGAACGCGGCACGCGTGACTACAACCTCGCGCTGGGTGAGCGCCGCGCCAATTCGGCAAAGAACTACCTCGTGAGCCTTGGCATCGATGCCTCGCGGATCACCACGGTGAGCTATGGCAAGGAACGCCCGGTCGCGCTGGGTTCGGATGAAGCCAGCTGGGCCAAGAACCGCCGCGCGGTGACCGTGACGGTCGAGTAAGCGGCAGGTACGGGACAAAACAGTGGCACGGCAGGGCAGATCGGCAGACTGGGGCTTTCCCCGGTGGCGCGGCTATGAAAGCGCGCGCGAGGCTGCCCCCGTGCGCCTGTGCGACCGCGCCGGATGCAACAACAAGGGCGAGTGCCCCGCCCCCAAATCGCCCAACAGCCCGGAGCGCTGGTACTTCTGCGTGGCCCATGCCGCCGAGTACAATCAGGGCTGGAACTACTTCGAGGGGCTCGACAAGGAAGAGGCCGAACTGCGCGAGAAGGCGGAGCGCGGCGAGGCTTCGGGCTATGCGCAATCGGCCTACCAATCGTGGGCTGGCCCCGGAGACGGCAGCCGCAGCCGCGACGAAATGCGCGCGCTGGAAGCGCTGGGGCTCGATGTGGACGCGGACTTCGAGGCGGTGCGCAAGGCGTGGCGTTCTAAGGCGAAGGAAGTTCACCCCGACGTGCGGCCCGGCGATGCTGCGGCGGCAGCGGAATTCCTGAAGCTGCAGACAGCCTATGAAGTGCTGCGCGCTGCCGAAGAACGGCGCGAGTGGAAGGGTTCAGACGAGGTCTGAACGCCGCGCGATTTCCGCTTCGAGCAGCGCCATCACGCGCGCCTCATCCGGAAAGCTTTCGGCAACCCACTGCGCTTCCACCGCGCGCAGGATACGTGCAACGTCCGGTCCTGCGCTGACCCCGCGCGCAACGATCATGCCGCCTTTGAGGGGGAAGCGCGGAGTATCCCAGCCTTCGAGTGGCGCGATGCTGTCGCCGCCGATCAACAGGCGATCGAGCGCGGCTTCGCGGCCCACCTTGTAGGCAAGCGGGCGAGCGGCTTCTTCAGGTACAGAGCGGGCAGCAACCAGCGCGAGGTGCTTGCGCTGGGCGATGGAGAGCCGCAGCCGCGCGCCAACCAGCTCGGCGAGCGAGGGGTCGGCGGGAAGCATCGCAGCGAAACGGCGGAGCGGCTCGGGGGCGATGGCGTGTGCGTGTTCGGCAGCGATCAGGGGTGGCAGCGCCGAACTATCCGCCTCGGGCAGGATGACCGCAAGCACCCCGAGTTCGGCCATGCGGGCGACAGTTGCCGAGGGATCGGGCAGAGCAAGCAGCATCAGCAGTTCGCTGGCGATGCGTTCGCGCGAGAGGCCCTTGAGCCCGGGGGCGAGCGCGCTGCAGGCCGCTTCGGCATCCGGATCGGCCGGCAGCGAGCCAAAGCGCGCCTGGAAGCGGAAGTAGCGCAGGATGCGCAGGTAGTCCTCGCGGATGCGGTCCTGCGGTTCCCCGATGAAGCGGAGGCGGCGGGCGGCAAGATCATCGAGGCCGCCGAAGTAATCGTGGACGGTGAGATCGCGCGGATCGGCGTAGAGCGCGTTGATCGTGAAATCGCGGCGGGCGGCGTCCTCCTGCCAGTCCTGCGAGAACGCCACGGTGGCGTGGCGGCCGTCGGTCGACACATCGCGGCGCAGGGTGGTGATTTCGACCGGGCCGCCTTCCAGCACGGCGGTCACCGTCCCGTGGGCTAGGCCGGTGGGCACGCTGCGGATGCCGGCCGCCTTGAGGCGCTCGATCACCGCAGGCGGCTCGAGCGGGGTCGCCATGTCGATGTCTTTCACCGCGATGTCCAGCAGCGTATCGCGCACCGCGCCGCCGACATAGCGGACAAGGCCTTCGCCCGCAGGATCGAGCGCGGCGACGAGTGCGGCGAGATCAGCGCGCTGCGTCCATGGGGAGGCGGGCAGGTGTTGCTCATCCATGCCAGCGGATCCGCTGCGCGAGATTGGCGATGATCCCGGCGGTGACACCCCAGATGCGGTGCTCGTTCCACAGGATCTCGATGTAGCTGCCGCGCCGCCCGGACCATTCGCCGGTGTGCTTCACATGATTGGCGGTATCGAGAACGAAGCCCAGCGGCGGTTCGAACCAGCCGGCGACTTCTGCGGGGTTGGGCTGGATCGGCAGGTCGGGCGGCACCATCGCGAGGACGGGCGTGATGTCGTAGCCGGTGCCGGTGCGGTACTGGTCGGACGCACCGATGACGTCGACGAGGGCAGGGTCGATGCCGAGCTCCTCGTTCGCCTCGCGCAGGGCAGCCTCGATGGGCGTTTCACCGGGATCGAGCTTGCCCCCGGGGAAGGCCGCCTGCCCGGGATGCGCGCGCATGTGCGAGGGGCGGTGGATGAAGAGCACGCCCGGGCCTTCGGGGTGATCGGGCCGGTCGGTGACAGCGATCAGCACGGCAGCGGGGCGCAGGGGGGTATCGGGGAGCGGGCGCCAGTCCTCGTAGGCCGGGGGCAAGGGCGCGGCGTGGCCGATATCGAAGAGATCGGCGAGGCGTTCGCGCAGGCTCATGCGGGCAGCAGGCGGAAACGTGCGCCCCGGCTCTCGACCGCGAGGGCTTCGGGATCGGAAACCTCCAGCGCGTGATCGATCAGCTGGCCGTACGTGCTGCGGTTGAGCCTTGCCTCGGTGCCGTGGCGCACGGCGAGGTAGTAGGCGGGAACTTCGGCGGTGCCGCGCACGCGCAGCGGATGGTCGGGGCCGGCGAGCACCACGTCGTCGGTATTGAGGCGGAAGGCGATGACGGGTGCGCCGGCCTCGTCGTGCCTGACTTCCATGTCGGTCGCGATGAAGGCGGCGTCCTCGACCTCGATGGAAAGGCGCTCGTGCGGGGTCATCAGCCAGTGGCGGCCGGCTGCATCGCGGGTGAGGAGGCCGGAGAAGGCGCGGACCATGGCCGGGCGATTGATGCGCCCGCCCTCGTGAAACCACGAGCCATCCGCCGCGATGCGCATGTGGCTTTCGCCCTCGCGCGCCGGTGCCCATGCATCGACCGGCGGCAGGCGGCGCGCGGCGACCGCCTCAGCCAGATCGGCGAGGGAGAGGGCGGCAAGGTCTGCGGGCGGTTCGTGTGGCACCGATTGCCGATGCCAGATCAGATCAGCCGCGCCAAGGGCCGAGCATGCCCTCTGTGGGCAGGACGGCGGGATTGGCCGTGCGGCAAAGCAGGCGCGCCGGGTCCCACGGTCCGGGCAGCTTCCACCCGCTAGTGTGCGCGGCGGAGAAGCCGAAGAAGCGGCCGTAGTAATCGAGATCGCCGATCATCACTTGCGGCAGCGGCGCGCGCGGATCGATGGCGGTGAGGCTGGCGGTGACGAGCGCCTTGCCATAGCCAGCGCCCTGCAGGCCGGGGAGCACTGCGACCGGGCCGACCATGATCATCGGGTGCGCGCGGCCATTCGGATCGGTGAGCGCCACTGGCCAGCACTGGATCGTGCCCGCGATGTGCTCGCTTTCATCGAGCGCGGCGAAGCTGAGGCCGGGCAGCCACTCGGTCCCTTCGCGCACCCTGTAGGCCGTGCGCGCGAAGCGGTCCGGCCCGAAGGCGGCGTCGAGCACGTCCTCGATCAGCGCGGGATCGATATCGGCAAGCGGGATCAGCGTGGCCAAGGCTTGAGTGGCTTTCGGGCAGCGGCAGGGAAGCGCGCCGATAGCGGGCGAGGGGGCCGGGGGCAAGCGTCTGTCAGGTCGTCAGCACGGCGACCGTGTTGTAGGTCATGTGCAGCACAACCGATGGGGCGAGCCTGCCGGTGCGCTTGAACAGCAGGCAGCTCAGCGCGCCAAGCAGCCCGACCGGAAGCCAAGCCATCGGCGGATGATAGATCGCGAAGAAGGCGGCGGCGGCGAACACCGCCTTCCAGCCGCCCCACTGCCGATCGAGCGCGCGGTAGAGCAGGCCGCGGAACAGATACTCTTCCGCGAAGGGTGCGCAGAGGATCGCGATGAAGCCATAGCTCAAGCGCAGTGCCGGGTTGGCAGCAAATTGGGCATGGGTGGCGGCGATGCCGGGCGCGAACGCCGGATACATTGCGAGCACGTGGATATAGACCCACAGAAAGCCGCCAAGCAGCAGGCCTAGTGCCAGCCCTTCGGCCATGGCGCGGCCATAATCCCTGAAGAGGCGCCAGAGCGTTTCCCACGGCGCGACGAACATGTGCACCGTGTGCTGGGACGGGGGCGACCACAGCCATGCGGCAGCGGGGTGCATGCCGCGGTCCTCAAGGATCCGCGCTGTCACGATCGAGACTAGAACAGCGCTTGCCGAGTAGCCGATCGCCATCGCCACCGGCACGCTTGCCTGCCCGCCAAAGCCCGCGGCGAGGGCCGCGATGATGGAGGATACTTCGATCATCGCGCTGATCGCAATCATCGCGTGCATCAGGGTGGGCGGAGGCGGCAGTTTTTCCGACCACGGATCATAGAGATAAGGGAGGCGCGCGCGGAAGTTTTCCCACATCGCCGCGGCCGTTACCCACGAATAGACGATGCCGACGATCGCAAGGCTCCAGACTTGCGTGCAGATGCCGACGGCGAAGGTGAACATGCCGAGTTGCGCGGCCCAGCGCCGACCGGCGGGGACCGGCTGCGCCTCACCCGATTCCGAAACAACCGTGACGAGCGTGACCGCCTTTTCGGCCATGGATCGGGCGAAGACATACCAGCCCATACCCACCAGCGCGATCTTCCACGTGTCCTGCGGGAACAGCGCGCAGCCCAGCAGCAGCAGCACTGCGACCAGCAGCGTCGCGATCAGGGACCACAGCCAGGCCTTGGCCTTGAGCATGCTTTCCATCCCCTGCGGCCAGGTCAGCGCGATCCACAGCGCCGCGCCTTCCGAGACGAGGGACTTTGGACCCAGCACCCAGAGCATGTAGGTGCCGAGCACGATCGCGGCGCCGGCAAGGAAGTTCCAGGATTCCGCCGCGTAGCCCAGCACGCCGCGCATCTGGAACATGTCGTAGGCTGCGATGGTGAGCGGGATGAGGATCGTCTGCACGATCGCGCTGCGATCACGCAGGAACCAAAGCACTTCCTTGCGGTAGAGCGGCTGGCGACCGAAGCGCACTTGCTGCGCCGGGGAGGTGGCGACCGTTTCGGCAGCGAAGGCGCCCGCGAGGCCATTGCGCAGCGAGCGCACGCTGAACCAGACGGCGAAGCCCAGCATGCCCCCCGCAAGCAACCAGCCGAAGGCCAGCGCGCGCACGAATGACTGGCCGCCCGCGCCGTCAAAGCCGAGGAACAGGCCGAGCAGTGGGGCCGGCAGGCGGGCGGCAAAGGCGAACTGGCTGGCAAAATGCGCGACAAGCCAGTTGATCATGACCAGGCCGACGATGGGGCCGAACGTGCCGACAAAGCCGAGCCAGCTGAGAATGCCGATCACGCCCCCGCGCGTGCGCGGGGGCAGGCGCAGCATGGCGCCGATTTCGAGCGACTTGCCAAGGCAGCCCGCCGCCACGCTGATCGGCACGCCGATGAGTGCGGCGGCAGCGAGTCCGTAAAGCGGATCGTAGGCGACAAGGAACAGCCCGCCGACCATGAGCGGCACCGCCCAATAGGCGGGATTGGTCGCTAGCGGCGCGATCATTTCGGCGAGGAACACCGCGCGGGGCCGAACGGGGTGGCTGAACAACCATTCCCACATCGGATGGCGCCGGCGTGTCAGATCCAGTTCCAGCCCTTCACCCTGACAGACCAGCGCGATGAGCCACAGCAGCAGCAGGGCCGAGCCGAGGAAGGCCGGGATCGGCGCGGCAAGCCCTGCCGGCTTGAGGCCGTGCTGCGCATCGTCTTTCGTGACGAGATTGCGGCTGCCCGAACTGGCCACGATCGCGCGCAGCCGGGCGGCGACCTCCTTCCTGTCGAGGTCGCTCCGCGCCGGAGCGATCTCGTATGCTTCATTCTCGATGGCTTCCGAAAGCGCTTCTATGCGCAGTTGCGGCGCAGCGTAATTGATCTGCTCCGCGGCTCGGACCTGTTCGATGAAGTCGGTGCTGACGATCATCCGGCCTTGCAATTCGGCCTCGGCACGCTGGCCGGCATAGACCGCCATGACAATGCTGCCCGCGGCGCAGCCCTGAATGATCAGGCTGACGATCACGAGGATGAACGTGCCGATGCTCGACCAGTCGAAACCCTTGCCGTCGCTGCGCTGGTTGAGCAGTTGCTGCTGGCGCTGGCGGCGACCCTCCGTGCGGCGGCGGGCGGAAGCGAGGAGAAGGCGAACGGTGCCCCAGGTGCCGGGGGGAGAGGCTGCGCTCATTCCTTCGCCGGCCGGGAGGTCAGCTTCAGGAACAGCGCTTCGAGATCGGGTTCGCCGTGGCGTTCGGCGAGATCGGCGAGGGCACCCTGCTCGACAACCCGGCCGGAGTTCACGATCACGGCATGGGAACAGAGCCGCGCGACGTGATCCATCAGGTGCGTGGAAAACAGCACGGTGGTGCCGGCCGCGGCTTCCTCGTTCACAAGATCGTAGAACAGCCGGGTCGATTCGACATCGAGTCCGTTGGTCGGTTCATCGAGCACGAGCAGGCGCGGTTGGTGCAGCATGGCCAGCAGCAGGCCAAGCTTCTTCTTCATGCCGCGCGAGTATTCCTCGGCATATTTGTCGAGATCGTCGGCAAGCCGCATGCGCTGTGCGAGGGTTTCCACCCGCGCCATGGCTTCCTGCACGTCCAGCCCGTGCATCCCGGCGCTGAGCGCAAGAACCTCTCGTCCGGAGAGGTATGAATAGAATACCGGCTCGTCGGGCAGGAAGCCGATCACCCGCTTGACCTCGACCCGTTCCTCGAAGGCATCGAGTCCGGCGACCTGCAAGGTGCCGGATGTCGCCTTGAGGATACCCATGAGCAGGCGGAACAGCGTAGTCTTGCCGGCGCCGTTGGGGCCCAGCAATCCGCAGATCTGGCCGGGCGGGACGCGGAAGGAAATGTCCGACAGCGCGGTCTTGGGGCCGAAAGACTTGGAAGCGCGGTCCACAACGACGATGTCATCAATCATCGGCAGCGCTTTCGACTGCATGAAGGGCGCGGATTCGCGATGAAATTCTACACCGATATGGCTGCATTACTCCAAGTCTAACAGGCAATTACGCAGTGGCAACAGGGGCTTTCACAGCACCACTTCGGCCGGAACCGGAGCAGGCAAGGTGTGCATATCCCAGAAGCGTTCGGCAATTATCTCAGGCGCGAGCGGCGTACCGGGGAGGATCTGACCCGTCACAGTCACCGTGCCGACGCGGATCGGGCTGCCTTCCATTTCCTTGTGCAGCGAGCGAGCAAGGCTGCGGATGCCTGCCTTGCCCACGGCAAGCGAGGCTGCGGGGAGCCACGGTGTGGGATCGAGCGCGAGGCCGCCGCCCGTGAGCAGCACGGAACCTTTCCCGCGCGCCTGCATCGCGGGGAGCACCGCCTGCACGGCCGCCAGCGCACCGCCGACGTTGACGCGGAAATCGGTGATGAGGGCATCGAGCGGGATCTGCGAGGGCGGTGCGGAAGTGGCGCTGTAGGCGTTGTAGATCAGCACCTCGATCGGGCCGAGTTGGGCTTCGACCGCACTCACCGCCGAAGCAAGTGCCGTGAAATCGCCCGCATCGACCGCGCGCAGATCGAGCTTGTGGCCTTCATCGGCCATGGCGGCTGCCAGCGCGCCAGACTTTTCCGGGCTGCGCGCAAAGCCGGCGATGGTGTAGCCGCCTGCGGCAAAGCGCTGCGCAAGAGCCGCGGAGAGGCCGGGGCCCATGCCGATAATCAGCGCGACGGGTCGGGTGGAGGACATGGACGCTTCTCCCCTGCACAATGTGCTGCGACGACGATATCGACTTCAGCTTATGCGCGAAACGCCCTGGCTGCGACGCCAAATTGCGCCGAGCCATCGCACTACCCTTCTGGCACGATCAGTGCGTCTTGTTTGCCAGCAGCCGCAGCCGCGAGTTGAATTCGCCGCGATCGACGTAGCAGCCGTGAAGATGGCGGAAGCCGGTCGAAGGATCGAACGCCTCGCGCCCGTGCAGCACGCGCCGGTTGTCGAACACGATCATTTCGCCCGCCTTGAGCTTGAAAGTGATCTGGTAGGCCGGATCGCGCGTCATCGCCATGAAGGTGCGGTAGGCGCGGTAATAGGCGGGCATCAGGTCGGCCGACATGTCGAAAGTGGCCGCGATATGCGCATTCCAGCGGATTTCGCAGACCTTGCCGTGGCGGTCGAGCGTGATGACCGGCGCATGGGTGCGGATATCCGCGTCGCGGTCATGAAAGCGGAAGGGAATGGCGACCTCGCTCAGCAGGCGAAAGGCGTCCGGGTCTTTCGCACGCAGGTCGTCGGCAAGGGCAAAACCATCGGCAAACAGCGAGCCGCCGCCCTCGGCCTCGTTGGCGATGCAGTGGAGGAACTGGAAGCCCGGCGGTACTTCCTGGTTCGGCAAGTCCGTATGCAGCGGCAGGGTGACGGCGGTATAGGCGAGGTTGTTGGGATCGGGCTTGCTGACGACTTCAAACGTCATCCCGAAGTTGGTTTCGCGCAGGAAGCCGATCTTGCAGGCAATCTCGACGCCCGCGTCGACCCTGTCGTCGAGGCCATCGACGATGGACAGGCCGACTTCTGCCGTATCCTGCATCCACGCCCGGAGCGCGCAGTCGTTGTCGAGGATCCGCGCGGCGCCATAACGCGGCAGGCTGGCCGGGGTCATTTCCGAGCGCCAGATGCGCGGTGCGATCGCAGCAGGATCCTGCGCGGCGCGGCCGGGGCGGTGCGCGGAGAGCAGAGCGGTCGGTACGCGGCTGACGTGGCCATCGGCGAAGTGCAGGATCACCTCGTCTCCCGCCCGCTCCGCATCGACGAGGACCGGCTCGTCATCAAGCGAGAGCAGATCGAGCACGCGCTCTTCGGTTTGCGGATGGAACGCGCTGGGGCAATTATCGCGCAGCCACAGCGTAGGGTAGGTCACGCGGCCTGATTTCGACCACGTGGCGAGGAGGGCATTCGGCCGCACCTCAAGGGCTGATATTTTCATGGGAAGTTCCCGTCACCGAGCAAGGGGGTTAGCTGACGAAGTCGATCAGCCCTTGCGTGGCGGCGGCCGCCAGTCCTGCACCTTGCCATAGCGGAACGACGACGGGCGCCGGCCATGGATCAGGTCTGAGCAGGAGGTTGTCATGGCTTTGAAACGTATTCCTCGGCGGTTGGTTGGACAAGTGTAAAACAAGCATTGCCCTCATTGCCACTTGGGGCACGCCGTGCCACCCCTGCAATCGATGGAAGAAACGCACGGTAGCACCGGCAGCACGGCAAGGGATTCACCCCCTTTCGTCCCCACCCTCATCGGCATCGGTGCGGCGACCGCCGCCGCGCATATCGGCAACAACTTCACCACGTATCTCGTAGGCGGGCTGATGGACCGGTTCGGCTTCACGCCGTTCGCGATGGGCGCGTGGAACATGGCCGAGACGCTCAGCTATGCCGCCGCGATGTTTCTCGTCGCGCCGCGCGCGCGGCACCTTGATGCGCGGGTGCTGGCAATGCTGGCGAGTGTGGTGGTGATCGCGGCGCAGGCAGGATCAGCGCTGACTGGGGCCTATTCGCTGCTGTTTGCGGGGCGGATCGGGACCGGGCTGGGGTTTGGGCTGATGAACAGCGCGCTGAACCTTGCAGCAGGACGCACCGGCAATCCGGCGCGGTGGATCTCGCTGGGGATCGCGGTGCAGACGCTGCTGTATAGCGGCATCGCCATTGTGGTGCCGCAGATCGGGCGCGATCACGGTGCTTTCGGCATGTTTCTCGGGCTTGCCGGGATTTCGGTGCTGTTCGGCTTGTGTGCGCTGCTGCTGCCGGGGGGCAAGGGCGATCTCGAAAGCAGCGCGCAGGCCTCCGCTCCGATCGGTGTGGACGGCGCCCGGGTGCTGGCGGCGATGGCCCTGTTCGCGTTTGGATCGCTGGCGATCTGGCCCTTCATCGAGCGGACAGCGCATGCCATCGGCATCCCCGCGACCGAGTTCGGGCTCTACCAGAGCGTTGCCGTCCTCCTGAGCGCGGTGGGCAATGCGGGGCTCGCCATGGTGATCGGCCGCTTGCCGCGCGCCTGGCCGCTGGCTGCGGCGCTGGGCGTTTGCGCGCTGATGTGCGGCTTGCTGACGACGGTGGGCAGCGCGACTGCTTTTGGCGCCGCGTTCATCGTGTTCATGGTCAGCTGGTTCCTGACCTATCCGCTGCTGATCCGCCTTGCCTATGCGCAGCCGGGCGGTGAGCGACTGGCGGTGATGACTTCGGGCACATGGTTGCTCTCGCAGAGCCTCGGCTCGCTGGCGGCGGGCGCGATGGCGCAGGGCTTTGGCGCCTATACGCTGATCGGGCCGGTCGGCGGGGTGGTCTGCGCGCTGGCCATCGTTGCGGCGATGCCGGTGGCGCGCAGGCTCGACCGGGGCGCGGCCTAGCTTTCGGCGAAGACGAAGGGCTCCGGCGTCTTGCGGTAGTCGTCCGGCAGGATCTCACGCCCGAGCGGGGGCTCGGCGCGGGCGGTGCAGGTGGAGCGGTTGCACAGGCGGCAGGTGACGCCGATGGGTGTGGCGGGCGTCTGGTCGCCGCGCGCATAGACCAGCTTGGGCGCATGTTCGGCAGCACAGCCCAGCGCGATGGCGCGCAGGATGGCGGGCCTGCCATGCGCGCCGCCGCCCGAGGTGACGCTGCGCGCCACGCTGAAGAAGCGCTCGCCGCCGGGGAGTTCGAGCCACTGGGTGAGCACTTCGCCGGGGCGGCGGAAGCAATCGTGCAAGGTCCACAGCGGGCAGCCGCCGCCGTGCGCGGCAAAGGGGAAGCCCGCGCCGTCGAGCCGCTTCGAGACATTGCCTGCCGCATCGACGCGGATGAAGAAGAACGGCACGCGCTCCTGCCCCGGGCGGTTGAGCGTGGTGAGGCGGTGGGCGACTTGTTCAAAGCTGGCGCCGAACTGGCCGGAGAGCGCCTCGATATCGTAGGCGCGGGCCTCCACCGCGCGGGCGAAGCGGTCGTAGGGCATGATGAGGGCAGCCGCGCCATAGGCCGCGAGTGCACGGCGGACGAGCTGGGCGGCGGTCTCGCTCGAGAAACTGGCTCCGCGCACCATGGCGGCAATCTCGCTGCGCAGCGCGGTGTAGGCGATGTGCAGCGCCATCTGCCAGCGGCGCGCCTGCGGGCTGAGCGTTTCGTCGATCAGCAACTGCTCGGCATGGCGATCATAGCGGCGCAGCGCGTCCATCATGATCTCCGCCGGCATCAGGCGGACGCGCAGGCCTTGCTGGCGCAGATATTCGGCAAGGCCGCCTTCCTGCAGCCCGCCAAGCTTCTCGATCTCCTCCGAAAGCGCCTCGGCCTTGCTGTCGAGACCGGGGAAATAGTTGCGCCGCTGGGCCACGAAACGGCGCGCTTCGGCGAGCGGATCAGTATCACCCGGGCCATCGCCGCGCAGACCGGCCAACGCCTGCTGCTCGCGCATATAAGCGGTGTGGAGGCGCAGCATGGCCTCGGTGATTCCCGGATAGCTGGTGGCGACATCGGCCACTTCGAGCGCGGGCAAGTCGATCTCGGCGAAGATCGGGTCCTTCAGTACATCGGACAGGCGGCGGGCGTAATCATCTCGCTCATCCGCCGCGAGATCGCTGACATCGAGCTTGTAGGCCTTTGCGAGTCGCAACAGCAGATCGGCGGTGAGCGGGCGCTGGTTGCGTTCGAGGAGCGCGATGTAGCTGGGCGAGATCGCCAGATCGTCGGCCATCACGGCTTGGGTCAGTCCGAGTTCACGGCGCAGGCGCTTCAGGCGAGGGCCGAGGTAGAGCGGGCGTGATTCCATGGTTTGTCTCGGTCCAGTAAGGGCTGCACAACTTTACAAGCATATTCTGTAAAGTTTGACAACATGACCGCGCCGCGGGTTTCGCGAGGTCCGATCCGGGTCTAGCCGGAGGTCATCAAGCATACTCCCCAACAGGAAGCGAGACTCACATGACCTATTCGCAGACCATCAACGAAGCCGCCAAGGCGATCGCGCCCTATGGCCAGCCCTGGGATGGTATCGACGCCGCCTCGGTGGCGCGCATGCGTCTGCAGAACCGCTTCCAGACCGGGCTCGACATCGCGAAGTACACCGCCAAGATCATGCGCGCCGACATGGCTGCCTATGACGCTGATCCGGCCAAGTACACGCAGTCGCTCGGTTGCTGGCACGGGTTCATCGGCCAGCAGAAGATGATCTCCATCAAGAAGCACTTCGGCACGACCAAGGGCCGCTACCTCTACCTCTCGGGCTGGATGGTTGCCGCGCTGCGCAGCGAGTTCGGCCCGCTGCCCGATCAGTCGATGCACGAGAAGACCAGCGTTCCGGCGCTGATCGAAGAGCTCTACACGTTCCTGCGTCAGGCCGATGCCCGCGAACTGGGCATGCTGTTCCGTGAGCTCGACGCGGCGAAGGCTGCGGGTGACGCGGTCAACACGCACCGCCTGCTGCACAAGATCGACGAGTACCAGACCCACGTCGTGCCGATCATCGCTGACATCGACGCTGGCTTCGGCAATGCAGAGGCGACCTATCTCCTCGCCAAGAAGTTCATCGAAGCGGGCGCCTGCTGCATCCAGATCGAGAACCAGGTCTCGGACGAAAAGCAGTGCGGCCACCAGGACGGCAAGGTGACCGTGCCGCACGAGGACTTCCTCGCAAAGATCCGCGCTGTCCGCTACGCCTTCATGGAACTCGGCGTTGATGACGGCGTGATCGTTGCCCGCACCGACAGCCTCGGCGCCGGCCTCACCAAGCAGATCGCTTTCGTGAAGGAACCGGGCGATCTGGCCGACCAGTACAACGCGTTCCTCGATTGCGAGGAAGTCGATGCCACCACGCTCGGCCACGGCGACGTGCTGATCAGCCGCGATGGCAAGCTGCTTCGCCCGAAGCGCCTGCCGTCCAACCTCTTCCAGTTCCGCCCCGGCACGGGTGAGGACCGCTGCGTGCTCGATTGCATCGCCAGCCTTCAGAACGGCGCGGACCTGCTGTGGATCGAGACCGAGAAGCCCCACATCGGCCAGATCGGCGGCATGGTGAACCGCATCCGCGAAGTGATCCCCAACGCCAAGCTGGTCTACAACAACAGCCCCAGCTTCAACTGGACGCTGAACTTCCGCCAGCAGGTGTTCGATGCCTGGACCGCCGAAGGCCGCGACATGAGCGCCTTTGACCGGGCGCGCCTGATGAGCGTGGACTACGACGGCACCGATCTGGCTGACGAGGCCGACGAGCGCATCCGCACCTTCCAGCGCGATGCGGCGCGTGAGGCGGGCATCTTCCACCACCTCATCACGCTGCCGACGTATCACACCGCGGCGCTCAGCACCGACAACCTCGCCAAGGAATACTTCGGTGACGCCGGGATGCTGGGCTACGTCAAGAACGTCCAGCGCGCCGAAATCCGCCAGGGCATCGCCTGTGTGAAGCACCAGAACATGGCCGGGTCCGACCTTGGGGACGACCACAAGGAATACTTCGCCGGTGAAGCCGCTCTGAAGGCGGGCGGCGCGCACAACACCATGAACCAGTTCGCTGCCTGAGAGCAGACCCACCCCCGACCCCTCCCGCAAACGGGAGGGGGGATTAAAGGAGCAGTACAATGGCTGAACCGACCCGGGCCCGTGCGGTCCTTTCCACCGAAGACTTCAAGCTCATCCGCGAGGCAGTGCTGCACTACCTCAAGGTGATTGAGGACCAGCCGGAATCGGTGAAGTTCTCGCACCTCTATCACCGGCTCGGGAGCGCGATGGGTCGGTAATCCGCCCGAACGCCCCACACGATACTTTCCTGGGGAGGAAAGCTGGCCCGCCGTGCGACCGATCGCGCGGCGGGCCTTTTTGTTGACCGGCAATCAGGCCGCTGCGGCCTGCGTTTCCGAGAGGAACTCACGCAGCAGGGCGACAGTGCGATCCTTGTGGGTGAGCATGAAGAGGTGGCCGCCATCCGGAAAGGTTTCAAGCCGGCTGCCCGGGATCAGCGTCTTGAGGATCTTGCCGTTGATGAGCGGGACGATGGCGTCCTCCTCGCCCATCATGATGAGCGTTTCGGCCTTCAGGAAGGGCAGCACCGGCGCGCTTGTCCAGCCGATCATGCAGAGGAGCTGATAGAGATAGCCGCGCGGGCTGGGGGGCTTGAGCCGCGAGATGTGCTCGTCCTTGCCGCCGGTGAGCCCGCCGTAGAGCGTGCGGAAATGCTGCTCCATGAACGCCGGATCGACGTAGCGGCGCGGGTCGGCCATCTTGCTCAGCGCGGCGAGCTTACCCGGCACCATCAGCATGCCCGCCGTGGTTGCGGCGAGCACCAGCTTGCGCACCTGCCCGGAATGCTGGAGCGCGAAGTGCTGCGCCATCGCGCCGCCCCACGAGACGCCCATGACATCGACCAGCGGCGCGCCGAAGCGCTCCAGCAGATCACTGGCGTGCCAGCTCATCAGGAAGGGATTGTAGGGTACGAGCGGATCGGGGCTGCCGCCCACGCCGGGCATGTCGAAGGTGATGAAGGCCCGGTCCGGCAGCGCATCGGCCAGCGGGGCGACCGCTTCGATATTGGCACCGATCCCGTTGAAGAACAGCAGCGGCGGATGCTCGCTCGGCTGGTCCCAGCGCCAGCGCGCGACACGCAAGTCGCGCCCGCCAACTTGCTCGACCGTGAATTCGGGGCTTTCGCTTATGGCCACGCGGGCTCCTTTCAGGCGGGTTCGAGCACGTAGAGGCCCGGCGCCGCTTCCATCGGCGGGTAGGCCTTGCTGCCCAGCTTTTTGGGTGCCGACACCTTATTGCCCGAGCGCTGCTGGATCCACGCCATCCAGTAGGGCCACCAGCTGCCCGCCATTTCTTCCGCCCCGCCAAGCCACGTATCGACGTCGGCCGGGGGATGCCCTTCTGCCTTGGAGATATAATACTTGGCCTTGGGATTGCCCGGCGGATTGAGGATGGCCTGCATGTGGCCCGATTGGCTGAGCACGAAGGTCACATCCTTCGATCCGAACAGCTGGGTTGAGCGGTAGCAGGCGCGCCACGGGGTGATGTGATCGGTCACCCCGCCGAGCAGGAACACGTCGCTGGTTACCTTCGAGAGATCGATCTTGTGATCGACCATCTCGACTTCGCCCTGCTTCGTGAAGGCGAGCGTTTCGAAGATCGTGAGGAAATCGCCCATCAGCGCGGCGGAAAGGTTGGTCGCGTCGGCATTCCAGAACAGCACGTCGAACGCGGGCGGATCCTCGCCCATCAGGTAGTTGTTGATGACGTAGTTCCAGATAAGATCGTTGGGCCTCAGCCACGCGAACCCGCGCGAGAGATCGGCGCCCTTGATGATGCCCTTCTTCGCCGCGCGCGTCTTGGCGAGCTTGAGGCCGTTCTCGGTCATCAGCGAGCCGGCTTCGATATCGTTCTGCTGCGGATGGAGCACGCAGACCATGAGCGTGACGGTGCCGAGCCGGTCGTCGCCATCGGCGGCCATCTTGCTGGCGAGCATCGCGGTGGTCTGCCCGCCAGAGCAGCCGCCCGAGACATTGACCTTCTTCGCGCCGGTGATCTTGCAGATCACGTCGATCGCCTCGCGGCAGGCGCCGACATAATCGGCCATGTCCCAGTGGCCTTCGTCTTTGCTTGGGTTCTTCCAGCTGATGACGAAAGTCTGGATGCCGTTATCGACCTGCCACTTCACGATCGATTTTTCAGGGCTCAGATCGTTGATGTACATCTTGTTGATCTGCGGCGGTATCGTCAGCTGCGGGATCTCGTGCACTTCGTCCGTCGTCGGCGCGTACTGGATCAGCTCCATCATCGGCGTGCGGTGGACGACATGGCCCTTCGAGGTCGCCACGTTCTCGCCCAGCTTGAAGGGCCGTTTGTCCACCTGGCTGACCATGCCCTTGTTGTAGACAATGTCGTTGTAGGCGTTCTTCAGGCCCTTGATGAGGCTGAGGCCGCCACTATCGATCAGGCGCTTCTGCGCGGTGGGATTGCCGATCAGCGTGTTGGTCGGCGCGATGCTGTCGATGATGATCTGGGTGATGAAGTTGGCGCGGTCGCGCTCGATCGCATCGAGTTCAAGCTCCTCGAGCCAGTTCTTCATGCCCTTCTGCACCGCGAGATAATACTGCGCGCCAGCGCGGAGGAAGGGGTTGTACTGCCAGGCCGGATCCTTGAAGCGCTTGTCCTTGGGATCGGGGGCAAGCCCGCTCTTGCCGGTCAGGATCTGGACCATGTCCTTGCCCAGCGTCTGCGCGTGGCGCATCGTCCGGACGGGGTTGCCTGCGGTTTCGCGCAGCAGCAGCGCCACGGCGCCGACAAAATCTTCACGCGCGAGGCCGACAAGCGGGCCCAGCGCCGTGGTGGACTGAGCAGCCTCATCAACGAGTGAGGCGGTTTCCTTTTTCATCGGTCTCTCCCCCGACCGGCGCTGATTCGCCCAGCGCTTCTGGAGAGGCAACGTATCGGAGCCGCGAAGTCCGTCAACAAAACTACCTATTTTGGGCAGGTGTGCGGCATGGGGCGGCTGAAAGCATGGCTATCGCGGGGTCAAACCCATCTCGCTGGTTATTGTCTATCGGTTTGGTAGAAATAATGCATCGACTCGGGAGCCCGACCTCGCATGAAGACCGCACTGATCATCCGCCACGTGCCGCGCGAAGGTGTCGCTGGATTTCGCGCGCCGATCGAGGCGGCGGGCTATGTGATCGACCGGGTGGACGTGGACGATCAGGATTTCCACGCGCTCGACCTCGTTTCGCCCGATCTCGTGGTGATGATGGGCGGGCCGATGGGCGTCTACGAGCGCGAGGCGCATCCGTGGATCACCTGCCAATTGAAGTTGCTTTCGCGGCGGCTTGCGGCGGACCGGCCTACGCTGGGCGTCTGCTTCGGCGCGCAGATGATCGCCGCCGCGCTGGGGGCGGAGGTCTATCCGGGGCCGGTCAAGGAGATCGGATTTTCCCCAGTGACCATCCACGACCGCGACGGGCCGCTGCGCCATCTGGCGCAGGTGCCCGTGCTGCATTGGCACGGCGATACCTTCACGCTGCCCGAGGGCGCAGAACTGCTCGCCTCAAGCGCAGCCTACCCGCATCAGGCGTTTCGCAAGGGCCGCAACGTGTTGGCGCTGCAATTCCATGCGGAGATGGGTGAGGACGAGCGCTTCGAGGACTGGATCGCGCAGGATTTCGACTATCTCACGGCAGCCGGGCACTCGGCGCAGGATCTGCGCAGCGCGCACGATGCGCATGGGCCGGGGGCGGTGGCAGCCGGTCGGGCCATGATCGCGGAGTGGCTGGCGGGGCTTTCCGCCTAAAGCCCAGCGCGCCAAGCGCTGAACCGAGCGACGGCATCTTCCAGCATCGCGGACGGCTTGCAATGGCAGAGCCGCACGATGGTGGTTGGCCCGCCTTCTCCTTCCCACAGCGCGGAAAGCGGGATCGAGGCAATGCCTGCCTCGCGCACCGCGCGTTCACTGAAAGTGCGGTCATCCAGCGCGATGCCGCTGGCCGGCAAATCGATGCAGGCGAACCATGTCGCGGCGCTCTCGAGCACCTTGAACCCGGCAGCGGCGAGGCCGCCCATCAGCACGCTGCGCGAGGCCGACCATTCCGTATGGAGCGCTGCTGTGATCGCCGGATCGGCAAGGCCCTCGGCAGCGGCCCATTGCAGCATCGGCGGGGTGGTGAAGGTGAGGAACTGGTGCGCCTTGGCGAGAACTGCGGCAAGCGCGGCATCGCCGACCATCCAGCCGACTTTCCACCCTGTCGCGCCGAAGATCTTGCCGGCCGAGCCGATCTTGATGGTGCGCTCCGCCATACCCGGCTCGCTCAGCAGCGAACGGTGCGAGCGGCCATCGAAGCGTACCGCTTCCCACACTTCGTCGCAGATCGCGACGAGATCGTGCTCGCAGGCGATGCGGGTGAGGAGCGCGAGGTCTGCGGCGCTGGCGACCGAGCCGGTGGGGTTGAGCGGATCGTTGAGGATCAGCGCGCGGGTGCGCGGTGTGATCGCGGTGCGGATTGCAGCTTCATCATAGCCCCAAGAAGGCGGGGCGAGGGGGATGAACACCGGTACGCCGCCCGCGCGGCGCACGAGCGGTGCATAGGCATCATAGGCGGGGGAGAACAGCAGGACTTCATCGCCGACCCCGACCACGGCGAGAATCGCGGCGGCAATCGCCTCCGTCGCGCCTGACGTGACCACCACTTGTTCGCGGGTGAGGTTCAGCCCCTGCTCGCGCGCGTAGAATGCGGCGACAGCATCGCGCAGTTCGGGCAGGCCCATGCTCGGCGGATACTGCTGCGAGCGCGTTTCCATCGCGCGCATTGCGGCGGCGGTGAGCGCGGCGGGCGGCGGCGTATCGGGAAAGCCCTGCCCGAGATTGATCGCACCGAGCGTGCGGGCAAGGCCCGACATGTGCTCGAACACGGTGACGGGCATTTCGGCGTAGATCGGGTTGAGGCGCAGGTGGGTCATCGCCTGCTACGCTAGCGCGGTGTTTGCGGCCTGCCCACCCCCGACCCCTCGCGCAAGCGGGAGGGGAGAAGAAGGAGGAGAGACAGACGGCGCGCTTTAAGCCCCTCCCGCCTGCGGGAGGGGTTTGGGGTGGGCCGGCGGCAAAGTACCTGACAAATGAAGAGGACTGGCTGGGGCGGGAGGATTCGAACCTCCGAATGCCGGTACCAAAAACCGGTGCCTTACCACTTGGCGACGCCCCATCAGGGTGGCGCGCTTATAGCGGCGGGTTTTCTCAGGACAAGGGGCGGATGGGGCAGGAATGCGCCCCACCCGCCCTGACCTTCAGAGCGTGCCTTCCGGCAACGCAGCAAAGTCTGCCGCGCTGTGGCGTTCGAGGATGCCCTTGTTGGTGTTGACCAGACGGCCGCGCTTGGCGCCCGGGCGCGCGTCGATTTCGGCGACCCAGCGGCCGACGGCTTCGTATTCGTGCATCGAGAGGAACGTCGCCGCATCGCCATAGGCTTCACCGCGGTAGATATTGCCGAGCCACGGATAGGCCGCCATGTCGGCGATGGTATATTCATCGCCGCCAAGGAAGCGGGTTTCCTTCAGGCGGTTGTTCGCCACATCGAACAGGCGCTTGGTTTCCATCGAATAGCGGTCGATCGCATATTCGATCTTGAACGGCGCGTAGGCGTAGAAGTGGCCGAAGCCGCCGCCCATGAACGGCGCGGAGCCGACCTGCCAGAACAGCCACGAGAGCACTTCGGCGCGGGCCGGACCAGAGGCGGGGAGGAACTTGCCGAACTTCTCCGCGAGATGAACCAGCATTGCGCCCGATTCGAACAGCCGGAACGGCTCCGGTCCGCTGCGGTCGACCATCGCGGGGATCTTGGAGTTCGGGTTGATATCGACAAAGCCGCTGCCGAACTGGTCGCCTTCGAAAATCTTGATCAGCCAGGCATCATATTCCGCTTCCTTGATCCCGAGCTCGAGCAGTTCCTCGAGCAGGATCGTGACCTTCTGGCCATTGGGCGTGCCAAGCGAATAGAGCTGGAACGGGTGTTCGCCGACCGGCAGCTCCTGCTCGCGCTGGGCACCGGCGGTGGGGCGGTTGACGCCGGCGAAGGCGCCGCCGTTGGACTTGTCCCAGACCCAGACCTTGGGGGGCACGTATTCTTCGGACATGAAATTCTCCTTGGGGTCGCTGCCGCTTGCCCCAAGAGTGGCGCTGCGTCGCGCGGATGGCAAGGCGGGCATAGCGCGCAGATATTCTGCGCGGGCCCCACCTTTTTCTATCGAACCAGGTTTTCCAGCGCGGTGACGAGCTCATCGAAGTGGTCGATCACCGCATCGGCGCCCAGTTCGTCTGCCGGCAGATCATTGAACCCGAAACGGACGGCAACGACCGGCAGGCCAGCCGCGCGCGCTGCGCCCACGTCGAAGGTGGTGTCGCCGACGAACGCCGCCGCGCCGCCGCCGCAGCGCGCGACCATTTCGTGCAGCATGTCAGGCGCGGGCTTGGCGCGGCCCGGTCCCAGCGTGTTGCCGCCGATGATCGTGGCAAAGCGCGGCGTCAGGCCCAGTTCGTCGAACAGGCGGCGGGCAAGATCCTCGCGCTTGTTGGTGGCGATGGCGAGGTGGATACCGCGCGCGGCGAGTGCGTCCATCATCGCTTCCCCGCCGGGGAACAAGGCGGTGTGCTGGGCGATGTTCTCGGCATAGAAGCCGAGCAGGCGTTCCTGCAGGGCGGGGAAATCGATCCCGTCCATCCCGCCGCTGGCATTGAGCGCATTGTGCAGCATCTGCGCGCTGCCGCCGCCGATGAAGCGCCGCGCTTCATCCAGCGGGACGAGCGGGCGGCCGACATGGGCGAGCGCGTGATTGAGCGCATTGCCGATGTCATAAGCGGTATCGAGCAAGGTGCCATCGAGGTCGAAGCCGACGATCTGGAAGGGAAAATTCGACATGCCGCGCTCCGTGGCGGCGCGTTCTGGAAACTGCAAGGAAATGCTGGCAAGGAACGCGCATGACTGATGGCTCATCCCCCCTCGCTCTTGTCGTTCTTGCCGCCGGCAAGGGCACCCGCATGAAAAGCGACCTCCACAAAGTGCTGCACCCGATCGCCGGGCGGCCGATGCTGATGCACCTGCTGGCAAGCGCGGATGCGCTCGAACCGCAGCGCAAGGTCGTCGTCGTGGGCGCAGGGCGCGAACAGCTGGCCAAGGCGCTGGGGGAAAGCGCTGAACTGGCCGTGCAGGACCCGCAGCTGGGCACCGGCCATGCGGTGCAGCAGGCCGAGGGGGCGCTGGCGGGCTTCGCGGGTGACGTGCTGATTCTTTATGGCGACGTGCCGTTCGTGCGGACCGAAACGATGCGCGCGATGCTGGAACGCCTCCACGGGGATGACAATCCGGCGGTGGTCGTGCTCGGCTTCGAGCCCGAGGACGCGCTGCAGTATGGCCGCGTGATTGCCCGCGATGGCGTCGTGCAGAAGATGGTCGAGCACAAGGACGCCAGCGCCGAGGAGCGCGCGTGCCGTTTGTGCAACTCGGGCCTGATGGCGGTGCGCGGGAGCGACCTGTTCGGCCTGCTCGCGCGGGTCGGCAATGATAACGCGCAGGGCGAGTATTACCTCACCGATATCGTCAACGTGGCGAACGGCGATGGCCGCGTCTGCGCCGTGGTGGTGACGGACGATCCGGATGAAGTCGCCGGCATCAACAGCCGTGCCGAACTCGCCGAGGCCGAAGCGCGCTGGCAGAATAAGCGGCGACTGCAGGCGATGGCCGATGGCGCCAGCCTCGTCGCGCCGGAGACGGTGTGGTTCGCGTGGGACACGCAGCTTGGCCGCGATGTGACAGTGGAGCAGAACGTGGTGTTCGGCCCGGGCGTGACGGTGGCGGACGGCGTCGTCATCCACGCGTTCTGCCATATCGAAGGCGCGCGGCTGGAAACCGGCACCTCGGTTGGCCCCTTCGCGCGGCTGCGGCCGGGCGCAGTGCTCGAAGAGAAGGCTCGCGTCGGCAACTTCGTCGAAGTGAAGAACGCGGTGCTTCATGCAGGTGCCAAGGCCAACCACCTGACCTACCTCGGCGATGCCGATGTGGGCGCGGGCGCGAACATCGGCGCGGGCACGATTACCTGCAACTACGATGGCTACTTCAAGTACCGCACGGTGATCGGCGAGCGCGCCTTCATCGGCTCCAACTCCGCGCTGATTGCCCCGGTAAAGATCGGTGCGGATGCCATCGTCGCGGCGGGCAGCGCGGTGAGCCGCGATGTCGCGGATGGCGAACTGCGGCTGGTGCGCGCCGAACAACTGGTCAAGCCGGGCTGGGCCGACCGCTTCCATGATGCGATGAAGCGCAAGAAGGCTGAGCGGAAGTGATCGTCATCGCTTCGGCTGGGTCGGAGCACCTCGATGGCTGGGCGCTGCTGCGCCACGTCTTGTGGGACGAGGTTTCGGTGGCCGAGCACCGCGCCGAAGCGGAGGAGCAACTGGCGGAGCCGGAGCGCTTCCTCAATCTGGTCGCGCTGGACGGGGATGCCGTGGCCGGCTTTGCCGAAGCTTCGATCAGGCACGAATATGTGAACGGCTGCGAGGATTCTCCGGTGCTGTTCCTTGAAGGCATCTGCGTGGCGCCAGATGCGCGGCGGCGGGGCATTGCGCGGAAGTTGGTCGCGGCAGTGGCCGATTGGGGCCGGGCGCAGGGTATCCGCGAGTTTGCCTCCGACACTTGGCACGATGATCTCGAAAGCCATGCCTTCCATCTCGCCGCCGGGTTCGCCGAGACCGAGCGCGTGGTCTATTTCCGGCAGGAGCTTTGACCTTGCCGATTGCCCAGCTCAACGTCGCCCGCTTCCGCCGCCCCAAGGCCGATCCCGCCAACCAGACCTTCATGGACGCACTGGACCATGTGAACGCGCAGGCGGATGCGGCGGACGGGTTCATCTGGCGGCTGGTTGGTGAAGGCGATGCCAATGATGCGACGGCGATCGAGGCCGTGGCGGGTGATGCCGATTTCATCGTCAACCTCTCGGTCTGGCGCGACGTGGCCTCGCTCGAAGCCTTCGCCTATCGTCAGGCCGATCACCGCACCGTGCTGGCGCGGCGCAGCGACTGGTTCGATGCGATGGAGCCTTCGCTGGCGCTGTGGGAAGTGCCGGAAGGCCATATCCCGAGCGTGACGGAAGCGCTCGGCAAGCTGGCCGAACTGGGCCGCGACGGACCGAGCGCCGCCGTCTTCACTTTCCGCTGGTGGCGCGAGAACCGCTAGTAGTAGCGCGCCGCGAAGCGATCGAGAAAGGCGACGAGATTGGGCGTCTGGCCGATGGCGCGGCGCACTTCGCTTTCGAGCGGAGCGCGCCAGATGTTGACCAGTTGCGCATAGACGATGGCGTCGGTCGAGCTGGGTTCCGCGCCGAAGAACCATTCCTGATCGCCGAGGATCGCGGCGAGCGCATTCACGTCGCGGCGGCCGATGGTGGCGATTTCGGCGGCCGTATGGATGCCCATCCCGTGCCCTGCGAGCTGCTTCTTCACCCCGCGCCGCGCGACGGGGCCAAGCAGGCGGCGCGCCGGGACGCTCAGCCCGCCGAGCACGACATCGCGAAATTGGCGCCAGTTCGCCTCGTTCATCCAGCGATCATGGACCATCGTCCAGTAGAGGTTCTCGTCGATCAGGCGCTGGATCGCCACGGCCGTGCCACGTTGGGCCGGGGTGAGATGAGCATCGGGATCGACCCCGAACCGCGCTGCAAGGTGCGCCACGATAAAGGTTGAATCGCCCAGTTTCTGCCCATCAAGCTCGATCCACGGAGCCTTGCCCTTTGGTCCGGCAAACGGGGTGGACGCGGTGATGGCTTCGTGGGCGATCCCGGTCATGCGCAGCCAGGCATCGAGCTTGAGGCAGAACGGGCTGACCGTTGGCAGGCCCCAAGCGCCGGGCAGGTGATAGACCTTGAGGGTGGAAGCGTCGGCCATCTGGGATCCCCTTTCCCGCATCGGCTGTACGGACTTGTTTACTCCTTGAGACTAACGTGCAGCGAAGGGGAGGCAAGCCCCCCAAACCGCTTGACATGATATCATGATATGATATCGCGATATCACTATGACGCGCATCCTCGCCGACCTTCCCGACGAAGACATTCGCTGGCTCGATGCCCGCGCGGCTGAGCAAGGAAAGTCGCGCGCATCGGTGCTGCGCGACGCGGTGGCGAGCTACAAGGCGCAGGCGCCATCCCATGAAACCGATTGGATCGATATCGGGTTCGGTCTGTGGAAAGACCGTGCAGATATCGGCGATTCCGTTGAATGGCAGCGGCGCGAGCGGGCCTCCTCGACACGGCCGTGGGACGATGACTACGAAGCCGCGAAAGCCGAATTCCCGGACCTGTTCGACGCCGAGGATGATCGCCAACGCGCGCTCTACCTCGCCATGCGCAGTGCAGCTTCCACACGCGGAGATGACGCGGCGTGAGCGACTACGCGTTCGACAGCAATATCGTGATCGACGCGCTGCTGGGTTTCGATCCGGCGCGGGCCGAACTCAAGCGCGCAACTTCCGGGGGAAGGCGTCTATGGCTCAGCCGGATGGCCTGGATCGAGATTCTTTCGAAGGGCGATGGCGAGACCGTGCGGGCGACGCAATCGTTTCTCGACCGGTTCGCGATTGACGAAATCGACATGGAAATCGCCTCGCGCGCAGCAGCATTGCGGCGCGAACGTCCGCGCCTGAAGTCTCCCGATGCGATCATTCTGGCGACCGCGCTGACACGCGGCCGGGTGCTCGTCACCCGCAACACCAAGGATTTTCCGGCCGAAATGCCGGGCATCCGCGTTCCCTACACTCTCTAGCGAAAGCTGCTCTCCCCATGTGCGGAATCATCGGAATTGTCGGCAAGGAACAAGTGGCGGACCGGTTGGTCGATGGCCTGCGCCGCATGGAATATCGCGGCTATGACAGCGCAGGCATCTGCCTTGTCGAAGACCACGCGCTGGTGCGCCGCCGCGCTGAGGGCAAGCTGAACAACCTCGTCCTCGAACTCGCGCGCAATCCCGCCTCGGGCCTGATCGGCATTGCCCACACACGTTGGGCGACCCACGGCGCACCCAACACCGCCAACGCGCATCCGCACGCGACGGGCGAAGTTGCGCTGGTCCACAATGGCATCATCGAAAACTTCAAGCCGCTGCGTGATGCGTTGATCGCGCGCGGACGCACGTTCGAGAGCGAGACCGACACCGAAGTCGTTGCGCATCTCGTATCGGAGCAAGTCGAGGCGGGGCTCAGCCCGCAGGATGCGGTCAAGGCCGTGCTGCCCACGCTGCGCGGCGCCTTCGCGCTGGCCATCGCGTTCCGCCAGCATGACGACATGCTGATCGGCGCGCGGCTCGGTTCGCCCTTGGTGGTGGGCTACGGCGAGGGTGAGACCTATCTGGGTTCGGACGCGCTGGCGCTGGCGCCGCTGACGCAGCGGATCACCTATCTCGAGGAGGGCGACTGGGTCGTCATCACCCGCGAAGGTGCGACGATCTACGACGTGAACAATGTGCAGGTCACGCGGCCTATCGTGGCATCGGGCGCAACGGCGGCGGCGATCGAG
Source organism: Novosphingobium sediminis (assembly GCF_007991615.1). Taxonomy (GTDB): domain Bacteria; phylum Pseudomonadota; class Alphaproteobacteria; order Sphingomonadales; family Sphingomonadaceae; genus Novosphingobium; species Novosphingobium sediminis. The sequence goes on along the minus strand of NZ_BJYR01000015.1, from coordinate 47,160 downwards.
AAGGGCGAATTCCGCCACTTCATGCAGAAGGAAATATTCGAGCAGCCGACCGTGGTGGCGCAGACACTCCGCAGCTACCTCCGCCGGATCGACCAGACCGTGGCGCTGCCGCAGATCGATTTCGACCTCTCCAGCATTAGCCGCGTGACCATCGTCGCCTGCGGGACGAGCTTCTACGCCGGCATGGTCGCCAAATACTGGTTCGAGCAGTTCGCGCGCCTGCCGGTCGATATCGATGTGGCGAGCGAGTTCCGCTACCGCGATCCCGTCCTTGAGCCGGGCGGCCTTGCGCTGTTCATCTCGCAGAGCGGTGAGACGGCGGACACGCTGGCGGCGCTGCGCCACTGCAAGGCCGAAGGGCAGACCATCGCGGTCGTCGTCAACGTGCCGACCAGCTCGATGGCGCGCGAGGCGGACCTGCTGCTGCCGACCCATGCGGGGCCGGAAATCGGCGTCGCCTCAACCAAGGCGTTCACCTGCCAGCTTGCCGTGCTCGCCGCACTTGCCGCGCACCTCGCGGTGAAGCGCGGGCGGCTGAGCCGTGAGGAAGAGGCCGATATCGTTAACCAGCTGGCCGAAACGCCCGCCGCATTGAACGCTGCGCTGAGCCATGACGACGAGATCGCCGCGATGGCGCACCTTATCGCTCCGGCACGCGACGTGCTCTATCTGGGGCGTGGTCCTGACTACCCGCTGGCGCTGGAAGGCGCGCTGAAACTCAAGGAAATCAGCTACATCCACGCGGAAGGCTATGCTTCGGGCGAAATGAAGCACGGGCCGATCGCGCTGATCGACGAGGCGGTCCCGGTGATCGTGCTCGCGCCCTCGGGTCCGCTGTTCGAAAAGACCGTGAGCAACATGCAGGAAGTGCGCGCGCGCGGCGGCAAGGTCGTGCTCATTTCCGATCGGGCAGGCATCGAGGAAGCGGGCGAGGGCTGCCTCGCCACCATTGAAATGCCCAAGGTCCACCCGCTGATCGCACCGCTGGTCTATGCCGTGCCGGTGCAACTGCTCGCCTATCATGTCGCCGTGGCCAAGGGGACGGACGTCGATCAGCCGCGCAATCTGGCGAAGTCGGTCACCGTCGAATGACCGCAGCGCCCGCGCGGCACGCGGATGGCGGCTGGGCTGGCGCGCTCCTGAGGGAGGCGCCGGTCCTGTTGTTCATCACCGCGTGCTCGCTGCTTGTGCGTATCTGGTGGATCGACAATCCGGTCGTTGACCACGACGAGCAATTCTATTCCTACGTCGCGACCGCCATGCTCGACGGGCAGATCCCCTATGTCGACGTGTGGGATCGCAAGCCGCTCGGGCTGTTCCTGCTGTATGAAGGCGCCCATGCGCTGTTGGGGCGCGGGGCCTTTGCCTATCTCGCGATGGCAAACCTGTTTGCCTGCGTGGGTGCATGGCTTGCCTATCGCATGGCTGCGGTGCTGGCCGATCGCCGCACCGGGTGGGTAGCGGCGCTGCTTTATCTGCTGGCGATGACGGTGTTCGGCTGCCGGGGTGCGCAGAGCGAACTGCTGTTCGCGCCGCTGTGCATGGGCATGATGCTCCTCGCGATGCTCTACCCGGGCTCGCTGCGGGCGATGCTTGCGGCAATGCTGCTCGGCGGGCTCGCGCTGCAGATCAAGTATACCGCCGCGCCGTTCTGCGCGGTGTTCGCTCTGTTCGTGCTGATCGAGGACTACCGCCGCGCTCCCGCGCTGGTGCCACTTGCGGGGCGGGCGGCCCTCTACGCGCTGACCGGCCTTGCACCGACGATTGCCTTCGCTGCCTGGTATGCGGCGGCAGGGCATTTCGATGATTTCGTCTACGCGAACTTCGTCTCGATCTTCGAACGCAAGACGAGCATTGGCCGCTTTCATCCCAAGACTCTGACGGTGATCGCTCCGTTCCTGCTGATGATCGCGGCAGGCACTTGGGCGCGGTTCCGCCTCGGCCAGACTTATCCGCGCCGCGCGAGCCTGCTGGTTGTGGTGATGACCGTGGGCGCGCTCGCCTCGATCTACTTTCCGAGCAATGTGCTGGCCTATTACTACGCCTTCCTCGCCCCGTTCGCGGTCCTGCTCGCTGTGCCGTTCTACGATCTGCGCCAGCGTGCAGGGTGGTTCGGCGCCAGCGTGCTGGTCGCGGCGCTTGTCGTCACCGGCAATTTTCCGGCCAATATCGCAGCGGGCCGCGCGGATGTGGCGCAGTTCCATGCGCTCGTGGACCGGATCAAGGCAGGCGGTGCCGCGCGGACACTATACGTCTTTTCGGGGCCGACAGCTGCCTATGCCGCGACCGGCACGCGGCCACGGGCGAAGTATCCGTTCCCGTTCCACAGCGCCGAATACATGGAGCATGGTGCGGTCGGACGGCCGCAGGAACAGATCGTCGAGGAGTTCCTCGCCAGACGCCCGATGTTCATCCTCACGCGTTCGGACATGACCATCTACGAAACCTCGTTCACCGCGCCGATGGTGATGAACGAGGTCCATGCGCATTATGTGCCGGTCGGGCAGTACCTGATCCTCGGCGATGGGCTGATGCTGTGGCAGCGCCGGCCGGACAACGCATCCTAGCCTGCGCTTGCTCGCAGCGCGGCGATATGTTCCGGGCCGATCCCGCAGCAGCCGCCAAGGATCGAAGCGCCAGCGGTGCTCCACGCTGCGGCGAAGCGGCCATAACCGTCCGGCGTCAGGTCTTCGCGGATCGGGCAAAGCGCACTGTTGGCTTCGGCATCGGCAGCCATTGGCGGGAAGGCATTGGCGTAGACGCCGAGCCTGATCGCGCTCTCCGGGCCGAGCTCTTCCTTCGCGGCGCGAATGGCGGCCTCCATCACTTCGGGCTGGCTGCAATTGAACAGCAGGGCCGCTGCGCCGAGTTCTGCTGCAAGGCGGGCCGCCTCGCGCACGCTCTCGCCCGAGCGCAAGGCAGGCTCGGCGGTAGGCGTCTCATCCTCCAGAGTGAAGGATAGCCACAGCGGCTTGCCAATCGGCGCGGTGAGCGAGGCGGCCAGCCGGGCTTCGACGAGCGAGGACAGCGTTTCGGCCAGCCAGTGATCGACGTTCGGTGCAAGCGCCGCGACGAGGACTTCGAGCACCGGGCGGGTGCGGTCGAGGTCGACGAGATCGGGGCGATACGATCCGCAGACCGGCGGCAGCGATCCGGCAACGTGGACTTTCCGGCCTGCCGCGTCGGCCACTTCGCGCGCCAGCGTTCCGGCCAGCGCCGCGAGCGCCGCGCCTTGTTGTGCAAAGCGTTCCTCGCCAATGTGGAAGGGGACGACAGCATAGGAATTGGTGGTGATGACGTCCGCCCCGGCCGCGACATAGGCACGGTGGACGGCGCTGACGAACTGAGGCCCCTCGATGAGCGCAAGGGCCGACCATTCGGGCTGGCGAAACGGCGCGCCGCTGCGGGCAAGTTCGCGGCCGGTGCCGCCGTCGAGGATCAGAGGGGAGGCAGTCATGGTCGTCACGCGGCTCTCGTCAGTGGTCTTTCCGGGGCGCTAGCACGGCCTCTCGCAAAGCGGCAGAGGCAAGCTGCTACCGGTGGGTAGAACGCGGTAAATAAATTGCTGAAGAATTTGCTACCGTCCAAGCTTGTTGGTCTCTTTTCAGCACCTTGCAAAACATCCGGAACGGCAGTGAAAGGGGCCGAATTTTCCAATCGCTTACCATTGCGCAAGGTTTCTCCACTAAGCCGCGAAGTGTGACGCGAACGACCGATCAAACCATGCCCGCCCTGCCGCGGGAGCTGCCGGCCTTGGCCGTGCTCGGCCTCTCCGATTCGGCCGAGGGTGATTGGGGACGGTTGCGCGGACTGCAATATTCCGGTCTCGCGCGGCTGACCCGGCCGCGGCTTGTCGCCCATGGGCTGGCGGCGATGCTCGTCGTGCAGGCGCTGTGGGGTGCGGTCCACATCGCTGCGCTGCTCGGCTGGGCCGCGGTGCTCGCCGGGGTGCTGATCTGGGGTGCGAACTTCGATCACACGCTGGAAGATGCCGATCGCCGCCGGATGACCCGCCAGGAGATCCACCGCCATACGGTCTGCACCGTTGCTGCGAGTGTTCTGTGGGTGATCCCTATCCTTGTGCTGGCGCCCTTCGCCTCGCCCGAGCAGCGGCTGCTGGTCTGGTCGATCATGGCGATGCTGATGGCTGGTACTGCGCTGGCTTTTGCCGCCGTCCCGCTTGGCGCGGTGCTCTTCAACGCCATTCTCGGCGGCGCGAGCGTCCTGGCGTTCCTGTTCTTCGGTAAGGTGACGGCTGCTGCTGCAGCGGCCACTTTCGTGATATTCCTGTGGGTCGGCAGTCTTGAAGCGGCGCGTATGTTCCTTGCCGGCAAGGTCGCCGAAGCGGGCGTCGCCGAAAAGAGCGAGGTCGTTTCGCTGCTGCTGCGCGAGTTCGAGGAAGGCGAGGCCGACTGGCTGTGGCAGACCGATTCCACTCGCCGCGTGCGCGCCGCGAGCCCGCGTTTTGCCTTCGCGCTCGGTGAGGATCCCGAGGATATCGACGGCAAGCCGCTGATCCAGTTGATTGCGGGTACGGCCTGGGAAAGCGGACATTTCCATTCCTCGCTGCACGATCTTGCGGAACGGTTGAAGCGGCGGGAGAGCTTTTCGAACCTGCTCGTCCACGTGACGCTGCATGGCAGCAACCGCTGGTGGGAACTTTCTGCTTCCCCGCGGTTTGACGACAATGGCAACTTCATCGGGTTCCGCGGCGTCGGTTCGGATGTGACCGAGCAGCGCGAGAGCGCCGACAAGATCGCCTACCTCGCCCGCTATGACACGCTGACGGGCCTGCCGAACCGCCTGATGCTGACCGAGACGCTGGGCGATGCGATGCGCGAGGCGGATCGCTGGCGGATGCGCTGCGGGTTCATGATGATCGATCTCGACCGGTTCAAGGCGGTGAACGATACGCTTGGCCATCTCGTCGGCGATCAGCTGCTGGCCAAGGTTTCCGACCGCTTGAAATCGCTGATGAGCGAGAACGAGCTCTGCGGCCGGCTGGGCGGGGACGAGTTCGCGATCGTGGTGCGCGATACGGGCGATGGCTCGCGGATCCGCGAAGTGGCTTACGCTGTCATCACGGCGCTTTCGCAGCCCTACGAGATCGACCACCACACGCTCTATGTCGGCGCCAGCGTCGGTTCGGCGATCGGGCCGCGGGATGGGGCGACGGTCGAGACGCTGATGCGCAATGCCGACCTCGCGCTCTACCGCGCCAAGGACGAAGGCGGCGGGCTGCATTTCGATTACGAGCCGGCGCTGCATGCCCATGCCGAAGAGCGCCGCAAGCTTGAGTTTTCACTGCGCCACGCGCTGGAACGCGGCGAGTTCAAGCTGGCCTATCAGCCGGTAGTCGATGCGATTACCGAGGAGCCGGTGAGCTTCGAGGCGCTGCTGCGCTGGAATTCGGAAGAGCATGGTTCGGTGAGCCCGGTGAAGTTCATCCCGCTCGCCGAGGACACCCGGCTGATCGTGCCGATCGGCGAATGGGTGCTGCGCACCGCGTGCTTCGAGGCGACGAACTGGCCCGATCCGATCAAGGTGGCGGTCAACGTTTCGGGTGAGCAACTGCTCGATCCGAGCTTCGCCGAAGTGGTCGTTTCCGCGCTGGCCGCGAGCGGTCTGCCGCCGCACCGGCTGGAGATCGAAGTCACCGAAAGCATCTTCGTCCGCGACGGAACGGCGGCGCAGCAGACGCTGGAGCGGATCATGTCGCTGGGCTGCGGCGTGGCGCTCGATGACTTCGGGACGGGTTATTCGTCGCTCGGATACCTGCGGAAGCTGCGCTTCTCGACGATCAAGGTGGACCGCAGCTTCGTGCAGGGTGCGGCGAAGGACAATCCCGAGAGCCTGGCGATCGTGCGCGCCGTGGTGGCGATGGCCGACAGCCTCGAGATGTCGACCACGGCGGAAGGCGTTGAAACGGAAGAAGAATTGGCCGTGATCCGCCGCCTCGGCTGCAAGAAGATCCAGGGCTATTACTTCGGCCGCCCGATGACCGCACACGATGCCAGTGCGTTGTTTGACCGCATCGAGTGGCGCCGCGAGGCCTGAGGATCAGGCGGCGACGCCGAGGCCTGCCAGCACGCTTTCGAATAAGGCACGGCCATCGCTGCCGCCCTGCGCGGGTTCGATCATGCGTTCGGGGTGCGGCATCATGCCGAGTACGTTGCCCGCATCGTTGAGGACACCGGCGATATCGCGCTGCGAGCCGTTGACGGGTTCTGCATAGCGGAACGCGATGCGGCCTTCGCCCTCGAGGCGGTCCAGCGTCTCGGCATCGGCGAAGTAGTTGCCATCGTGGTGCGCCACGGGGATCGTGATGTTCTGGCCGGCGGTGTAGCGCGCGGTGAACAGCGACTGGTTGTTTTCAACCACCAGCGGGACATCGCGGCAGACGAAGCGGATGCCGGCGTTGCGCATCAGCGCGCCGGGGAGGAGGCCTGCTTCGGTGAGGACCTGAAAGCCGTTGCACACGCCAAGCACGGTGACGCCCCGGTTCGCGGCGGCGACGACCGCCTGCATGACCGGCGAGCGTGCGGCCATTGCGCCCGAGCGCAGATAATCACCGTAGGAGAAGCCGCCCGGCAGCGCGATGAAATCGAGGCCAGAGGGTAGTTCTGCATCGCCGTGCCACACGCGGTGGACGGTGCCGCCGGTGATCTGCTCGATCGCCACGGCCATGTCGCGATCGCAGTTGGAGCCGGGGAAGGTGATGACGGCAGCGGTAAAGGCCATGGCGACGTGCTCCTCAGGCGACCTTTTCGATGCGGAAGTTCTCGATCACCTGATTGGCGAGGAGCTTGCGGCACATCTCGTCGAGCGCGGCGTCGGTGGTGGTGTCTGCCACGTCCATTTCGATCAGCCGGCCAGCGCGGACATCGTTGACGCCCTGGAAGCCGAGGCCTTCGAGCGCGTGGTGAATGGCGCGGCCCTGCGGATCGAGCACGCCGTTCTTGAGGCTGACGTGGACACGAATCTTCATGGGTGACGGGCCTTTCCGGGCAGCTTGGGGGAGACTCGGGAGCGCCTATGCTCCGGTCGGCGCGCGAGCGCAAGTTGGCCGCAAGTTCGAGCCGAGGTTGACGCGGTTGACACAGTCCTGAGCGAAATCGGCGTGGCCCGGAGCGGCCGCCGGTTGCGCGGCGAACGGGACAGCGAAAGGGCACAAATCCGGGGCATTCGGCGGTCCTAGCAGATCACGGCAGAGTAGGAAAATCGCCGCCCGGCGCATCATCGCCATTTTAAATAACAGACGCGTCTGTTATTTATTCGCGCATGGCACGAGTCACTCCTCCCGACCGACTGGACCGCATCCTCGATGCCGCCCGCGAAGCCTTTGCCACGCGCGGGTTTGCCGCAACGACAATGGAGGACATCGCGCAGCGGGTGGGGATCAGCCGCAGCGCGATCTACAGCCGGTTCGATAGCAAGGAGACGCTGTTTCGCGGGCTGGTCGAAGGCCTGATTGCCGACGTGCTGCCCGAAGCGATGCCGCCGCTGGGCAATGTACCGGCGCCCGATGCACTGCGGCGGTTCATCCAGGTGGTGATGGTGCGGCTGGGCAGCGGCAATATCGCGTTCCTGCCCCGCCTGATTATCGGCGAAGGGCAGGCCTTTCCCGATCTTGTGAAGTTCTATCACGATCACGCGATCACCCGCGTGCTGGGGGCGATCGAGGCGATTATCCGCCACGGCGTGACGCGCGGGGAGTTTACCTGCGCGAACCCGGCGCTGGCCGCGCGCAGCGTGGCGGGGGGCATGATTTTTTCCGCACTTTGGCGGATCGTGTTCGAGCCGGTGGGCGCCGAGCCGCTCTACATCGAGGCCATGGCGGTGAGCCACGCCGAGGTGCTGCTGAAGGGGCTGACGGCCCGAGGAGAACTCGCATGACCATGCGCCAGCGGCTGCCGATCCTGCTGGTGCTGGCCGTGCTGGCAGGCGCCGCGATCTGGTTCCTGACCCGGCCGACCGCGCCCGATCCGTGGCTCGGCTATGTCGAGGGCGAAGCGCTCTATGTGGCGGCGCCGGTTTCCGGAACGCTTGCAAGCCGCCCGGTCGAGCGCGGCGGGCGGGTGAGCGCAGGCGCGGCGCTATTCGCGCTCGATCCGCGCACGGCGGATGCAAGCGCGGCGCAGGCGGCGGCGCAAGTGGCGGGGGCCGAGGCTTCGCTCAGCGACCTTGGCGCAGCGCGCGAACGGACACCGGAAATCGACGTGGCGCGGGCGGCGGAAGCTGCGGCGCGGGCGCAACTGGTCAAGGCGGAGGCTGATTACCGGCGCTTTGCCGATCTGGCGGCGAAGGGTTTTGCCAGCCGCACGCAGCTGGACGCAGCGCAGGCGGCGCGGGACAGCGCGGCGGCAAGCGTGCGCCAAGCGCAGGCGCAGCAGCGCAGCGGCGAGCTGACGGTGGGCCGCAGCGCGCAGCAAGCAGCGGCGGCGGCGCAGGTGCAGGGGGCCAAGGCGGCGCTGGCGGCGGAAGCACGGCGGCGGCAGGAAATCGCGCCAGTATCCCCGGCAGCGGGGCAAGTGGAGCAGACCTATTTCAATCCGGGCGAATGGGTGCCGGCGAACCAGCCGGTCGTTTCGATCATTCCGGATGACAAGCGCAAGATCCGCTTCTTCGTGCCGCAGGACCGGGTGGCGGCTTTGCGCATGGGGCAGGCGGTGAAGTTCACCTGCGATGGCTGCGGCGCGGAGCGGACGGCGACCGTGCGCTATATCGCGCCGCGCGCCGAATATACGCCGCCGGTGATTTACAGCGAACATGCGCGGGCGAAGCTGGTGTTCATGGTGGAAGCGATGTTGCCCGCAGACAAGCCGCTGCCGTTGGGATTGCCGGTGGCTGTGCTGCCGTGACCGACGATCTCGTCATCGATGTGCGGGGGCTGACGAAGCGGTTCGGCGGGCGGACCGTGGTCGATGCGGTCGATCTGGGGGTGGCGCGCGGGCGGATCTGCGGGTTTCTTGGGCCGAATGGTTCGGGCAAGACGACGACCCTGCGGATGATCTGCGGGCTGCTGATTCCCGATGCGGGCGAGGGGACGGTGCTGGGGCAGGACCTCAAGACCCGGCGCAGCGCGATCAAGGCGCGCGTGGGATATATGACGCAGAAGTTCGGGCTGTTTTCCGATCTGACGATTGCGGAGAATCTGGAGTTCTTTGCGCGGGTGCATGGGCTGCCGCGGCGGCGCGAGCGGGTGGCGGAAGCGCTGGAGAAGCTGGGGCTGGCGACGCGGAGCGACCAGCTGGCGGGCAAGCTATCGGGCGGGTGGAAGCAGCGGCTGGCGCTGGCGGCCTGCGTGCTCCACGATCCGGAAATCCTGCTGCTGGACGAGCCGACTGCCGGTGTCGACCCGCAGGCGCGGCGTGAGTTCTGGGACCAGATTCATGGGCTGGCAGCGGACGGGATGACCGTGCTCGTCTCCACACACTACATGGACGAGGCCGAGCGCTGCCACGAGATTGCCTATATCGCCTATGGCCGGATGCTGGCGCGGGGGAGCATTGCCGAAGTTGTGGCGGGCTCCGGGCTGAAGGCGTTGCAGGGTGAAGGCCACCTCCCTGATGGAACGGGTGCGGACCGGCTCGCGGCGGCGATCGAGGCGCGGCCGGGGGTGGCGATGGCGGCGCCGTTCGGCACGGCGCTGCATGTCTGCGGGCCGGATATGGCGGCGCTGCATGAAGCGGTCGCGCCGTGGGCGGATACGATCCACTTCCGCGAGGCGAGCCCGAGCCTGGAGGACGTGTTTATCCACCTGATGCGCGGGGCCGAGGACAACTCGGTGGTGGTGCATCAATGAGCGCGACCCCCCTCCAGCGCATTGGCGCGATGGTGTTCAAGGAAGTGCGGCAGATGCTGCGCGACCGGGGCACGGTGGGCATGATGCTGGTCATGCCGCTGATGCAGCTGATGATCTTCGGCTATGCCATCAACAACGATCCGCGCGGGCTGCCGATGGCGATCGAGCGCGGGGACAATTCGGTGTTTGCCCGGTCTATCGACGCGGCGCTGCGGAACACGACCTATTTCAAGGTGACTGAACTGGTGGAGACGCCGGGCGCGGGGGACGAGCTGCTCCAGAACGGCAAGGTGCAGTTCGTGGTGACGATCCCGGCGGATTTCGGGCGCGATTTGGTGCGGGGGCGGCGGCCGCAATTGCTGGTGACGGCGGATGCGACCGATCCTGCCGCGACGGGCCCGGCGCTGAGCGCCATCGGCGATGCGGTGGGAACGGCGCTGGGGCATGATCTGATCGGGCCATTGGCGGCCCGTGCGGCGGGGCAGAGCCCGGTCGAGCTGGTGCTGCACCGGAGCTACAATCCGGAAGGGATCACCAGCCACAATGTGGTGCCGGGGTTGCTCGCCATCGTGCTTTCGATGACGATGGTGATGCTGACCGCGCTCTCCGTGACGCGCGAGGTGGAGCAGGGGACGATGGAGAACCTGCTGGCGACGCCGCTGCGCCCGTTCGAGGTGATGGTGGGCAAGATCGTCCCCTATCTCGGCATCGGGGTGGTGCAGCTGACGGTGATCCTGCTGGCGGCGCGGTTTCTGTTTCAGGTGCCGTTTGCCGGGCCGCTGCCGCTGCTGCTGGGATCGACGCTGCTGTTCATGATAACCAGCCTGGGCCTTGGCTTCACGCTATCGACGCTGGCGCAGAGCCAGCTTCAGGCGATGCAGATGAGCTTTTTCTACATCCTGCCATCGGTGCTGCTTTCAGGCTTTGCCTTTCCCTATCGCGGCATGCCGGTGTGGGCGCAGACGCTGGCCGAAGTGCTGCCGACGACGCATTTTATCCGGCTGGTGCGCGGGGTGATGCTGAAAGGCTGGGGGTTGATCGACGCGCTGCCCGAGATGGGCGTGCTCGCGGGGATGCTGGTGGTGCTGGGGATACTTGCAGTGCGACGTTACCAGGATACTGTGGCCTAAGCGCAGCAGCCACCGGAGAATCTCATGGCGGGTGAGTATCGCAAGACCAGCGGCAGATTCCTGATCGACTACATGAGGGATACTGCTGAAGGAAATGAGGCGCTGCGGGTTCGTCTTGCCTTGGCCGGAGACGTTTACATCAAGCAGTGGAGCTTCGCTCTCCTCAACAAGATATGCCTGATCCTGGCGTTGATCCTCAGCGCGCTTGTGCTGATGTGGCCAGTGGTCGGGACGAAGATTGCCACGCAATTCGTCTTGGCGGATTCGAGCGTCCTGCAAACAGCGATCACCACCGCAGCCGCCGCGTCCATCTATGGTTACCAGTATTACAAGCGGCGGCAGGCCGCGACCGAGAACCTGCTGCGCGCGATTGTCTTCGGCGCGCAGGATGTTCGCGCACTGGCCAAGGCAGTGATCGCCGAGATGGGCAGGATCGATACCGGCTTCGACTTCAAGGCCCAGAGTGAAGCTGAAGAACCCGACGAGGACGCCAAGACGGGCTGACGTCCGCTAGGTCAGTTCTTCTGGGGGAGCAGGTAGGCCATCGAGAGGCTGCTGGGGCTGCCGGTGAAATCGACGCTGAGGCGGGCGGTTTCGCTGGTCGACTGGTTGCGGATCATCGCGATCTGGCCGGGGCCATAGGCGTGCTGGAAGCTGGCGCCGGGGGCGACAGTGGCGATCAGCACTTCGGGCGAGGAGCCATCCGTCACGGCGAGGACGGTGATCGTGGTCTGGCCGGTGTTGCGGCCGGAGACGACCATGTCTGCCTTCTGCTCGCCGCCGAGGAGGAAGGTGTCGGCGGGCGGGACTTCGAGCTCGCTGTGGCCAGCCATGGCGGCAGTGGGGACGAGCGCGAGCGCGAGCGCGGCGGCGGCGAGTGCGAGGCGGGTGAGCATGGCGGATGGTCCCTCCGGCGGGCGTGGTGCCTGCAAACGGAAGGCTACGCCTAATCGCGCAAAGGCCCATCCTCCCTAACGGGCAGGGGCGGGGGCGCCTTCGGGCAGGACAAGCGCGACGACGGCCTGATCGGGCGCGAGGTAGCGTTTGGCGAGGGCTTGCAGATCGGCGGCGGTAAGCGCGTCGAGGCGTTCGCGCGCTTTCTGGAATCGGTCGAGCCGGTCGGGCTGGCTCTGTGCGCGGTCGATCAGGGCGAGCCAGCCGGCGTTGGTCTTGAGCAGGCTGTCGATCCTCTCGCGCATCGGGGCGCGGGCGCGGGCGAGGATATCGGCGTCCACCGGCTTGGCGCGCAGATCGGCGATGGTGCTTTCGATGGCGCTGCGGGTGGCGGCGACATCGGCGACATCGACCGAGGCGTTGACGGTGAACGTGCCCCAGCCGCGCCAGACCCGGCTGAGCGAGGACGACGCGCCGGGGGAATAGGCCTTGCCGAGCGCCTCGCGCACGGTGTCGAGCACTTCGATGCCGGTGACTTCCTGCAGGAGTTCGAGGCCGATGCTGGTCACGGGGTCGCTATCATCGGTGGTGGGCCAGACATAGCGGACGATGGCCTGATTGGCCGCGCCCTTGTGGCGGATCACGGTGAGGCCGCGCTTGGGCGTAAAGCTGCGCTCGCGGGCATCCGCGTAGGGGCGGAAATCAGGCTCGCGCGCCGGGAGCGCGCCGAGGGTGCGGGCGACCATGGGAATCGCGGCGTCTGGATCGAAATCGCCGACGAGGGTGAGCTCGATGGCGCCGTGGGCCAGCCGATCGCCGATATCGGCCTTGAGGCGGGCCATGGTGAGTGTCTGATAGGTTTCGGGGCTCTGGACGGTGAAGCGCGGATCGCCGGCGGACAGTATGCCGGGCAGCGTGTTGGCGAGCGCGGAGGCGGGGGTCGCATCGAGCCGCGCGAAGAAGTTCGTCATCGTCTGGTGGTAGAGCTCGTCCGCTTCGGTGCGCCAGCCGGGATCGCTGACCAGCGCGGCGAGGAGCTGGAGCTGGAGTTCGGCATCGCGCCGCGTGGTCCCGCCGCCGAGCACGAAGGCATCGCCGACCGAGTTGATGCTGAAGCTGACCGATTGGCCGGCAAGCAGGCTCTGCAACTCGTCGATGCTGTGCTTTCCGAGCCCGCCGGTGGGGAGCATCGAGGTCATCTCGGTGGCAGTGGGATTGGCTTTGGTATCGAGCAGTTCGCCGCCATCGAGGGCGAGCCGCACGAGGATGCGATCCGTTTCGAGATCGGTGCGCTTGAGGTTTAGCCGTACGCCATTGGCGAAGCGGAGCTGGCGGATGCCGAGGTCTGCGCGTGTCACATCGCTGGCGACGGTGCCTGGGGCGCCGAAATCGGTGTAGCCGAAACTGCCGGATTTCACATCGACCTGGCTGCGCAATGGCGCGCGCAGGGCCTGTTCCCAAGCGGCGCGCAGGGCTGGTTCGCCGCCTGCCGGTGCAGTGCGGCCCTGAAAGCGGATCAGCGGATTGGTGAGCGGGATCGCATCGGCGCGCAGCGCGGCGAGGACGGCGGCGGGGGTGAACGAAGCGGCGTGGCGGTTGAAGCGTTCGAGCGCGGAGGCGGGTGTGGTCGGCACCTTTTCATCGCGCAGGAGGAGCAGCGCCGCGCCGACCAATGCATCGTTGCTGCGCGTATCGGCAGAGGCCGCAGCGTTTTCGATGCCGCTGCGCACGCCTGCGACCTGTTCGGCCACTTCGGCTTCGGTAAAGCCCTTGGCCAAGGCTTCGCGGTAGACCTGCGTTGCGGCGACGAGGCCATCTCGCCAGCCCTTGTCCGGCGTATCGACGATGAGGTTGGTGGTGCGCCCGATGTGGAACACCTCGCTGGTGCCGAGCCCTGCGCCGCGGAATGGGGGCTTGGGCAAGCGGCTGAGGCGCTGCATGCGGCGATTGATGACGCCGTAGCCGAGTTGGCGCAGGAGATTGACGCGGCGGCTTTCCTCGGTGTCTGGCTCGCGGCGCCAGCGGCCATGGCGCGAGACGGTGACGCGTTCGGACAGCGCGGGATCGAGGTGAATGCGGCTCATCCCTTGCTGATCGACGAGGACACGGCCCTGATCGGGGCGCTTGGCGGGTTTGCGGGCGGGCCAATCGGCGAAGCGGGCCTTGATTGCTGCTTCCACCGCATCGGCGTCAAGATCGCCGATCACGATGAGGGTGGCTTTGGCGGGCACATATTCCCGCGCCCAGAAGGCCCTGAGGGCGGCTGCGGTCGCAGCCTTGAGCGAGTCCACGGTGCCGATGGGGAGCCGGTCCCGGTAGTGCGCCTGCGGGTAGAGGAAGGCCATCTGGTCCTTGCTGTTCTCCAACGCATAGCCTTGCCCGTCGCGCAGTTCGGAGAGGACGACGCCGCGCTCGCGCTCCACCGCCGAGGGATCGAAGCTGAGTTCGCTCGCCGTCTCGCGCATCAGCATCAGCGCGGTATCGAGGAGGCGCGGCTCGCCCCGGGGGAGGCTGAGCAGGTACATCGTCTGCTCGAAGCTGGTCTGCGCATTGGTATCGGCGCCGAAGGCGAGGCCTTCGCGTTCGAGCAGCTTGACCATTTCGCCCTCGGGCACATGCGTGCTGCCGTTAAAGGCCATGTGTTCGACGAAATGGGCAAAGCCGCGCTCGCTGTCCCGTTCGTCGAGCGAGCCGGTATCGATCTGGAGGCGGACTTCGGCGGTGCCCTTGGGCGTGGCATTGTGGCGGATGACGTAGCGCATCCCGTTGGGCAGACGGCCGAAGCGGAAGGCAGGATCGGGCGCGAGATCGCTGCGTTCGAAGGCCCAATGTTCAAGGGCCTTGGCGGGGGCAGGCTTGGCCCGTGCTGGGGCCACTGCCGGGGACAGCGGCAGCGCGGCGATGAGGAGCAGGGCGAAGAAACGGACAAAAGCGCGGATGAGCATCACCGGCGGTTGTGGCGGCTGCTGCGTGAATGCGCAATGACGCTTGGCACAAGTCCCGCGGGTGGTAAGCTCGCCTTGTTTTGGCGAGGGGGAATTGCATGACGAAGCTGCGCGCGGGTCTGGCTCTTGGGCTTTTGCTGGCGAGTGCCGGGACGGTGTGGGCGGCGCCCGCCAAGGGGCCGGTCTATGACGAGCGGCCCACGACGATCACGCAGCCGGTGGCGGCGCGGGACTATGAGCGGCGCGCGGTGGAAATCCCGATGCGCGACGGGGTGAAGCTGCACACCGTCATCATGATTCCGAAGGGGGCGAAGGGTGCCGCCCAGAAACCGGCAATGCTGCTCACCCGCACGCCTTACAACGCGGAAGAAATGACCAGCCAGCATGGCTCGCCGATCATGGCGGTGGCGCTAGATGGCTATGACCATGCGCCCGATGTGGTGACGGGCGGCGGCTATATCCGCGTGGTGCAGGATGTGCGGGGCAAGTATGGCTCCGAAGGGACGTACGTGATGAACCGGCCCTTCGTGGGCACGTCGCTCAATCCGACCAAGACCGACCACGCGACCGACACGTACGACACGATCGACTGGCTGGTGAAGAACGTGCCCGAAAGCAACGGGCGCGTGGGGATCATCGGGATCAGCTATGACGGGTTTACCGCGCTGGCGGCGCTGGTGAACCCGCATCCGGCGCTGAAAGTGGCGGTGCCGATGAACCCGATGGTCGATGGCTGGCGCGGCGACGACTGGTTCCACAACGGCGCGTTCCGCCAGATCGGGATCAGCTACATCTGGGAACAGGTGGCGACGCGGGACAATGCCAACAAGTATGAAGTGGCCGAGGCGGACGCCTATGCGCACTTCATGAAATATGGCTCGGCAGGCGCGCTGGCGAGCGCGCAGGGGCTGGATCAGATCGGGTTCTGGCAGAAGCTGAAGGCGCATCAGGCGTGGGACAGCTTCTGGCAGGAACAGGCGATGGACAAGGTGTTGGCCAAGGCGCCGCTGAAGGTGCCGACGCTGTTGGTCCATTCGCTGTGGGATCAGGAGGATATCTACGGCGCGCCGGCGGTGTGGAAGGCGCTCAAGCCGCAGGACAAGGACGGCCTGCTGCATATGTCGATCGGGCCATGGTATCACGGGCAGGCCATCGAGAAGGCCGATACGCTCGGTGCGATCAAGTGGGATGCGGATACCGGCAAGTGGTGGCGGATGAACGTGCTGGCGCCGTTCCTCGCGCATTATCTCTATGACAAGCCGATGGATGTGCCGACCGTGACGGCGTTCCAGAGCGGCACGAACGAGTGGCAGAAGCTGGGCGGCTGGCCTGCAGCCAAGGCTGAGAAGAAGCTCTACCTGCTGCCGGGCGAGGGGCTGGGTTTCGCGCCCGCAGCCGAGGCGGGGACGGTGGACTATGTCTCCGACCCGGCCAAGCCGGTTACCTATTACCCGCGCCCGAACCAGCAGGAAGGCTATGACGGCAATCCGTGGCCGACATGGCTGGTGGGCGACCAGCGCGCGGTTTCGGGGCGGCCCGATGTGCTGGCGTTCGTCGGCCCGGTGCTCGACAAGCCGGTGACGATTGCGGGCGCGCCGGTGGTGCACCTGACGGCATCGACCAGCGGGACCGACAGCGACTGGGTGGTGAAGCTGATCGACGTTTACCCCGATGCCGTGGCGGGCGACCGGGCGATGGGCGGATACGAGCTGGCGGTGGGCATGGACATCTTCCGCGGCCGCTTCCGCGAGACGCTGAGCGAGGCGCGGCCTTTGAAGGCGAACACGCCGCTGGGCTATGTGTTTGAACTGCCGCAGGCGAACCATGTGTTTCTGCCCGGGCACCGGATCATGGTGCAGGTGCAGTCCAGCTGGTTCCCGCTTTACGACCGCAATCCGCAGACGTTTGTGCCTTCGATCCTCGATGCGAAGCCGGGGGATTACGTGAAGGCCACGCAGAAGGTGAGCGTGGGCGGGGCGGACGGGAGCTACATTGCGCTGCCGGTGGTGGAGTAGGGGGGCGCGGGCCCACCTCCGACCCCTCCCGCAAGCGGGAGGGAGGGATACGAGTTAGCCCGCCGCTGCGCGGTGCGGCGCTTCACCGGCGAGGCGGGTGATCAGGGCCGGGACGGCGCCATCGGGCACGGGGCGGCTGACGAGGTAGCCCTGGATCAGGTCGCAGCCTTCGCGTTGCAGGGCTTCCATGGTGGATTCGAGTTCGACGCCTTCGGCCAGGGTCTCGATGCCGAGCGCGGCGGCGAGGGTGGTGATGGCGCGGATGATGGCGCCGGCGCTGGCGTCGCGGCCGAGATCGCGGACGAAGCTCTGGTCGATCTTGAGCTTGTCGAACGGGAAGCTGCGCAAGTAGCTGAGCGATGAGTAGCCGGTGCCGAAATCATCGAGCGCGATGCGCACGCCGAGGCCGCGCAGGCTGTGGAGCATGGCGAGTGTGCGCTCGACATTGCCGATGAAGATGCTCTCGGTGATTTCGAGTTCGAGCCGGTTCGCGGGGAGGCCGGAGGCGGCGAGCGCCTGCACGATGGTCTGCGCGAGGACGGGGCTGGTGAACTGGCGCGGCGAGATGTTGACCGCGACCGAGAGGTGGCCGGGCCACGCGGCGGCGCGGGCGCAGGCATCGCGGATCACCCATTCGCCGATCTGGACGATGAGGCCGGTTTCTTCGGCGAGCGGGATGAACTCTGCCGGGCTGACGAGGCCGCGCTCCGGGTGGTTCCAGCGGATGAGGGCCTCGAAGCCCTTGAGGCGCTGCTCGGCCATCGAATAGAGCGGCTGGAAGTGCAGCTCGAAGCCGCCTTCGCGCACGGCGCTGCGCAAATCGAGCTCGAGCTGGCGGCGGCGGCGGGCTTCTTCATCGAGCGCGGCCTCGAAGAAGTGGTAGGTGCCCTTGCCCTCGCTCTTGGCGCGGTAGAGCGCGAGATCGGCGTTCTTGAGGATCTCGTCGCTGGTCGCGCCGTCAGAGGGGCCGACAGCGACGCCGAAGCTGGCGCTGAGCTGGACGGTGCGGCCGCCGATATCGACCTCGTCGTTGAGCGCGGCGTGGATGGTGCGGGCCATCGAGGCGGGATCGGCACTTTCGCCGAGGCCGGTGACGAGGAGGCCGAATTCATCGCCGCCGAAGCGAGCAACCATGTGATCGGGGAAGCGTTCCTGCAGGCGCTGGCCGGCCTGGCGCAGCAGCGCATCGCCGGCGGGGTGGCCGAGCGTGTCGTTGATGATCTTGAAATTGTCGAGATCGACGAAGACGACCATCGTGCGGCTGGTGGGCATCTGGCGGGCGACGGCGCGGTCCAGCTTTTCGATGAAGAAGCGGCGGTTGGGGAGCGTGGTGAGGCCATCGTGCAGCGCGCTGTGGACGATCTGGCGCTCGCGCTCCTCGATGGCGTCGACCATCGCGTTGAAGCTCTGCGCGAGATCGGCGACTTCGGCATCACCGGTGACGGGAACCTTGGAAACGGTGCCGCCGGCATAGCGCTGGGCGGCGCCGGCAAGCTGGCTGAGCGGGCGGCTGATGCTGCGCGCGATGCGCAGCGCGAGCCAGAGGCCGGCGAGCGTGCCGACGAGGGCGATGCCCATCAGCACGGCGTTGAGCGCGCGGTAGGCCTCCATCGCCTGATCGAGCGAATGGCTGAGGATGAGGCGCGGCTCGATCCCGCGCTGGAGGCTGGGGAGCGCGGAGAGGCGGACGAGCTGGCGGCCCTGCGGCGTTTCCAGTTCGCCGATGCGGCCAAGGCCGAGATCGCGCTGCGCCGGGGCGAGCGTGGTGGCGGGGGCGACCGAGGCCTTGATCGGCACGGCGGAGAGGCGGCCCAAGGCTTCGAGATCGCGGGTGCCGAGCGGCTGGGCGAGGATAAGCCACCCCGCGAGATCGGGAATCTCGATCGGGGCGGCGACGGCGAGGCCGAGTTTGCCCTTGAGATCGATCACGCCGCTGCCCTGCCCGGCATCGAGCGCGGGGAGGAGCGCCTTGCCATCGAGCGCGGGGGCGCCGGGGCTGGTGACGACGGTGCCATCGAGCATGACGACGGCGGCGACTTCGGCGCCGCTGCGTTCGCCGAGGCTGGCAAGCGCGGAGCCGAGCGTGGCGCGGTCGTTCGTGGCGAAGGCCTCGCGGAAGCCGAAATCGCGCGCGACGACCGAGGCGGCATCGCGCAATTGCCCGGCGCGGCTGGCGATCAGCTGTTCGAACACGCGGGCGTTGGCCGACATGTCGCGTTCGGCGACGGCGTGGGCGAACAGGCTGACCCCGCTGCCCGCGACGCCGACGGTGACTGCCATGACGCCCGCGAGCAGCGCCATGAACAGCGCGGCGATGCGCGCGCGCAGGGTGCGGGGGCGGAAAGCGGACAGGCGGGCGATGATGCGGCCATTGATGCTGGCGGGGAGGGCGTTGGGCATGAGGTCAGCGCAGCTCTATCGTGAGGCGGGCCGGATTGCCGGACGCGATGGTGAGGGTCTGGACGGTCTCGTTGCCGCTGCCGCGCAGGCGCGGGTGCCACACGGTGACGCGGTGGGTGCCGGGAGCGAGGCCATCGATCTGGCCGCGCCCGTTGAGATCGGTGGCGGCCGCGTAGGGCGTCGAGACGACGCGGATATAGCCGCGCATCTTGTCGTGGATATTGCACCCGAGCGCGACGGTGCCGGTGATCGGGAAACGCTGCGAGCGCGTCTGGTCGCGGCCGTAGAGTTCGATCTGGAAGCGCGCGGGCTTGGAAAAGCTGTAGATGCTGTGGCGCACCGTATCGAGATTGGGGAACGCGACGGACGAGCCCTGCGGCACGATCAGAGTGCCGGGAACGAAGGTCTGGTTGCGCTGGGCCATGGCATTGCGCCACGGGAAGGTGACGGCGCGCGTGCTGCCCGGCGGGGGCGGAATTTCGATCACCGCGCCTTCGACCGGGAGGCCGCGCTGGTCGAAGACCTGAACCACCGAGGTCTGCGGACCGCTTGCCGACACCCCCGTCAGGCACAGGAGCCCAAGGGGCAACCGAGTCACGAACCGCTTCAGCATGTACGCGGTTTCGCAGGATTTTCCTAAGAACTGGTCAATCGTTCGGTGCGCTGCCTTTACCATTCTGCAAGGGGAATTAGCTAACGAGAGGGAATGCGAAAAAGCCCCGTTTTTCCTGCCCTGGCCTGCGTGCTGGGGGCGCTGGTTTCGGCCGCTCCGGCAGCGGCCCGCGACCTTGTCAGCTTCGACAGCGGCAAGCTGATCCTGACCAACGGGATCACCACGATCGAGGGCAGCGGCGGCGGCGGCCTTGCCACGTGGGCGACGATTTCCGGCATGGGCACGGACCGCGCGGTGGGCATCTCGGCGCATGTGACGGGGGTGGAACTACCCGATTTCCGGCTCGATACGCATGGCATTGCGGCGGGCATCCGCGACCGGGTCGAGCTGGCCTATGCGCGGCAGAACTTCAACACACGCAACGTGGGCGCGGCGCTGGGGCTGGGGCGTGGGTTTCAGTTCAATCAGGACATCTTCTCGGCCAAGGTGCGGCTGGCGGGCGATCTTGTCTATGGGCCGGGCTGGCTGCCGCAGGTGAGCGTGGGGGTGGAGCACAAGCGCAGCCTCGATGCCGCCGTGGTGCGCGCGGTGGGGGCGAAGGCTTCGGCGGGCACCGACTTCACGGTGAGCGCGACCAAGCTGTTTCTGGGCGCGAGCGTGCTGGCCAACGCGACCGTGCGGTGGACCAAGGCCAACCAGTTTGGCCTGCTCGGCTTCGGCGGAGACAAGCGTGCGGGTCGCAGCGTGCAGTTTGAAGGATCGCTGGGGTACATGGTGACCTCAAGGCTGGTCGTTGGCGGCGAATGGCGCACGCGGCCGGACAACCTTGGCATTGCGCGCGAGGATGATGCCAAGGACTTGTTCGCGGCCTGGGCGGTGGCCCGGCACGTGACGGTGACGGCGGCCTATGTCGATGTCGGCTCGGTCGCGACGTTCAAGAACCAGCGCGGCGGGCTGCTTTCGCTGCAACTGGCCTACTGAGGGAGCCGAGGATGATGTTTCTGCTGCCCCTGCTGATGGCCGCTGCTCCGGTGGCCGAGCCGCCTGTCGAACCTGCGCCGACGACAACGGAAGCGCCCGTCGATTGGGACAAGGAATTCGGCGTCGTGCGCAAGGAGCGCGATCCGGTGACGGGGGAGATTCCGGTCGATCCCTATGTGCAGAGCGCTGCCAATGCTGGCGCGAAGCCGTACTCTGGCGAGGGGCTGGCGAAGGCGTTCGGCGGGCAGGCGGGCATTCGCCGCATCACCGACCGCGCGCTTGAATTGAGCGAGGCGGATCCGAGGATCAAGGCGATCTTCGAGGAACATGACATGGTGCGGCTGCGGCGCACGCTGTTTGAACAGGTGTGCTACGTGCTGAACGCCGGGTGCAGCTATACCGGCCGCGACATGAAGACCGCGCACAAGGGGCTGGGCACGACGCGCGCCGATCTCAATGCGCTGGTCGAGAACCTGCAGCGCTCGATGCGCGAGGCGCATGTTGCGTTTGCGGCGCAGAACCGGCTGCTGGCGAAGCTGGCGCCGATGAGTGGGGATGTGACGGAGCGGTAGGGGCGGGGGCTTTGCCGCTTGCCCACCCCCGACCCCTCCCGCAAGCGGGAGGGGGGAAGAAGATTGGGCCTCCCGCGAGCGGGAGGGGAGATGGGGCGCGTTACTTCTTGCCGCGGAGCTTGCGGTGGGCGCCGAGGTCGAACACTTCGCTCGGGCCGCCGTCGTTTTCCAGCAGGCCGAGGCGGCGGGCGACTTCCTGGTAGGCTTCTTCTTCGCCGCCAAGATCACGGCGGAAGCGGTCCTTGTCCAGCTTTTCGCCGGTGACCATGTCCCACAGGCGGCAGCCGTCGGGGCTGATTTCGTCGGCGAGGATCACGCGGCTGTAGTCGCCGTCCCAGATGCGGCCGAACTCGAGCTTGAAATCGACGAGGCGGATGTTGATCGCGGCGAACATGCCGACCATGAAGTCGTTCACGCGGATCGCCATCGAGGAAATGTCCTGCATTTCCTCGTTGCTGGCCCAGCCGAAGCAGGCGATGTGCTCTTCGGCGACCATCGGATCGCCCAGCGCATCGTCCTTGTAGTAGTATTCGATCAGGGTGTGGGGCAGCGGCTCACCCTCAGGAATGCCGAGGCGCTTGCTGATCGAGCCGGCGGCGACATTGCGCACCACGACTTCGATCGGGATGATTTCCACCTGACGCACCAACTGCTCGCGCATGTTGAGGCGGCGAATGAAGTGCGTGGGGATGCCGATGTGGGCGAGGCGCGTGAACACGTACTCGCTGATGCGGTTATTGATCACGCCCTTGCCGTTGATCGTGCCGCGCTTCTGCGCGTTGAAGGCGGTGGCATCATCCTTGAAATACTGGATGATGGTGCCGGGTTCGGGGCCTTCGTAGAGGATCTTGGCCTTGCCTTCGTAGATCTGGCGGCGACGGGACATGGGCGGTTCTTTCACTGGCGCTGGCACAAAGATAGGCCCGGCGCGGTAAATCAAAAGCCCCGGCGTGGCGGGAATTTCACCGATGGGCGAAAAACCTGCTCTGGGCCGGGGCGGTCGGCACGGCCCATAGGACAAAACGCGCGTCCACGCAAATGGACACATCTGGGACCGTTTGTTCGATAAACCTGAACAATGAACACGATTTTATCCGGCTGAACCGGAGCATTCTCCAGCGGTAGACAGGCTTCAGACAACGGCGGCGGGCGCGATTCGGCCCTCCGCGCAACGCAAAGGATATCTCCGATGGCAAAGGTTCTGGTGCTCTATCATTCGGCTTATGGCCACGTTGAAACCATGGCGAACGCGATCGCCGAAGGTGCGCGCGCGGCGGGCGCCGAAGTGGATGTGAAGCGCGTGCCCGAGACGGTGCCGGAGGAAGCGGCCAAGGCCCATCACTTCAAGCTCGATCAGGCCGCGCCCATCGCGACGGTGGCGGAACTCGAAAACTATGACGCGATCGTGGTCGGCACCGGCACGCGGTTTGGCCGGATTTCCAGCCAGATGGCCTCGTTCCTCGATCAGGCCGGCGGCCTGTGGGCGCGCGGCGCGCTGAACGGCAAGGTCGGCGCGGCGTTCGTTTCGACCGCGACGCAGCACGGCGGGCAGGAAACGACGCTGTTTTCGGTCATCACCAACCTGCTGCACTTCGGCATGACGATCGTGGGGCTGGACTATGGCCATCAGGGCCAGATGCGGAATGACGAAGTGGTCGGCGGTGCGCCTTATGGCGCCACGACGATTGCGGGCGGCGACGGCAGCCGCCAGCCGAGCGAGACCGAACTGGAAGGCGCGCGCTATCTTGGTGCGCGGGTCGCGACGACTGCGGCGAAGCTGTTCGGGTGATGCATCGGGAGGGGTGCCGGTGGGTGCCCCTCCTTTTGCCTGCAATCGTCACCCTGAACTTGTTTCAGGGTCCATGGTGCCGCCAGCATGGAACTCTCGGTGCTGATACCACGCCGCGGCAAGGTCGCTTTCGTTCTGAAGTGGCCGTTCGGGCTGAGCAATGGACCCTGAAACAAGTTCAGGGTGACGGCGGTTTGGAACGAGGGCTTTGGGCGTCTTTGCATGCGGATTTTGTATGGGGCGTCGACTGGCGCGGACCGGGCGGTTTCGCTAGGGGGCGGGCAAAGGAGACCCGCTCATGGCCCGTGCCGAAACGATTGCCCTGCTGACCCGCTATTATGCCGCGTTCAATGCGGGCGATTGGCAGGGGATGCTCGATTGCCTCGCGGACGATGTTGCCCACGATGTGAACCAGGGCGAGCGCGTGATCGGCAAGGACAAGTTCGCGGCGTTCCTTGGCCACATGGAGCGCTGCTACAAGGAAGAGCTCAAGGACATCGTGCTGATGGCGACCGATGATGGTTCCCGCGCGGCGGCGGAGTTCGTGGTCCACGGCGCCTACCTCGCGACCGACGAGGGGCTGCCCGAAGCTGATGGCCAGACCTATGTGCTGCCGGCGGGCGCGTTCATCGCGGTGGACGGCGGGAAGATCACGCGGCTGACGATGTACTACAACCTCGCGGACTGGACCGCTCAGGTAGTCGGTTGAGGTTTCGGGGATGACCGTCACCGTCCGCCCGCTGACCGGCGCGGAAATCGGCGCTGCGCTGGAGGATCTGGCGCGGCTGCGGATCAAGGTCTTTGCGGCGTACCCTTACCTCTACGACGGCGATGCGGCCTATGAGGCCGAGTATCTGGCCGAATATGCGGCGGCGGCCGATGCTGTGCTGGTCGCGGCGTTTGACGGGACGCGCATCGTGGGGGCTGCGACGGCGGCGCCGATGATCCACCAGAAGGCCGAGTTCAGGGAACCGTTCGCGGCGCGCGGGCTAGATGTGGACCGGCTGTTCTACTTTGGCGAAAGCGTGCTGCTGCCGGAATATCGCGGGCAACGGATCGGCCATGCGTTCTTCGATCACCGCGAGGCGCAGGCGAAGGCTTGCGGTGCGAATGCGGCGTGTTTTGCGGCGGTGATCCGGGAGGAGGACCATCCGGCGAAGCCTGCGGGATATGTGCCGCACGATGCGTTCTGGACCAAGCGCGGCTATGCCGTGGTGCCGGGGCTGGTGACGGAGCTGGCGTGGAAGGAGCACGGCGAGGAGGGCGAGAGCCTGAAGGCCATGCAGTATTGGCTGAAGCGTTGGGCATGACCGCTTGCCCACCCCCGACCCCTCCCGCAAGCGGGAGGGGAGAAGAAGGCGCAGCGCGGAAAGCCCCTCCCGCTTGCGGGAGGGGTTTGGGGTGGGCATGGAGCTACACATGACCCGCTACACCATCGCCGCCGCGCAGTATCCGATCGAGCAGCTGGCTGACTGGGCGGCCTACGAAGCGAAGCTGACGCGTTGGGTGGAATCTGCGGCGGAGAGCGGCGCGGCGCTGGCGGTGTTTCCCGAATATGGCGGGATGGAATTGGCGAGCCTTGAGCCGGAGACGATGGGCGATCTGGCCGGGTCGCTGGCGAGCGTGGCGGGCATGATCGCGCGCGTCGATGCGCTGCACGGCGAACTGGCGGCGCGGTTTGGGCTACATATCCTGGCGGCGAGCCTGCCGCGGCTTGATGCCGATGGGCGCTATCGCAATGCCGCGCGGCTGTTTGCGCCGAATGGCAAGGCGGGGGTTCAGGACAAGCTGGTGATGACCCGCTTCGAGCGCGAGCAGTGGTTCGTTTCGGCGGGAGTGGACGGCCTGACGCTGTTCGAGACCGCGCTGGGCAAGATCGCGGTGCTGATCTGCTATGACAGCGAGTTTCCGCTGCTGGCGCGGGCGGCGGTCGATGCCGGGGCTGAGGTGCTGCTGGTGCCGAGCTGCACGGACAGTCTGCATGGCTATTGGCGGGTGCGGCTGGGCGCGCAGGCGCGGGCGCTGGAAGGGCAGTGCTATGCGGTGCAATCGCCGACGGTGGGTGTGGCCGACTGGTCGCCGGCAGTGGATGTGAACCGGGGCGCGGCGGGGGTCTATGGGCCGCCGGATCGCGGTATGCCCGAGGACGGGGTGATCGCGATCGGCGCCGAGGGTGAGAGCCAGTGGGTCTTCGCCGAAGTTGATCTGGCGCGTGTGGCGGAACTCAGGGCTGATGGCGGCGTGCTCAATGCGCGCGATTGGCGCGATCAGCCGGGGGCGGGTCGGCTGCCGGCCTTGCGGGTGGTGTCGCTGCTCTGATGCTGCTGCGCCTTGCCCTTGGTGTTCTGCTGCTGGGGATGGCC
This sequence comes from Novosphingobium sediminis, assembly GCF_007991615.1. GTDB lineage: Bacteria > Pseudomonadota > Alphaproteobacteria > Sphingomonadales > Sphingomonadaceae > Novosphingobium > Novosphingobium sediminis. The sequence goes on along the minus strand of NZ_BJYR01000015.1, from coordinate 21,653 downwards.
ATGCCGGTTGATGCCAAACCGTTGATTTTCGCACATCGGGGCGCTTCGGCGCTGCGGCCGGAGGAAACGCTGGCGGCTTATGAGCGCGCGATTGCGGGCGGGGCCGATTTCATCGAGCCGGACCTCGTGCCGACCAAGGACGGCGTGCTGGTGGCGCGGCATGAAAGCAATATCAGCGAGACGACTGATGTTGCCGCGCATCCGGAGTTCGCCGCGCGCAAGGTGGTGAAGGTGATCGACGGGCGGGCGCAGGAGGGCTGGTTTACCGAGGACTTCACGCTGGCGGAACTGAAGACGCTGCGCGCGAAGGAGCGGCTGGGCGCGTTGCGGCCGGAGAGCATGGGCTTTGACGGCAAGTTCGAGATCGCGACGTTTGATGAGATCGTGGCGCTGGCGGCGCGGAGCAAGCGGCCGGTCGGGCTGATCCCGGAGTTGAAGCATCCGACGTATTTCGCCGGGCTGGGGTTTGATACGCCGGGCAAGCTGGTCGCCGCGATCAGGGGTTCGGCGTTCCTGCGCACAGCGCCGGTCATCGTGCAGTGCTTCGAGATCGCTACGCTCAAGCGGCTGCACAAGGAACTGGCGGGGCGGCGCAATGTGGCGCTGCTGCAGTTGATCCAGTCGAGCGATGTGAAGCAGCCAGCTGATGTGGTCGCGGCGGGCGGGTCGCTGACGTTTGATGATATGGTGACGCCGCGGGGTCTGGCCGAGATCGCGACCTATGCGCAGTGGATATCGCCGCCGCTGCGGCGTGTTATCCCGCTCGATGCGGCGGGCAATGCGGGTGCGCCTGCCAGGTTGATCGCGGATGCGCACCGGGCGGGGCTGAAGGTGAGCGTGTTCACGTTCCGGCCGGAAAACCAGTTCCTGCCGAAGGACTTGCAGCATGGTGATGCCAATGCGCGCTGGGATGCGGGCATGGTGGACGATGTGCGGGCCTTTGTGGCGGCGGGGGTGGACGGGTTCTTTACAGACGATCCGGCGCTGGGGCGGGCGGCGGTGGAGAGGCCCTGAACGGAGGGGATTTCCCTTGCGCTGACCGGCGACTTTGCCATCCTTTCGAAGATGGCGGCTGAAGAGGGAGCCGAGGCATGGCGCGCCGCTTTGTGACACGCATCCTGATACTGTGGGTCTGCCTCGGGCTGGCGGGCGAGGCGGCAGCTTGCACCCCGGCGCGGCACGCTCGGCTCGAGACAAATCTCGAACTGGTCGCGCGGGCACCGACGATCCTGATCGGCCGGGTGGTACGGTGGGACCGCAAGAAGGTGCCGGAAAATCAATACTATGAGGAATCGAGCATTCTCGTCGAACCCGTCGAGATCTTGAAGGGCGAAGGGCCGCAGGCACCGTTCCGGTTGGATGATATGCTTGCAATGACTGAAGGTCTGGCTTCACCGGCCGACAGCCAACCGAGCGCCTATGACGAATTCCGCGAGCCACATGTGAACGCCTATATGGGCGGCTGTATCCGCTACAACTTCGTGATCGGGCAACTGGTGGTGTTCCTGCTCGCAACAGAAAAAGGAATGTGGGTTCCGTCAGCGAGCATATTTTCGCGCTGGGCTGAGGATGTGCCTTCGGTGGATGGCCCGTGGGTCAAGCTGGTGCGGATCTACGTACAGGCTTCGCAATTGCCGAAGGGGCAACGCCGCAAGTTTCTGCGGGCCGAGCGGGACAAGCTGCTGGCGGGTGACCTGGGCCGTATCGAGCGGTTGATGGCGGACGATATCGATCGGCAGATCAAGCGCAGGCCGTGAGCTTTGCAGATCAAGGCACGGAGAGGCACCCGAGCCGGTCCTCAAGGGGTGACGCCCTGCGTACCTTTCGCTAGTGGGTGACAGATGATCACGAATGAAACTGGTCCGCGCTGATGGACGCCGCACAGCAGGTTCATGAGCAGTTTGTCGCCGCGCTGGAAGCGGGGACGTTGCAGCGCAGAAGCAATCTGGGTCTGAGCGCGGTGGGGCTGGACCCCAAGCGCGCGGCGGCGATCCTGCATAGCCAGATGGTCAGCCGGCAGCTCGACCGGCTGAGCCGCAAGCTGCAGGCGCGGGGCGAGGGGTTTTATACCATCGGCTCGTCAGGCCACGAGGGGAACGCCGCGCTGGCCGAGGCGCTGCGCGTGGATGACGTGGCGTTTCTGCATTACCGGGATGCCGCGTTCCAGATCCACCGCGCGAACCGCGTGCCGGGCGAGAACCCGATGTGGGACATGCTGCTTTCGTTCACCGCAAGCGCGGACGACCCGATTTCGGGCGGTCGGCACAAGGTGCTGGGCTCGAAGCGGCTGATGATCCCACCGCAGACTTCGACCATCGCGAGCCATCTGCCCAAGGCGGTGGGTGCGGCGTTTTCCATCGGGATCGCGCGGCGGATGGGGCTTGAGGAGACGGTGTTCGCCAAGGACGGCGTGGTGCTGTGCTCGTTCGGCGATGCTTCGGCCAACCATTCGACGGCGGTGGGCGCGCTGAACACGGCGGCGTGGGCGGCGTTTCAGGGGACGCCGATGCCGATCGTGTTCCTGTGCGAGGACAACGGGATCGGCATTTCGACCAAGACGCCGATGGGCTGGATCGAGGCGAACTGGTCGACACGGGCGGGGCTGCATTACATCCAGTGCGATGGCTGCGATCTGGCCGATGCGTGGCGCGGGGCGGCGGAGGCTGTCGATATTGCGCGGCGGCAAAGGAAGCCCGTGTTCCTGCACATGAAGACGGTGCGGCTCTATGGCCATGCCGGGAATGACGTGCAGGGCGTGTACCTCAGCAAGGACGAGATCGCGGCGGACAATGCGCGCGATCCGCTGCTGGCATCGGCGGCGCTGCTGATCGAAGAGGGCGTGATGACCGCCGCCGATGTGCGGCGCGAGTACGATGCCATCGAGGCGCAATTGCTGCGGCAGGTGGAACTGGCGATAAAGCGCCCGAAGCTGCCCGATGCGGCGGCGGTGATGGAAAGCATCGTGCCGCCCAAGCGCGTTGGGGTGGAGCGGCCGCTGGCGAGCGCCGAGGCGCGCGCGGCGGTGTTTGCCGATGAAGCAGCGGTGATGGAAAAGCCGCAGCACATGGCGCGGCTGATCTCGTGGGCGATGGCGGACCTGCTGCTGCAATATCCGAACGCGATTGTCTGCGGCGAGGATGTGGGGCCGAAGGGCGGCGTTTATAATGCGACGGCGCGGCTCCATGCGCGGTTCGGTTCGGCGCGGGTCATCAACACGCTGCTCGATGAGCAGGCGATTCTGGGGCTGGCGATCGGCGCGGGGCATAATGGCTTGCTGCCGATGCCGGAGATCCAGTTCCTTGCCTATGTGCACAATGCCGAGGATCAGATCCGCGGCGAGGCGGCGACTTTGTCGTTCTTCTCGAACGGCCAATATACCAATCCGATGGTCGTGCGGATTGCCGGCTTGCCCTATCAGAAGGGCTTTGGCGGGCACTTCCACAACGACAACAGTCTGGCCGTGTTCCGCGACATTCCGGGGCTGGTGATCGCGGTGCCATCGTGCGGGCGCGAGGCGGTGCTGATGCTGCGCGAATGCGTGCGGCTGGCGCATGAGGAGCAGCGGGTCGTGATCTTCGTCGAGCCGATTGCGCTTTACATGACGCGCGATCTCCATGCCGAGGGGGATGGGCTGTGGACTTCGGTTTATGAAGCGCCGGGGGTGAGTGAAATCCGCGTGGGCGAGGTGGGCGTGCATGGCGAGGGGACCGACCTTGCCATCGTGACTTATGGCAACGGCGTGTACCTTTCGCTGCAGGCACAGAAGCTGCTGGCGGAGCAAGGCGTGAACGTACGGGTGATCGATTTGCGCTGGATTGCGCCGCTGGCGGAGGACGCGCTGCTGGAGGCGGTGGGGCCGTGCGGGCGCGTGCTGGTGGTTGATGAATGCCGCGAGACGGGTTCGCAGAGCGAGGCGCTGCTTGCGCTCATGGCCTTGAGGGCGCCGGAGAAGGTGCTGGGCGTGCTGGCGGCGACGGACAGCTTCATCCCGCTGGCGCGCGCTGCGACGCATACCTTGCCGAGCCGCGACGGGATCGTCGCCAAGGCGCTGGAGATGGTGCGTGGCTAAGGAGACTGTGGTCGTCGTGTGCCCGGGGCGGGGGACGTATAATGCGCCGGAGCTGGGCTATCTGGCGCGGCATCATGCCGGATCGCCGTGGCTGGCGTATTTCGATGCGGTGCGGAGCGCGGCGGGGAAGCCGACGCTGACCGAACTGGACGGGGCGAAGAAGTTTGACGCGAAGCTGCATCCGCGCGGGGATGTGGCGGCGCCGCTGATCCATGCCTGCGCTTTCCTCGATTTCCTGACGCTGGACCGGGAGCGGTTCGAGGTTGTCGCCGTGACCGGTAATTCGATGGGCTGGTATACGGCGCTGGCCTGCGCGGGCGCCGTATCGGGCGAGCATGGGTTTGCGATTGCCGATGCGATGGGGGTGAATTCGCAGAAGCACGCGGCCGGCGGGCAGGCGGTGATCGTGATGGCGGGCGAGGACTGGCGCGTCGATCCGGAGACGGAGCGCGCGGTGGAGGCGGCTTGCGGGCGTGTGGGGGTGCTGCCTTCGATCCGGCTAGGCGGGATGCTGGTGGTGGCGGGGCCTGAAGCCGCGCTCGATGCACTGAATGCGCACTTGCCGCCCTTGCCAAGGCCGCCGCTGCGGCTGGCGGGGCATGGGCCGTTTCACACGCCCCTGATGCAGGCCAGCGCGGATGCGGCGCGGGGGCAGCTGCCTGCGGACTGGTTCAGCACGCCCGATGTGCCGCTGATCGACGGGCGCGGCAAGGTGTGGCGGCGCTTCGAGACCGACGCGGCGGCGCTGTGGGACTATACTTTCGGGCACCAGATTCTGGAGGCCTACGACTTCACGGCGGCGATCACCGTCGCGCTTCGAGAGTTCGCGCCGGACCGCGTGGTGCTGCTTGGCCCGGGCGAAACGCTGGGCGGCGCCATTGGGCAAGCCATCGTTGCGCAACGATGGCTGGACATTGACAGCAAATCCGTGTTTTCACTTAGGCAGGAAGAGGATCCGTTTCTCGTCGCGATGGGCCGCGAAGCCCAGCGGCGTATCATCGCCATCTGACCCATGGGGCCTCTCGTGAGCCAGCCGTCCGTCCTGTTCGTGTGCCTCGGCAATATCTGTCGCTCTCCGTTGGCGGAGGCCGCACTGCGCGCTGAAGCGGTTGCGGCGGGGCTGGCGGTGTCCATCGATTCCGCTGGGACCGGGGGCTGGCACGCCGGTGATCCGCCCGATCCACGCGCGGTTGCCGAGGCGGCCCGCCACGGGATCGACATTTCCGGCTATCGCGCGCGGCAAGTGCGGCGCGAGGACTTCCAGCGGTTCAGCACGATCTATGCGCTGGACCAGCAGAACCTGCGCGATTTGCGGCGGATCCAGCCGAAGGGCTTCATGGGGCGGCCCATCGCGGGGCCCAGCGCGCGGCTGAGCCTGCTGATGGACCTTGTGCCCGGGCGCGAGGGGACGGCGGTGATCGATCCCTATGGCGGGACCGCGGAGGACTTCGCGACGACCTGGGAGGATGTGACCTTGGCGGCGCGTGAGATCGTGACGCGGCTGCGGCGCTAAGCCGATCCGGCTTTTTCCCGCCGCTCGGCATCGAGCAGGGCGCGCTTGCGATCCAGCCCCCAGCGGTAGCCGCCGAGGCTGCCATCGGCGCGCAAGGCGCGGTGGCATGGGATAAGCACTGCGATGCGATTGGCCGCGCAGGCCGAAGCGGCGGCGCGAATGGCGCGGGGTTTGCCGGCGCCCTCGGCGAGTTCGGAATAGCTCACCACATCGCCCGGTTTCACCGACATCAGGAAACGCCAGACGCTGATCTGAAACGCGGTGCCGCGCAGATCGAGCGGGAGATCGGGGCGCGGGGCGGCGTTCTCCAGATGGGCGGCGAGGGCGGCCATCCACGCATCGAGCGGGGCAGCGGCGGCCAGTGCGGCGCGCACCAGATGGGCCTTGGGAAATTCGGCGGCGAGACCGGCGAGCAGGGCTTCCTCGCTTTCCCCGAACTGCACGAAGCAGACGCCGCGCGGCGTGGCGGCCATCATCAGCGGGCCGAGCATGGTGGCGCGCGTGGCATGGGTGATGACTTCGCCTGCGCCGCCTGCGCGGTAGGCGCTGGGCGTCATGCCGAGGCTGCCGTCCGCGAGATCGTAGATGCGGCTGGTGGAGCCGAAGCCCGCATCGAGCCCGGCTTCGAGCACCCCTTCGCCATCGCGCAAGGCTTGCTTGAAGCGGATGAGTCGCTGTGCGGCCTGGTATTCGCGCGGGGAAACGCCGAGCGCGGCCTTGAAGGCGCGCTGGAAATGCGTGGGCGCCATTCCGGCTTGTTCTGCGAGGTGGGCGAGGGTGAGGGGCTCCTCCGCATGGCTGGCAATGTAGGCGGCCATGGCCTGCATCAGCGAAGCGGCGGGTTCCTGCGCGGCTGCGGGGTGGCAGCGGCGGCAGGGACGGAATCCGGCGGCTTCGGCTGCGGCGGGCGTTTCATGGAAGCTGACGTTGGCGCGGTTTGCCTGCCGCGAGGGGCAGGAGGGGCGGCAATAGACGCCCGTGGTCTTCACCGCATAGACGAACGTGCCGTCCGCGCTGCGATCGCGCGCAGTGACGTGCAGCCAGCGGGCTTCGTCGAGGGGATCGGGTGTTGCCACGGTCTTCGCGTAGCGCGTGGGGGCGGGGATTGCCATGTGCGGTCTCCTGAATTGTCAGGAGCGGGATAGGCCCCATAGCGCGGGCGCGCGCTCCGGGGCTTGCGGTGCAATCGGATCAGGCGAGTGCCATCAGGCTGGCGTTGCCGCCCGCTGCGGTTGTGTTGACCGAGAGGGTGACTTCCTCAAGCAGCAGGTGAAGCGGGGCATTGGTGTGGAGCGGGACGATCGCGCCATCGCGCTCTGCAAGCTGGCGGGTTTGGGCGGCGATGCGATCGGCCGGGCCTTCTGCGAGCATGGCGGCGAGATCGGGGATGCGGGTGAGGTCTTCACCGGTCCATTCGACGCGGGCGGCGAGCGCGGCGGGGAAACCGGCGGGGCGGGTGGCGATGGGGCTTGGTGCGACGATCACCGCGGTGTTGCCGGTGGCGAGGACGGCGGCGACCTGGTTCCACAACGCTTCGACGCTGGTGGCGGAGCAGGCGATCCGGCCGCGCGGGGCGAGGCGGTATTCGTTGCGCTCTCCGACCGGGCCGGGAAGCTGGATGGTATAGCCGAGGGGGGAGGCCTTGGCGGCATCCCACGCGGCTTTGGCGGTGGCGGCGAGGCCTTGCGCCGAGGCCCACTGGGCGAAGGTGGCCAGCGCTGCGTCAGGCTGTGCGGCGGCGGGAAGGGTGGGCGCGGCGCCGGGGGCGAAGCGGGTGAGGTAGAGCGGGCCGCCGGCCTTGGGTCCAGTGCCGGAAAGGCCGCGCCCGCCGAAGGGCTGCACGCCGACGACCGCGCCGATCATGTTGCGGTTCACGTAGAGATTGCCCGCCTCGATACGGCTCGTCACGCGCTCTACGGTCTGATCGATGCGGGTGTGGAGGCCGAAGGTGAGGCCGTAGCCCGAGGCGTTGATGGCCTCGATCAGCGCATCCATCTCATCGGCGCGGAAGCGGACGACGTGGAGGACGGGGCCGAAGACTTCGGCCTTGAGATCGCGCGGATCGGTGAGTTCGATCAGGGTGGGGGCGATGAACGTGCCGTGGGCGGTTTCCGCGCTGAGGGGCATTTCGGTGACCGGGAACCCTGCGGCGCGCATGGCGGCGACATGGGCGGCGATGCCGGTGCGGGCGCGTTCGGAAATGACCGGGCCGACATCGGTGGCGAGCGCGGCGGGGTTGCCCACGGCGAGCTCGGCCATGGCGGCTTTGAGCATGGTAAGCGCGCGGTCTGCCACGTCTTCCTGCAGGCAGAGCAGGCGCAGCGCGGAGCAGCGCTGGCCCGCGCTGTCGAACGCGGAGGCGAGGACATCGGCCACGACTTGTTCGGCGAGCGCGGAGCTATCGACCACCATGGCGTTGAGGCCGCCGGTTTCGGCGATGAGCGGGATGGGCTGGCCGTGCTGGTTCAGGCGTCCTGCGAGGGATCGCTGGATGGCGCGGGCGGTTGCGGTGGAACCGGTGAAGACGACGCCTTGGACTTCGGGCACGGCGACGAGGGCAGCGCCGATATCGCCGCCGCCTGGGAGGAAATGCAGCGCATCGGCAGGCACGCCCGCCGCGTGGAGCAGGCGCACGGCCTCTGCGGCAACGAGCGGGGTTTCGGGCGCGGGCTTCGCGAGGACGGGATTGCCGGCGGCGAGCGCGGCGGCGATCTGGCCGGTGAAGATGGCGAGCGGGAAGTTCCACGGGCTGATGCAGACGACCGGGCCGAGCGGGGTGGCGGTTTGGGGTAGGCTGCGGCCATGCACGGCGTAGTAGCGCAGGAAATCGACCGCTTCACGCACTTCGGCGAGGGCGTTTGCGGCGCTCTTGCCGGCTTCGCGGATCAGGAGTGCGATGAGGGGGATGCGGGCGGCTTCCATCGCATCGGCGGCGTGTTCGAGGGCGGCGGCGCGGGTTTCAGCGGGGGTGTTTTGCCAGCTTGAGGCTGCGGCCTGAACGGCGGCGCGGGCGGCGTCTTCGGGCAGTGCGGCATGGACGTGGCCCACGACATCGCGGTGATCAGCGGGGTTGAGGACGGGCTGTGCGGGCCGTGCGGGATCGCCTGCGCGGTGATCCTGTGCGGCGCTGGCGGTGAGGGCTTCGGCGAGCGCGGCAAGGGTCGGTTCGTCGGCGAGGTCGAGGCCCTTGGCGTTTGCGCGGTCTTCGAAAAGGGCCTCAGGCAGCGCGATGGCTTCGTGCGGGGCGCCGGGCTGCGGCTCGGCGGCGAGGGCGGCGGCGGGGTCTTCGATCAGCGCGTCGATGCGTACCTCCGGATCGGCAATGCGGTTGACGAAGGAGGAGTTCGCGCCGTTTTCAAGGAGGCGGCGGACGAGGTAGGCGAGCAGCGTCTCGTGCGTGCCGACAGGGGCGTAGACGCGGCACGGGCGGGCGAGCTTTTCGGGGCCGACCACTTCTTCGTAGAGCGGCTCGCCCATGCCGTGGAGGCACTGGAACTCGTAGTCGCCGGGGGTGAAATCGGGGCCAGCCAAGTGCAGCACGTTGGCGAGCGTTTGCGCGTTGTGCGTGGCGAACTGCGGGAACACGGCATCGCGCGCGGCGAGGAGTTTGCGGGCGCAGGCGAAGTAGGCAAGATCGGTGTGGACCTTGCGGGTGTAGACCGGGAAATCGGCGAGCCCGGCTTCTTGCGCACGCTTGATCTCAGCATCCCAGTAGGCGCCCTTGACGAGGCGGACCATGATGCGGCGGCCCGCGCTGCGGGCAAGGTCGACGATCCAGTCGATCACCATGGGGCAGCGCTTCTGGTAGGCTTGGATGACGAAGCCGAGGCCCTGCCAGCCCGCGAGGCTGGGCGCGCGGGCGAGGCCTTCAAGGATATCGAGCGAGAGTTCGAGGCGGTCGGTTTCCTCCGCATCGATGTTGAAGCCGATGTCGTAGCTCTTCGCGAGTTCGGCCAGCATGAGCACGCGGGGGGCAAGCTCGGTCATCACCCGGTGCGCCTGCGTGCGGGTGTAGCGGGGGTGGAGCGCAGAGAGCTTGATCGAGATGCCGGGGCCGGCGAACACGCCGCGGCCTGCGCTGGCCGTGCCGATGGCGTGGATGGCGGCGGTGTAGGCTTCTAGGTAGCGGGCCGCGTCCTCAGCCGTGGCAGCGGCTTCGCCCAGCATGTCGTAGCTGAAGGCGAAGCCCTGCGCTTCGCGGCGGCGGGCGCGGGCGAGCGCGTCTTCGATCGTTTCGCCCATCACGAACTGTTCGCCCATCATGCGCATGGCGGTATCGACGCCGCGCCGGATGACGGGTTCGCCGAGGCGGTGGACCATGCGGGTGAGCGCGTGGCCGAGCCCGGCGGCATCGACGCTGGCGGTCAGCTTGCCGGTGATGACGAGGCCCCAGGTGGCAGCGTTGACGAACAGCGGCTTGTCGCCGCCGAGGTGAGCGGCCCAGTTGCCGGTGGCGAGCTTGTCGCGGATCAGCGCATCGCGGGTGGCGTCGTCGGGGATGCGCAGCAGCGCTTCGGCGAGGCACATCAGCGCGACGCCTTCGTGGCTGGAGAGCGCGAATTCCTGCACCAGCGCCTGCACGCCGCCGGGGCGGGCCTTGGCGCGCAAGGCTTCGATGAGGGTGCGCGCGGTGTGGGCGATGCCCTGCTGGTCCGCTTCGGGGAGCGTGGCGGCGGCGAGGAGCGGGCGAATCGCCTCCGGCTCGGCAATGCGCGTGGCCGCCGTGATGGCGCGGCGCAGCGGGGTTTCGGGCGAGGGGCGCGGGGCGAAGGCGGGGAGGCTGGGCATGGCGTGAGAATACCAGAATCGGAACAGGCAGTTTGCCTGATTTGCGTTGTGCAGATGTACAGATTGGCCTAAATTTATCTCTATGGCAGGCAATATGAACACTGATGGCGCTGATGGCGGGCCACTAGACCGGTTTGACCGGGCGATTCTGGATATTCTAGCGGTTGATGGCCGCCTGCCGATCACCGAACTGGCGCAGCGCATCGGCCTTTCGAAATCACCGACGCAGGCGCGGCTGAAGCGGCTGCTGGCGGAGGGCTATATTCGCGGTTTTCGGGCGATCCTCGATCCGCGCAAGCTTGGGCTGGACCATGTTGCCTTCACAGAAGTGAAGCTTTCGGACACGCGGGAGGCGGCGCTGGAGGCATTCCGGCAGGCGGTGCTGCGCATTCCGGAGATCGAGGAATGCCACATGATCGCGTCGAGTTTCGATTACCTGCTCAAGGTGCGGACAGCCGATATCCGGCGCTACCGCGAAGTGCTGGGCGAAAGGATCTCGAGCCTGCCGCATGTGGCGAGCACCTCCACCTTCGTTGCGATGGAGACGGTGCGCGAGTCCCATGATTAAGGGCGGAAGATGATCACAATTTCGGAGGTTTGATGGGGATCTTGCGGCGGTTGGCTGTACGGCCGCGTATAATGTGATCACATTTTGATTGACGGAATCGGGGGGTAGGGTTAGGCAACGGGGGTACTTTTGCGAGTCCCATGCCATGAACGCCCAGACTGCAGACCGCGTGATCGACACTTTCTCCCCCGCCTCGCCCTATGCCGGGATGCCGACGTATTACGCGGCGAGCGCGAACCCGACGCCGCGTCGGCCGGAGCTGCTGGGCGAGGAAGTGGCTGACATCTGTGTGGTGGGCGCGGGCTTCACCGGCATGGGCGCGGCGCTGGAACTGGCCGAGCGCGGCTACAAGGTGATCGTCGTCGAGGGCGAGCGCGTGGGCTGGGGCGCTTCGGGGCGCAACGGCGGGCAGTTGGTCAACGGCTACAGTCGCCGGATGAAGGAGGTGCGCCAGCACTACGGCGCGGAGGCGGAGAAGGCGTTCGGCGCGATGGCGCTGGAAGGCCAAGGCATCATCCGCGAGCGCGTGGCGAAGTATGGCATCCAGTGCGATCTGCGCGCGGGCAACGCGATCATGGCGATGAGCAAGCCGCAGCTGAAGCTGATGGCCGAGCGCACCGAGGAATGGCACCGCCACGGGCACACGCAGATGTTCCTTGCGGAAGGCGCGGCAGCGCGCGAGCACATCAACACGGACCGCTATATCGGCGGAATGTTCGACCCCATCGGCGGGCACATGCATTCGCTGAACTATGTGCTGGGCGAAGCGGCGGCGTTCGAGAGCCTAGGCGGGCGGATCTTTGAAAACTCGCGCGTGACGCATGTGGACCGGGGCGCGGAGCCGGTGGTGCACACCGCCAAGGGCATGGTGCGCGCGAACAAGGTGCTGGTTTGCGGGAATGCCTATCTCGGCGATGCCGCGCCCGATCTTTCGGGGCGCATCCTGCCGGTTTCGAGCCAGGTGATCGCGACCGAAGTGCTGGGCGATGATCTGCTCGAGACGCTGTTTCCGACCAATTACTGCATCGAGGATATCCGCTATATCCCGGATTATTACCGGCGTACGGCCGATGGCCGACTGCTTTATGGCGGCGGCACGATCTATGGCGGGTTTGATCCGGCCTCGATCGAGGGCAAGATCTTGCCGCAGCTGCACCAGACCTTCCCGCAGCTCAAGGGCGTGAAGGTGGACTTCCAGTGGAGCGGCAATTTCGCGCTGACGATGACGCGCTATCCGCAAATGGGGCGCGTTTCGGACAGCGTCTATTTCTCGCAGGGCGACAGCGGCCACGGGGTGACGACAACGCAGATGCTGGGGCGCCGTCTGGCCGAGGCAATCGATGGCCAGATGACCAAATTCGACGTGTTTGCGTCGCTGCCGTACATCCCGTTCGTGGGCGGCAAGCTGTTTCGCGTGCCCTACTGCGTGGTTGGGGCGTGGTACTATGGGATGAGGGATCGTCTTGGAATCTAGGGATGAATCCCGAATCTAAAGTGAGCTTTAGGTCCGATTCCAGTTCCTGATTCCTTTCAATGGGTTGATTCACGCCGTTCGCGCTGGCGGGGGCTGTTCTGCCCGCTCTGGATTCCCGCCTTCGCGGGAATGACGAGGTGGGGGACTATCACTTTTCCGTCGCCCCGTGCTTGACACGGGGCTGGGCTGTTCGTCCGGCGCGGCGCTGACAAGAAAAGCCAAGGCCCGTGTCAAGCACAGGCCGACGATTACAAATGACGGTCCATAGCGGCGCCTACCTTGGCGATCAGGCCAGGTTTCCATTCCTCGGGCGCGCCGACGACCTCAGGTCGGTCTGAGCACCAGCCGATCAGCATCAGCGTGCGGACGAGCAGAAAAAGGCTTAGCTGTTCGAGCGCGCTGTCGGGGAGTGGTCGGCGCGCAGCATAGCCTGCGAGGAAGCGGTCCTGAAGGTCAGGGAAGCGGGGTTCGCTGCTCGCGCTCCACAGGCTGACGGCCATGTCGAAGACGGGCCAGCCCCATGCGCAGTCGTCGAAATCGATGAGGCCCAAGGCGTCGCCGCTGATGAGGACGTTGGCGGGGTGGGCGTCGGCGTGGATCAGGATCAGGGGATCGGTGAGTGCGGCGAGGCGGGCGGCGACAAGATCGCGGGCCTTGCCGAGCAGGGTGCGTTCGTCGGCGGTGAGGCAGGGCAGGTCCCAGAAGCGGCCCCAGAAGGGAGCTTCGCCGACGAGGCCTGCTGCATCGAGGTGGTGGCGGGTGAAACCGGCGGGCGGTGTCCAGCCTGCCGTGGCGTTGTGGAGATCGGCGAGCAGGGCGCCGGTGCGCTCGAACCAAAGCCATGTTTCGGGGCCGCGATCGTCGCCGATAAGGTCGGCGAGCGTCTGGCCGGGGTGCCAGAGCGTCATGCCGGCGAGGCGGGTGGCTTCGGGATCGGGCGTCGGGACTTCGGCATACCATGCGCCGTCCACGGTGCGTCGTCCGGTGGGGACGAGGAGGCCTTGCGCAGTCAGGTGCGCGGTCAGAGCGCGGTCGGATTCGAGCGCGGGGAGCGCGTGGTAGCCGGGGCGGTGGAGGCGCAGCGCCCATGTCGTGCCGTCTGGCGCGTCGGCGCGGAAGACGACGTTTTCGCTTTTGCCGATGGGGTGGGGTTCGATTTCGGGAAGGCCGAAGGCTGCGAGGGCGGCGCGGGCGGCGGGGAGGTATGCCTCGATTTCAGGCATGGGTGACGCGGTCGAAGGCATCGAGGAAGGCGAGCGCGTCGGCGCGGGGGAGAACGAGTGGGGGGCGGATCTTGACGCAGTTGTTGAAGGCGCCATCGACCGAGGTGAGGAAGCCTTCGCGGCGGAGCGCGCAGACGAGGCTGAAGGCGTGGGCGGCGTCCGGGTTGCCATCGGCATCGACGAATTCGGCGGCGAGGAACAGGCCTTTGCCGCGCACGTCGATTAGGCCGGGGGTGTTGCCGAGGCGCTGTTTCAGGCAGTCCTGGAGTTCGCCCCCGAGCGTGCGGCTGTGCTCGACGAGGCCTTCCTCCTCGATCACATCGAGCACGGCGAGGCCGACCGCGCCTTGCAGGGGGCTGGCGGCAAAAGTGTTGAAATAGCGGGTTTCGGCGCGGAATTGCTCGACCACTTCGCGCTTGGCGCAGGTGGCCGCGAGGGGGAGACCGGCGCCCATCGGCTTGCCGGTGACGACGATGTCGGGCGTGAGACCGACTTCGTCATAGCCCCACCATGTGCCGGTGCGGCCGTAGCCGGCCTGCACTTCATCGGCGATGATCAGGCCGCCCTCGGCGCTCACAAGCGCGGCGGCCTTGGCCATGAAGGTGGCGGGAATGTCCGGCAGGCCCTCGTTGGCGAAAATCGGGCAGAGGATGAGCGCGGCGAAGCCCTGGCCGGTGGATTTCAGCTCCTCGATCGCGGCTTTGAGGCGCGCGACATAGGCGTCCGCCAGTCCTTCGCCGGGGGCGAGGGGGCGCAGGGTTTCGGGGAAGGGGATCGAGCGGATATGCAGGTGGCGAGTGTCGCCTGCGGGGAGGTTGGTGAGCGCGCCGACGACGGTGTTGTTGCCGTGGTAGGTGTGGTTTGTGCAGACGATCCCGTGCTGGCCGGTGGCGAGCTGGGCCATGCGAAGGGCGATCTCGATGGCCTCGGTGCCGGAGCAGGAAAACACCCCGCTTTCCGTCACGCGCTGGAGCGCGGTCAGGCGTTCGGCCAGCGCAATCGCAGGTTCGCTGAGGTAGCGGCTGTGGGTGTTGAGCGTGGCCTGCTGGCGGGCCATCGCCTCGACGATCCGGGGGTGTGCGTGGCCGACGCAGGGTACGTTGTTGTACATGTCGACGTAGCGGCGGCCCTGCTTGTCGAACAGGCTGGCGCCTTCGCCGCCTACGAGGTGCAGCGGCTCATCATAAAACAGCTTGGCGCCGCGCCCGAAGGCGCGGTCGCGGCGCTGGAGCAGATCGCCATCAGGCGTTGCGGAGGTACCAGTCATAATCGAGCGCGGTGACCTCGCTGTAGAAGCGGTCCTGTTCGGTGCGCTTCACCGCGCAGTACATGTCGACGAAGGTGTCGCCGAGGTAGTCGCGCATGATCGGGGAAGCGTGGAGCGCATCGACGGCGGCGTACCAGTTGCCGGGGACCTGATAGGGCGAGTCTGCGGCGGCCTTGTAGCCATCGCCGACGACGGCCGGGCCGGGGTCGATCCGGTTCACCATGCCGTGGTGGACGCCCGCCAGCATCGCGGCGAGCGCGAGGTAGGGGTTGGCATCGGCCCCGGCAAAGCGGTGTTCGACATGGCGCGAGGCGGCGGGACCGGCGGGGATGCGCAGGGAGACCGAGCGGTTGTTGACGCCCCAGATTGGCGCGGTCGGCGCGTAGGAGTTGGCGCGGAAGCGGCGGTAGGAATTGGCGTTGGGGGCGAAGATGCCGAAGGCCTGGCTTTGCGTTTCGCGCAGGCCGCCGATGGCGTGGCGCATCTGCTCGGTGCCTTCGGGGTCTTCGCTGGCGAACACGTTCTTGCCGTCTGCGCCCGCCATGCTGAAGTGGAGGTGCATCGAGCTGCCGGCGGAGTGGCTGAACGGCTTGGCCATGAACGTGGCGGCCATCCCTTGCGTCTGCGCGACGCCCTTGGCGAGGCGCTTGTACATCTGCGCTTCGTCTCCGGCGCGAAGGGCATCGGGGCGGTGGTGGAGGGTGAGTTCGACCTGGCCTTGGGCGTATTCAGAGATGACGGCTTCGAGCGGGATGCCCTGCACATCGGCCTGCCGCCACAGTTCCTTGAAGAAAGGGGCGAAGTCCTGAATGTCGGTCAGGCTGAACACGTCGATGAGGTGGGGCTGTGCGGCGGTGTGCGGCGAGCGGGCGAGGTGGACTTCGCCGCGGGGGCCGCGCACCGGATCGACCAGGTAGTATTCGATTTCGCACGCGACGACGGGAGTGAGGCCCAAGGGCTTGAAGCGGTCGACCACGCGGGCGAGGACGTGGCGCGGATCGAGTTCGCAGGGGGTGCCGTCTGCGTAGTACATCGATGTGATCACTTGCGCGACGTCATCGCCCAGCCACGGCGCCTTGACGAGCGTGCCGGGGATGGGGCGCAGCATGTAGTCAGGATCGCCGTTGCCCCAGACGAGGCCGGTGTCTTCGCAGTCCTGCCCGGTGATATCCGCGACCAGCATCGAGCTGGGGTAGAGACGACCGTTTTCGTAGATCGGCAGCAGCTCGCTCTTGCGCACACGCTTGCCGCGCGGGACGCCGGAGATCGCGGTGAAGATCACTTCGATGAAGGCGATCTCCGGATTGGCGGCGAGGAAATCGCGCGCTTCGGCCGGATCGGCGATCATGCTGGCGGGGGTGGTCATTGGTCGGCACGGTCCTCGGGAGTAATGGTAAAAGGTGGTATGGAGCGGGGCGGGGGGTGTCAATCGCACTTGGCCTTCCCGCAAAAATGTGATCACATGGCGGCATGATGGCAACAGGTTCTTCGGCGGATGATGATGCGCGCACCTTGCACCAGCAGGTGCTGGCGCGGCTGCGCGAGAACATCCTGCTCGGGCGGATCGAGCCGGGGCAGGCGCTGACCATTCGCGGACTGGCGGCGGAGCTGGGTGTGAGCGCGCAGCCGGTGCGCGAGGCGCTGCGCCAACTGGTGGCGGAGCGCGCGCTGGAGCTGATGGACAACCGGCGCGTGCGCATTCCGCCGATGACGATCGAGCGTTTCGAGGACCTGATCGCGGCGCGCATCGTGCTGGAAGCCGAAGCGGCGGCGCGGGCCATGCCCTATGTGACGGAAAGCCTGATCGGGCGGCTGGAAGCGGAGGATGCGGCGGTCAACACGGCGGTGGCGGAGCGCGATTACGATCGTTGGATCGGCGCGAATTATGCTTTCCATTCGATGCTTTACGGGGCGGCGGGGCAATCTGCGTTCCTGCCGCTGATTGAATCGCTGTGGTTGCAGGTGGGGCCGTTCCTGCGCCGGGCCATTCGGACCATTTCGGGCCATTACACGGTGGACAGGCACAACGAGGCGCTGGCGGCGCTGCGGCGGCGCGATACCATGGCGCTGAGGATAGCGATCGAGGCCGATATCCGGGATGGCATTGCGCATATTGGCTCCACGCTGATCCGGAGCGAGGCCCTGGGAGCGGGGACGGGGGCGGACGCTGTGCGTGGCCCTTCGACAAGCTCAGGGCGAGCGGGTGTTGTGAGTGAGGCAGTCTAGAGCGGGGGATCTTATGGCATGAGCGAGCAGGGCGGCCATCAAGGCCTGGCGAAGGGCGCACTTTCGGCGCTGGAATCGACGATCATGGGGATCGCCGGAACATCGCCTGCCTTCACCGTCGCGGTGACGACCGGCACGATCTATGCCGCCATCGGTCCGCTTTCGGTGGGAAGCCTGCTCTACAGCGGCGTCATCATGCTGGGCATCATGTTCGCTTTCGCCAAGCTCAACCGGGTGATGCCTGACGCCGGCGCGGCTTTTGCGTGGGTGGGCAAGGTTTTCGGGCCGACCTGGGGGTTCTTCGCCGGGTGGGGGCTGATGGTCGCCTCGGTGGTGTTCATGGTCTCCGCCACGCTGCCTGCCGCGACCGCGACCTTGCTGCTGCTTGCGCCCGCAGAGGTCGAGAATACGCCGCTGGTGACGGCCATCGCGGCGGTGTGGCTGACGTTGGTGACGTGGATCGTGCTGCGCGGGATCAAGCATGCGAGCACGGCGCAGGTGATCGTGACCGTGATCGAGGCGGTGATCGTGGTGGCGCTGCTGGGGGCGGCGGTGGTGTGGTTCGGCGGGCACCCGGCGCACGTGCCCTCGGCGGCGTGGATCGCGCCCGGATCATTCACGTTCAAATCGTTCGCGGATGGGGCGATTGTCTCGGTGTTCTTCTACTGGGGCTGGGATGTGACGATGAACCTTGGCGAGGAGACCGAGCCGGAGGACGCATCAAAAGGTGCGTTCTGGGCGATGATAAACCTCATCGTGTTCTTCGTGATCCTGATGACGGTGGTGCTGATTGCCCTGTCCGACAAGGAAATCGCCGAGGCCAACACCAACGTGCTATATGCGATTTCGGCCAAGATCTTCCCGGCGCCGTGGAGCTATCTGGTGGTGCTGGCGACGGTGCTGAGCACGGTTGGCGCGCTGGAGACGCAGATCCTGCAGTTCAGCCGCAGCATGTTTTCGATGGCGCGCGCGGGGGTGCTCCATCCGCGTTATGCCGCCGTGCACCGCGAATGGCAGACACCGTGGGCGGCGACGCTGGTGATCTGGGGGCTGGGCCTCGTGCTGCTGTTCGCGGCTTCCTACATGCCCTCGGTCGCGGCGATCCTCGAGAGTTCGATCGAGGCGATCGGCCTCCAGATCTGCTTCTACATGGGGCTGACGGGCTATGCCTCGGCATGGCATTTCCGCGACCTGCTGCGGACGGACCTGCGCGAGGCGTTTACGCATGTGGTGATGCCGCTGATCGGCGCGCTGTTCATGACGAGTGTGGCGGCATGGGTGATCCCGACGTTCAGCCCGATCGTGCTGACGGTGGGGATCGGCGGTTTGGCGCTGGGGTTCATCCCGCTTTCGATCGGGTGGTGGCGCAACCGGCAAGGCGGGGTGGCGGCCGCTTAAGCCCTGCTGGAATGTAGGAAAATTCACCTAGGTGTTAACCGCATGTTCGCTCCGGACTGCTAGCCCCAGAGGCTGGAGACCGAAGTTTGAACGACGAATCCTTTACCATGCGGCCGGGGAAGGCGCTCCTTCCCGGAGCCGGCGAGGTTGATGCCAGCTTCGCCGTAACGCCTTGGCGTGCGTGGGATTCGCCGGAGGCGCGCGCAGCGTGGGATGCGCTCGCCGCGCGGGCGGGGACGCCCAATCCGTTTTTCGAGCCATGGTATCTGCTGCCGGGGCTGGCGCGGTTCGATCCGCTGGGGCGCATCGCGATCGGCGCGCTGATACGCGGGGATATGCCCGAGGCGCTGGTGCCGTTGCAGCGGGCGCGGCGTTATGGCCGGCATCCGCTGCCGCATCTGGCGGTGTGGCTTCATGCCAATGCCTTCCTTGGAGCGCCGCTGGTGGCCGAGGGGGCGGAAGAAGCCTTCTGGGAAGCGCTGTTCGATTGGGCGGACCACAACGCCGGGGCCGCCGCTTTCCTCCACGCCGCGGCGCTGCCGCTGGAAACGGCGCTGGCAGAGGCGCTGATGGCCGTCGGCGCGCGGCAGAACCGGCAGGTCGTGCTCGTCCACCGCGAGGAGCGGGCGATGCTTGCCAGCCCGCTCGCACCAGCGGCCTATCTCGAGCATGCGCTGCCGGGGAAGAAGCGCAAGGAACTGCGGCGGCAGCAGGCAAGGCTGGCGGAGCAGGGCGTGCTCACCATCGCTCGGCAGAGCAATGCCGAGGGCGTGGCGGCGTGGATCGAGGCCTTTCTCGAGCTGGAAGCACGCGGGTGGAAGGGCGGTGCGGGAAGCGCGCTCGCCTGCGCGGACGAGACGGCGGGGCTGTTTCGCGAGGCCATGACGGCGGCGGCGCAGCGCGGTTGCCTCGAGCGGCTGAGCCTTGAACTCGATGGCGCGCCAATTGCCATGCTGGCGACGCTGATCGTGGCGCCGGGAGCGTTTTCCTACAAGACCGCGTTTGACGAACGCTTTGCCCGCTTTTCGCCGGGGGTGCTGCTGCAGCTTGAAAACCTGGCGTTGCTGGAGAAACCGGGTGTGCGCTGGACTGACAGCTGCGCGGCTCCTGACCATCCGATGATCGATTCGCTGTGGCGCGAACGGCGCCCGATCGGCCGCCTTTCCATCGCCATCGGCGGCCAGATGCGGCGGGCGCTGTTCAGCCGCATCGCGCGCCTCGAGCTTTCTCGCAATCCACAAGGCCTGACATGAATTCCTGCGTTTTCGCGCCCGAGGCGCGCTCTGCCTTTGCTGCTGCCTATCCGGAAGTTCCCCATCGGCTGACGCATGATCTGCGCGGCCATCCGCTGCTGACGCTCGATGCGCTGGCAGAGCTTGCCGAGGCGCTGCCCAAGGCATCGCGCGAGTACAACCGCGCCGACCTGCCGGTGGGGCTCAACGGCATCGTGCCGCCGGGCAACGGCCTTGGCATTGGCGAGACGATCCGGCGCATCAACGAGACTGGCAGCTGGGCCGCGCTCAAGAACATCGAGCAGGTGCCGGCCTACCGCGAGTTGCTGCTGGCGCTGCTGGAGGAGCTGCGCCCGGCAATCGAGGCGCGCACCGGGGCGATGCTGCGGCCGCAGGGCTTTGTGTTCATCACCAGCCCGGGCGGGGTGACGCCTTACCATTTCGATCCCGAGCACAACATCCTGCTGCACCTTGCGGGCGTGAAGACGATGACGCTGTTTCCCCAAGGGAACCCGAAGTACGCGCCCGACGAGACCCACGAGACCTATCATACCGGCGGGGGGCGCGAGCTTTACTGGCAGGACGAACTTTCGCGCGGGGGCACGGAGTGGAAGCTGCGGCCGGGCGAGGCGCTCTACGTGCCGGTGATGGCGCCGCATTTCGTGCGCAACGGGCCGGCGAGCGCGATCTCGCTTTCGATCACGTGGCGGTCTGAATGGAGCTTTGCCGAAGCGGACGCGCGCGCATTCAACAGCGTGTTGCGCCGCATGGGGCTGCGTCCGCGCGCGCCGGGGCGCTGGCCGCACGACAACCGCGTGAAGGCAGCGGGCTGGCGCGTGCTGCGGCGGCTGCCGGGGGTTGGCTGACTCCTCGGGCGAACGCAGCTTTCCGTTGACGCAAACGTCAGGGTAAGCAATGCCGCCCGCCATGAGCGAAACACCCGAAGATTCCGATCCCGCAGCGCTGGTTGAAGGCCTGCTGCGCCTGCTTGATGTTGCCGATCAGGGAAATGACCACTTTGCCGGAGCGCGCAAGCCCGGCGGAGTGGGGCGCGTGTTCGGTGGGCAGGTGATCGGACAGGCGCTGGCGAGCGCCGAGCGCACCGTGCCCGAAGACCGGCCCGTTCATTCGCTGCACGCCTATTTCCTGCGCAGCGGCAATGAGGATTTCGGCATCGATTTCGAAGTGATGCGCGACCTTGATGGCGGCAGCTTTGCCAACCGGCGGGTGGTGGCGAGCCAGCAGGGCCCGGACGGTACTGCAAGGCCCATTCTCACGATGGTCGCCTCGTTCCACAAGCGTGAGCCGGGGGTGGAGCACGCCGAGGACATGCCGGAGGTTCCGGAACCAGAAGCGCTGCGCACCGAGGCGGATCTGCGCGCCGAATTTGCGCACAAGGCGCCCGAGCGGCTGCGCAAGCAGATGCTGACGCCGCGCCCGATCGAACTGCGCCCGGTGGAATCGCGGCACTGGATGGGCGGCCCTCCGCGCGAGCCGCTCTCGCACACATGGATGCGCGCGGTGGCGCCGCTGCCCGATGATCCCAAGTTGCACCGCGCTGTGCTGGCCTATGCCAGCGACATGACGCTGCTCGGCACCGCGACGCTGCCGCACGAGATCAGCTGGTCCAAGGGCAACATGATGGGGGCGAGCCTCGATCATGCAATCTGGTTCCACGATGATTTCCGCGCCGACGAGTGGATGCTCTATGTGTGCGACAGCCCGTGGGCAGGCCGCGCGCGCGGGTTCAACCGGGGGCGGATCTTCACGCGTGAGGGCAAGCTGATCGCCAACGTGGCGCAGGAAGGCCTGATCCGGCCGCTCAAGTAGTTTGCTCCGCTCACGCGGAGGCGGCACCGGCCCGCTCCCCCGCCCGGCCACCCATTCAGGGTACT
>NZ_BJYR01000014.1 GCF_007991615.1 Novosphingobium sediminis | reverse complement strand
CGGGGGAGCGGGCCGGTGCCGCCTTCGAACCCCCTTGGGGTTCGCAAAAGAGGCTTACTTCTTCTCTGCCGGGCAGTTGACGATGGCCTCCAGCAGGGTGGCCTGCACCAATGACGAGGAGACCATCGTCAGCAGGCGGTCGGTGTTGGTCTTGTCGCCCAGCGAGAGCACGATGGCATCGAAGGCCTTGCAGCGCTGCAAGGTGGTGATCCCGCCGCCGTACTGATTGCCGATCATCGTGAGGTAGCGGTCATAGGGATCGGTGCGGCGCGATAGCTTGGCGGCGGGCTTGGCGGGAGCCGCAGGTTCGGCGGCAGCCACCACGCCGAGCGCGGCCTTGCGTCCCTTGCCGATTGCGGCGGACCTTGGCGCGGGGGTGGCTGCTGCAACGTCTTGTGGTGAGGCGTTGTCGTTCGCGGTGGCGGAAGCCTTTGCGGTGAGGGCCGCCTTGCCGCCAGCGCGCCTGAATGCTGTTGGCTTGCCTGCTGGTGCCTTGCTGGCGAGGGTCTTTCCGGCGGGAGCCTTGCTGCCGGGGAGCAGTTTCTTGGCCGGCGCGGCTGCGGTTGCGGCAGGAGCGGGCGGGGGAGGCGCACCGGTGGCGGCGCCGAACTTGGTGTTGAGGCTGCGCAGGTACGTGGAGACGCGCTCGTGCGAGCTGGCGAACATGGTGCGGCGCGCGCTGTTCATGCCGTCGAGGTGATCGCTGATCGGGACACCGACATGGCGGCAGCGCACGGCAACGCCCATCATCATCGTCTGGAATTCGACGAGGCGGGCGGCCTGCACGGTCGCTGCATCGGGACAGGCCGCTGCTGCGGCCTGCGCCTCTGCCACCGCCGGGGCCAGCACGAGCGCAAGCGCTCCGGCAAGTCCGGCGCTGCGCAGAAGCCGGGGACGGATCACGGCTGCCTTGCGGCCTCACACGGCCTGATCGGCACGGCCATCAGCGTGCCGAACGCGCTGACCAGAGTCGATTGGGCAGTGAAGGCAGCGGCTGCGACGGGGCTGTAGGACTGCGATTCGGCCGCAATGGCATTGACCGAGTTGGAATCGCCGGTCAGCTGGTTGCTGTCGTAGAGATCCTGCAACTGGCGCATGTAGGCGATGGTCGCATCGTTGTTGCGCTTCGCGACCTCCACCGCCGTGATATAGGAGCTATCGTGGAAGGCGTTGCGCGCCTCGGCTGAGCAGAAGCTGGCGGGAAAAGCGAGCAATGGGATCGCGGCGAGCTGCGGGCGGCGCGGCAGCGCAAAGCCCGGGGGCAGCGGACCGACGGCAATGGGGTGCGGATCGGTGGCGGGCGTGGATGTCAGCGAGAGCCTGGCCGCATCGGGAACAGAGACGATCCGACCGGTAGCCACTGCGGCGAATGGCGGTGACAGCCCCGGGGCCGCAGCAGGCGCGGGCGGAAGGGCCAGCGGGGCGGCAGGCGCAGGTGCTGCCGCCGCTGGTGCCGCTGCTGCTGTCTGGGCCACATCGGCCACTTCCACGATCGGTGCGGGCGAAGCCGAGCCGACCCGCTGGCTATCACCGAGCGCGCCGAGCAGGCGGCGCAGCGCATCGCCGTCGCTGCTTTCGGGTTCCGGCTCGGGCGGGAGAGCCGCAGTGACATAGGGCGCCGAATCAGGATCCGATTTTGGCACTGTTTCGAGTTGCGGTGCTGGACGCGCGGCCAACCGCGCGGCCTTGGCGGAAAGGACCTGCTTGGCGGCGGGCGCTGGTGCCGGCTTGGCAGCCGGCGGCGCAGCAGCAGCCGTGACGATGGGGGCTGGGGTTGGGGCCAGAGTTGGAACTGGGGCCGGGGCGGGCGCCGGTGCCGCAGTGGGTGCAGGCGCGGCGGGGGCAGGGGCAATGATCTGCGCAGGTGCGGTAACCGGAACGGCGACGGGCGCTGGCGTGGAAGCGGGGGTCGCAAGCTGGCGCAATCTCGCCAGTTTGACCCGCGCGACCGCCGCGAACGTGCCGTTAGGATACTGTGCGAGGTAGGCTTCGTAAAGCGCGGCATCGTTGCCGCTTTCGACCGACTGCCAGAAAGTCAGCTCGAACTGCGAGCCGACCCCGGTCGCTGCCGGAGTCTGCGCGACGGCTGCTGTCGCCAGCGGCAAGGCCAACATGGCGCACGCAGCGGCAAACCGCATTGGCCAATGCCGCCCGCGCACGTGTCCCCCTTGTGATGCCCTTTTCCCCACCGTGCCCCTCGGTTTCTCTACCGCCTGCCCGCGTTAGGTAACCTCCCCTATCACATGAGAGTAAAGATTCTAAGCCGATATGGAGCGATCTTGGCAGCTGACTGTTTCCTTATTGGGCAGGTGCCGCGCACGTGCGCAGCGGCACTGCCATCATCGCATCGAACTGGCGCACCAGCGCGGCCTGAACCGAATAGGCATGTGCAGCTTCGGACTGATAGGCGCGCGCTTCGGCGGCAATGGCGTTTAGCACAGCGGTATCCCGGCCCAGCTGGCCGCGATCGTAGGTCTGCTGAAGCTGGCGGAGATAGGCGACAGCCGCCTCGTTGTTGCGCGTGGCCACTTCGACCGCCGGGCGATAGGCGTTGTTGTGGAACTGGTTACGCGCATCGTTGCTGCAGAAATAGGCCGGCAGGGCGACATCGGGCACTGGCATGAGGAACGGGCGGGCCGAGGCATAGCTGACCGCAGGCGTGGCAGCCGGGGTGAGCGCGGCGGCTGGCGCAGCCGGGGCGGGGGCATAGACCGCAGGCGCGGGCACAGGCGCGGCAAGGCCGGGGTTCGTGGCGGTTTCGCTCTGGACGGGAGCTGCGGCAACCGCAGGCTGAGCGGCCGGTTCGCCGTTCGCGGCGCGCAATTGCGCGAGGAGGCGGGCCATCGGCGAGGGGCCTGCCTCGGCAACTACAACTGGGGCAGCGGCCGGGGTGGGCGCAAGCGGCGCGGCTGATGGCGGCGCGGTCAGCACGGCTGGCACGGGCTGCGGCATGGGGGCCGGGGGCGGTGCGGGGGTAGCAGCGGGCGCGGGCGCCGTGGCGGGCTGCATGGCCATCGAGCGCTGGATCGCCGCGATGCGCGCGCGGGCGAGGCCGCTGAACGTGCCATCAGGATAGCGCGCGAGATAGGCTTCGTAGCTTGCGGGATCCTCGCTGCCGGTAACGGACTGCCAGAAGGTAAGCTCGAATGCCGATCCGACGCCGTTGGGGATTGGCGCTGCTGCGATCGGCGCGGCGTCTTGCGCAGCGGCCGGCGCGGTTGCCAGCGCGATCAGCGCGGCGGCGACCAGGGGCCGGGCGATCAGGGGCCGGACGATCAATCCAGAGCGGTTCGTGCGCATCGTGTGCTCCCCATTATCGGGCGACGGCACGCTGCACGCCTCGTCACCCTGTTTGGCATTCTCCCTGAGGCGCGAGGTTAGAAATCAATGGTGGACGACCACCCAAGGCTTGCGGTTAACCCGCTGATGACCACGTTCCGGCGGGATTTACGCGCCGGGGTGGTAGAAATCGTAGACGGACTGCGCGACGGCGGCGCTGACGCCCGGGGCGCGCTGGAGGTCTTCGAGGCTGGCGGCGCGGACTTTGCTGGCAGTGCCGAAGTGGAGCAGCAGCGCGCGCTTGCGGGCTGGGCCGATGCCGGGGACTTCGTCGAGCGGGCTGGCGGTGATCGCGCGGCTGCGCTTGGCGCGGTGCGCGCCGATGGCGAAGCGGTGCACTTCATCACGCAGGCGCTGGAGGTGGAAGAGGACCGGCGAGTTCACGGGGAGCATCTTTTCGCGCCCGTCCATGAAGTGGAACACCTCGCGCCCCTCGCGTCCATGGTGCGGGCCCTTGGCGATGCCGATGAGGGTGACGTCTTCGATCCCCATGGCTTCCAAGGTTTCGCGCGCGGCTGAAAGCTGGCCCTTGCCGCCATCGATGAGGACTAGATCGGGCCACATGCCGGCTTCGCGGTCCGGGTCGTCGTCCTGCGCTTTCGCAAAGCGGCGCTGGAACACTTCGCGCATCATCCCGAAATCGTCGTTGGTCTGCGCAGTCTTGATGTTCCACTTGCGGTACTGGCCGGTCATGAAGCCTTCCGGCCCCGCGACGATCATCGCGCCGAGGGCATGGGCGCCTTGCACGTGGGAGTTGTCGTAGACTTCCACCCGCTGCGGCGCTTCGCCGAGTTCGAGGAATTCGGCCATCTCGCGCCAGGTGCGCGCCTTGGTGCCGCTTTCGGCGAGACGGCGCTCGAGCGCTTCGACCGCGTTGCGCTGGGCCTGCTCCATCAGACGGCGGCGATCACCGCGCTGGGGGACCGAGATCTCGACCTTGCCGCCCGCCGCGCCGTGCAGCGCTTCGGAAAGGAGATCGGCTTCGGGGAGGTCCCGGTCAACGAGGATCAGGCGCGGCGGGGGGACTTCCTCGTAGAACTGGGCGAGGAAGCTGGTCATGACTTCGTGCTCCTCCAGCCCCTCGGTATGGCCGGGGAAGAAAGCGCGGTGGCCCCAGTTCTGGCCGCCGCGAATGAAGAAGGCCTGGATGCCGATCTGGCCGCCCTTGCTGGCCATGGCGAACACGTCGGCATTGCCGACGCCTTCGGCATTCACCGCCTGACTGCCCTGAATGAAGGTGGCGGCGCGCAGGCGATCCCGCAGCATGGCGGCGCGTTCGTAGTCGAGCGCTTCGGCGGCGGCGCTCATCTGCGCCTCTATCTCCTTCTGCACCGCGCCGGACTTGCCGCCGAGGAAGTCCTTCGCCTGCCGCACGAGTTCGGCGTAGTCGTCCTCGCTGATGCGGTCGACGCACGGGGCCGAGCAGCGCTTGATCTGATAGAGCAGGCAGGGCCGATCCCGGCGCGACATGTAGCCATCGTTGCAGCTGCGAAGCAGGAAGAGCTTCTGCAGCGCGTTGATCGTGGTGTTGACCGAGCCGGCGCTGGCGAAGGGGCCGTAGTAGTTGCCCTTGGCGCGGCGCGCGCCGCGATGTTTCTGGATGCGCGGGAAGGCGTGATCGGCGCGCAGCAGGATGAACGGAAACGATTTATCATCGCGCAGCAGCACGTTGTAGGGCGGGCGATAGCGCTTGATCAGCTGCGCTTCGAGCAGCAGCGCCTCGGCCTCGGAATTGGTCGTCACGATGGTCATCGAGCGCGTCTGGCTGACCATGCGTTTCAGCCGCTGGGGCAGGCGATCGACTTGCGTGTAATTGGCGACACGGTTCCTCAGCGCGCGGGCCTTGCCGACATAGAGCACATCGCCGCGCGCATCCTGCATGCGGTAGACGCCGGGCTTGGGCTTCAGCGTGGCGACGACTTCGCGGATAGCGGCGACGCCGCGTTCGATATCCGGCTGGTCCGAGCCACGGACGGTGGAGGTCGCCTTGTCCTCGTTGAACCGCTCAGAGGCCTGCGGCAGCAGCGGCTCCGGCACTTGCGGGCCGGAGTGGCTATCGGGCGGAGGAGGGGGATTGCGGCGCGCCATGGCCCGGTCTCAGATAGTCGCTCGGGCAGGGCTTGGGGAGGGGCGGCAGGCAGATATCCCCGCGCGGCGCGCAGCCTATAGGGGAATCCTGCTAGTGCCGTATCAATGGTTGCCTAAACTGTTCGGGTGCACAAACGCGCGCATCATGAGCGCACTTGTTTCCAAGCAGATCATCCCGACGGCCCGCATCACCGGACGCCGCGCGAGTCCCCGCGTGCGGCTCTATATTCCGGCGACCGTGCATTTGTTGCACGGGAAGGAAAACTGTCTGCTCGATGATCTCTCGCAGGCCGGCGCGCGGGTGACGCTCGCGGGCCGTCTACCCAGCGTCGGCGCAGGCGTGGTGCTTTGCGCTGAAGGGCTGGATGTGTTCGGCTCCGTGATCTGGTCGCAAGGCGCGCGCTTCGGCATCCAGTTCGAGGAACCGCTGCCGCTGCATGACGTTGTCAATGTGCGGCACCACGCCGATGCCCGTGCCAACCAGGAAGCCGCGCATACGCGGCGGCACGGCCGCAGCCCGCTTCAGGGATGGTCCCGCCCGCGTTCCTCTACCTGAAGCGCAGCACTGCCCGATCAAAACTGCTTCCGCAGTTCGATGCTGAAGACGCGGCCTTCCGGATTGAGGTAGCCGCGCTGGTAGCGCAGCGGTGTGGCGCCGGTCTGGTCGGTCACTTTCTGGACGGTATCGAACAGGTTGTTGACGCCGATGGCGATGCGCGTGCCCTTGAAGAACTGCGCGCGGCTGACGAGCTTTGGCATGCGGCCAAGATCAATGAAGCCGCGCACGTTCAAGGTGGCGAGATCGCCGAAATCGAGACGAGACGCGCCCGGTACGCCGGAGCTGTCGACATGGGTGCCGCTGGCATACGTGCCTGAAATGCGCAGGCCGAAGCCGCGGTAGAAGCCGCCGCCTTCAAGCGTTGCGCTGCTGCGCGAGATACCGGCACCGGACAGGGCATCGCCGTTCAGGAGATCGAGCACGCGCCCGCCGGGGACGATCCGCGCGGTCTCGTCGAGCTCCTGCGTGTAGGCGAGGCTGAGGTTCCAGTGGCCGCGCCCGTCGCCGCCGGGGCCCCTGCCGCCACCGCCGCTGGGACGCGGGCCGCTTCCGCCCGGTCCGCCGCCGCCGGGCCTGCGCATTCCGGCGAAGGCGCTGCGCCGGGCATTGGGATCGGGCTTGCCGAAGGGGCCGCCGAAATTGAGGCTGGCGCGCAGGCGTGAGCCGGTGGTTTCGGCAAACGTCACCGCGCGCTGGTCCACGCTGACGATGCGGCCGGCACCATCGCGGGTGACGCGGCCGGGGAAGGCGGCCTCGACATCGGGCGTGAGCAGCGGGAAGGCGCTCGTCGTATCGAGCGAACGGTTGCGGAAATATTCGAGCAGCAGCGCGGATTCCTTGCCGATGGGCAGATCCCAGTTGGCTGAAAGCTTGATGTCGCGCTGGCGCTCCTTCTTGAGCGCGGGATTGCCGCCGGTGATGACGTTGGCGAGGACACTGGTCCCCAGCGTGAAATCATAGAGCGCCACGCCGGTGGTGATGGTGATCGGCGCGCCGAGATCGGACAGGCCCGGCGCCTTCTCGCTGGCGACGTAGTTCGCGGCGAAGGTCAGCTTGGGGGTGACGCCCCAGGTCACGCCCGCGCCCCATGCCGTGAGGCTGCCGAAATCGGACACGTTGTGCACTTCGGCATTCACGTTGAGCGAAATGTCGCCAAGCTTGCTGCCGAAGTTTTCGCGGCGGCTGGTGATCGGCAGATCGAGGCTGAAGCCCGCCTGCGCATCGCCGCGCCTGAGGTTGGCCGGGGTGCCAAGCTGGCGGGAATCCGAGGAGCGTAGGCCATTGTAGGCAAACCCCGCCTTGAGCGTAAGCGCGGTCTGGCCGCCGGGCAGGCGCAGCGGCGTTCCGGTGACAGTGGCAAGCGTGGTCGCGGTATCCGACTTGCTGCGCGCAATGCCCTGCGGCGTGGGCAGGATCGCATCGGCCGGGAGCGTGCCGAAGGGGGAAAGCGTGCCCTGATCGACCAGCGTCTGCAGCCCGGAGAGATCGGCGCGGGCATCGATCGTGGTGGTGGTGTCTACATGCGTGCCGTCCGCCGTCCACGCCAGCTGCCACGCGCCGACCGGAAGATTTAGCGTGGCGCCTGCGGAATAGGTATCGGCCACGGTGCGGCTGGCAAGCGGTGCGGGCAGCAGGGTGGAGCGCTGGACGAGACTGCCATCGGGCGCCGTCAGCACTACCGAGTTGAGCCCGTTGAGGCTGCGGTTGTCGTTGCGCTGGACGAGGCCGTTGAGCGTGAGCGAGGAGCCGGTGCCGAGCGATTTGGCCCAGGTGCCATTGACGATGGCGCTGCGCGCATCGGCGAGGAGGGTGCGGTAATCGCCTTGCTTCGGATCGATCAGGCCGGTCTGCGCGCCGCTGATCGCGGGCTGGACGATGCCGCGCTCCGCCTCGGTCAGTGGTGAGCGGCGTTCGAGCGTCCCGGTGAGGTTGAGCCGGCTGGCCTTGTCGATCCGGGTGAGCGTGACTTCCTCGCTGAGATCGCTGAAACCGCCAGCACCGGGGAGCTTGGCCTCGGTTTCGGTGCCGAAGCTGCGGAACTTGTCCTTGAGGATGAAGTTGACGACGCGCTGATCTGGCCGGAAGCCATATTTGAGCGAGACTTCCTCTGGCAGCACTTCGACGCGCTTGATCGCCTCGGGCGGGATCGAGCGGATTTCGCGGAAACTGGCGATGCGCAGGCCATTGAGCAGGACCGATGGCGAACCATCGCCGCGCCCGCGCCCGGAACCCGTCTGCGGCGCGAGAGCTGCGAGCAACGACTGGAGCGAACCGGCGCCATAGGCCGCGATATCCTCTTCGCCGAGCGTGACGATCGGCGGGACAGCGGTCTCCACTTCGCCGCGTACGCGGGTGGCGACGACAACGATATCGCCATCGGCATCGATGCCGCCGGTGGTGCCCGGTGCTTCTGCCTCGGTGGGCTGGGCAGACGCGGCTTGCGGCTCGGCCGCGGCCAGCGCGGGGAAGGGCAGCAGGGCGAGCGCCAGCGCGGCGGAGCTTTGCGGCAGAGCCATCGAACGTATCCTGTTGGCGAGTCGGGATTTCCGGCCCGGTTGCTAGGTTGCTGCCCCCGTGACGGTCCTAGGTTGGGCTCCATGCGTCCGACAATGACCCTTTCGTATCAATTTGTCGCAGCGCAGCAATTGCCTTCGCGCTTTTCTTTTTGCGCCGAGATCGCTATGCGCGCGGCCCAAGGGCGCTTTTTGCGCCCGCAATGCGTGGATGCACCCCAAGCGATAAAGGCAGACGACCCCGCCTATGGCGAAAGAAGAACTCCTCGAGATGCGCGGCCAGGTGGTCGAACTGCTGCCCAACGCGATGTTCCGCGTGAAGCTGGAGAACGAGCACGAAATCCTGGGCCACACCGCCGGCAAGATGCGCAAGAACCGCATCCGCGTGCTGGTGGGCGACGAGGTTCTGGTCGAGCTGACGCCCTATGACCTGACCAAGGGGCGCATCACCTACCGCTTCATGCCCGGCCGTTCGGGGCCTGGCGGTTTCTAAGCTGCTTTCAGGCTCATCGCCGTCGGCGGTGCCGCCGGTTTCCGCAAGCCCTGCGCTGGTGCTGGCCTCGGCCAGCCCGCGCCGCCGCGAATTGCTCGCCCGGCTCGGGGTGACCGAGCCCCGCATTCTTGCCACCGACATCGACGAGAGCGCGCTGCCCGGCGAACTGCCGCGCGCCCATGCAGTGCGCCTTGCCGCGGGGAAGGCGCGCGCCGCCGCGGCGCTGGCGCCTGAAGCGGTGATTCTGGCGGGCGATACGGTGGTCGGCGTCGGGCGGCGCATCCTTCCCAAGGCAGAGGACGAGGCGACTGCGCGCAAGTGCCTTGCGCTGCTTTCGGGCCGCCGCCACCGCGTGTTCTCGGCCATCGCCGTGATTTCGCCCGATGGCACGCTGCGCGAGGCGCTGAGCGAGACGATCGTGCGCTTCAAGCGGCTCGAGCAGGCCGAGATCGAGGCCTATATCGCCGGCGGCGAGTGGCACGGCAAGGCGGGCGGCTATGCCATTCAGGGCAGCGCCGAGGGTTTCTGCACTTGGCTGGCGGGTAGCCATTCGGGCGTCGTTGGCCTGCCGCTCTACGAAACGCGCCGATTGCTGCGCGCGGCGGGGCTTTCGATTGCCTGAGCGGCTGCCAGAATGGTTGGTTGAGCAGGGGATCGGCGAAGAGCGCGCGATCCTTGTGGGTGAAAGCGAAATTCTGGCCGCGCGCGTGGTGTGGGATGAACCATGGCGCGCGGGCGCGGTGGCCGAAGCACGGCTCGTGAGCCGCATCCCGGGCACTCGCCGCGCGGTGGTGCGTCTGCCCGATGGCAGCGAGGCACTGGGCGAGGGGTTCGATCCTGCGCTGACCGAGGGGCGTGCCGTGATGGTGCGCGTGACGCGCTCTGCCATCGCCGAGAAGGGCCGCACCAAGCTGCCGCAAGTCCGCCCGGCAGCGGGAGAGGAGCCTCGCCCGGCACCAACTTTGCTGGAGGAACTGGCCGGTGGGCCGCATCCGGTGCGCCGTGTGCCGGTGCATGGCAGCGCCTTTGCCGAAGCCGGGTGGGACGATCTCGTGGGGGAAGCGCTTACGGGGGAAGTGGCCTTTGGCGGGGGCAGCCTTGTGGTCAGCCCGACACCCGCGATGACGCTGATCGACGTCGACGGCCCGCCGCCCTTGCCCGCGCTGGCGCTGGCGGCAGTGCCCGCGATTGCGCAGGTGCTGCGGCGGTTCGACATTGGCGGATCGGTCGGGATCGATTTCCCCTCGCTCGCGGAAAAGGCGCAGCGCCGCGCGGTTGATGATGCGCTGGTGGCCGCGCTTGAGGCGGCGGGCTGGCAGGGCGAACGCACCGGCATGAACGGCTTCGGCCTGGTCCAACTTGTCGCGCGGCTGGAGCGTCCATCGCTCGTCGCGCGGTTTGCACGGGCGCCCGCCGCCGCCGCCGCGCGCCGCTTGCTGCGGCAGGCCGAGCGCGTGGGTGAGCCGGGCACGCTGCTGCTCACAGCCCATCCCGCCGTGCGCCGCGCGATGCGTCCCGAATGGGAGGCGGAACTCGCTCGCCGCACGGGTCGCCGCCTGCAATGGCACGAAGACGCAGGGCTTGCGCCCGCCGCAACCTTCGCGCAGGCAATTGCGGCATGACCACACCCGCTCCGCCCATCCGCAAGTGCCCGATCTGCCGCAAGCCGCGCGTGGCCGAATACACCCCGTTCTGCTCCGCGCGCTGCCGCGACCGCGACCTCGTCAACTGGCTGGAGGAGGGCTACACCCTGCCCGGTCCGGTGCACGATCCGGAAGGCGATATGGACTAGCGCCGGGAGAGGTGCGGGCTGGGGCGATTTCGTCATCAAGGGGCTGGACAAGCCGCCAAGCCTTCGCCATAGGCGCGCTTCCAACGCGCACAGGCCCATTGCTGGCCTGTCGAAACGATGCCCGGGTAGCTCAGTTGGTAGAGCACGTGACTGAAAATCACGGTGTCGGCGGTTCGACTCCGTCCCCGGGCACCATTGGCCCCTTCCCAAGCTTCCACATGGCTCCGCAATTGTCCAGAGAATGGCGGAATTCCGCCATTTTTCCGACATCCAGTTCCGGGTTCGACCGGGGTCATCCGGTTGCAGCCGGGGCCTAAATCGATAAACTTGATGGTATCGGCTCCACAGCAATCTTCCGGTACCATCATGCCACTGACTTTTACCGCAATTAATGCAGCAAAACCAAAGGATAAGCCTTACAAATTGGCCGACGAACGCGGTTTGTATCTGATGGTCATGCCTACAGGTGGCCGTCTCTGGAGAATGAACTATCGCTTTGATAGAAAAAAACACTCTCTTTTGGAAATTTCCCCGATCTGTCTCTGGCAAAGGCCCGCGAGGTCCGGGATATCGCCCGCGAAGCGCTTGCGCTGGGACTGGATCCTGCCGAGGAGCGTAAAGCGAGGGAGCGCGAAGCCAGAGTTAGACGGTCCGAGACTTTCAAGGTCATCAGCGATGAATGGCTGGAGCGGCTTACGCTAGAAGGCAGGGCCGCCAAGACCCTGGCCAAGCTGCGCTGGATGGTCGAAATCGCTACACCAGTGCTCGGCAATCGCCCTATCGCGGACATAACTGTCCCCGAGCTGCTACAGGTCCTGCGATCCGTCGAGGCACGGGGGCGATACGAAACCGCGACTCGTCTGCGCAGCACATTCGGCACCATTTTTCGCTACGCCATCGCAACCGGGCGTGCACAGCGTGACATCTCGGCTGACCTGCGCGGGGCGTTGATCACTCCCAAGGTAAAGCACCGCGCGGCCATACTCGAGCCGGCAGCCCTTGGCGGACTGCTTCGCGCAATCGACACTTATGACGGACAGCCGACCGTGCGGATCGCGCTGCAACTGGCACCGCACCTCTTCGTGCGGCCAGGTGAACTGCGGATGGCGGAGTGGGCCGAGTTCGATCTCGTTGCCCGACTATGGGTGATCCCGGCGGCGAAAACGAAAATGCGACGCCCCCACAAGGTCTATCTGACCGACGAAGTTCTCGCACTGCTGAAGAAGCTGCGCACCATGTCGGGAGATGGTAGTTACCTCTTTCCCGGCGTCCGCACTCCGAAGCGACCGATTACGGACAATACACTTAACGCTGCACTGCGCCGCCTTGGCTACACTTCCGAGGAAATGACTGCCCACGGCTTTCGGGCGACTGCCAGCACGCTGCTGAATGAGTCCCGCAAATGGCATCCTGATGCGATCGAACGCCAGCTTGCGCATGTCGATGGCAACAAGATCCGCCGAGCATACGCGCGCGGAGAGCATTGGGACGAACGCGTGAAGATGATGCAGTACTGGTCGCTATACCTCGTCGGACTCAAGAAGAAGTCTGCGGCGAGTTGATGATCCTCCCGAACTGCACGTCGATTCAATCGTTCAGGTGCTAAACGCTGGTTGCCGGCCAGCGGTGTGACGAGATTTGGGACACCGCTGCCGCTTCAGCTCGACATACCGAACGGCAGGGTTTGCCGAAAGCTGCCGGGCCCGGAACGATGCGTGATGGGACATTTCTAACGTTCAATGCCGATGAGTCGAACGGTAGCTTTCAGGTCAGCCTCCGACGGTGCGGGTGCTGGTTGGCGTTGAATTGCCATGCTGCTCATGCGGTGGTCGATCTCTAAGCAAGGATGACGCGCCGAATGAGCCAGATTCTGCCAGACTTGTTGACAGATCGGACGTAAGGCACTTAGCCGCTGCAGCCCCAAGTCTCACTTTCAAATGTACACTTCTAATGTAATCGTGTATAAACATGTCTGAAGAATTGAGACTGGATTTGCGAGTTATGTCTGCCGCCCTCTTCCAGCCCGAGACCGCCGCGCGAGTGCTTCATATCGGCGATCCAGCGCCGAATTTTGAGGCACGCACGACGATGGGGCCGATCTCGCTCGCTGATTTTCGGGGTCGCTGGCTGGTCCTGTTTTCGCATCCGGCCGACTTCACGCCCGTTTGCACCAGCGAATTCATCGCTCTCGCCAAGGCCAGCGACCGGTTCGAGGCGCTGCGGTGCTCGCTGCTCGCCGTTTCGGTCGACAGTCTGTACGCACACCTCGCATGGGTCCGGGCGATCCGCGACGGCTTCGGCGTGACAATCAACTTCCCGATCGTCGAGGATACATCCGTCATCATCGGCCGTGCCTACGGCATGGTGGCCGATCATGCGCCGGATGCAGCGGCCATGCGTTCAACCTACTTCATTGATCCGGCCGGCTATATCCGCGCGATGACCTGCTATCCCGCGACTGTCGGCCGCTCCGTGGAAGAAATGCTGCGCGTTCTGGCTGCCTTGCAGGCCGTTGATGCCGATGATGTGGTCACTCCCGAAGGCTGGCGGCCCGGCGATGCAGTGTTGCTCCCGCCGGATCAGGATCAGGCCGCGCTGCTGGGATCTTCCGATGATCCCATGTGGTTCTGCCGCCTGAAGCCGCAAACGCCGGAGGGATAGCGCATGCCGACGAACTCGTCGTTTGACCTTGAGGCGCTTGCAGAAGTCATGCGCACTCTCGGCCATGATACGCGCCTGCGGTTGATCGCCACTTTGCTGGACCAGGGCGAGAAGTCGGTCAGCGAAATCGAGGCACTCACCGGGATCGGTCAGCCCGGTCTATCGCAGCAGCTGGCGATCCTGCGCAAGGCAGAGCTGGTGCAAACGCGGCGTGCGGCCAAGCAGGTATACTATTGCATTGCTCCTGAAGCCTTTGCACCGGCGGCCGCTTTCCTGAACGCCCTGTCGCCGGATGCGGTGCCGCGGACTGCCGTAATCCCGGTCACGCCTCCGCCGCCGCCGCGCGGTTCTGCAGCGATGTTCGCCAAGCTGCTCTGAGCTTCAGTATTGCTCGAACGAACAGGAGTGCGAGCGCGTGCTCCGCCCGCGCCTGCGCGCGCTCTTGCCATTCTGATGGCGCCTCTCGCACCGTGAGGCACGACGCCTTCCGGGTGACCGGCCAATCTCGGCCTTGATCATATACAAACTTACAGATAGTGGGAAATCAAAGTTGCTCACGGCAAGCCGAGTCGCTTGGCCGGATTGATCAGCAGGAGTGCCCACGCATGGTTGATATGGCGGTCATCGAGCTTTCGCGGCTGCAGTTTGCGCTCACCGCACTCTATCACTTCCTGTTCGTGCCGCTCACGCTCGGCCTCTCGTTCATGCTCGTCATCATGGAGAGCATCTACGTCATGACCGACCGGCCGGTCTGGCGCGTGGTGACGCGGTTCTGGGGAAAACTCTTTGCAATCAACTTCGTGCTGGGTGTCGCCACCGGCATCACCATGGAGTTCGAGTTCGGCACCAACTGGTCCTATTTCTCGCACTATGTCGGCGACATCTTCGGTGCGCCGCTGGCGATCGAAGGATTGATGGCCTTCTTCCTCGAGGCAACCTTCGTGGGGATGATGTTCTTTGGCTGGGACCGGCTCAGCAAGCGGCAGCATCTGTTCACCACCTTCATGGTCGCGCTGGGGTCCAATCTTTCCGCGCTGTGGATCCTGGTTGCCAACGGCTGGATGCAGCACCCCACCGGCTCGCACTTCAATCCCGATACCATGAGGATGGAAGTGACTGATTTCGGGGCGGTTATCTTCAATCCCGTGGCGCAGGCCAAGTTCGTTCACACCGTCAGCGCGGGCTATGTCTGTGCCTCGGTGTTCGTGCTCGGTGTTTCGTCGTACTATATCCTGCGCGGCAAGTGGGTCGCCGTGGCCAAGCGTTCCTTCACTGTCGCTGCGGCCTTTGGCCTCGCCTCGGCGCTGTCGGTTGTCGTGCTGGGCGACGAATCCGGCTATACGCTTACAGATAACCAGAGAATGAAGCTCGCCTCGCTCGAGGCCATGTGGCACACCGAGCCCGCTCCTGCCGGGATCGCGCTGTTCGGCATTCCCAGCATGGAAGGCCGCAAGACGCTCTACGAAGTCAAGGTGCCCTACGTGCTGGGCCTGATTTCGACCCGCAGTCTCACAGGGCAGGTCGCGGGCATCGACGAGCTCGTGGTCAAGGCCGAAACCCGCATTGAAAGCGGGATCAAGGCCTATGACGCGGTCGAAAGGCTCAAGGTCAACCGCGGCGACATGGCAGCGCGGGCGGTGTTCGAGGAGCACAAGCTCGATCTGGGCTATGCCATGCTGCTCAAGCGCTTCATGCCCGATCCGCGCAAGGCAACGCCTGCCGATATCGAGAAGGCGGCGTGGACCACGGTGCCCAACGTGCCGGTGATGTTCTGGCTGTTCCGCGCCATGGCCGGGCTCGGCTTCTTCTTCATCGCCTTTTTCGGGGCTGCGTTTTGGATGGCGACGATACGCCGCTTTGGCTGCGCCAACGGCTTCTGCCGCCTGTTCATGCGGGCTGCGGTGTGGATCATCCCGCTGCCGTGGATGGCGATCGAGGCGGGCTGGGTGCTGGCCGAGATCGGCCGCCAGCCCTGGGCGATCGACGGCGTGCTGCCGACCTTCCTCGGCGCATCGAGCCTCACCGTCCCGCAGATCTGGACCACGATCATCGGCTTTACCGCGCTTTACGGCACGCTGGCGGTGATCGAGGTGCGCCTCATGCTTGCCGCCATCGCGCATGGCCCGATTGAGGATCGTGCTTCGGGTGGCACGCACAGCCAGCCCGCCCACCCGGCCTACGCCGCCGTTCCGGCTGAATAAGGAGATCCCGCCATGGTTCCCCCGATCGATTATGAAACCCTGCGCGTGATCTGGTGGCTGCTGATGGGTGTGCTGCTCATCGGCTTTGCCCTGACGGACGGCTTCGATCTTGGCGTGGCCGCGCTGCTGCCCTTCGTCGCGAAGAGCGATGAGGAGCGGCGCATGGTGATAAACGCCGTCGGCGCGACGTGGGAAGGCAACCAGGTTTGGTTCATCCTCGGCGGCGGCGCGATCTTCGCGGCCTGGCCGTTCGTTTATGCCGTCAGCTTCTCCGGCTTCTACCTTGCCATGTTCCTTGTGCTTGCCGCGCTGATCCTGCGGCCCGTGGGCTTCAAGTATCGCTCCAAGCGGCCTGACGCCAAATGGCGCGCGCGGTGGGACTGGGCGCTGTTCGTGGGCGGTCTCGTGCCTGCGCTGGTGTTCGGCGTGGCGGTCGGCAACGTGCTGACCGGCGTGCCCTTCCGGCTCGATAGCGATCTGCGCGCGTTCTATGAAGGCACGCTGCTGGGCCTGTTCCACCCCTTGTCGCTGCTGGCGGGGCTGCTCTCGGTCGCCATGCTTGTGCTGCATGGGGCGGCGTGGCTGGCGCTCAAGATCGAGCATGGCACGGTGCATGACCGGGCGCAGCGGTTCGGACAGATTGCCGCTCTGGCCGCGATTGCGCTGTTCGCCCTTGGCGGCGTAATGATGGCCACGATGGGTTATGGCTTTCGCTTGGAAGGCGCGGCTGATCCGGCTGGCCCGTCCAATCCCCATCTGATGACGATGCTGGCCGCACCGGGGGCATGGCTTGCCAATTTCAGCGCGCACCCGTGGATGCTTGCCGCGCCGCTGCTGGGCTTTGCCGGGCCGCTCTTGGCGCTGGCAGGCATGCGCGCCCGGCGCGAGGTGATGGCGTTCGGTGGATCATCGGCGGCTGCCGCAGGCATCATCGGAACCGTCGGGCTTTCGATGTTTCCCTTCATCCTGCCCAGCTCGATCGATCCGGCTTCCAGCCTTACGGTCTGGAACGCCTCCTCCAGCCACATGACGCTGTTCATCATGCTGCTGGTGACCTGCGTCTTCCTGCCGATCGTGCTCGCCTACACGGCGTGGGCCTACAAGGTGATGTTCGGCCGCGTGACCTTGCACGATGTGCGCACCAACCCCGATTTCTATTGAAAAAGGAGCTTCCGACGATGTGGTACTTCACCTGGATACTCGGCCTCGGCGTGGCCGTCGGCTTCGGTATCCTCAACGGGATGTGGCACGAGTTCCACTCGGACCTGGACGAGGACCTGCTCGTCTGACTCAGGGGACGATGAAGGTCGTGCGATCGATGCCAACAGCGTCGGTCGCGCGATCTACCGCTGTCACCGTCACGGCATAGGTGCCCGGCTTTGCGGCATCGATGCTGGCGGCAAACAGGCCGGTCCGGCCGGCATAGGTCAGCGGCTGGCTCACCGCCGCACCGCCGTCTCGGGAAACCTGCGCGGTTACATCGAAGCGCGCCGCATCCCACAGCCCGCCGGGTTCGATCGGGCAACCGCAGAGCAGAGCAACATTGGCGCGGATTGTCACCGCGTGTTCACCAGCAGCCAGCCGCACATGCGCGGGCGGATCGGTGACATCGACAGCCAACCCGGCCAACTCGACCACCCAGCCATCGCCGGTTGCCACGCCGTGGCCCGGCAGCACCCAGCGCTGCGAGCGGGCGGAAATGGCGGACTGCAATTGCGCCGCTGGGCCATAGGCCTCGACTTCGAGCAGGGTCGGCTCAGCCAGATCGACCACCGTGCGGAAGGCTGCGGTGCTTTCGTCTGCCAGCGCCGTATTGCGCGGACCGCCCGCCATGATCCGCTTGGTATCGCCGGTGCCGCCGGTGGTGATGCCTTGCGCCAGGATCTGCTGCGTGTGCGCATCGCGAACGACAATGCGCGCGCCGCCCATGCCCGAGCCGATGAACTTGCCGCCCAGCGAAAGCACGCGGATGGTGAGCGGGGTCGGTTCGGCCCATGCCGCCAATGGTGCTGAGGCCAGCAGCGCGCCGACTAGCGCTGCGGTGCCGCGGCGGATCACGCGGCCTCCTGCGTGGCGGATGGATCGCCGAACTGGTCGCACAGGAAGCCGATCAGCGCGAGCGCGTTGTCGTTGGCAATCCGGTAGTAGATTGTAGTGTTCTCGCGCCGGGTCTGCACCAGCCCGCCCTCGCGCATTTTCGCAAGGTGCTGCGAGACGCTGGACTGCGAAAGATCGCAGAGCCCGATGAGTTCGGTCACCGAAGCCTCACCCTCGCGCAGGCGGCACAGCAGAAGCAGGCGCTGCGGATTGGCCACGACCTTGAGGAACGCGGCGACTTCACTCGCGCGCTCGCAGAGCTGTTCGGCGGTCCCGTTCATCATCATTGGCTTGCCGGTCTCCCGTCATCACGCAGCACGATATAGATCGCCGGAATAACCAGAACCGTCAGCAAGGTCGAGGAGGCCAGCCCGAAGAGGAGGGAAATGGCCAGACCCTGGAAGATCGGGTCAGTGAGGATCACCGCTGCGCCGATCATCGCGGCCGCTGCCGTCAGCACGATCGGCTTGAAGCGGATGGTCCCTGCCTCGATCAGCACATCGCGCAAGGGGCGCTCCGGCTTGTTGGTATGCCGGATGAAATCGACCAGCAGGATCGAATTGCGCACGATGATGCCAGCGAGCGCGATGAACCCGATCATCGAGGTGGCGGTGAACGGCGCGCGGAACAGCATGTGGCCGAGCACGATGCCCACCAGCGTCAGCGGAACCGGGGTGAGGATCACCAGCGGCAGCTTGAAGCTGCGGAACTGCGCGACGACGAGGATATAGATGCCGAGCAGGGCGACCATGAAGGCGCCGCCCATGTCGCGGAACGTCACCCAGGTGATTTCCCATTCGCCGTCCCACAGCAGCGATGTGGCCTGCTCGTCCTCCGGCTGGCCGCTGAGGCGGATCACCGGCTTGGTGAGGCCCTTCGCGGCCCAGTCGTAGTTGTCGATCGCCGCATCGACCGCGAGCATGCCATAGATTGGCGCTTCATAGTCGCCCGCAAGTTCGGCGGTGACCATATCGGCGTAGCGGCCATCGCGGCGGAAAAGGGCGGGGCTGGCCGCCTCTTGCCGCGCCTCGACCACGCTGCCGAGTTCGACAAGCTGGCCGCCCTGACCGGCCGCAACCGGCGTGCTACCCAGCGTCTGGCTCCAGCTGCGCGAGGACTGCGTCAGCGCCACGGTGATCGGCAGCGGTGCGCGCTCGTCGCCCCGCGGGGCATAGCCCACGGTGCGGCTGCCCAGCAGCGCGCCGATGCTGTCGTTGATGTCGCGGGCATTGAGGCCGTAGTAGTCGATCCGGTCGCGCTGCGGGATCAGCCGCAGCTTGGGCCGGGCCTGCCCGAAGCTGTTGTCGACATCGACGATGTAGGGCACCGACTTGAAGATCTTCTCGAGCTCGATGGCCGTCTTGCGCCGGGTCTGCGCATCGGGGCCGTAGATTTCCGCCAGCAGCGTCGCCATAACCGGCGGCCCTGGAGGGGTTTCGACGACCTTGAGCGAGGCGCTATCCGGCAGCTTCAGCGACTTGAGCCGATTGCGCAGATCGAGCGCGATCTCGTGGCTGGAGCGCGAGCGGTCTTCCTTTGGCAGCAGCGTTACCATCACATCGCCCATTTCGGGGCGGCTGCGCAGGAAATAGTGCCGCACGAGGCCGTTGAAATTGAACGGTGCGGAGGTGCCGAGATAGGCCTCCATCGCGGTCGCCTCGGGCAGCTGGCGCGTAATGCGCGAGACGTCCTCGAGCACGCGGCCGGTCGTCTCGAGGCTGGTGCCCTCGGGCATGTCGACCACCACCTGCACTTCGGACTTGTTGTCGAAGGGCAGCAGCTTGACCGTGACCGCCTTGAAATAGAACATCGAGCAGGCGAGCAATGTGGCCACGCCAACGCCGATCAGGAAATTGCGTGCCGACGTGCGGCTGTCGATCACGCGGTGCGCCACCTTGGCATAGAGCGCGCCGAGCTTGCCGCCGCTTTCATCGTGGGCATGGTGGCTGCCGCCTGCGGCGATCTTGCGCGCAAAGCGGATCATCAGCCACGGCGCGATCACCACGGCGACGAAGAACGAGAACACCATCGCGGCCGACGCATTCACCGGGATCGGCGCCATATAGGGCCCCATCAGGCCCGAGACGAAGAGCATCGGCAGCAGCGCGGCGACGACGGTCATCGTGGCGACGACGGTGGGATTGCCGACTTCCGCGACAGCCTCGATCGCGGCTTCAGTGCGGCTGCGATCATCGTCCATCGCCCAGTGGCGGGCGATGTTTTCGATCATCACGATCGCGTCATCGACCAGAATGCCGATCGAGAAGATCAGCGCAAAAAGGCTGACGCGGTTGATCGTGTAGCCCATCAGGTTCGAGGCAAACATCGTCAGCAGGATCGTGGTGGGGATGACCACCGCCGTCACCGCCGCCTCGCGCCAGCCGATGGCGAAGCCGATCAGGACGATGATCGAAACCGTTGCCAGCGCGAGGTGATAGAGCAGCTCGTTGGCCTTCTCGTTCGCCGTTGCGCCATAGTTGCGCGTGACCGAGACTTCGACGCCATCGGGGATCAGGCTGCCCTTGAGCGATTCCAGCCGCTGCAGCACGGCATCGGAGACGACCACGGCATTCGCGCCTGCGCGCTTGGCAATCGCGAGGCTGACGGCAGGCGTGCTCGTCCATTGGCCATCGCGGCGTGCCCAGCGCCAGGCGCGGGCCTGATCCTCGCGCGGGCCCTGCGTGACGGTGGCGACATCGCGCAGATAGACCGGCGCGCCGCTGGCCGAACGAACCGTCAGCGTGCCGACATCCTGCGCCGAACCGAGCGTCTGTCCGGCGGTAACGGCAACGGACTGCCCGCCTTCCCGGATGCTGCCGGCGGGGAAGCTGCGATTGGCCTGGGCGGCGGCATCGATCAGGCTGCCGAGCGGCACACCGAACTGGCTGAGCTTGCCCGGATCGGGCGCGATGCGGATTTCCTCGGGGCGGCCGCCGGTGATGAAGGTCAGGCCGACATTGTCGACCTTGGCGATCTCGGTGCGCAGCTTGGTCGCAAGGGTATAGAGCGCCTGATCATCGTATTGCCCCGCCGCGCCGGGCTTGGGCGAAAGGGTGAGCACCACTGCCGGCACGTCGTTGATGCCGCGCACCGTGACCTTCGGATCGGGAATGCCGACCGGAATGCGGTCCCAGTTGGCGCGTAGCTTTTCATCGATGCGCGTGGCAGCCGCTTCGGGGTTGGAGCCGACGACAAAGCGCGCGGTGACCATCACGCCATCGTCTTCGGCCTGCGTGTAGACATGCTCGACGCCGTCGACGCTCTTGACGATGGTCTCGAGCGGGATGCCGACGAGCTGGACCGCATCCGGCGCAGAAAGGCCCGGTGCCATGACCTGGATATCGACCATCGGCACGCTGATCTGCGGCTCTTCCTCGCGCGGGATGGTGAAGAGCGCGAGAATGCCCACGGCAAGCGCCGCGAACAGGAACAGCGGGGTCAGCGGCGAAGCAATTGTCGCGCGGGTCAGGCGCCCGGAAATTCCGAGATTCATTTCGCGCGTCCCGCTGCGAACAGGGTATCCCCGGCCGAAATGCCACCGAGAATCTCGACAGCAGCGGGATCGCTGGCCGGTGCGGTCTGCACCGCGACAGCACTTATCTGTCGGTCGGGGCTCAGCACGTTCACATAATCAATGCCATAGCGCGTCGAGACGAAGCGGCGCGGGATCACGATCGCCTTGCGGCGGCCGACTTCGATGGAAACGCCAACGCGGCGGCCAACGAGTTCGGTGGTCAGGCCGGGCATGGTCGCATCGACCTGAACCCGGCCCCCAGTGATGGCAGGATAGACCTGCGTCACCTGCCCCTGGCGCGACCCGTCGGGCAAATCCTGTGGTGCAACGGTGATGGCAGTGCCGACATGGACGGCCTTGGCGAGCGACTCGGGCAGATCGAGCCGCAGCACGGGCGGGCCTGCGGTCACCACGGCAAGTGGCATGCCGGGGGCAACGACAGAGCCCGCAGGAAAATCGGCACGCAACACGCGGCCACTAGCTGGGGCGAGCACGGCCCCTTGTCCCGCTACACTGGCACTCGCGCTCTGCTGGGCGCGCGCGGCGGCGACCTGCGCATCGGCGGCGCGCGCCATGGCAACAGCCTGATCGAGCCGCGCCTTGGCATAAACATTGTGATTGAACAGATCCTGCACGCGAGTCAGATCGCCGCGTGCGCGAGCGGCCTCAGCCTGTGCCGCCGCCACTTGCGCGCCCGCCGCGCTCGTTTCGTAGCCGAGGCGCGAATCGACAATCATGCCGATTCGCTGCCCCTTGGACACGGTATCGCCCGCGCGAACGGTGAAGCTGACCAGCGTACCGGGAATACGCGCGAGGGCCTGCGCAGAATCGCGTGTGGTGATCTCCGCGCCGACCGCTTTGAAATCGGCGGTTTCGGCAAGAGACACGCGGAATTGTTCGCCGGGCGGCAGAGCGGCCTTGCCTGCATCAGCCGCCTTTTCGCCGCCGCAGCTGGCAAGGGCCAGCGCTCCGCTCAATGCGATCCATGTCCGCTTTGCCACGCCCGCGTTCTCCCCTGCCTGTGTCTGTCAGCCGCGCTCGACCGGGAAACCGGCAGCTTTCCACGCGCCGATGCCGCCCGCGAGGTGCGTTTCGACCGCGGCTTGCGCCTTGGCGCAGTGATCGAGCGCGAGTCCCGAACGCTTGCCGCCCGCACATTGCAGTACGACGGTGCGGCCTCCCGCATCCGGCAGGTTCTGGGGCGAGAAGCCCGAGAGCGGCACGTTCACGGCACCTGCAATGTGCTCGGCGGCGAACTCATCGGGTTCGCGGACGTCGATAAGCTGCACCGAGCCATCGGCCAGCATCGCCTTGAGGGTCTGCGCGTCGATTTCACGGTGCGCCTTGCTCTTGCCAAATCCGAACATCGTGGACCTCCTCGGGTTCATTCAATTTGTATATTGCATATATCGTGTAATCATCATATTTAGTCAAGCGAGATATCGAGGTGAGAGGAACGGACGTGTCGGAAAAACCCAAAATCGTGGTGCTGGGGGCTGGCCTTGGCGGAACCATCGCTGCTTACGAGATCCAGGCGGAAGTGAAGGGGAAGGCCGAGGTTATGATGGTTTCCAACACGGAAACCTACTCGTTCATCCCTTCGAACCCCTGGGTCGCCG
This sequence comes from Novosphingobium sediminis, assembly GCF_007991615.1. GTDB lineage: Bacteria > Pseudomonadota > Alphaproteobacteria > Sphingomonadales > Sphingomonadaceae > Novosphingobium > Novosphingobium sediminis. The sequence continues at coordinate 57,412 of NZ_BJYR01000014.1, read as the reverse complement.
TCCGCTGGCGTGAACCGGAAGCGATTCAGGTCCATCTCCCGCCGATCTTCGCGAAGAAGAAGATCGGTTTCACCGCCGTCGGTGCAAAGCGGCTTCATGCTGACGAGAAGCGACTCGAGCTGAACGATGGCACTTCTGTCAATTACGATTATCTCGTAATTGCAACCGGTCCTGAACTGGCGTTCGACGAAATCGAAGGTTTCGGTCCTGCAGGCCATACGGTCTCGGTCTGCGATACCGGTCATGCCTCGCTTGCGGCAGATGCGTTTGATCGCTTCGTCGAGAATCCCGGCCCGATCGTGGTCGGCGCGGTGCAAGGGGCCTCCTGCTATGGCCCGGCCTACGAGTTCGCCCTGATCCTCGACACCGAACTGCGCCGCCGCAAGATCCGCGACAAGGTGCCGATGACCTTTGTCACCGCTGAGCCCTACATCGGCCACCTCGGGCTGGACGGGGTGGGCGATACCAAGAGCCTGCTCGAGAGCAAGCTGCGCGACCGGCACATCAAGTGGATCACCAACGCCCGCGTGGCGAAGGTCGAGGCTGGCCTCATGCATGTCGAGGAAATCGCCGAGGGCGGGGTCGTCGCGAAGACCCACGAGCTTCCCTTCGGTTATTCGATGATGTTGCCCGCCTTCCGCGGCGTGGCGGCGGTGCGCGACATTCCCGGCCTCACCAATCCGCGCGGCTTTATCCTGATCGACAAGCACCAGCGCAATCCGGCTTACCCGGAAATCTTTTCGCTCGGCGTTTGCGTGGCGATCCCGCCGACGGGGCCGACCAACGTGCCGGTGGGCGTGCCCAAGACCGGGTTTATGATCGAGAGCATGGTCACCGCTACTGCCCACAATCTCAGCGCGCTGATTGATGGCAGGGAGCCGACGGCCGAGGCGACGTGGAATGCCGTGTGCCTTGCCGATTTCGGCGATGGCGGCATTGCCTTCGTGGCGCAGCCGCAGATTCCACCGCGCAACGTCAACTGGGCCGCCGGGGGCAAGTGGGTCCACCTCGCCAAGATCGGCTTCGAGAAATACTTCCTGCGCAAGATCCGCAAGGGCGAGAGCGAGCCGTTCTACGAAAAGCTCGCGATGCAGGTGATGGGCATCGACAAGCTGCGGGCCTGATCCCGCGCCAGCATACCTCAAGAGGAGCAAACCGATGACTCTGGATCGTGCCGTGATGATCTTCGCCGGCTGCGTGGTGCTGCTGGGCGTTGTTCTGTCGATAGAGGTTCACCCCTGGTGGATCGCCCTCACCGCCTTTGCCGGTCTCAACATGATCCAGGCCGGCTTCACCGGCTTCTGTCCGGCGGCGATGGTGTTCAAGGCGCTGGGTATCCGACCGGGGACAGCGTTCAAATGAAACGCCTGCAAAGTTCGGCCCGGTTGGCGCTCTGGCTGGCGGTGCCCTTGGCGCTGGCAGCCAGCGCCCATGCGGCAACGCTGGAAGATGCGCTGGCGTCCGCACTCTCGCACGCGCCGGAAGTGGCTGCGGCCGATGCCGATGCGGATGCCGCAGCATCGCGGGTGGATGCAGCGCGGGCGGAGCATATGCCGACGGCGACCCTGACCGGCACGATCGGCTATGGCCGCCTCGATCCGGGCGGGTTCTTCGGGCTTGGCCGGGCGGATGTCACCCCGCGCGCGGCACAAGTGGCGATCGAACAGCCGCTGTTTACCGGCGGCCGGGTCGGCGCCGGGGTGGACCGCGCGCGGGCCGGTATGGCTGCGGCTGAAGCTGGCAAGATCGGCACGCGCAGCCAGCTCGTGGTGGCGGTGACGCAGGCCTATGGCGATGTGCTGATGACGGCGCAGCTGGTGGATCTCTATGGCCGGCTGGTGGCGGAAACGACCGAGATCGGGCGTCAGGCCGAGCTCAAGTTCAAGGCGGGTGAAAGCCCGAGCACCGATGTAGCGCAAGCCTCCGCGCGGCTCGCCGAGGCGCGTGCTGCGCTGGCCCGCGCGCAGGGCATGCAGGTTTCGGCGCAGGCGCGCTTCCGCGATCTGACGGGCCTCGAACCTGCCGAGCTCCAACCGCTGCCCGCCAACCCGGCGTTGCCGGGTACGCTCGATGAAGCGATGGATTCCGCGATGGCGGCCAATCCCATGCTCGCGCAGGCAGAGGCAGGTCTGCGCGCAGCGCAGGCAGCAGCACGCGGAGCGCGGGCGGAGCGCCTGCCCACCGTCGGCGCCTTTGCCGAAGCGGCAACCGTGCGCGACCAGTTCTTCCCGGGATACCGCGGCGATAGCGCGACCGTCGGCATCCGGGCCCGCTGGCAGATTTTTGGCGGCGGCCGCGTTTCCGGCAGGATTGCCGAAAGCAACAGCGCCGTAAGGGCCGCCGATGCGCGGGTCCGCGCAGCGCGGCAGCAGACCGAAGAGCAGGTTATCGCCGCCTTCCAGGATGTGCGCACGGCGCAGCTCGTCGAACAGGCTTCAGATGAGCAGACGGCAGCTGCCGCAAAGGCACTGGAGAGCGTGCGGCAGGAAGTCCGCGTCGGCATGAAGCCGCAGCTCGATCTGCTCGACGCCGAGCGCGAGGCGACCGCTGCCGCGGCCGCGGCCGCGCGCGCAAGTACGGACCGGATCGTGGCTGCCTACCGGCTGCTCGCGATGATCGGCCGCAAGTTCTGAGCAAGCAAAGGAGAGCGCACGTGCACAAGGATTGGCCGGAAATGGCGACGCAGCTTTCAGGCGCGATCAAGCAGGTGCGCCTTGGCAGTCCCGAAGTGACCAAGGCGTTCTCCGCCATGGCCAAGGCGGCCACGGAAGCCGGAGCACTTGATACGAAAACCAAGGAACTGATCGCACTTGCCATCTCGGTGGCGATACGCTGCGATGGCTGTGTCGCCTTCCATAGCGAGGCGGCAGTGCGTCAGGGTGCGACCCGCGAAGAGCTGATGGAGACCATGGGCATGGCGCTCTACATGGGTGCGGGACCAAGCCTGATGTACGCCGCGCAGGCCGTCGAGGCCTATGACCAGTTTGCTGCAAAGGCTGGCGCCTGAACAACACCCGAGGAGTATTTCATGTCTGATTCCCATGGCACGAGTGGCGAAGACTGGGCGGATGCACGCGGCGCACTGTGGCTGGCGGAGCTCGATTCCTACGAACAGATGCTGGAGCTGCTGGGTATTGCGCTGCTGGACCGGGCTGCGCTGGAGAACGGTCAGCACGTGGCTGATATCGGCTGCGGAGGTGGTCGTACCTCGCGTCTCGCCGCGCATCTGGTCGCGCCGGAAGGCAGCGTGCAGGGGGTCGATATTGCTCCGATGCTGATGGCGGAAGCCACGCGCCGGGCCGAGGCAGAGGGCCTGCGCAATCTTCGCTTCAGCACGGGTGACGCCGCCAGCTTTGTGCCCGAAGGCGCTCCGTTCGACCGGCTGCTTTCGCGTCTCGGCATCATGTTCTTCGCCGATCCCGCAGCGGCGTTCGCCAATCTGCGCCGGCTGCTCAAGGACGGCGGGCAAGCCGATTTCGCGGTCTGGGCGGCTCCTCAGGACAATGTGTGGATGAGCGGCGCACGCGCGATCGTGGCCGAGCATATCGAATTGCCTGTGGCCGATCCCCTCGCGCCTGGCCCCTTTGCGCTGGCCGATCCCGACCGCTTTGCGTCGCTGCTAAGGGACGCGGGCTTCTCGCAGGTCGACATGCAGGCATGGTACGGCCCGATCCGCGTAGGCGGGACCGGCAGCGATGCTGCAAAGGCAGCGGAGTTCTCGCTGCGCGCCTTTTCGTTCGCCACGGTGCTGGTGGGCGCTGAAGCCGGCCTTGAGGAAGCGATCCGGGAAAAGGTCATCGCCTTCTTCCGCCAGTTCGAAACGCCGGACGGTGTGCAGGTGCCGGGCAAGGCCTGGCTGGTGAGAGCCATGGCATGAACGATCAGGCGCTCCTTGCTGCACGGGGCATCGTTGAGGCATCGCCTCCCGGCAGTGTCCGCGTGCATACCGTCTTTGACGAGGCTACGTTCACCGCAACTCACATCGCCAGCGATCCCGCCACTGGCAAGGCGGCGATCATCGACAGCGTTCTCGATTTTGATCCTGCTTCCGGCCGTACCTCCACCACAACGGCCGACAAGGTGATCGCCCATGTCGAAGCGGCAGGGCTGACGGTCGAATGGCTCCTTGAAACGCATGTCCATGCCGATCACCTTTCTGCCGCGCCCTATCTGCAGGAACGGCTTGGCGGCACGCTGGCGATCGGGCGGGATATCCTGACGGTGCAGTCGGTCTTCGGCGCGCTCTTCAACGAAGGCCCCGCATTCGCGCGCGATGGCTCGCAGTTTGATCGGTTGCTGCAGGATGGCGAGCGGTTCCAGCTCGGCTCGCTTGAGGCGGCCGTGCTCCACGTGCCGGGGCACACACCAGCAGATATGGCCTTCGTTATCGGCGATGCAGCCTTCGTCGGCGATACGCTGTTCATGCCTGATTATGGCACCGCACGGGCCGATTTTCCCGGCGGTGACGCACGCACGCTGTTCCGTTCGATCCACCGCCTGCTTGCCCTGCCCGATCGGACCCGGCTGTTCCTGTGCCACGACTACAAGGCGCCGGGCCGCGACCAGTTCGTCTGGGAAACGACAGTCGCCGAAGAACGGGAGCACAACGTCCACGTCCATCCCCGCGTGAGCGAAGACGCTTTCGTGGCGATGCGCGAGGCGCGCGATGCAACGCTGGGCATGCCGCGCCTGATCCTGCCCTCAATCCAGATCAACATGCGCGCAGGCCACCTGCCCGAGCCCGAGGACAACGGCACGCGCTACCTCAAACTGCCGCTGAATCGGCTGTAGCACGGTCATGCTCGAGCCCCTCCAGTATCTCCTCGGCGGCGCTTCGGGCTCGCTGGTGGGCTTCACCCTCGGTCTGGTCGGCGGGGGCGGCTCGATCCTGGCCGTCCCGCTGATGGTCTATCTGGTGGGCGTCACTTCGCCGCACGTGGCCATCGGCACGAGCGCGCTGGCGGTTGCTGCCAATGCCGGGGCCAATCTCGTGCCGCATGCGCGGCAGGGCTCGGTAAAGTGGCGCTGTGCTGGGATGTATGCCCTTGCAGGCGTGGCGGGTGCCTATGCCGGATCGAGCCTCGGCAAGGCGTTCGACGGCCAGCGCCTGCTGTTCCTGTTCGCCCTGCTGATGCTGGTGGTCGGCGGGTTGATGCTCAAAGGACGCGGTCAGACGGGCAACCCGAATGTCGAATGCCGGCGGGAGAATGCACCCAAGGTGATCGCCTTCGGCAGCGCGACGGGTCTGTTTTCCGGGTTTTTCGGGATTGGTGGCGGCTTCCTGATCGTGCCGGGCCTGATGGCGTCGACCGGCATGCCGATGCTCAATGCAGTCGGCTCCTCGCTTGTTGCCGTCGCTGCCTTCGGACTGACGACTGCGCTCAACTATGCGGCTTCGGGGCTGATCGATTGGGGCCTTGCGGCCGCGTTCATCGGCGGCGGGGTGCTCGGAGGCCTTGTCGGCGCCGCTGCATCACGCCGATTGGCGGCACACAAAGGTCTGCTCAACACCGTGTTTGCCGCGCTGATCTTCTGCGTTGCCTGCTACATGATCTGGAAGAGTTGGCTTGCCATCTGATCGTTTGCGTCTTTCCGTGGCGCACTCATCCTAGTGAGGATAGCGCAAATTTCCCTCACCCGCCTGTTCCTCAATCAGCCACGATCAAAGCACCCTCCGCCCACATGTCGGACTGATGGCAACGACAGGTTTCACCCGGAGCGGACGTCCAAGGTCTATGGTGGAGCGAACGGGTCTGGTCGACAGTTGCCGGCTCTCCTGAAGGGCGCGAAGTGGGACAAACCCGTCTTTCCCATGCTGCAGGTTGAGTGTCAGCTCTTGTCAGAACCCGCCATTCGTTCAGTGCGGTACCGCCTGGCAGCAAAGGGCGCGCTTCGCGCCCCGCTCAAACGACGCATCGAACGACCCGTCTATGAGTTTGGCGATAAGCGCGAGCGCTTCTCCATCGTCCATTCGGGCAATGCCGCGCTCGGACAGCTTGGACAAAGCATGGATATCAGGGCTCATGGACATCACCTGCCAGCCTAGCCACGCCCAGCCTGGTCAAACAGGGCAAGGGCATCCGGCAGGCAATAAATCGGGACTTTACCATTGCCGGCCTCGATGCTTTCAGGTCCGCCATTGATCACGAACGCCCGTTCAGCCGCCACTTCGCCCAGCGCCTCGTAGAAGCCGCCTTTTCGGCGAGGTATCCTCGCCCAGCTTGACCTCAACCGCCCAGCGTCGGCCTGCGCCGAAATCAACGATGATATCGATCTCCTGCCGTTTGTCGTTGCGATAGAAATAGAGTTCGGCGGCCTTCGGTATGCGCGAGGACAGAGCTTCGAGCACGAACCCTTCCCAGCTCTTTCCACAAAGCGGACTGGCGCGCAGGTCGTCAATGACAGCGAATTTCCAGTTCTCATGAAGCAACCCGCTATCGCGGATGAAGTAGCGCGCGGGCTTGTCGATCCGCTTGCCTTCATTCGGAAACCACGGCCGCAGCTCGCGGATGAGCCGGGTCATGCGCAAGTGGGCGATGAGTTCCCGCACGACATCGGCCTTGCACCCGAGCCGCTGCGCGGCTTTGTCCACGAGCATCGGCTCGCCCTGATTGATGGCCAGATGCTCCCACATCGGCCCGACCAAATCCGGTCTCGCGAGCATCCCTTCGGGAATGAACGCCGGGTCGGTGAGCGAGCGCAGGTAATTCGATCGCCATTCGAGGCTGACCTCCTCGCTTTCGGCGAGATAGCTGTCAGGAAAACCGCCCCGGAGCCATATCCGCTGTTGAACGTCATGGTGGATGGACGATGGCGATCGCGCGGCTGTTTGCGCCGCAACCGCGCCGAAGTCGAATGGCGCGGGCTTCGTGGCGATATTCGTAGTCAATTCGCCTATTTGAAATGGCCAAAGATTGATCTCGCCGTAACGCCCGCCGAGCTGCCCCGCCAATCGCGTCAGCTGGCCGCCTCGGCGTTGTCGGAGATAGCCAGGCCATCCAGCTTCATGAGCGCAAGCCGATCTCGCTCTACACCGGCGACTTGATCCGCTGGACCGCGAACGATCACCAGCGCGGGCTGATCAATGCGGACCGAGCCAAGGTCACTGCTATCACCGATGCGGGCGTCGCGGTGAAGACCTCGGCTGGCATGGAGCACCTCCTCAAGCGCGATGACCCGATGCTGGCTCGGGTCGATCTGGCCTACGCGCTTAACGCTCACATGGCGCAGGGGCTGACATCCGACAAAGGCATCGCGGTGATGGACAGTCAGACCCGTAAGCTGCTCTCGGCCCGGAACTTCCTTGTCACGATCACTCGGCTGCGCGATGAGCTAACGCTGATCGTCGACAACCGCGACAAGGTCGGGGTGGGGATCGGTCGCAACCTCGGCGACAAGACGTCCGCGCTGGAGGTGACCGAACGGCTTGGTGCCGCTGCCGCCAGAGGGCAGGCTGCCGGAAAAGCGCCAGCTCCCGAGCCAAAGGGAAAAGAGCCGCTCGAGCTTGAGCGCACGATCACAAAGGTGCTGCCGTTCGAGATGGGGATCTGAGGGTGGCTAGCGATTGAAAACTTTCGCGCTTAGCGAACCGCTCATCGGCTCAAGTCTGGCAAAAAACTGTGAGACTTCGCACTGGCGACTGATAATGCTATCAGCAATCCATTCGTCGCCATAAAACACCATTTGGACGCAAATTGGAATCGAACCGGGTATAAACTGCAGTCTGATGGTATTTTTGATGGATATCGATACCATCACGATCTTATTTAAGAGCACTTTCCCAATTATTTAAGCCCTATAGGGGACTCCGTCCCCGGCACCACTTCCCCAAAATAGCGTCATATTTCAGCTACTTTGCAGGGTTGGAAACTTCCTCGGATACCAGATTGGAATACGTCAGGCCGCTGCCGGTTGGCGGGCGTACCAGGTGTTGAGCATCGAGGCCATTGCGGCGATTGCGGCGAGGCCGAGCAGGATAGGCAGGCGGAAGCTGGCGCCTGATGCCAGCAGGGCGGCGGAAATCAGGCAGGCTGAGGCGCAGCCGAGATCCCAGCCGCCTTCGGTTGCCATCGAAAAGCGAAGCACGCAGGGGCTCTGCCGGGCCATGGCATAGAGCGGGGCGAGCATGGCAGTCGCCGTCATCGGCACGACGAGGGCGCCGAGTGCGGTCGCCACCACGGCGAGCACCGGGTGCGCGAAGGCTGCGCCCTTCAGCACCAGCGCGAACGCGGCGGCGCCATAGGCCACCGCGAGCGAGTGGCGCGGGCGGCCGGTATCGATCAGGCGGCCGACGACGAGGCTGCCGATGGCCGCCGCGACTCCGGCCGCTGCAATCGCGCCGCCGAACGCATCGAAATGTTCGCCCAGCGAGGCGAACAGGGCGAGGTTCCAGATCATCACGCTGCAGCCGGAGTGGAAGCCTTCGCCAAGATAGAGCCGCCGCGCATGGGCTGCGACGGCGCGGTCGAGCTGGGCGTTGGGATCGACCGAAGGATTGGGCGCGCCGATCAGTGGCAGCGCGGTTGCCAATTGCAGTGCGGCGATGGCGAGGAACGCGGGGACGGGACCGGCGACAGCGAGCAGCACGCCGCCCACGGCAGGCGCGACGATGCCGACAACCGCGCTGGTTGCCTGCTGGATGCTGACCTGTTGCCCGCCTTTGCCGGTTTCCATGAGGCTTGGCATCACGGCGTGCCACGACGTCCAGTAAAGCACGCCGCCGATCCCACTGACGCCGAGGAACAGCGCTAGCAGCGGGCCGACGCCGGTGACGAAGGGAAGCAGCGCAAAGCTGACTGCCCGAATCGCGACGCCGGTGAGCAGGGTGCCGAGCAATCCCCACCGCAGCGCCAGCGGCAGCACCAGCGGGCGCAGCACGAAGCGCGAGAGCACGATCATCGCGAAGCTGGCAAGCGCGGCGGGATAGGAGAACCCGCGGCTGACGAGGAAGCCGGCGATGAAGATGCCGCCACTGGCCTCAACAAACGATTGCAGGCCGGAGTGGAGATAAACGCGCTGGAGCGGGGTCAAAGCGCTTGAGGGCATGGGTCTGGAGCCTAGAATTCCATCATCGCGGCAAGTCTGCGCGGCGCGACGGCTTGCCACGAGCGGCGCAGCCATTCGGCGATGTCGTCCCAGTCCACGTCGCCGAGGTCAATACGAATACCTATCCAGCCGTCGCCGAAATAGGCGGGGCGGAAGAAGCGCTCGGGATCGCTTTCGATGAGCTGTTCCTGCTCGTCGGCTCCGCTGATCTTGACCAGCAGCGCGTTGCGCCCGTCATGGTGGTGGTTGGTGGCCACGTAAGCAAACTTCTTGCCTTTGACGATGCCGAAGCAGGCCATGCCGTGGCTCAGGCTTTCCTCGGCTTCGGGGAGTTGCATCGCCCGTTCGCGGACTTGTGCGGTTAGCCACGCCGGATCGGCCTCACGCGTGACGAGCTGCGCCAGGCAGCGGGCGTAGAGTTGGTGCTCGGCGAAAAGGACGCGGGCGGCGAGCGCATCGGGCGTATCGCCGGGCAGGATGGCGACCGCGATCTGGCCGAGCACCGGGCCTTCATCGAGATCGGCGGTGACGAGGTGGACGGTGCAGCCGGCGTGCGTATCGCCTGCCGCAATCGCGCGCTCATGGGTGTGGAGGCCGGTATACTTGGGCAGCAGCGACGGGTGGATATTGACCATCCGCCCTTCCCAGCGCGCCACGAAATCAGGGCTGAGGATGCGCATGTAACCTGCAAGCGCGATCCACCGTGCACCGTGGCGGCGCACTTCGCTCTCCATCGCCGCGTCGTGCTCGGCACGCGGCACGCCCTTGTGGGGGAGGACGAAGGTGGGGATGCCTTCAGCCGCGGCGAGCTTGAGGCCGCCGGCTTCAGGGTTGTTGGAGAGGACGAGGACGATTTCGTAGGGACAGTCGGGCAGCCGGCTCGCGTAGAGCAGCGCGGCCATATTGGTGCCGCTGCCGGAAATGAAGACGGCGACCCTGGCGCGCTGTTCAGCCAAAGTGCGCTGCTTCCCAAGCCTCGCGCGCGCTCCATGCCTCGGCGCTGCCGGTGACGGTGCAGCCCTTTTCGCCCGCGACGATTTCACCCACGGTGAAGGCGGTTTCGCCAGCGGCGATGAGGTCTGCGATCAGGGAGGGCGCTTCGGCGGGATTGACCGCGAGGATCATGCCGACGCCGCAGTTGAACGTGCGCGCCATTTCGCCGGGCTCGATTGCGCCTTGCGCCTGAAGGAAGGCCATCAGGCGCGGCTGTTCCCACGCATCGGCGTTGATCCGGGCGTGGAGGCCCTTGGGCAGCACGCGGGGGACGTTTTCGAGGAGACCGCCGCCGGTGATGTGGGCCAGCGCGTTGATCCTGCCGCTGCGGATGAAGGGCAGCAGGCTCTTCACATAGATGCGGGTGGGCTCGATCAGGTAGTCGATCAGCAGGCGTTCGTTATCGAACAGCGCGGGGCGTTCGAGCTTCCAGCCTTTGTCGGCAGCGAGGCGGCGGACGAGCGAATAGCCGTTGGAATGGACGCCCGAGGAGGCAAGGCCGATCAGCACATCGCCTTCTGCAACCCGGTCGCCGGTCAATTGTTCGCCGCGCTCGACCGCGCCGACGCAGAAGCCCGCGAGATCGTAGTCGCCCGCTGCATACATGCCGGGCATCTCCGCCGTCTCGCCGCCGATAAGCGCGCAGCCTGCCATGCGGCAACCTTCTGCAATGCCGGCGACAACCCGCTCGGCAACCCCGGTATCAAGCTTGCCGGTGGCGAAATAATCGAGGAAGAACAGTGGCTCCGCGCCCTGAACGATGAGATCGTTGACGCACATGGCGACGAGATCGATGCCGATCGCGTCGTGGCGATCATGGTCGATCGCGAGCTTGACCTTGGTGCCGACGCCGTCGTTGCCCGCGACCAGCAACGGATCCTTGTAACCGGCCGCCTTGAGATCGAAGAACGCACCGAAGCCGCCGAGCTCGGCATCCGCACCGGGGCGCGCGGTCATCTTCGCAAGGGGGCCGATTGCCTTCACCAGCGCATTGCCGGCGGCGATGTCCACCCCGGCCTTGGCGTAGGAATAGGACTGCTGCGTTTCGTCGTTGGAAGCCATGGGGCACGCGCCTAGCGCTTTCCCGCTTGGATTTCCACTTGCCTTTGGGCAAAAGCGCAGCCAGCCGATTGGCACGCGCCAGATACCAGCGCATGCATGCGTCCCCGAATGGAGTTCCCTTGGCCGCCCTGCGCCCATCCTTGCCCAAGCTGATCCTGCCGCTGAACCTTTCGCGCAAGGCGCGGCTGGGCTTGTTCGCCGCGTTTGGCCTCGTCCTCGCGGGCGGCGGCGCGGCGATCTATGCGCAGATCGAGGGCGACCGCGGCATCGCGCCGATTGCCAGCAATGGCGACTTCGAAGTGAGCGGGATCGAGGTCAACACAACCGGCAAGACCGCCGAAGAAGCCCGCGCCAACGGCTGGAAGGAAGCGCAGCGGCTGGCGTGGGAGAAGCTATGGAAGTCCAACGGGCTGGGTGGCGGCGCTGCCCCCGCGCTCGATGCCGCGACGATTGACGGCATGGTCTCTGCCGTTGTCGTCGGGCAGGAGCAGATCGGCCCGCACCGCTATATCGCGACCCTTGGCGTGATCTTCGATCGCACGCGAACCAGCAGCTACCTCGGCATGCAGGGACAGATCGCGCATTCCGCGCCGATGCTGGTGATCCCGGTGCTGATCGAGGGCGGCGTTACCTCGGTGTTCGAGACGCGCACCCCCTGGCAGAAGGCCTGGGCCGAGTTTCGCACCGGCTCCAGCGTGATCGATTATGTGCGCCCCAATGGCGCGGGCGCGGATTCGCTGCTGTTGACCGCCGGGCAGATCAGCCGCCGCAGCCGCAACTGGTGGCGGCTGGTGCTCGATTCGTTCGGCGCCGCAGACGTTATCATGCCGATCGCGAGGCTGGAGCGGAGCTGGCCGGGCGGCCCGGTGCACGGCATTTTCACCGCGCGGCGCGGACCGGACAACAAGTTCATCGGCAGCTTCGAGCTGACCGCACCTTCCGAGGACAAGCTGCCCCAGATGCTGGCGGAAGCGATCACCCGGCTCGATGGGCTTTACGCCGGCGCGCTGGCCGCTGGGCAACTCGCGCCCGATTCCTCGCTGTCGATGCGCCCGGATCTTGATCCTGCGCTGGTTGACAGCATTGTCGCGAAGCTCGGCCCTGCGCCCTCCGCTACATCGGCGGCGGGGCCTGATGCGGCTGCTACAACGGCGGCGGTCCCGACGACCATGGTGACGGTGCAGTTTGCCACACCGGATGCGGCGGCTGTCGATGCCGGCATCGCTGCGGTGCGCCGGGTCGACGGGGTCAAGGAGGCGGCAACCTCCAGCCTTGCCATCGGCGGGACATCGGTGATGCGTGTGACCTTCACCGGCGATATCGATGCCCTTGCCGCCGCGCTGCGTGCGCAGGGTTGGCGCGTGACCCAAGGGGCCGGCGCGCTCTCCATCCGCAAGTAGGACATGAGCCAGATTGCCCTGCCTCTCGTAACGGCGACCAGCGCCGATGCGGTCCTGACCGGTCCGAGCCTCGAGCCGGTGCTGGCGCTGCTGGCTGGCGCGGCGGAATGGCCGTTCCGTGCGGCCGTGCTGGCGGGGCCGCCGCGTTCGGGCAAGAGCCTGCTGGCGCGCTGGTTCGCCGCGAGCGGGCTGGGCGATGTGCTCGATGATGCCGACAGCCTGCCCGAGGACGCGGTGTTCCACCGCTGGAACCGCGCGCAGGCGGATGGGCGGCCGCTGCTGATCGTTTCGAACAAGGCGCCAGGTGCCTGGGCCGTGACGCTGCCGGACCTTGCCTCGCGGCTGGGCGCGGCGCTGATGATCGAGATCGGCGCACCGGATGACGAACTGCTGCGCGCGCTGGTCGAAACCCATGCGGCGCGGCGCGGGCTGGCATTGGGCGAGGCGGTGCTCGCCTATATCCTGCCCCGGCTGGAACGCAGCCATGCCGCGGCCGAGGCGCTGGTAGAAACAATTGATCGCCTGTCCCTTGAGCGCAAGGCAGCCGTCACCATATCCCTTGCGCGCGACGCTCTGGCCGAGAGGGTACACGGTGTACCCGAAGCCGAGCGGCAACCTAGGCTTCTCTAGGCGCGCTTGATTTAGGAGCCCAAACGGGGGTATCTGCGCGCATGTTCGACAGCCTTATTGCCTATCTGGACTCGATCCGCGCACGTGACCCTGCGCCGCGTTCGCGCTGGGAAATCCTGCTTTATCCGGGGCTCCATGCCGTCGGTTTCCACCGCGTGGCGCACTGGCTGTTCACGCAGCGGCTGTTTTTCCTTGCGCGGTTCGTCAATCATCTGGCGCGATTCTTCACGGGCATCGACATCCATCCGGGTGCGAAGATCGGGAAGCACCTGTTCATCGACCATGGCTTCACCGTGATCGGCGAAACCGCCGAGATCGGCGACAACGTGACGATCTACCAGTGCGTGACGCTGGGCGGCACCAACCCCGCCAACGGCGTTCCCGGCAAGCGCCACCCGACGCTGAGCGACAATGCGATCATCGGTTCGGGTGCGCAGATCCTCGGTCCCATCACGGTCGGACCGCGCGCCCGTGTCGGCGCCAATGCCGTGGTGACGGAGGACGTGCCTGAAGGCGCGACCATGGTCGGCCTCAAGGCGCGCTCCACGCTGGTGCCGGTGGAGACCTGGCTCAAGGACTTCATCCCCTATGGCACGCCCTGCAAGGAGCCGTGCGAGCCGACCGGCGGCACTCGGGTGGACGAACTCGAATCCGAAGTTGCGCTGCTGAAGGCGCAAGTCGCGGCCTTGCTCGCAGCGCAGGATGAGAGCACCGATGCGCCCGCTCCGGTCGGTGGCGGCAACCGGCGCAGGAGCCGCAGCTGAGCGTGATCGGCGCCGGTGACGGGGCGAACGGCCCCACGGTTCTGAGCTTTCCCAACGTGCGCGGTGAACCGCAGGTCGGCTTCGATCGGGCGGAACTGCAGCGCATTCTCGATCTCTATGGCCGCATGGTCGCTGCCGGCGAATGGCGCGACTATGCCATGGGCTTTGACAAGGATGCTGCGAGTTTTGCGGCCTTTCGCCGGACGGCGGAACGCCCTTCCGCCCGCATCGAGAAGCGCCCCGCGCTGCGCGCCAAGCAGGGCATGTGGACGCTGTATGGCGAGGCGGGGCAAGTGCTGAAGCGCGGGCACGAGCTTGCGGGAGTGCTGTCCGTGCTCGAGCGGAAGCTGCTGAAGATCGTCGAGGATTGAGGCGGCCTCGTTTCCCCGCTTCATTTTCCAAACCGGCTCATGCTGAGCTTGTCGAAGCATCATCCCCGACAGTCGCGCCAGCACCCTTCGACGGGCTCAGGGTGAGCGGAGTTGCGGGGATCCCCATAGTATCAAAGGGTGGTGCAGCGTTGCGGTTTGTTCCCGCGATGATCGCACCACTGCTGCTTGCGGGATGCGAAGCCCCACCTGCGGATCGCCAAAAGCCCGACGAAGGCTCGCCCGTACTGCGCGTTATCTACCGCGACACTGAGTCCGAAATGGTGCTGATGGTGCCGGAGAAGGGGCAGCGTGCGGCCATACGCAGCGATTGTGCCGCACCGCTGCTGGTCGATGCGCACACCGGTGCGGTGCGGGTGCTGAGCGAGACTGAAGTACAGGCGCGGCTCAAGACGATGCAACTTGCGGGGGCGACGCGCGGTGCGTGCCCCCGCAATTGAGGCTTACCGCTTCATCGCTGCCTGAAGTTCGACGAGGATAGCCTGGCTCTGCTGCGCGCCCGACTGGGGGACGAAATCGCCGGTGCGGTCTGAAATCTGGTCCCAATGCGCCGCGAAGTCTTCGACGGAGCGTGCATCCGGCGAGAGCAGTACGGGCTTGTTCATCGTGACCCACGCCGAGTGATAGGCACCCGCGCCCGCGCCGACGATGGCGTTGGTCGGGGCATCTTCCGAGACGAGGAACAGCCCGGCGGGGACGACGTGTTCCGGGCCGAACAGCTTGAAGGCTTCCTCGGGGAAAATATCCTCGGTCATGCGGGTCGCGGCGACCGGGGCGATCGTGTTGACCTTGATGTTGTTCTTTGCGCCTTCGAGGTAGAGCGTCTTGGTGAGGCCGGCGAGGCCGAGCTTGGCGGCGCCGTAGTTGGCCTGGCCGAAGTTGCCGAACAGGCCGGTCGAGGAAGCGGTCATCAGGATGCGGCCGTAGTTCTGCTCGCGCATCGTGTCCCAGCAGGCCTTGGTGGCGAAGGCCGAGCCGATCAGGTGGACCTTGATCACCATTTCGAAATCGGCCGGGTCCATCTTGGTGAAGCTCTTGTCACGCAGAATGCCGGCGTTGTTGATGAGGACGTGGACGCCGCCCCACTTCTCCTTGGCCTTGGCGACCATTTCGACCATCTGCTCGTATTCGCTGACCGAGCCGCCGTTCGACATGGCCTCGCCGCCAGTGGCCTGGATTTCCTCGACGACCTTGAGCGCAGCGTCGGAATGGCCGGTGCCATCGCGCGCGCCGCCGAGATCGTTGACGACGACCTTGGCCCCGCGCCGGCCGAGTTCGAGCGCGTATTCACGCCCGATGCCGCCGCCCGCGCCAGTGACGATCGCGACCTTGTCCTTGAACGAAATGCTCATGGCAATGCTCTCCCTTACGCCGCGCTATTCGGTGTTTGGCGCGGCGATTAACGGCGCAGGCGATGCCATGGCGAATTGGCCTTGGCAACCGCGTCCTCAGCCGATGCGGTGGACCCAGCCGTGGGTGTCTGCCGCTTCGCCGCGCTGGATCGCGACGAGGCGGCTGCGCAGCTTCTGGGTGATCTGCCCTGGGCCGCCGCTGCCGATCACGAAGCTGTCGCTGGCGCTCGTCACCTTGCCGACCGGCGTGACCACCGCAGCGGTGCCGCAGGCAAAGGTTTCGATGAGCGCGCCTGAGGTGGCGTCTGCCTGCCATTGGGCGAGCGAATAGCGCTCCTCGCGCACGGCAAGGCCTTCCTCGCGCGCGAGCTTGATGAGGCTTTCGCGGGTGATGCCGGGGAGGATCGTGCCGCCCAGGGGGGGCGTGACGAGCGAGCCATCGGCCATCACGAAGAACAGGTTCATGCCGCCCAGTTCCTCGATCCATTTGCGTTCGACCGCATCGAGGAAGAGCACCTGATCGTGCCCGCGCGAGAAGGCCTCGGCGGTGGGCACGAGGCTGGCGGCATAGTTGCCGCCGCACTTGGCCGCACCGGTGCCGCCGGGCGCGGCACGGCTGTAGTCGCTGACCCAGAGCGAGACGGCGGGGGCGCCCGACTTGAAGTAGTTGCCGGCAGGGCTGGCGATCACGAGGAACTTGTACTTCTTCGACGGGCGCACGCCAAGGAAGGCCTCGCTCGCGAACATGAAGGGACGCAAGTAGAGCGAGCCGCCCTCGACAGTGGGGAACCAGTCCTTGTCGGCCTTCACGAGTTCTTCGACCGCCTGAACGAACAGGCCTTCGGGCAGGACCGGCATGGCAAGCCGCTCGGCCGAGGCGTTGAAGCGCGCGGCGTTGGCTTCGGGGCGGAACAGGGCGATGCCACCATCCGCGAGGCGATAGGCCTTGAGGCCCTCGAAGATTTCCTGCGCGTAGTGGAGGACAGCCGCCGCCGGATCGAGCGGGATCGGGCCGTAGGGCACGACTTCTGCGCTGTGCCAGCCCTTGCCCTCGTCATAGCTGACGGAGACCATGTGATCGGAAAAGGCAGTGCCGAAGCCCGGATTGGCGAGGATTTCCGCGCGCACGTCCGCCGCCATGGGTGAAGGATGGGGCTGGTGTGCAAACGTGAACGGTGCGGCGGTATCGGGCGTCGCCATCGGGCGGTCCTTCGGGATTGTTAGCTCTGCGACGCGCCGTGAACTATTGTTGCGCAAATGGCAAGCGATTTGGAACAAATGTGAAGGGCCGCTTCCGGCAGTCGGAAGCGGCCCTTCGCATGGTCAGCGGCCGGAAGTGCCGCCCACGGTGCCTCTATCGCTTGAACAAACTAGCGATAATGCTCCGCGATGCGCAATGCCGACCCCTCTGCTGAACCATGAGACATCGGATCACCTCCTTTCGCGCTGTTGAGCCAAGTGCCGCCTTCCCAACCTCAATGACATCGGTATGCGGCTCGACCGGAGGATTGCAGCCCTGTTCCGGCCTTGAGTGGAATGTGATTCATCCGGCCTCCAAGAACAAGTCTTGCATTGAATTTTTTTGCCGTCAGAATTGAGACTTCGCGCCCGGTTTGGTGGATAAGTCACCCCGGTTGGCGGCAATCCTCGATCACCCGCCCCAGTTCGGACCAGACCGGCAGGACGAGCGTCTGCACGCCGCCCATTTCGAGCATGAACCGGCCCCTGCTGAACGCGATCGCATCGAGCAGCGGATCCCGCACGGAGAAGGCGATTTCAAAGGGAATGGCGGCGTTTGGCGCCGTACTGGTGCCTGCTGGCGTGGCGGTGAGCCGGCGCTGGGTGCTGCTGGTGGAAATCGTCGCGGGAACCGGACTGGCGCCGAAGCCTGCGCGCTGCAACTCGATGGCCGGGCGCGTGCGATTGCAGCGGATCAGGATGAGCGAGCCCGCACCGGGCTGGCCGAAGCGGACGACGCTGCCGGTGGGCTCGGCCGCATAAGTCCACATGCCCGGGGTCTGCGGCAGATCACGCCAGCTGGCAGCATCGGCCCGCGGCGCGGGAGCTGGCGGCGGCGCGGGGCGGGGCTGCGGGACGGGTAGCTGCGGCTTGGGCTGCGGGGCAGCGGCGCCACCCTGCGCGGCGGGAGCAGGCTGCGGCGGCACGACCGTGCAGCCTCCCAGAGCGAGGACCGAGGCAATCAGCGGGACCGCGAGGTTGATCTTCATGCCCCGGGTATGGAAGAGAGCGGCGGTGACCTCAAGAAGCTCCGCACACACATCCGGCAAATCGAAGCTCCGGATCGACCAGCTCCTCGTCGAGCGCGGGCTGGCCGAGAGCCGCGCGCGGGCGCAGGCGCTCATCCTGGCGGGGCATGTCTATTCGGGCGAGACCAAGCTGACCAAGGCGGGTCACGCGCTCGCGCCCGATGCGCCCATCGAAGTGCGCGGGCGCGATCACCCGTGGGTTTCGCGCGGGGGGATCAAGCTGGCGCATGCGCTGGATCACTTCGCGCTCGATCCATCGGGGGTGACTGCGATGGACATCGGCAGTTCAACCGGTGGATTTACCGATGTGCTGCTGACCAACGGGGCCGAGCACGTGTTTGCGGTCGATTCCGGGACAAACCAGCTGGCGTGGAAACTGCGCCAGGACCCGCGCGTGACTGTGCTGGAGCAAACGAGCGCGCGGATCCTGACCTCGGCGCAGATCAATCGCCCCGCGACTTGGGTGGTGTGCGATGCCAGCTTCATCTCCTTGCGCAAGGTGCTGGAAGTCCCGCTGGCGCTGGCTGCACGGCCGACGCGGCTGGTCGCGCTGATAAAACCGCAGTTCGAGGTGGGGCGCGGCGAAGTGGGCAAGGGCGGCGTGGTGCGCGATTCGGCGCTGCACGAGCGCGTCTGCCGCGAAGTGCAGGACTGGCTGGAAGGCGAAGGGTGGGACGTCCAAGGGATTGCCACGAGCCCGATAACCGGGCCTGAGGGCAACGTGGAATTCCTGATTTCGGCGCTCCATAGAGGGGCATAGTGTGCCAATTGTCCCGCCTTGGGGCACCATGACGCTGCGGAGATTGCCTAGTTGCTGCGGCGCAGCCAATATCTACTTGCCGCTACTGGCAACGAATCGCTTTTTACCAGGGCGCTCCGGGGGACACTTCGAGCACATGCGTTATCTCGCTTCACCTGCCCAGCTGCGCGCCAGCCTGCTGCGCTGGTCGCTGTTCACGGTGCCTTCGGTGCTCGGGCTCGGGTTCATTTCCAGCCTCATCTCTGACGCAGGGCCGCAGAACCCCTGGTTTGCCGCGCTGTCCAAGCCGGGGCTCTATCCCCCGCCGGCGACCTTCGGGATCGTGTGGTCAATCCTCTACGTTTTGATCGGCGTGGCGCTGGCGATGGTCGCCTCCGCACGTGGCGCGCCCGGACGGGGCATCGCAGTCGCGATTTTCGTGGTGCAGCTGATGCTCAATCTGGCGTGGAGCCCGGTGTTCTTCGGCATGCACCGGATGACCATGGCGCTTGGGATCATCGGCGCGATGATCGTGCTGACGCTGATCATGATCCTGCTGTTCTGGCGCGTGCGGCCGACGGCTGGTGCGCTGCTGCTGCCCTATCTGGCGTGGATCTGCTTTGCCGCGGCGCTCAACTATCAGTTCATTGCGCTCAACCCGCTTGCCGATGGCGCAGCGGGTAGTGGCGCTGCGGTGCGCATGCAGATCTGATAACGCACGATATCCGTTTGCCCCGGATCACGCCTTGCGCCGCGCGGCGCAAAGCCCCATTTGCGGCGCAGTGAATTCGTATCGAAGGCCAGAGCCATGCAGTCCGAGAACCCGATGATCGCCGATTTCGTCAAGCTGCTGAACAGCGCCGCGGGCACGCTCGCCGGCATGGGCCGCGAAGCGGGCGAAACCGCGCGTGAGAAGCTGCGCGAGACCTTTGGCGGCATGGACTTCGTAAGCCGCGAGGAATTCGAGGTGGTGAAGGACATGGCCACCGCCGCGCGCGAGGAAGCCGATGCGCTGAAGGCCCGGATCGACGCGCTTGAGGCGAAGCTGGGCTGAGGACGCACTCCGCCTTTCGTGCCGTTCATACCCCAATCCCGCTTACCCTGAGCTTGTCGAAGCCTGTCCTGAGCGGCTGCTGCAAGCAGCCAGCCGAAGGGGGTGCCGACGCGACGGTAGCGTATGATGCTCCGAAAAGCTCAGCATGAGCGGGTTGGAAGTATAAGAATGGGGGCCTTAAAGCCCGGCTGCCGTTAGCGCCTGATCCAGATCCTCGATCACGTCTTCCGGGTCTTCGAGGCCCACGTTCAGCCGCAGCATCCCTTCGGTCACGCCCATGTCTGCACGCGTTTCGGCGCCGACGCCGTGATGGGTGGACGAGGCGGGATGGCACATCAGTGACCGCGAATCGCCGATGTTGTTCGAGATGTCGACGAGCTTCAGCGCATCGAGCAGCGCGTGTGCCTGCGGACGGCCGCCGGGTACTTCGAGGCTGAAGATCGTGCCGCCAGCCTGCATCTGCTTTTTGGCCAGTTCGTACTGCGGGTGGCTGGGCAGGAACGGATAGCGCACTGTGGGCAGGCGGCTTTCGACGAAGGCGGCGACCTTCATCGCGTTCTCGCTTTGCCGGCGGATGCGCAGATCCAGCGTTTCGAGGCCCTTGAGCACGACCCATGCGTTGAACGGGGCGATGTTCGGCCCGGTGTTGCGCTGGAAGGGGAGGAGCTTGCCGTCGATGAACTCCTTCGAGCCTGCGACAGCGCCAGCCAGCACGCGGCCCTGGCCGTCCATCATCTTGGTGGCGGAGTAGGCGACGACGTCCGCGCCGAAATCGAGCGGGCGCTGGAGCGCGCTGGTGGCGAATGCATTATCGACCACGGTGGTGATGCCGTGCTGGCGAGCAAGGGTGCAGACGAACTCCAGATCGACGAGGTCCATCGTCGGGTTTGCCGGGCTTTCGAAGAAGAAAACCTTGGTGTTGGGCCGGATTGCGGCTTCCCACGCGGCATTGTCACCCGCGTCGATCGTCGTGCCGGAAATGCCGAAGCGCGGCAGCAGGTTATCGACCAGCCAGCGGCACGAGCCGAACGCGGCTTTTGCGGCGACGATGTGATCGCCCGCGGAAAGCTGGCAGAGGAGGGCGGTGGTCATCGCGGCCATGCCGCTCGCCTGCGCGCGGCACGCCTCGGCGCCTTCGAGGAGGGCGATGCGTTCCTCCAGCATGGCAACCGTGGGGTTCTGCAGGCGCGAATAGGTCATGCCGTCTTCTTCGCCCGCGAAGCGCGCAGCGACCGTGGCGGCATTATCGTAGGTGAAGCCGGAGGTGAGGAAGAGGGCCTCCGAAGTCTCACCCATTTCCGAACGCCAGGTGCCTCCGCGCACGGCCTGCGTTGCGGGGCGCCAGTTGGCGGTGATCGAGCGGTCCTGACCTGTGGTGCGTTTCATGGGCGAAGGCCTTAGAGCATCGTGCGAAAAAGTGGGAACCGGTTTTTCGCTTAAAACGATGCGATCTTAAACGCTTTGCAGGGAGCGCGGTGCAAGCACCGCCATTGCCCTTATGGCCCGGAACGGGGTATGCGCGCGCCTTCCATGACGCTGCTTTCCCGCATCATTTCGCCGCTGACTGCACCGCGCCGCGCGACAAGCGATCCGCTGGTGTGGTGCTGGGCGATCACGCTCGCTTTCATGGTACTGGTGCTGCACCGGCTGGGCATCCCTTCGAGGATCATGTTCGACGAGGTGCACTACCTCCCCGCGGCGCGGCGGCTGATCGCGCTGACGAGTCGGCTGAACCCCGAGCATCCGCTGCTCGGCAAGGAATTCATCGCGCTGGGCATGCTGGTGGCGGGGGACGGACCGTTCGGCTGGCGCCTGCCCAATGCGCTGCTCGGTACGCTGGGGCTGTTTGCCGCGATGCGTGCGCTGTGGTGGGCGAGCCTGTCGCGCCCGGCGACGCTGCTGTTCGGGTTCCTGTTCGCGACCAACTTCATCTGGTTCGTGCTCAGCCGGATCGCGATGCTCGACATGGCGATGGCGAGCATGATGGCGGTGGCGTTCTGGCAGGCGGCTTTGGCGTTTCGAAAAGGCAGCCGATTGCATCTGGCGCTGTGCGGGGTGTTTTTGGGCCTCTCGCTCGGCGGCAAATGGAACGGCGCACCGATCCTTGCGCTGCCGGGGCTGCTGTTTGCGTGGGACCGCTGGTGGGCGCTGGCCGGGCGGCGGCGCGCTTTCCTGACTGCGCGCGATGCTGGGCCAATTCCCGGCGTTTCGCTGCTGGAAGCGGTGCTGTGGCTCGGCGTGGTGCCGCTGATCGCCTATTTCGCGACCTTTGCGCCCGCGTTTTTCTACAAGGTGCAGCCGCTGACGGTACAGGGGCTGATCCCGTGGCAGCAATATATGCTGAAGCTGCAGGACAGCGTGGTGAAGCCGCACCTCTACCAGAGCCGCTGGTGGCAGTGGGTGTTCAACATCCGCCCGATCTGGTTCTTCTATTCGCCGTGGGACGGAGCGCAGCGCGGGGTGCTGTGCCTCGGTAATCCGTTCACGATGCTGGCGGGGCTTCCGGCGCTGCTGCTGTGCCTGTGGGCGGGGCTGCGCAAGGGTGACCGGCTGCGCGGCGCGGTGGTGGTGCTTTATATCGCGAGCCTGATCTTCTGGGCGATCAACGGCAAGCCGGTGCAGTTCTACTACCACTATGCGCTGGCCAGCGTGTTCCTGATGGCGGCACTGGCGCTGGTGCTGGCCGGGTGGTGGGAGCAGGGGCGGCGCTGGCCTGGGGCGCTGACGGTGGTGCTGTCGGCTATGCTGTTCGTCGTGTTCTACCCGATCCTGTCAGCCGGCGCGCTGCCGGGGAAGCTATCGTACCGCGATTATACGTGGCTCGATAGCTGGCGTTAGAGCAACTTCAATCGAACTGTAGCTGGAAGTGTAAGGCTTCCATTTCGGCGCGGCAAACGAGGTGCTTGCCGGGAGCGGTGCGCACCCATTCCACCTCCATCCAGGCGATATGCGGCGTTACCTTGTCCGAATCCGGGTCGCGCATGATGCCAAAAAGGCAGTTTCCGTTTTCGGCGAAGATGCGCATGGCCTGCAAGGCCCTGCCGTAGGTTGCGTTGGCACCCAGCGTGGCAACATCATCGGCGAGAACTCGCGATGCATCGGCTACTTCGCCACGGGGTGGGAGATCCTCATCGCCTTCATCCGGCACATGGAAGCCGGAGAGGGCAGATTGTGCCGGGAAACTTTGCGGCAGGGGACGGTCTGGATACAGCCAGGGAAACGAGATCTTGACGGAGATAGGGGGCTCTGCGGCCTTAGCGGGCAGAAGCAGCCAAAGATCAAGCGCGGCAATCCCGATTGCCGCTGCAATCAGAAAGATACGACGGGGCCGCGCGCTGGACCTGAAGATAGCCAAGGCCATTCCGCACGGAGGGTATATCTTGAGCTCTGTATTTGAAAGCTCAGTATTTGCCCCAGACGAACTTGCTGGACAGCGCGAAGTTCCACACCGAGCCCACGACGATGCCGACTATCGCGGCGGGGTAGGGGTGGAAGCCCATGCGCATCAGCGCGGCCGCGGCGCCGACATTGGCGAGGAGGCCGACCGAGCATGTCGCGGCGAACTTGGCCCAGCCGCGCAGCAGGGGCACGAAGCCGCGCAGGCGCTTGTCGGCGTAGGTCAGTTCGTTGTTGAGGACGAAGTTGAACGTCATCGCGACCACCGCGGCGGAGGTCTGCGCGATGATGAATTCGATCTGGTCCGACCAGTTGTGGTACAGCACCTTCTGCCCGAACGCGCCGAGCACTGAGGCGAGCACCGCCATGTGGACGATCACGCCGAGGCCGCCGATCGTGCCGAACAGGGCGAACCGCGTCGGGATGATGCGGCCGAGCCACTTGTCGTAGAGGCCGATCAGGAATTCGAACACCACGGTGCGATCGAGCTTGCTTTCGCCTTCGGCGCGGGCGGCAAAGTTCAACGGGAATTCCTTGACGCGGAGCGGCGCGTCGACCGTGGCAAGAATGTCGAGCAGGATCTTGAAACCGACGCCGGACAGGCGGTGCGCGTCGGCCCGCAGGGTTTCGGCGCGGAGCATGAAGAAGCCGCTCATCGGATCGGAAAGCTGCACGCCCGTCACGCGGCGGGCGATGCGGTTGGCAAGGCCGGATGCCTTCACGCGGTCCGGACGGCCCCACGCTTCGGTGCTGGCGCCTTCGGCAAAGCGCGAGGCGTAGGCAACGTCGTAGTTCCCGCCGCTCACCGCCTCGTACATGCCGGGGAGGAGGGCCGGATCGTGCTGGTGATCGGCGTCCATCACCGCGACCACGGGCGCGGCAGTGGCGCACATGCCCTCGATCGCAGCAGAGGCGAGGCCGCGACGGCCGATACGCTCGATCACGCGGATGCGCGGATCATCGCGGCCGATGCGGCGCGCTTCCTCAGCGGTGCCATCAGGGCTGTTGTCGTCGACGAAGATGGCTTCCCACGCGAGGCCCTTGAGCGCGGCGTCGAGGCGCTCGACCATCGGCGCGATGTTCTTGCGCTCGTTGAACGTGGGAAGAATGACAGCGAGTTGCAGCATGGAGCGCGCGCTTACAGCCTTGCGAGCACCGCGTCACCAATTTCCGTGGTGCCGGCGGTTCCGCCCAGATCGCGGCCGAGAACGCCGTCTGCCAATGTGCGCGCGACAGCCGCCTCGACGCGGTCCGCCGCTTCGGCGAGGCCAAGCGAGTGGCGCAGCAGCATGGCGAGCGAAAGGATGGTCGCCATCGGATTGGCGAGGCCCTTGCCGGCAATATCGGGCGCGGAGCCGTGGATCGGCTCGTAGAGGCCGAAAGTGCCATGCGCGGTCTGCCGTTCGCCCAGCGAGGCCGAGGCGAGCATGCCGATCGAGCCGACGCACATCGAGGCCAGATCCGAGAGGATATCGCCGAACAGGTTGCCGGTGACGACGACGTCGAACTGGCCGGGATTCTTGACCAGCTGCATCGCGGCGTTGTCGACGTACATGTGTTCGAGCGCGACGTCGGGATACTGCGCCGAGACCTCGATCACCACGTCGCGCCAGAGCTGCGAGGTTTCGAGCACATTGGCCTTGTCGACCGAGCAGAGGCGCTTGTTCCGGCCCTGTGCGGCGCGGAAGCCGGCGTGGGCGATGCGGCGCACTTCGCTTTCCGAATAGGACATCATGTCCCAGCCCTCGCGCTCGCCCGAAGGCGTGGTGCGGAAGCCCTTCTCGCCGAAATAGACGTCGCCGTTGAGTTCGCGCACGATTAGCAGATCGATCGCGCCAGCGACTTCGGGGCGGAGGGCGGAGTGATCTTCCAGACCGGCGAAGACCTTGGCCGGGCGCAGATTGGCGAACAGCGTCAGCGCCTTGCGCAGGCCGAGGATCGCCTGTTCGGGGCGCAGGTGGCGTTCGAGCGCATCGCAGGTGGGATCACCGACCGCGCCGAACAGGATGCCGTCAGAGGCTTCGGCAAGGGCGAGCGTTTCGGGCGGCAGCGGATGGCCCTTGGCATGATAGGCCGCGCCGCCGACGAGCGCTTCCTCGCGTTCGATGCCGAGGTCCAGCGCATCGAGCACGCGCAGCGCTTCGCGCGTCACTTCGGGGCCGATGCCGTCGCCCGGCAGAACTGCAATCTTCATCAATACCATCCCTGAGATATCAGTGCGCGCCGCCATCGATCCGCCTGAATCGCTCGATCAGGATGGCGCGGGCCGCCATACCATCGCGGCGCGGATCGGCAAGCAGGTGCTTTGCAAGCGCGATGCCTTGCCGATCGAGCCGGGCGAGCAGGCTTTCCCAGGGTTCGTCTGCCGGCGGAGGCTGGGCATGGCCATAGCCGACCTCATGCAGCAGCAGCGCTTCATAGGCTGCAACCGCGCGGGCCCAGCCGCGCGCGGATGGCGCGTGGCAGATTGCATCGAGGACGGCCTCCAGCGCGGCGTGGATGGCCGGGAACGGCTGACCTTCGGGCAGGGCGCGCGTGGTCAGCGTGGTGACCCAGCCGATTCCGGCGCTTGCGAGCGGTTCGGAGAGCCATGGACCACGGCTGGTGACGAGTTCGAGCTTGGCCGAGGGCAGCTGGCTCGCGGAACGCGAGACAAGCTCGGCGGCGACGAGATTGCCCGGGATCACCACGGGCCGCAGCGTGCGCCCCCGTGCACCAGCGACATAACCAGCAACAAGGCCGTGGTCCGCCGTCAGCAGCCGCACGACCGCGCCGTGTTCACCGTGGGCACGCGAAGCGCACAGAATGGCGGGGGCGCGGATGAGCATTGAATGCCACGTGTGGAGATTGCCACAGGTTGCGGCAAGGCGGTGAATGGATGAATCCCCCGTTGGAACCAGCGCCAACTTGCGTTAGCTTGTGCGTTATGAAGCAACTCTTCCAGCATGCTGCCGTGACGGAGGGAGTGACAGTGCGCGTCGCTGTCAATTTCCTGCCCGAACAGTCGCGCATCGATGCCGGCAAATGGTTCTGGGTCTATCATATCCGGATCGAAAACGGCTCCGACCAATCGATTCGCCTGCTCTCGCGGCACTGGCGCATCACCGATGGGCGGGGGATGATCAACTTCGTTGATGGCGAGGGCGTGGTTGGCGAACAGCCACTGCTCGCCCCCGGCGCCTCGCACGATTATGTGTCGGGCTGCCCGCTCGGCACGCCGCATGGCAGCATGGAAGGCCACTACACGATGCAGCGGGCGGATGGCTCGATGGTGGATGTGGCGATCCCCTTCTTCCCGCTCGCCGCTCCCGCCACCGCGAACTGACCGGGCAGGGCAGGATGAAGCGGACCCATCTGCCGCTCAACGGCTTGCGCGTGCTCGATGCCGCAGCCAGGCACCTTTCCTTCACCCGCGCGGCGGATGAGCTGGCGGTGACCCCCGCAGCGGTCGGCCAGCAGATTCGCGCGCTGGAAGA
Organism: Novosphingobium sediminis; assembly: GCF_007991615.1. GTDB lineage: Bacteria > Pseudomonadota > Alphaproteobacteria > Sphingomonadales > Sphingomonadaceae > Novosphingobium > Novosphingobium sediminis. The sequence continues at coordinate 30,845 of NZ_BJYR01000014.1, read as the reverse complement.
CCTGCTCGGCGTGGTGCTGTTTCGCCGCACGACCAAGGGGCTGGTCCTGACCGACGAGGCCGCAGCTGGGCTCGACGCGATCCGTGAGGGGTTCCTCCGCTTCGAGGAAGGCGTGCAGGCGATGCAGGCCGGGCAATCGAGCCACGTCTACACCGTGGCCTGCCCGCGCGATTTCTTTGCGGCGTGGCTGAGCCCCCGTCTTGCCGCGTTCCGGCTCGCCAATCCGGGCCTGCGGTTCGCGCTTGTTGGCGATGGCGAACTCGATTTTACCGAGGCGAATTTGAACCTTGCCGTGCGCTGGGCGGAAGGGCCCGGGGATCTTGAAGGCATTTCGCTGGGTGAGCCGCTGATGCAGGTCGTGGCAGCACCGGATGCGGGCGAAGATGCGCCCTGGATCGCATGGCCGGGTGATCCCGCGCCAGAGGGCGAGGCCCGCGAAACCCAGTTCTCGGTCGGCGACGGAGGCACGGCCATCAGCGCGGCGGCCGCAGGCCTCGGCAAGGCACGCGTGCCGCTGATGCTGGCGGAAAGCGCGATTGCTGCGGGCAAGGTCGTGCCGCTGGGGGCGCCAGACCGGTGCCGCCGATCCTATTGGCTGGTGGCTCCGCTGCCGCAGTGGCGCCAGAAGAAGGTCAAGGCGCTTGTCGCGGTGCTGACGGGTGCGGCGGGGTAACCATTACTGCGGAGCAGATTTGGTCCGTTTCGGGTGTTAAAGTTCTCCAATTCCATTGATAATTCACGCCGGAGTTTGAGAAGGCGTTAACTCTCCCCGCAGTAAACCACCGCGATGGTGAGTGGCGAACCAAGATCCGGTGTGCATGGCAGCGCACGGCGTTGGCTGCGCGGCTTTGTCCGCAGCCTGCGATGCTATGGGCGCCACTGGCAGCAGCGTCCGGGCGATGCCTTCACCGAAGCTTATGCGCTCAGCGTCTCTCACCGCGCGCCGCTGCTGTACCTTGTCGTGATCTTCAATACGCTGCTCGTGGCGAGCTGCTTTTACGGCACGGCGCCGCCAGTGCTGGTGCTGATCGGTCCGGTCATGAGCCTCGTTGCCGTGCATCGCGCATGGCACTGGATGCCGGACAAGGTTGCCCAGCGACCGGTCGAGCGCCTGCGTGCCGATCTTCAGGGAATGCAGCGACTCGGTGGTTGGGCGGCGCTCCTGTTCGTCGCGTGGTCGCTCGGGCTCTATCCCTATGGCGATCCCGGCCAGCGCGAACTGCTGCACTTCGTGATCGCGGTCACGATGTTCTCGGCCGTGCTCGGCATGGCCAACTCGCCGCAGACGGCTTTGCGCCTCGGTATGGCCTTCACACTGCCGTGGAGCCTGTTCCTGCTGGCGAGCGGCCATCCCAATGCGGTTCCAATCGCTTTGGCGCAGGTGTTCATCACCGTGATCCTGCTGGCGATGACGCAGATCCAGCACCGCGATTTCGTGCGGCTGGAGCTGTCGCGCCAGTTGCTGGTGCGGCGCGAGCGGCAGACCGCCGAACTGGCGAGCGCGCATTACCGGCAGGCAACGGTCGATCACCTCACCGGCGGACGCAACCGCCGGGCCATCCTCGCCTGCCTCGAGGAGCATCTCGCCGCACCCGAGGATGCGATCAGGCCGTGGCTGGCGCTGTTCGATCTCGACGGGTTCAAGCACGTCAACGATACGTTCGGACATGCCGCGGGCGATCATGTGTTGCTAACGGTGAACCACCGCATCGGCCTGATCGAAGGGGTCACGGCCCACGGCCGCCTGGGCGGAGACGAGTTTGCCATCCTGTTCGATGGAACATGCGATGCCGATGCCGTGATCGCGGCGGCGCGCAGGCTTTCGCATGCTGTTCGCGAGCCGATCCCGTTCAATGGTGCAACGCTTCGGCTCTACGGTTCGATCGGCCTCTATCGCACCGATGGTGATACCGCTTCGACGTGCCTGGAACGCGCGGACGCGGCACTCTACAAGGCCAAGGAGCTCGGTGACGGGGCGATCGTCGCGTTCGGGCCGGACGATGAGGTTGCGCTGCAGCAGCACATCGCCGTGATGCGCCAGTTCAACGATTGCGCGCTCGAAGACCGCCTGCGGCTGCTTTATCAGCCGATCTTTGATTGCCGCGATGGCCGCGTGGTGGGCATGGAAGCACTGGCGCGCTGGTCACCGGACGGAATCGAATGGCAGGTGCCGGGCGAGTTTCTGGCGATTGCCGATGCGACGGGGCGCACTGGCGAGCTGACCCGGCTGGTGCTGGCACGAACGCTTGCCGAATGCCGGCCATGGGAAACGGGCCTCGAAGTCTCGATCAACCTCGCGGCGCGCGATGTGGCGCGCGAGGGGCTGGCTGACACGATTGCCGAAATTGTCGCCGAGGCTGGTGCTGCCCCGTCCTCGGTGATGCTCGAGGTGACGGAACGCGCGCTTCAGATAGATCCGAAGCGCGCGGCAGCGCAGTTGGTGGCGCTGCGTGACAAGGGCTTCCGCATCGCGCTCGACGATTTCGGGGCAGGCTGGTCGAGCCTGTCGCAGCTGCGCGACCTGCCGTTGGACCGGATCAAGCTCGACCGCCAGCTTGTCGGCGCGCTTTCCAGCGATCCGGGCGCGCGGGCGGTGACCGGCATGATCGTCGCGCTGGCGTGGCAACTCGGCATCGGCTGCTCGATCGAGGGCGTGGAAAGCGAAGCGCAGGCAAATGCCGCGCGGGCCCTCGGCATTCATCTCATGCAGGGTTACCACTTCGGGCGGCCAGAGCCCGCCATGCAGGCGCTGCGGCTCTATGCGGGGCTGCTTGGCCCCGCTTCAGCAATGAGTGTCGGGTAGCGGCACTTCGCGCATGGTGCCGCGCGGGTTGATGCGGCGGAACAGGTGGCCATGCTCGCTCCACAGCACCAGCACCAATGCGCTGAGGCCGCAGCCCAGAAAGGCGAGAGCGAGGGGGCGGGCGGTGCCATCGTAGGCAAGGCCGATCACCATGCCGATGCCCGATCCGATCAGCATACGCAGGAACGCCTGCACCGAGCTGGCTGCCCCCGCCATGTGTGCGAAGGGCTGCAGCGCGATCGAGCTGAAGTTTGCGCCGATGAAGCCGACCATGCAGATATTGAGCGCAATCACCGGCATGAACTCGAGCAAAGTCTCGCCCGGGCTGGATGCATTCCAGACCTGAAGTGCGCTTAAGGTTATCGATATCAGCACTGCAGCGTGGCTGACTCGCCGCGCGCCGAAGCGTTCGACGATGCGCGAGTTGAAGAAGCTGGCGAAGGCCATGCACAGTGCTGTCGCGCCGAAGATCAGCGGGAAGTACGCCCCCGCGCCGAAGTGTTCGCCAACCAGTTGCTGAGCGCAGTTCACGTACCCGAAAAGCGCGCTGAGGATGAGGCCGCCGCCGATGACATAGCCGAACGAGGCGCGGTCCGATGCAGCGGTGACCATGTTGGTCGCGATCGTCATCGGGCGGATCGGCTGGCGGTTGGCGGGATCGAGGGTTTCCTCAAGGCGAAACCAGACCCACAGCGCGACGATGGCCCCCATCAAGGCGAGCAGCGCGAAGATCCAGCGCCAGCTTGCGACGAGGAGCACGGCGAGGCCAATGCTGGGCGCGACCATCGGCACGAGCATGAAGATCACCGTGATCGTCGACATCTGCCGGGCCATGGCATCCCCGCCGTGGCTGTCGCGGATAATCGCCGAGGGCAGGACGGAAAGGCCGGCGCTGCCGACAGCCTGCGCGGCACGCAGCACAAGAAGCGAGGAGAAATCGGTGACGAGCGCGCAGCCCAGTGAAAGGGCGATATAGACGGCAAGGCCTGCGAGCAGCACGGGGCGGCGGCCGTAGCGGTCTGCCAGTGAACCCGGAATCAGCGCGCCAAGTCCGCTGCCGATCAGGAAGATGCCGACGATCAGCTGGCGCCGATTGGGATCGCTCACGCCGAGATCCTGCGCAATTCCGGCAAGCGCGGGGAGCATGGCATCGATCGCCAGCGCCTGCAGCGCCATCGACATCGCCATGAGTACCACGAACTCGCGCGGGCCCATTCGGGATGCGCCGGGCCGGCTGGCGGAGGCGGAATTAAGGGACGTCATGCTGGCAGCCTATAGGCATGTCGGACAATTGTTCCCAGCGCTTTATGCTGCACTGCGAAAAGGGGTAGGATGCTCGCTATGTCTGCGCAGCCGCCCACCGATCCGGATGAAGAGGAGACCACCAGCGGTCTGCGGAAGGTGATCCATATCGATATGGACGCTTTCTTCGCGAGCGTGGAGCAGCGCGACAATCCCGAACTGCGCGGCAAGCCGGTCGCGGTGGGCGGTTCCTCTGCGCGGGGCGTGGTGGCAGCGGCAAGTTATGAGGCGCGGGTGTTCGGTGTGCGCTCGGCAATGCCTTCGGTGCGCGCGGTGCGGCTATGTCCGGAGCTCATTTTCTGCCGGCCACGGTTCGATGTCTACAAGGTGGTCTCGCAGCAGATCCGGCGGATTTTCCTGCATTTCACCCCGCATGTGGAGCCCTTGTCGCTCGATGAGGCCTATCTCGACGTGACCGATGATCTGCGCGGAATCGGCTCGGCGACGCGCATCGCCGAACTGATCCGCGCGCGGATCAAGGCCGAAACCGGACTTACGGCGAGCGCGGGGGTTTCCTACAACAAGTTCCTCGCCAAGATCGCGAGCGACCAGAACAAGCCCGATGGCCTCTGCGTGATCCGGCCGGGCGAGGGCGCCGCATTCGTGGCCAAGCTGCCGGTGAAGCGCTTCCACGGGGTCGGTCCGCGCGGGGCGGAGAAGATGACGGCGCTGGGGATCGAGACGGGGGGCGATCTTGCGCAGCGCGACCTGGCCTTCCTGCGCCAGCATTTCGGATCGCAGGCCGATTACCTCTACCGCGCGGCGCGGGGGATCGACTTGCGCCGGGTGCGGGCGGATCGTCCGCGCAAGTCGGTCGGCGGGGAGCGCACGTTCGAGCGCGACATCGCGACCGGCCCGGCGCTGCGCGAGGTGCTGGAGCGGATCATCAGCCTGGTGTGGGAGCGGATCGAGCGCAGCGGCGCGCGGGGGCGGACGGTGACGCTCAAGCTGAAGGACACCGGCTTCCGCACGATCACGCGGGCGAAATCGCTGCCGGGGCCGGTGGCAGATGAAGCGCAGTTCGCCGAAGCGGCGCGCGGGTTGCTCGATGCGCTCCTCCCGCTGGAGCAGCCGGTGCGGTTGATGGGCCTGACGCTATCGGCGCTGGAAGGGGAAGCCGGCGCGCCAGTGCCGGCGCGGGCCGACGAGACGGGGCCCAATCCGGCACAGGGCAGCCTACCGTTCTGAGGCGCGCCAGTTGCGCCAGATACCAAGCGCGACGTGGACGACTTCGCCGGTCGATTGCGGCAGGGCATCGAGCGGGAAGAACGCGGCTTCGGCGATTTCCCGCCCGTCGGCGTGGGGTATGCCTTCGCTGCGTCCGGCGATGAGTTCGATCCGGTTGATCCAGCCACCGGGCATCTGCCGCAAGTCGGTGCCGATCCACGCCCCGTCGATGAGCCGGCAGCCCGCTTCCTCGAGCAGTTCGCGCGTGCCGGCGCGAACCGGATCCTCGCCGCGCACCAGTCCGCCGCCCGGCAGCAGCCAGCGATCCCGCTGGTGATAACTGTGCCGGACCATCAAAAGGTGCCCCGCCTGGTCGAAAGCGAGCACGCCGCAGCCACGCATTTCGCGGCGCAGCAGGCCCCACACGCGCAGGCGGACCGGCTGGCCGATCCGCAGCAGCGCGCGGTGGAGCGAAGGCGGCAGCCGCGAAAGCACCCGTCAGCCGAGGATCGAGCTGAGGAACCACACCCGCTGCTGCGCCTGATCGGTCCAGTCGTCGGCCATGCCCTCGGTGGCGTTATCACCGGCTGCGGTCGCCGCAGCCTTGGCGGCGCGGATACGCTCCACCAGCGCGGCATTGTCATCGCGCAGCGCGGCGATCATCGCTGCCGCATCCACGCCGTTGCGGTCATCGTCGGCAATGGTGCTGCGCGCAGCGATCGCGCCGATCGAGGTCAGCGTATTGCCGCCGTTCTTGCGGACGCGTTCGGCGATCACATCGGTGAGCGCGAACAGCTCGGCCGCCTGCGCATCGAACAGCAGGTGGAGATCGTGGAACTGGGGGCCCTTCACATGCCAGTGGTAGTTCTTGGTCTTGAGATAGAGCGCGAAGTAATCCGCAAGGAGGCCGTTGAGCGTATCGATCAGGGCCTTGGAAGCATTGTCACCGGGCATGTCCCGCGTCCTTTCCTTGAATGTGTGGCGTACACAATGCTTTACACCCTTTGCGCCGCGATGTTTCACGCAAGTTTCGGGTCTGCGTGATCGCCGCTGTCGATCAGCGCGGTACCGCGCGCGGGGCGAGACGCAGCACTGCGGCGCCTAGCAGCGCGGAAATGAGCGATCCGCCGAGCACCCCGAGCTTGGCGTCCTCGACGAGTTGAGGGGCCGCGGTGAAGGCGAGGGCGCCGATGAACAGGCTCATGGTGAAGCCGATCCCGCAGAGCAGCGCCATGCCCCACACGTGCAGGAGCGTGGCACCGGCCGGGCGCGATGCGATGCCCAATCGCTCGCAGCCAAACACGGCGAGCATCACCCCGGCCTGCTTGCCGAGAATAAGGCCCAGCGCGATGCCCAGCGGCAGCGGCGCAAGCGGATTGCCGGCGCCGAGCGCAACGCCGGCATTGGCAAGGCCGAACAGCGGCACGATCAAAAAGCCGCTGACGCCGACAAGTGCGTGTTCGAGCCGCAGCAGGGGGCTGTCGCCATGGCGATCGAGCGCTACCGGGATGGTGAAGGCCGCGAGCACGCCGGCCACCGTGGCATGAATGCCCGAATGCAGCACCGCGAACCACAGTGCAGCGGCAAGAACCAGATAGGGCGGTAGCGCCCGCACACCGAATCGGTTAAAAACAACCATCACCGCGAAGAGCGCAAATCCCAGTGCAAGCCAGATCAGATTGAGCGATGTCGTGTAAAAAAGGGCGATGACAGCAATTGCGCCAATGTCATCGACGACCGCAACCGTCAGCAGGAACAAGCGCACGGATGGCGGCACGCGGCTGCCCAGCAAGGCCAGCACGCCAAGCGCGAAGGCGATGTCGGTCGCCGCGGGTATGGCCCAGCCGCCACGCAACTCCGGGTGCCTGCCGGTGACAGCGAGATAGACGAGCGCAGGCACCGCCATGCCGGCCATCGCCGCGATTACGGGCAGGCGGCGGCGCGCGTTGTCCGACAGCGCGCCCATTACAAATTCCCGTTTTACTTCAAGCCCTACGACGAGAAAGAATACGGCCATCAGGCCATCGTTGATCCATTCGTGCAGGTTTGCGAGTTTTGCCACGGGACTCCACGGCAAGGCGTGCAGGAACACGTCGTGCCAGCCGTGAGCGAGCGGCGAATTGGCCAGCACGAGGGCCACTGCAGCGCAAGCCATCAGGATCAGCCCGGGTGCTGCCTCGCTTGCGGCCAGCTTGGTGCGGAGCCCGCCGGAGCCATGGTTTCTCGCCATTCTCGAACCAATCCTTTGGTCTGGTGTCGTTGCCACGTTAAATAATCGGGCGTAACTCAAGTCATAGGGAATAGTGCCTCTTTTGGCGCGAGGGCAAGGTAATGACGCCGTTTTACACGGCATTGGAGTGGCTCGGACGTGCCGAGCATGAGCTTCTTCTTTTCGCCGCGATCTGGTTCGCGGTGGGCACACTCGATGAACTCGGAATCGACCTGCTGTGGCTGTGGCTGCGGCTCAGCGGACGTGTCCAAACCGGCAAGGCGCCAGCGGATATCGATGCACCGCTCCGAGGGGTTGCGGCTGTCCTCGTTCCGGCGTGGCAGGAAGCGGCGGTGGTCGGTGCGATGCTGACGCATACGCTCAAGGTATGGCCGCAGAAGGATCTGCGCATCTACGCTGGGTGCTATCGCAACGATGCCGGAACGCTGATGGCGATGGTGTCCGCAGCGCGCGATCCGCGGCTGCGCATCGTGGTGCATGATTGTGCGGGGCCGACTACGAAGGCCGATTGCCTCAACCGGCTCTATGCCGCGCTGACCGAGGATGAGGCGCGCGGCGGCTTCAGGGCGCGCAGCGTGATACTCCATGATGCGGAGGACATGGTGCACCCCGCAGCGCTGACGCTGCTCGACCGCGGGCTGGACGATGCCGATTTCGTGCAACTTCCGGTGCGGCCCGAACCGCAGGCGGGCTCACGCTGGATCGCCGGTCACTACTGCGACGAATTTGCCGAATCCCACGGCAAGGCAATGGTGGTGCGCGATTGGCTCGGTGTCGGCCTGCCCTCGGCGGGCGTTGGCTGCGCATTCAGCCGCGCTTCGGTGGAAGCCATTGCGGTTCGGCGCGGGACCGCAGAGCCCTTTGCCGCGGAATGCCTGACCGAAGACTATGAGTGCGGACTGCTGGTCGGCCAGATCGGCGGGGCGGCAAAGTTCCTGCGCATGCGCGATCACGATGGGCATCTTGTCGCCACGCGCGAGTTCTTTCCGGCTGGCCTTGGCCCGTCGGTTCGCCAGAAGACGCGCTGGATGCATGGCATCGCGTTTCAGGGCTGGGACCGGCTGGGCTGGGACGCGCGTCCGCTCGAACTGTGGATGCGGCTGCGCGACCGCCGCGCGCCGCTGACCGCCATCGTGCTGGCTTGCGCTTACATACTGCTCATTATCTCGCCGCTGCTCTACATCGCCTCGCAACTGGGAGTTTATCAATCGCGCCCCATCGATCCGCTGCTGAAGCTGTTGCTGATCGCCAATTTTGCCGGGCTTGCGTGGCGCTGCCTGCTGCGCGCGGCGTTCACGGCGCATGAATACTCGCTCGGCGAGGGGATCATGGCGGTGCTGCGAATGCCGCTGGCCAACGTGATCGCGATCATGGCTGGGCGCCGCGCGCTCTCGGCCTATCTCGTCTCGCTCTACAGCGGCCGGGTCAAATGGGACCATACGGTCCATCTGAACCACCCCGCGCTGGCCTCCGTCCGCTGACTCCGGCACCGGGATGACGCCCCGCCTCAGCACGGTGGAGCGCGGAGGACGGGTTCCGCGCGGGCAGCCGGTCATTGCCCTCGCAATGATCCTCGCGGTGTGGATCGCCATGCGGATGACCTTCATCGCGCTGGAGGGCCGCGTGGTGCCGGTTGCCCTTCAGCGTGAGGACGCTTGGCAACTGGCCCGCATTACCCAGCCGAATCCGATAGTCGTGCCCGCGCCGCGTCCGAATGTTCCGAACGCACTGGACAATCTGGAACAGCGCTGTGCCGGGCTTGCCTCGCTTTCCTTGCCCTATGCGCCTCGCCGCAGCGCAAGCGCCGGCGCCCGCTATAGCGGGCAGGTGGCCGCAGCCGATTTCGCGCATCCTGCGCGTGGGAGGGCGGGTGGCGCCGCGCTGCATGGCTCTGAATTCCAGCTGACAGATCTGTCCGATGACACCGGGCCGAGCGGTCCGCGCCTGGCATATGGCGCGGCAGCGAGCGCGGAAATGCCGGAATCCGCGCCCGATCAGGTGCCGCTGCGCGCATCGCGCTGGTCTGCCGATGGCTGGCTCCTGGCGCGCGGCGGCAATCAGGCGCCGGGTCTGGCGGCGCGCGCGGCCGGTTATGGCGGGAGCCAGGCCGGCTCCGTGCTCCGCTACGGGTTCGCGCCAGGGAGCGCGCTGCGACCGCAGGCCTATCTTCGCGCTTCCAGCGCGATCGGCAGCGGGGTGCAGCAGAACGAGGTGGCGCTCGGCCTGATGATCCGCCCGGTGCGGCGCTTGCCGTTGGCGCTGCTGGGTGAGTGGCGATTGCAGCGCCAGCCGGGACAGACCCGGATGCGGCCCGTCGTCATGGGGGTCACCGAACTCCCGCCGATGCGTCTTCCCTATGGTGTGGAAGCCGAGGCCTATGTTCAGGGCGGATGGGCTGGCGGGCGCGATGCGACGCTGTTCTACGATCTTTCCGCCACGGCGCAGCGCCGCGTTTTGCATCCGCTCGCAGGCATGCAATTGAGCGCGGGTGGCGGCGTGTGGAGCGGCGGGCAACGCGGGGCGGCGCGGCTCGATGTCGGGCCGCGCCTTGAACTGCGGGGGATGCTTGGTCCGCCGCGGCGGCGGATCGGGGTGCGGGTCGGTGTCGACTGGCGTTTTCGTGTAGCCGGAAAGGCCGAGCCGGGATCGGGCCCGGCGCTGACGGTGGCGGCGGGATTCTGATCGGGAAAAACCCGCGCGCGAGCGTTCCCAAGCGGCGACAGAGCGGCTAGCCTTGCCCTCAGGATGGATGTTTACCTCCCCATCGCGAATCTTTCGGTCAACGGCCTGGTCATCGTCGCGCTGGGTGCGCTCACGGGGCTGCTTTCGGGCATGTTCGGCGTGGGCGGCGGTTTCCTCACGACACCGCTGCTGATCTTCTATGGCGTGCCGCCCACCGTGGCGGCGGCATCGGCTGCAAGCCAGGTGACCGGCGCCAGCGTTTCGGGCGCGTTCGCCCATGCCCGGCGCGGCGGCATCGATTACCAGATGGGCGGCGTGCTCGTGGCGGGCGGGGTCATCGGCACGGGGCTTGGTGCGTTGCTGTTCCGGCTGCTGCAATCGCTCGGCCAGATCGATACCGTGATCAACATTCTCTATGTGCTGATGCTGGGCGGAATTGGCGGCCTGATGGCGCACGAAAGCCTTGGCGCGCTCAGGGCCGAGCGCAGCGGCAGGCCGCAGCCGCCCCGCAAGCGGCGGCACCATCCGCTCGTCGCCAGCCTGCCGCTGCGCTGGCGCTTCTATCGCTCGGGCCTCTATATTTCACCGCTTGCACCGCTGCTGCTGGGCATATTCACCGGCATTCTCACGATGCTGATGGGCATCGGCGGCGGGTTCATCCTCGTGCCTGCGATGCTCTACATCCTCGGCATGGGGGCGACGGTGGTTGTCGGCACCTCGTTGTTCCAGATCCTGTTCGTGACCATGGCGACGACGATGATGCACGCGCTGACGACGCGCGCGGTCGATATCGTGCTCGCGGTCATGCTGCTGATCGGATCGGTGACGGGCGCGCAGGTCGGCGCGCAGTTCGCGCAGAAGGCAAAGCCCGAGCAACTGCGCCTGATTCTCGCGGTAATCGTGCTGGGCGTCGCCATCCGGATGGCGCTCGGGCTCGGCTACCGGCCGGACGAGATCTACACCGTGGTGACACAGTGATCGGCCGCCTTGCCTTGCTGTTGCTCGCCCTGCTGGCGTGCACCGGCGCACGGGGGCCGATCCTGGTGCCGGAAATCTCGCAGCACGAGATCCAGGTGCGGCAGGGCTTTACCGGGGCGGATCTGCTGCTGTTCGGCGCGATCCTTACGCCCGAAGGCGCGCGTGCCGCGGGGGACTACGATATCGTCGTACTGCTCGAAGGGCCGGCGCGCTCGATCGTGGTGCGCGAGAAGCGCAAGGTGGCAGGCATCTGGATCAATGCCGAAAGCACCGAGTTCCGTTCCGCGCCGAGTTTCTATGCGATGGCTTCATCGCGGCCGGTCGGCTCGCTGGTCGATGGGAAGACGGCAGCGATCTATGAGATGGGCCTCAAATGGCTGCAACTCTCGCCGGTGGGGGTGATCGATCCGGTGGAGCAAAAGCGGTTTTCCGAAGGGCTGGTCGATCTGATGCGGCGGCAGGGCCTCTATCAGGAAAACGAAGGCGCGGTTAAAATCAGCGGACAAGTGCTTTATCAGGCGCGGATTTCCCTGCCGTCGAGCGTTCAGACAGGCACATATACCGCAGAAACCTTTGCCGTGCGCGAGGGCCGTGTGGTCGCCTCGGCGATCTCGCGCGTTACGGTTCGGAAGGAAGGTTTTGAACGGCTGGTGGCTTACAATGCCGAGCGTAACGGGTTCTTTTATGGCCTGTTTGCCGTGATCGTTTCGATCTCGATGGGGTGGATTGCCGGCCGACTTTTCGCGCTGATCTAGGAATTGCCGCGCTCCGATTGGCAAAAGCCTTCCGGCTGCGAATGCTTAGGCAGTTTTTAACCGTCGAAGGTTAGTCCTTGCCTACACGAAGCCGTGTCTGGCGGGGAACAAGTGGCAATGAGCGATATGAGCATCAACGGCCTGAATAGTGCCGGCAGGGCAACTCCCGCCGACCTCGCGGCTAACGGTGCGCGTCCAGCAGTCAGCAACGATGCACGCGGCGCGCCGCGTCCGGCTGCGGACAATGCCCGCCGCCCGATCGGCTATGTGCTCGAAGTTTCGGGCGCAGGCAGCGCCATCGCGCTCGATCTGACCCGGCTCGAGGAATGCATGGCGGACGGCGATCCGTCGATATCGCTGGCAGGCCAGGTCGGCAGCCAGCTCAAGGTTCGCGTCGGTACCGGCTGGCTGCTCGCCAGCGTTCGCACCCAGCGGCAGGACATGACTGCAGGCCACGACGGCGTGATCATCGCGCAGGTCGACTTCCTCGGCGAAGGCGACGAAGAGCGCCTGACCGGCAAGATCTACGGTTTTCGCCGGGGTGTTACGCGCTATCCGGTGCCCGGATCGCCGATCTACCCCGCCACCAGCACCGACCTTCGCCAGATATATGCCAGCGACGGACGCACCAACGTGACCATCGGCACGGTTTTCCCGACCCGCGATATCCGCGCCGGGCTTTATGTCGACGCGTTTCTGGGCAAGCACTTTGCGCTGCTGGGTTCGACCGGTACCGGCAAATCGACCAGCGCCGCCCTGATTCTCCACCGCATCTGCGAACTGGCCCCCGAGGGCCATATCGTAATGATCGACCCCCACGGCGAATACATGCAGGCCTTCCGCAATCACGGCCAGCTGCTCGACGTCAACAATCTCAACATGCCGTACTGGCTGATGAACTTCGAGGAGCACTGCGAAGTGTTTCTCACCTCGACTGGTGTGGACCGCCAGATCGATTCGGACATCCTGAGCAAGTGCCTGCTGCAGGCGCGGCACAAGAACCGGCTGGCGGAGCAGATCGGCAAGATCACGGTTGATTCGCCGATCCCCTATCTGCTCTCGGACCTGCTCAACATCCTCAACAACGAGATGGGCAAGCTGGACAAGGGCCATACTTCGGTGCCCTACCAGCGGATCAAGACCAAGATCGAAGAACTGCGCGGCGATCCGCGCTACCAGTTCATGTTCTCGGGAATGCTGGTGGGCGATACGATGGCCGAATTCATCGGCCGCGTGTTCCGCCTGCCCTCGCACGGCAAGCCGATCTCGATCATCGACGTTTCGGGCGTACCTTCGGAAGTCACCTCGACCGTGGTCGCCGTGCTTTCGCGCCTCGTGTTCGACTACGCGATCTGGTCGCGCGACGAGGAAACCCGGCCGATCCTGCTGGTCTGCGAAGAAGCGCACCGTTACGTGCCGGCAGAGAAGAACTCCAACGGCTCTTCGGTTGGCCGCATCCTGTCACGCATCGCCAAGGAAGGCCGCAAATACGGCGTTTCGCTTGGCCTCATCACGCAGCGGCCGTCCGACCTTGCCGAGGGCGTGCTGAGCCAGTGCGGCACGATCATCGCCATGCGCCTCAACAACGAGCGCGATCAGGCCTTCGTGAAGGCGGCGATGCCTGAAGGCGCGCGCGGCTTCCTCGATTCGATCCCGGCACTGCGCAACCGCGAATGCATCATCTGCGGCGAAGGCGTTTCGATCCCGATCCGCGTTGCGTTCGACGATCTGGCGGGTGAACTGCGCCCGGCATCAGCGGACCCTTCGTTCTCCGAATTGTGGGGCAAGACGGGCGGCGAGGAGTTTGCCGTCGAACGGACAGTTCAGCGCTGGCGCGCGCAATCGCGGTAACGGCGGGGACGCCTTCAGTGGCCGGGCTGCGCTGGCGTGTTCCGGCGCCCGGCAACGTCAGAGTTTCAGCGCCTTGAGCGCGGCGGTCACCGCCGCCACATCCTGCGCCCCGATCCCGACAAGCTTTGCGATCGTGATTCCATCCTCGGATGTCCGCCCTCTTGCCGGATGGGCAAGGACCTCGCCGATTTCGGCATGGATCAGCGCGGCACGGTCGGCATCGGTTGAAGCGGCGGCGTGAATATCGCCGTTGGCCATGGCGGTGGCCCGTTCATCTACAAACACCCGCGCACGTTGGAGGGCTTCCCGGTCGAGTTCGCATTTGGTGGGATCGTCCGCGCCCACTGCGGTGATGTGCTGGCCGGGGCGCAGCCACGCGCCGCGCAGGACTGGCTGGCGGGCGAGTGTCGCCGTGATGACCACTTCGGCGCTGCAGACGGCTTCTTCGGCAGATCGCGCGCGTTCGAACACCACATCGGGCAGCTCTGCGGCGAGACGGTCGATCAGCCTGTCTGCTTTCCCGGCATCGCGCGCCCAGACCAGTAGGCGCCTGAAGGGACGCTCGTGAAACAGCGCGAGGGTCTGCCACCAGGCCTGCACCCCGGCGCCGAGCACGGCAGCGGTCTCGACTTGCGCCGGAGCGAACAACCGCGCGGCAACGGCGCCAGCAGCAGCGGTGCGGATGTCTGAAAGGTAGTGCTCGTCGGCAAGGATCGCCCGTGTGTATCCGGTGAGGCTGTCGACCGCGGCAACGAAGCCGCCTTGCGGCGCACCGGCGGCAGCGTTTGCGGCAAACCACGGAGCGACCTTGACGATGAAGATCGCCTCGTCCTTGAGAACACCGGTCTTTACATAGACATCGCCGGCCGCCGCGGTTTCGCCCGGGACAAGCATGATCATCCCGTTATGCGCCTCGCCAATGCTGGTTCGGCGGAATGCATCGGCCACCGGCTCGATCAGCCCGGCAAACCCCAGTGCCTTGCGCAGTTCTGCGGCGGTGACGAATGGCGGCGCCTTCATGCGAGTGGCTCCGGGATGAAATCGAGCGCGCCGCGCCCGACGAACGCGACAGGCCCGCCGACGAGGACCCGGGTGATCGTCTGCCCTTCGCTCTCGGCTGATACTTCCAACTGGCTTGGCCGCCCGGCGAACCGGCCTTGGGCGAGAAGGAGTGGTTCACCCGGCTGCGTGATACCGTGCTTGCGGCAATAGGCGCCGACGACGCCGGCGGCGCTGCCGGTGGCGACATCCTCGACGATGCCATCGTTGTTCCAGTGCCGGATCTCGCGCGCGGCGGGATCGAGCAGGACGGCAAACTGCGCGCCGTGGCCCCGCAACAGCGCGGTGATGTCCGCACCAATTCGGGCGGTGCCGATGCGGTCTGGTCGCAGTGGGATCACCATGTAGTCCAGCCCTGTGCTGGCGAATTCGATCGGCAGCCGATCATCGAGATCTTCGGCGCCAAGTCCGAACGCGGCGGCGATTTCCGCGCGCGCATCCACCGTGCCCAGAAACCGGGGCGCTCCCTGATCGAGCAAGCCGAAGTAGCCACCTTCGCCATGCGTCACGCGGACGCTGACCTGCCGGTCGGAGAGCGCGAAGGTCCACTCGCCCGAGGTGGCCGGAGCGGCGCGGTGTTGCAACACGGCAGCCGCGCCGATCAGCGGGTGGCCGGCGAAGGCAAGTTCCTCGAAGAGATCGAAGATGCGCGCCCGCATGAAATTGGCCTCCCCAGTCGGTTGCAGGAAGATCGCCTCGAAATGGCGCAGCTCCTGCGTGATCGCCAGCAAGGTCGATGAGGCAAGATCGGGTGCATCGTGGAAGACGGGCAGGCTGTTGCCGCGAAGTGGAGCGTCGGCAAAAACATCGACGTGAACGTAATCAAGGCTGGGCATGGGGCGACCTGCGGATCAAGGATGAGTGGGGATTGGAGATTGCTCGGCGAGCCGCTGGAGCTGGATATCGAGCCCCTTGCGATCTTCGAGGATCCAGTATTCGGTGATCCGGCCGCTGCGGACGAGATAGACCGCAGCCGCGATTGAGGTCAGCGGAGCGCCGGTGGGGTGTTCGCCATTGACCGGGCCGACGTGATGGCCATGCTGGCGCCACCACACGAAGACCCGGTCTCCATCCGCGATCACATCTGCAACCTCGAGGGAAAACTGGCCGTAAGTTGCGAGAAATTCGCGGATATGCGCGGCATAGTCTTGCGGCGTGCGCACCACGGTGGTTTGGCCTTCCGAGGTCATCTGATGGGCAAGGACTTGCGGCGCGAAATAACGCGCGGCGGCATCGGGATCGCGCCCGGTGCGGACGGTATCGAGGAAGCCTTGCACGACCGCCTTAGGTACCTCTTGCGCGCGCGGACTTGCGCTGGCGGGTGCAGCCGCGCAGGCAATCATCATCACAGTCGTCAAAAGCGGAAACTGCATCGTCCATCGTCCTGTTGTTGCGGCCGGCATTTTCGCGCGTTTGTGGCGGGCGGACCAATTCAAAGCAGGTGCGGATGTGATCGATCTGGCTCATGAGTGGGCGGCGGTGTAAGGCCGTGAGCCATCCACCGGGAACGGGTTGTCCATGCGAAGATCGGCTACACTTCCGCCCCTGCCATCGCTGCGAGCTTTCGCTGCGGTCGGGCGGCTGCTCAGCTTTCGCAAGGCGGGGGAGGAGCTGCTCATCACGCAAAGCGCGGTGAGCCATCATGTGAAGCAGCTGGAGGATTACCTTGGCACTGCGCTGTTCGAGCGGCACGGGCGCACGATCTCGCTGACGCCTGCGGGGCGGTCATTCCTCGCGCGGGTCGATGCCGGTTTTGCAGCGATCGAGGCGGGGGTGCGCGAGGTGCGGGGCGATCCTTCTACCGTCCGGGTAAGCCTGCTGCCGTCATTCGCCGCCAATTGGCTGGTGCCGCGTCTGCCGCGCTTGCGCGCGCTCAATCCCGATATCGTGGTGGACCTCGATCCCAGTCTGGAAACCGTGGATCTTGGCCAAGGGACGGCTGACCTCGCCATTCGCTATGGCGCACCTGACTGGCCCGGGCTGGAGGCGGAATGCCTGATGCGCGAGGCGGTGACGCCGGTGCTGAGCGGCAACATCAAACCGCTGCGCGAGCCGCGCGATGTCTTGCGGCACACCCTACTGCTGAGCCGCCGTGAGACGGATTGGCAGGTCTGGGCAGAGGCCTGCGGGGTGGATCTGGCCGAGGCACGGACGCTGCAACTGGTGGACTACAACCTCGTGCTGCAGGCTGCCGCTGAAGGGCAGGGGGTTGCGATGGGCCGGCTCTCGCTGGTTCGCGAGCGGCTGCGCACCGGAGCCCTGATTGCGCCGCTGCCGGTGGTGTCAGCGCCGGATGGTGCTGCCTACTGGCTGCTTTGCGCGAAGGGGCGGGCGCCTTCGCGAAGTGCCGCAATTTTCAGGCAGTGGCTGTTGGCCGAAGCCCGGATGTTTGCTGAGGCGGCCTAAAGCGAAGGTGCCATGCGGCCCGAGCAATCGCCATCGGCCTGCGCTTCCTCGCTGCATTCGTCCTGATCGACGACGCGGGCGTGTTGGCGCCAGCCGGGGCGGCGATAGGCGTAAGTGGCCATCATCAGCGCGGCGGCGGAGCCGACCGGGAAGGACAGCCACAGCGCATCGGGGCCGAGCTTGGGGTAGGCGAGGGCGTAGAAACCGAGGCGGACCGGGTACATCGCGATGCCGAGGATCACGATCGGGGTGATGACGACACCGCCGGCGCGCATCGTGCCGAACAGGACGATGGTCATGCCGAACAGGATGTAGCTCCAGCTCCCGAGGAACTGGATGTGGCGCGCGGCATCGACCGCGGGGCTGGTCGGGCCGAGGAACAGGGTGAGCACCGGGCGGTCGAAGGCGAGCAGCAGCAGTGTCAGCGCGCCGGTGATCGAGACGTTGAGGATGAGCCCCGCGCGGGTGATCTTGCCAAGGCGGCTGACAAGGCCGGCGCCGATGGTTTGTGCCGCCATCGCGCTGAGCGCAGCGGAAATCGCCATCGCGGGCATTTGCAGGTAGGTCCAGACCTGCAGCGAGGCGCCATAGGCCGCGCTCGTCATCGCGCCTTCCTGATTGACGAGGCCGATGATGATGAGGCCCGAGGCCGAGATCATCAGCATCTGCGCGCCCATCGGCAGGCCCTTGGTGAGGATGTAGCGCAGCTCTGCGGGGTGCGGGATCAGATAGGCCAGTTCCCGCCCGCGCAAGCGCAGCGGCAGGCTCTTGGCATAGACGTAGATGATGAGGCCGGCCATCGAGACATAGGCGGCGATGGCGGTGGCGAGCGCGGAGCCTGCGATGCCAAGCGGCGGAATCGGGCCAAAGCCGCCGATCAGCAGCGGGTTGAGCCCGACATCGAGCACGACCGAGACGATCATGAAGCGCAGCGATGTCTGCGCGTCCCCAGCGCCGCGCAGGCCCATGCCCATGATGACGGTGATGGTGGACGCGGGCATCGCGACGAAGATCAGCCGCAGGTAGATGAGTGCGAAGCCGAAGATTTCTGGCGGGGTGCTCATCGCATGCAGGAGATGCGGGGTGAGCAACCAGCCGAGCGGCGCGAGGACAAGGCTGAGGCCGACGCAAAGGCCGATGGCGGTGCCGAAGGTGCGGCGCGCGGCATCGACGTTGCCTGCGCCGAACGCCTGCCCGACCTTGACCGTGGCGGCCATGCCGAAGCCGAAAACGGCGGCGAACAGCAGGAACATCACGACATTGGCATTGGCGGTGGCCGCGAGCGCGGAATCGCCGAGCAGGCGGCCGACCCAGACCGAATTGACCGAACCATTGAGTGCCTGAAGGATGTTCGAGGCGAGCGTTGGCGCGGAGAAGATCAGCAAGGTGGAGAGGATGGGGCCCTGCGTCAGGTCGCGGTGGCCACCCTTTGGGCCGCGCATTGGCCCCGCACCTGGCGTGGTGCGCGCGGGTGACGTGGGCTGGTCCACCGGATCAGTCCTTCTTCAGTGCCGCAAGGGCGGCGAAGGGGCCGGATTTGGCGGTATCATTGAGGCCATGTTCGGCGCGAAAGGCGTCCGCGTTCGGGCCTTCGGCAAAGGGATCTATGGCTAGCGCGAGGGTCTGCGCGATCGCTTCGCCGAGATCGAAGGCAGTGCCTTCATATTCGATCTCGTCGCAATCGTCGGCGGTGAGTTCGATTTCTTCGTCCGGCGTGATGGCACCCGCAGGAGGCACGAAGCGCATGTGGATGGGCTCGTCGATATGGACGGGCAAGTCCTCTGCCGAGACGCGGCAGGCCTGGATGACATCGGCAACGAGGCGGCCGGTGGCGGTCACCTGCTCGCCCTCACGCACGAGCTGGACAGTGGCCTCCAGCGCGGAAATGGCCGTTATACCGAAGCGTCCCGCAAGGCGGCGGCGGGCGGCTTCGTCGGCCACAAGCGTGAGCGGCGCATCGGTGATCTGGCGCAGATCGACCAGATGGCTGTATTCCGGCTCCGGCGCGGTCATCGTCCGATTTCTCCGGCAAGCACGCGGAAGCCGGGGACCAGCGCGAGCCCCGCCGCAAACGCGCGGGCGCGCTGGGCGGTGAGGAGCGGATCGGTGCCCGATGTGAGCGTGACATTGCGGCGGACGGCCTCGGCCATGGTGTCCTCACCACCGGCAAGGCCTTCCCGGTAGGCGCCGAGGCGGCCGCCGAGCGTTCCCATCAGCTTGCCGATGTGCTTGCCAACGACGACATCGCCCACCCCCTGTTCGCGCAGCTGGCCGTCCATGTCTTCGACGAACAGTTCGGTGAGCCGGGCGCTGGGAGCGATCAATTCTTCCTCGCGCTCCATCCGCAGCATGACGAGGCTGAGCACCAGCGTGATCATGTCGAACCGCCCGGCGAGCGTGTCAGCCACGCCGCAATCGCGGTACCATTCCTTCTCGCGCGCGATGGCGACGGTGCGGTGCCACAGTTCGCGCACCGAATCGCGATCATCCTGGCGAGTGCCGAAGAGGCGGGCGAGGAATGACATGGGGATGGCGTCCTTCTTGGCTTGCGGCGCGGTTCAGGGCTGGGAAAGCGGCTGAGCGCCATTGCAGTAACGCGCCGTGCACCGTAAGGCACGTGGCGATAGACGGCGATATAGGGTGCGCGGGCCAATTGGCAAACGCCCCGATGGGCACGGCGGCAACGTCGGCGGCCCGGTGAATTCGGAGTGAAGCATGCTTGGCAAGGGCTGGAACACGAGACTGCTGGCAGCATCGGCGCTGGGTGCGCTGACGCTGATGGCCGGCGGCTGCGCCAGCATCAAGGACCACCGTGGCTATCTGATCGATCCGGCGCTGACGGGTTCGGTCCAGCCCGGTATCGACAACCGCACTTCGGTCGAGCGGGCGCTGGGCCAGCCGACCTTCAAGAGCGAGTTCGGCAAGCAGATCTGGTACTACGTCTCGATCGACACCAAGCAGCGCCCGTTCAAACGGCCGCAGGCGAAAACGCAGAACGTGCTGATGGTGAGCTTCGACGAGAAGGGCAATGTCGCCTCCGTCGATCGGCGCGGCATGGAAAAGGTCGTCTCGCTGAACCCGGACGGCCACAAGACGCCGACGCTGGGCCGCAACCGCAGCTTCTTCGAGGATCTGTTCGGCAACATCGGTTCGGTTGGCGCGATTCCGGGCCAGGGCGGTGTCGGCGGCGGTCCGCAGGGTTCCGGTCCGAACGGCAGCTGATCGCTTCGGCTTGAATGGCAAAATGCGCCTCCCATATCGGGCGCATGACAGACTCCCATTCAGCCCACGGGCTCGTGCAGTGGCACGGAACGACCATCATCGGCGTCAAGAAGAACGGCCGCACCGTCATTGCCGGTGACGGGCAGGTTTCCATGGGCAACACCGTGATGAAGCCCAATGCGCGCAAGGTTCGGCGCATCGGGGAAGGCAAGGTGATTGCCGGATTCGCGGGCGCCACCGCTGACGCCTTCACTCTCTTCGAGCGGCTGGAGCGCAAGCTGGAGCAGCATCGCGGACAATTGATGCGCGCTGCGGTTGAGCTCGCCAAGGACTGGCGCACCGACAAGTACCTGCGCAATCTGGAAGCGCTGATGATCGTCGCGGATGCCGAGACGATGCTGATCCTTACCGGCAATGGCGATGTGCTCGAGCCGGAAGGCGGGATTGCCGCCATCGGTTCGGGCGGGAACTATGCGCTGGCGGCGGCGCGGGCGCTCGATCCCTACGAGGACGATGCCGAAAAGATCGCGCGGCGGGCCATGCAGGTTGCGGCCGAGGTCTGCGTCTTCACCAATGACCGCGTGACGCTGGAAGAAATCTGAGCGCGGCGGCTGCCGCGAACAAGCCCACCCCGACCCCTCCCGCAAGCGGGAGGGGAGAAGACAGGAAACGCCCTCCCGCGAGTGGGAGGGAAGTGAGAGATTCCATGACCGATACCCTTACTCCCAAAGCCATTGTTGCCGCGCTCGATGCGCATATTGTGGGCCAGCGCGATGCCAAGAAGGCTGTTGCGGTGGCGCTGCGCAATCGCTGGCGGCGGCAGAAGCTCTCGCCCGAATTGCGCGATGAGGTGACGCCGAAGAACATCCTGATGATCGGGCCGACGGGCTGCGGCAAGACCGAGATCAGCCGGCGGCTGGCGAAGCTGGCGGATGCGCCGTTCGTGAAGGTCGAGGCGACCAAGTTCACCGAAGTCGGCTATGTAGGCCGCGATGTGGAGCAGATCGCGCGCGACCTGGTTGAAGAAGCGGTGCGGCTGGAAAAGGACCGGCGGCGCGAAGCCGTGCGTGAGGCGGCGAGCAAGGCGGCAATGGACCGGCTGCTCAAGGCTCTGGTGGGCGACGGCGCGAGCGAAGCGACGCGCGAGAGCTTCCGCCAGCGGATCACTGAAGGCTCGATGAACGACGTCGAAGTCGAGATCGAGGTGGAGGATACGCCCGCCAAGCAGATGGAAATCCCGGGCATGCAAGGCGGGATCGGCATGATCAACTTGTCCGAGATGATGGGCAAGGCGTTTGGCCAGAAGCCGCTGAAGCGCCGCAAACTGCGCGTGGCGGATGCGTGGGACAAGCTGGTCGACGAAGAAGCCGAAAAGCGGATGGATCAGGACGATGTCGCGCGGGCGGCGCTCATCAATGCCGAAACGAATGGCATCGTGTTCATCGACGAGATCGACAAGATCGCGGTGAGCGACGTGCGCGGCGGTTCGGTGAGCCGCGAGGGCGTGCAGCGCGATTTGCTGCCGCTGATCGAGGGCACGACGGTCGCCACCAAGTACGGGCCGATGAAGACTGACCACGTGCTGTTCATCGCATCGGGCGCGTTTCATGTGGCCAAGCCGAGCGACATGCTCCCCGAACTGCAGGGCCGCCTGCCGATCCGGGTGGAACTGGCGGCGCTTTCGGAGGATGACTTCGTGCATATCCTCTCGTCGACACGCGCCAATCTGGTCGAGCAGTACCGCGCGTTGCTGGCGACCGAGCAGGTAGAGGTCGAGTTCACCGAGGACGCGATCCGTGCGGTGGCGAAGACCGCGGCGCAAGTGAACGAAACAGTCGAGAATATCGGCGCGCGGCGGCTGCAGACGGTGATGGAAAAGCTGCTCGATGAAGTGAGCTTCGAGGCCGAAGACCGGCGCGGGACGACGGTGACGGTGGACGCGGCTTATGTGAGCGAGCGGCTGGGCGGTCTCGCCGGGAATGCGGACCTTTCGAAGTATATCCTGTAATCCTGCAAGCGATCCCCGCTCACCCTGAGCTTGTCGAAGGGTGCTGGCGCGGCCGTTGCGGCTGATGCTTCGACAAGCTCAGCATGAGCGGGTCTGGTGGGTGAGGCGTAGGGGTTCCTAGCCCTCATCCTGCGCGAGCAGGCGGTTCAGCGCCGGTGCGAACAGGGCGATGGCAAGGCCTGCGCCGGTGCAGATCGCGGCATTGAGGAGCCAGAATGGGGCGGGGCCCATCGATTCGTAGAGGCCCCCCATCCAGCCGCTGAGGACGCTGCCGGCGGCAACGGCCATGTAATTCACGCCGACCAGCGTGCCGCGCAAGGACTGCGGGGCGCGGGTGCCGTAGAGGCCAAGGATGACGGGGGCGTAGTACATCGCGCCGAAGTTCGAGGTGATGTGGAATAGCAGCGGCAGCGCGATGGGCGCGCGGCCCTGCGCGTTGGCAAGCAGCGGTCCGGCGGCGAGCAGGCCGACGCTGAGGCCGAAGATCACGCTGCCGATGGCAAGCTTGGTCAGCACATCCGGTTCGCGGCCGCGCTTTGCCTGAAGGCTCCAGATCCACAGCACGAGCGGGATGAACAGGCCCGGCGCGAGGCCATCGAGCGATTGGAACCACGGGACGGGGACGGAGAAACCGCCGACGTCGAGGTTCACCGTGTCGCGCAGCCAGATATTGTAGACGTTCCAGATCTGCGCCTGCGCGGTCCAGTATCCGACGACGAGCGGCCAGATAAGGAGCAGGCCGAAGACGCGGCGGCGCTCGCCGGGGGTGAGGGAGGCTCGTTTGCCCGAAGGCGCGCGGGCGCGTTGCTGTTCGGCGGGGAGCCAGCGCTGGCCGGCGAGGTAGAGCGCGAGGCCGATCAGCATGCCAAAGCCCGCGACGGCAAAGCCCGCATGCCAGCCCCAGATCGCGGCGACGCTGCCGCTGAGGATCGGTGCGGCGGCGGCGCCGAAATTGATGCCGAGGTAGTAGTACTGGAAGGCGTTGACCTCGCGCGGGTCGCCATCGGCATAGAGCGACTTGATCTGCGCCGAGAGATTGCCGCGCAGGAGCCCCGCGCCGCACATCAGGAGCACGAGTGCGATGAGGAACGTGCGGTCAAAGGCGAGGGCGAAGTGGCCCGCCGTCATCATCGCGGCGCCGCCGCCGACTGCGAGCTTGCGGCCGATCACGCGGTCGCCCATCCAGCCGCCGATCAGCGGCAGGCCGGTCACGCAGGCGTAGTAATAGCCGAAAGTTTGCAGCGCGAGCGCCTGCGGGCTCAGCGTGCCCGAAAGGGCCTCGAGCGCGGCGCGATAGGGCGCGAAGCCGATGATCGTGGCGACGCGGTCTGGGTGCAGCAGCAAGTCGCCGGTCATGTAGAGCACGAGCATGGCGACCATGCCGTGAAACGAGATGCGGTCCCAGAACTCCGTGCTGGCGAGCACCCAGAGGCCCTTGGGCTGGCCGAACAGATCGCCGTTTTCGGGTGTACCCGCTGCCGTATTTGCGTCCATTGCTGCCCTCCGCGCGGCGGAAGGTGCCCCAAGCGGCGGAGAATGCAAGGATTGCCGGTGCGTCTCCGGGCTTATTGCCCTATGGTACGGGGATGTACACGACCCCCGATGACCGCCCGATCTACCGCCTTCTCACCGGAAAGGACGACCGCGCCTTTTGCGAGCGCGTTTCGGAAGCGCTGATGCAGGGCTGGCGGCTTTATGGTTCGCCCACGATCACGTGGGACGAGGAGGGCGGCTGCATGAAGGCGGCGCAGGCGGTTGTTTGGCACGAGGCCGATGTGGTGAAGTGAGCGCGGGCGGCTGAGCGCTGGCTCAGGGCTTGAACACCGTCAGGCTTTCCGGATCGAACTCGGGCCGGTCACCGGCGGACTGGAAATAGACGCCGATGCCGGAGAAGAGGCGCCAGTAGGTATCAGGCCAGGCGGAACGGCCAAAGGGACCGCAGGGCAGGTCCAGTGCGGCAGTCACGCGGGATTCGCTGGCGGCGAGATCGTAGACAAAGGCATCGTAGGGATAACCCTCGCCGCGCGGCGTGCGCAGGGCGCAGCGCTGGGTCTGGGGCTGGGGCAGGCCGGCGGAGGCGAGGGTGTAGACCGCGAGGTGCGCCGGATTGCTTTCGACGATGGTCAGCGCCTTGCGGCCCATGAGCTCGGTATTGCGGGCGGTTTCGGCATAGCGCAGCACGAGCGCGCCACCTTGCTGTGGCGTTACCGTGAGGCGGGCGGTCTTCTCGCCGCAGCGCTGTGCAGCGTAGAGCAGCCAGCGGCCGCCGGTGAGTTGGGCTTCCTGAGCGGTGACATCGCAGCCTTGCGGAGGAGCCCACGCGCCGCGTGGTAGCCGGGCGAGCGCATCGGCGCGGCAGAGGCCGGTACCGGGCAGCAGGCCGCCCTTGTCAGCGCAGGGTACCGGCGGCGGCGGCGCAAGTTCGGCCTGCAGGGCGGCAAGGAAGAGGGCGAGAGAGAGCATCGCCCGCCTTGCCTACTCCGCCGCTTCGCTGAGGTCTGCCTGCTCGGCGGCCTGCCGGTTCCACATCTCGGCGTAGAGGCCGTCGCGGCGCAGCAGTTCGAGGTGGCCGCCGCTTTCGACGAGGCGGCCCTGATCGAGCACGAAGATGCGGTCGGAATCGGCGATAGTCGAAAGGCGGTGCGCGATCGAGATCGTGGTGCGCTGCTCGGCAAGGCCGCGCATGGTGGACAGGATGTCCTGCTCGGTGCGGGTATCGAGCGCGCTGGTCGCTTCGTCGAAGAGGACGATGGGCGGGTTCTTGACCAGCGTGCGCGCGATGGCGACGCGCTGCTTCTCGCCGCCCGAAAGCTTGAGGCCGCGTTCGCCGACTTCGGTTTCGAAGCGCTTGGGGAGGCGATCAATCAGCGGCATCAGCGCGGCAGCGCGGGCGGCGGCTTCGACATCGGCAGGGCCGGCGCCGTCGCGCCCGTAGGCGATATTGTAGCCGATGGTATCGTTGAACAGGACTGAATCCTGCGGAACGATGCCGAGTGCGGCGCGCAAGGAAACTTGCGTGACAAGACGGATGTCCTGTCCGTCGATCAGGATGCGCCCGGCCTGCGGATCATAGAAGCGGAACAGCAGCCGCGCGATGGTTGACTTGCCCGCGCCCGAGGGGCCGACGATGGCCACCTTGCTGCCGGCGGCGATCTCGAGGTTCAGGCCATGGAGGATCGTGCGGTCCGGGTCGTAGCCGAACGTGACATTGTCGAACACGACTGTGGGCTGGCGGATCAGGAGGGCAGGGGCGCCGGGCGCATCCGCCACTTCCTGCGGCTCGTCCATCAGCTTGAACATGGCGGCCATGTCGATCAGGCCCTGGCGGATGGTGCGGTAGACCATGCCGAGCATGTCGAGCGGGCGGAACAATTGGGTGAGGTAGGTGTTGACGAAGACGACATCGCCTACCGTGAGTCGGCCCTGCGACCAGCCCCACACGGTGTAGGCCATCGCGCCCGCCATCAGCAGGTTGACGATAAGCGCCTGCGCGATGTTGAGCAGGCCAAGCGAGTTCTCGCTCTTCACCGCCGCATCGGCATAGGCGCGGGTGGCCTGCGCGTAGCGGGCTTCCTCGCGCGCTTCGGCGGCGAAGTACTTCACCGTCTCATAGTTGAGCAGCGAATCGACCGCGCGGGCCATGGCCTGCCCGTCGAGCCGGTTCATCTTCTCACGCAGGGCATTGCGCCATTCGGTAATCGTGCGCGTGGTCCAGGCATAGAGCACGACGGCGAGCGCGGTGGCGGCAACGAGCGGCCAGCCGAAGCTGATGTAGAAGATGATCGCGACAGCGGCGAGTTCGATCACCGTGGGCGCGATGTTGAACAGCAGGAAATAGAGCATCACGTCGATGCTCTTGGTGCCGCGCTCGATCACCTTGGTGACTTCGCCGGTGCGGCGGGCGAGGTGGAAGCGCAGCGACAGCTTGTGAAGGCGGCCGAACACGTCTTCTGCCAGCGCGCGGGTGGCATCCTGCCCGACGCGCTCGAACACGATGTTGCGCAGGTTGTCGAAGGCGACGCCGCTGAACCGGCCGAGCGCATAGGCGAGGACGAAGGCAAGCGCGATGGCGTAGGCGCCGCTGGTCGTGCCGGGGCCAAGGCCCTGAACGCCGCCCGGCAGGCTCATCGCATCGATGGCGCGCTTGTAGGCATAGGGGAGGGCGAGGGTGGTCGCCTTCGCCGCGAGGATCAGCAGCGTGGCGCCGATGATGCGTCGCCTGAGCACCGGGTTATCGCGCGGCCAGAGGTAGGGCAGGAAGCGGCGAAGCGTGCCCCAGCCATCGTGGCGGGCATCTGCAGTGTTGGTTGCGGTATCTGGCGGCATGAGCCTTCAGATAGGAGGTTTGGCGCGTTTCGCCAGTGCTTATGGGGTTTTTCCGCCTCTTACGCCTTCATCCCAACCCCGCTCACCCTGAGCTTGCCGAAGGGTGCTGGCACGACCGCCGCCCAAGATGCTTCGTCCTTCGGCAGGCTCAGGATGAGCTCAGCATCAGCGGGTTGGGGATGACGCCGGAAAAGCGGGGCATTCGTGAATGAAGGCACCTCAGAACCGGATCGGGATTTCCGCGTTGTCCGGCAGATCGAACAGGATCCGCTTGGTCGAAAAGTCGATGGCGACGCGGTGGAACAGCTTCAATTGGTTCATGCCCATGAACATCGCCGGGCGCTTCACCATCTCGAGCTTCTCGAAGGCGGGGGTATCGGCAAACACGAGCATCGAATTGCTCATCGTCATCGTGCCGAGCTTCACTGTGCGGGCCATGGCGATATCGGCCATGATGGTCTGCCCGGTAACGGACTGAAGCTCGGTCGTTTCGCCCTTGTGGCGGCGGGCCAGCGCCTTCTGCAGCGCGCGGTTACCGATCGAGGTATCGGAGCCGGTGTCGATCACGATATCTGTGCGGACGCCGTCGATCAGAGCGTTGGTCATGATGAGCTGGCCCGAGCGGCGCCTGGCCTGGACGATGATTTCGAACCCGCGGCTGCCGCCGAGCTGCATCGCATCGCCGATGGTCATGCGCTTCTTGGCGAAATCGAGGAGGACGCGCTGGTCTTGCAGACTGTCGAGCCCGATGATGCCATCCGCGCCGATATTGTTGCTTTCGAGCAGCGGGGCGGTGAGGCCGTAGAAGCTGCGGCGGCCGAGGTTGATTTCGTCGACTTCGACAAGATCGACGCTCTGCGTGCCGGCGATGCCGATGAGAAGGCCCTTGCCGGACATCGGCAACTGGAGCCGCGTGGCAATATCGCGGGCGAGCACGGTTCGTTCGGCGCCGGTATCGACGAGGAAATCGTAAGGGCCAGCCTGACCGATCCGGACCGGGACCGTCATGCGGTCGTGCCGATCGATATCGGCCTTGACGACGTCGACCGCGCCCGACCCGGCCTCTGCCGGAGGCACCGGTGCGGGTGTGGCCAGCGCAAGCGCGCCGGCTGATGCGAGTGCGAGCAGACCCATGGCGTCCTTCTCCTGCGCCGGAGCATACGCCTTTCCTTGGGCGCTGCCTATGTATTTCAGGGTCTTGCGGGTTCCACGCGGCGGAGGCGGATTGCGCCGAGAAGTTCGCCGAGAAGCCCGGTGATCTCGGCAAACAGCGAGTGGCCGATCAGGCGAAGTGCGATGAGCCAGAGCAGCGCCCCGGCACTGGCAGTGACCAGCATTTGCAGCGCGCCAGCCTCGGCCGGCGGCGCCCATGCGTGATAGCCCACCAGGACCGGCAAGATCGCGGCGGCGGTTACCACGAGGCTGCGCAGGTAGATGACAGCCAGCTCACGCCAGCGGAAACCGAGCAACTCCCGCATGAACGGCGCATAGATGAGCATGAACACTATGCCATGGCCAAAACGCGAGATGGCAACCCAGATCAGGCCGAATGGTGCCGTCAGCGCAAGGAGGAGCACCGATGCGGCGGTCTCGGCGAGGTTGCGGTGAAGCAGGCTGCGCATCCGGCCCAACAGCACGGGCAGATCGCCATTGAGCGGAATGGCGACATAGCAGAGCTGCGAGAGCGCGACCCAGCCAAGCAGCGGCGCAGCGGCAAGCCACCGCTCCCCATAGAGGAGGTGGATGATCGGCTCGGCGAGGACGGCGATGCCCGCCATCGCTGGCCATGTCACCCCGGTGTAAGCAGCAACCACGCGCAAGTATGGCGGGCCGAGCGGCTCCCCGTTGTCGCGTACGCGGCGGAAGGCGGGATAGAACACACCGGTTACCGCGCCCGCAACGAGCAGGCGCAGCTGCAGCGCAAGGCCCGAGGCGCGGGCGAACAGGCCGACCGCGACGTTGTCGATGAGGCGGCCGATGACGAGCTCGGGAGCACGGCCGGTGATCGAATTGCACATGGCCTGCGCGCTGTTGGTACCGCCCAGCCGGAACACCGGGGCCGCGCCTTCGATCCGCAGCGGCCACGGCAACATGAGCCCTGCGCGCCATTGGCTGACGATCAGCCGCGCCGCTTGCTGGGCAAAGGCGCCCCACGCGAGGGCCAGCGCGCCATAGCCGAACAGAGCCAGCGTGATCGCGACACCGGCATTGGCGATGGCGGAGCCGACCTCGATCATGGTGTTGGACTTGTAGTCCATCCGCCGCTGGCAAGTTGCCTGCGGAACGATCGCCAGCGGAACCAGAAGATAGGAGCAGGCGATCACCAGTGCCACCGGGCGCATCGCGGGATCGTGATAGAACGCGGCGATCGGACCAGAGGCGAGAATGGCAAGGAGCGCAATGCCCCAGGCAAAGGCGACCGAGACGGTGAAGGCGGTGTGGAGCTTTTCCGCAGTAAGATCGCGCTCGCCATTGATGTAGCGGGTGACGCCGAAGTCCTGCAGGAATGCGACGAGCGTGATCGCGGCAAAGGCAATCGAGAACAGGCCAAGCTCGGCCGGGGTGATGAACCAGCGCGCGAGGACGACGCTCGTGGCGAACTGGATCGCGAAGGAGGAGTATTGCGAGACCAACGCCCATGCAGCCGCGGTGCGGACCGACATGACGGGCGGCTGTTCGGCAAGCTCGGCAATGAGGCGATCGGTGCGGGTCATGCTCAGCCCTCGGATTCGAGGAAGCTGGGATAGACCGCGGATCCAGCCGCGCCGCGGCTGTGGGCGCGGCGGCGCCAGCGCAGCATCGGCCGGGCCAGTGCGGGGAAGAGTTGCCAGAGCATGAAGGAAAGCTGCCAGGTAATCCCGCCGACCTGACTGCGGGCCCGGTGAAGCGCGGCGAGCCCCCGCCTGGTATCGCCATCGACGATGCAATCTATCGCGTGCTCGAAGTCAAGCGCGGCGCGGCTGTCGGCAAGCAGCCGGTCTAGCAATGGGATCTCGGGCGCACCGGCCGGCAGGGCAGCGCGCGCTTTCTCATAGGTGCGGATATTGCCAAGCAGCATCCGCCCGGCATTGGCCGAGGCGCTGCCCGGACGGACGCGATATTCACCCAGCACTGTATCGATGTAGCGCGCAGTGCCGCCGATCATCATCAGCCGCACCCACAGATCGAAATCCTCCGACTGGGCCATGCGCGTATCGAAGCCGCCGATCGCGTCGAAGTCTGCACGGCGGAAGGTGGTGCCGATATAGACGTTGAACGAGCGGTCGAGCACCTGCGCCAGCGTGCCGTGCATTGGCTGCGGACGTTCCACGCAGGTGCGCAGCCGCGCGACCGCGCCGAAGATCAAGGCATTGCAGGTGACAAGGCGGACGTCCGGTTCGTTCTCGAGGATCGGCACGACCGCGGCGAGATAACCGGGACGAAACAGATCGTCGCCATCAAGGAGCGCGACGAGCGGCGCGGTGGAGGCGGCGATAGCAGTATTGCGCGCCGACGAGACACCGTGGTTCGCTGTCGCGAGAAAGCGGATGCGGGGATCGACAAGGAAGGGCGCCACCGCCCCCGCGACATCATCGGGCGCGCCATCATCGATGACGATGCATTCCCACTCGGTGAAAGACTGGCGCTGCAGCGACGTGAGGGCTTCGCCGAGAAGATGCGCGACACCATAGGCAGGCACGATCACGGACACGCGCGCATCCCCGTGCGCGCGCACGTCAGGAACACTCGCCCCTCCTTCAGTAGTTGCGGAAGGGGGCACCCAGGGGGAATCGCTGGTCATCTCCAATTCGGACTAACCCTGAGGCGCTTAAGGTTTTGCTTACGAAACCGAATCGTTTGGCGAATCTATGCGAATCCCCGGATTTGCTGGCGATTCTCGAAAGTAACTCGCTGGCGACCGGATTCTTCCCAATTGCGCAACATTCGCAAAGTGCCGAGTTTTCGGGGGGTTTGGGACTTGTTGCAGAAAAAATGCAGAAAGCCGTTGACGGGTCGGAACCCCCTACATATATGCCCCTTCACCGGCAGGGAACGGCGGTTTCGCTTCCTTCTCAA